>NZ_JBHTJZ010000005.1:0-909140 GCF_042675905.1 Paenibacillus chungangensis | reverse complement strand
TACATCTAATGAAACTGGACTCCTTTTTGACAAAGCAAAAACTCCCATCATGGTAGAAGTAGAGGTTTTGTTTTTTCTACTGTCTACTATAATGGGAGCATATCAGTCGGCAACAGTCGGGGCGCTTCTTGCGCTGCTTTTCGGCGTGGTGAGCTTCGAAGATGTAGGCACCGTTGCCGGCATCGTCTGGAACGCTACACTTGCTTTTGTGGCGATCATCATCATCTCTCTTATCCTTGATGCAATTGGCTTTTTTGAATGGTCCGCGCTTCACATGGCTAGGCTGGCACGCGGGAACGGGCTACTTGTTCTCCATCATGGCAAGCCTGATTGTACTCTATCTGTTCTTCAGGAGAAGCCTTCCGGCGAGCTACAACTTCGCAGAGCTGAAGAGACCGACGGAAGCCATTAAAGATAGGCGGTTGTTCAAGCTGGCTTGGGTTATCTTGGCTGCGCTGTTGCTGGCGTACTTCGTCAGTGAATGGCTTGCCATACCGGTATCGGTGATGGCAGGCATCGCAGCCTTCATATTCCTGCTCGCCTCGAGGAATAACGCTACGATACAAACCTGGAAGCTGGTAAAAGAAGCGCCTTGAGCTGTCGTTTAATTAAGGCAGATACGGACCACATTCAGCATGAATGTGGTTTTTTGATATGAAAGAGTGAGTATTTAATTGAACATGTGAAATGAAATAAATCAATTAGATAATATGCAGAAGTGAAAAATAATAGGTTGACAGCGCTTGCAAGACAAAAATATAATGATTATATCAATCAGATATTATGCAGATGTGGATTTCCTGTCAAGTAGTGAGAGTTCAATGAAACGATGGGAGGATGAGATGATGGATCAAAGAAAAGGCAAGGGGAAGCGCTGGCAACAACTGTTGTGCTGGATGCTCGTTGCAATGCTGATCACACCAGTCTTAACTGCATTTGATGAACCGGAAGAGGAAGTCACAGGAGAGTATTCCACCGATTTCGAGAGCTTTCATGTCGGTCCCTTGGATGGTCAGTTCGGTTGGCATGCCTCACAGGGCGTTACGGTGACAGACGCCGTATATGCCGTAAGCGGAGTGAACAGCATTAGAATCGTCGATGATAGCACAGTAACAGCAGAAAATGCAGCGTATGAGTTCGCCCCGATTGAGAGGGGATTTGTGGAATGGTGGGCGAAAGCCGAAACCAAAAACCGAATGGTTACGTTGCTTGAGCAAAAGACGAGTGCTGTGAAGCAACTGGAATGGTTCGGTTTTACGAATTATGGGAACTTCGAATACTTTGATGGTTCTGAGCGAATTTATTCGGAATTGCAATATGCATTGAATCAATGGTATCGCTTCCGGATTGACTTCGATGCAGCGGAACAAAAGAAGACCCTTTATATTTTTGACGATCAGAATCTGCTTATGTTGAAGAAGGATACCGCATTCAAGCAAACGGACATTGCTTCCGCAAACCGGCTCCGATTCGTCACGATGAGTAATCGCACGGGAACGTTCTATGTCGATCAAGTGCGAATTCGTGACGAAGCGCTGAATGGCACTGGTGAGCTGCAAAGCTTGCAATTCTATCCCTCTGTTATTCAACTACCAGTCGGGCAGAGTATCGATGTGAACGTGCTGGGCGAATATGCCGGCAGCGGCTTGAAGACGTTGCAGGGAGAGCCTGCTCTGTTATCGGATAATCCTGGTGTTGCCATGATCGACAGTAATGGGATAACAGGCGTGTCTGCAGGAGAAGCCGTTATCACCGCCTCATATGGAGGCGTTCAAGGACAAGCGGACGTCACCATCTATGACGAGAACGATGTGCCGCCTTATAAGCACATAGCCCCAAGGCTGTTGAATCGGTCTACACCTCTGGAGACATTAACTATCGTTGTCCCGGAAGATGAAGCATGGACGCAGCTTGGCAACCGATTGGCGGATGGACTTCGTTCACTGGGCGGCGTGAATATTGAGGTGGTCGCGCCTGATCAGGCCAAGTTCGAAGAGGGTTGGGAAGGACATACACTCCTGCTCGGCAGTCTTGGGAACAACTGGCAGATCTCCAGACTGTATGGCATGCAGATGTCTTACGAAGATGCCATCTACCCGGGAGAGGGCGGATATCGTCTGCAGACGATCGTCGATCCCTTCGGCATGGGCGGCAATACGGTACTGATGGCCGCGAGCGATCTAAGCGGCGCGAATGCGGCAGTCGATCGCCTGCTTGAGCATGCGGCTGAAGGCAATGAAGCGGTTATTCCTTGGCTGGCGGACATTCGGATGTCCGAGCAGACAGCTTCGTATTTCATGTACGGAGCGGACGTAAGCGAAGAGAAGATCGCTGAGCTGCTCGCCGAGGTGGATGTCATGCTGTCGCAATTAGCGCCGACGACAAGCAATGAAGAGGATGCGAATGCATTGTACGAGTTGCTTAAGTCCGTTGCGGCTTATGGTGAGTATTACCTGCTAACAGCGGATCCCGGTATTGGGGAAGTATACCGGAAGACATTAAAGGGTTATGCCAATTTTTTGAATACTTATCCTGCTCAGGCGCAGCAACAGCTGAATTTTTGGCGGAATATGTGGACATCGTCTGATTCATTAATCAATAACTGGGCTGTTCTTGAGGCTTTCCCCTTATTCTCGACAATGGATCGCAAGCAGATCTTGTCCGCGCTATACTTAACATTCGAAGCCAATTCGGTTACGCATTACTTGACCGCAGCCGAAGAATCGGGGGCACGCTACAACCACGAAGTATTCCCTGCACTGTCTATCGTGGTCGCTGCGGATTACTTCCAGCGTTATCATCAGCTGCCTGAGGCTGTGCAATGGAAGGCGATCGGCGATCGCATCTTCAGAAATAATACGACGCTGATCGGCTTGGATGAAGGCTCCGATTACTTGATGCATGTCCCGATGACGAATATTGATTATGGTATGGCGACTGGAGATCTGACCTACTTGACGAGAACATTGCGCCCGAGTGCCGATCTGAACGCTATGATGATGAATAATCTCGGCTCCATGGCCGGAGGCGGGGATACGTATCCATTCGGCTACAGCAACGCATACTCCTGGGGACATTCGCAAGTGATGAATGCCGCCGCTTGGTTCTATGGGAATCCGCTCTATCAATACTTGCAGGAGAAAGCGAATACGGGTGTGTTCCCCGGGCAAAAAATGGGCGATCTAGATTATCCGATTCACCGTTATATGGCATTCCCGACACTGGGAGAAGAACCTTCCGAAGAGGAGTCGCGCAAGGTAAGCGCTTATCCGATGGATCAGGGCTTATACGATCATCTGCAGGAGAACGAGAATGTCGGCGTGCCTCTTGAGCTATCCTTCCATAAGCTCGCGTTCCGCTACGGCTTCGGTACGGATGATAGCTATCTGGTGCTTGACGGATTATCTGCAGGGGCGCATGGGCATCAGGATGGCAACGCCATTCTGGAATACAGTGCCAATGGCCGCATATTCCTGACCGATCGCGACTATATCGAGAAGACGCCGCAGCATCATAGCGGTATTGTGATCGTGAAGGATGGCGTCCAGCTCGCCAAGCCGCCGCTTGCGGAATTGAAGTGGGTCGCAGATATAGATGGACTGGCGTTAAGCCGCAGCCGCGTCCCTGACTATAATGGGATGGACTGGGATCGGACGATCTTCAGTCCGGACGGTGAATATTATCTCATCCTAGACGATCTGACCGCCAGGGAAGATGGTGATTACCTGTTACAAAATACTTGGCAAGCACTCGGCTCGACGGACATTGTCCGCAATCGCTTCCAAGTAGAGCAAGACGGCGTCAACATGGTTCTGCAGAGCTTGGATGAATCGGAGCTGCGCACACATGAAAGGTACGGTCACTTCAAGAAGTATTGGAAGTCCGACTATCCGTATCCCTATGCCGATACGGAAACGGTGCTGACGGAGGTGAAGCAGGAGAGTGTCTATGCGTCTGGGGAAACTTCCCAATTCATTAATGTGCTCTCCAGTCATAAGAACGAAGAGGGCACAGTGAATGCCAGAAGAATCAATGAGCAAACGATTCAGTTGCAAAGGGAGGATTCATCTCCAGCGTGGGCCGTAACAGGTTCTATAACGGCCAGCGAACTGGCAAGCAATGCTGAATTTCATTGGATGACGAATGATATGCTGCTGGCTGCGGGCGTCACGGAGATGAATGTGAATGGCGAGGCGCTGAACTTCACCGAGCCTGTCGTGTTCCGATTAAACGTTGCCAATGGCCAATGGTCCGCCTATTCGACCAAGAAGGAAGTGGCGCGTTATAATGAATCGGGCGAGCAAGTAAGAGAAGAGCCGCTTCAAGAAGGTGTAGCGAATTGGACGAGAAGAGAGCAGAACAGTCTTATTCGCGATGTGACAAGGCCGGGAAGGCCTGGCGATTGGCACAAGGAGAAGACCTCGAACGACAATCCGCATAAGGACTGGAAGCGAATTGTCGAGTTTAAGGAGGAAATCACCCACAGCGCGATCGGTGATGTAGACGGTGATGGCATGGATGATGTGATCATCGGCAGTCAAGCTGGCACCGTGGCAGCGATCAATCGGTCAGGGGTCCAATTGTGGTCCTTCCAAGCTGCGGGAAGAATTAATGAGGTTAGCTTACAGATGGTGAACGGTGCTCCTACTGTATTCGCCGCAACAGAGAATTGGTTCGTACATGCGATAGATAGGAATGGCGCGGAGCTGTGGAGAAGGGAGTTCCCGAGCGATCCAGCCCATGCCGAACGAAAAGGAAATTTACTTGGTATTACGAATGTCAGAGTGGCGAATGTGAACGGCATGGATGCCGAACCTCTCATAATGGTCGGCACGCAATTCAGGTATTTGTACGGGCTGAATTCAGCCGGCGAAGTGGTAAGCGAATCGGTATTGTCTCATTATGGCATTGACGATATGGCGTTCGCCGATGCGGATGGGGACGGCAAGGAAGAAGGACTAATCGGGATGGAATACAGTAGCTATGTGTATTGGAATGAAGGCAACTTCGGTCGTGCAGGCGGTTCAGAGGGGCCGGGCTGGAAGGTAGTCGATGCTATCCCAGATTGGGCGGAAGAAGGCAGGGCCGCGTTCTTCCTTGGCACGAAGCAGAATCAGGTGCACTGGATCGTGCGCTCAGCTTCCGGATTGAATCAATTGTGGAAGTTGAATGTCGGCGGAGAGGTCAATGATTTGACCCACGGCGATTATGATCAAGACGGCTCGCTTGAGCTGCTCGCAGGAACGGACGGCTATCAGCTGTATGCGCTTCGCGATGATGGAACAATTCGCTTCAGACAATCCTTGGGAGGCAGAGTCATTGACGTCGAAGGATGGGATCGGGATGGCCAAGGCATGGCGAATTACTTGGCAGCGGATGATCAAGGCATGCTCTATACCGTTAGCACGAATGGCGATCTCGTGGAATCCGTCAGGTTCCGCGAAAGGATCATCGGTATTCCGGTTAGCGACGGCCATACTCATCCTTGGATCGTATTGGAGAACGGAGATGTATATATACGCAAGTAAGCAATGAACTAGACAACGGAGGAAACCACATTGATGAAATCCATCGCAACACAACAAGGCGAAGTAATTATCGTCGAGAAAGAGCGCCCAGTCATTAAGCCCCACTACGTCCTGGTGCAAACTCATTATTCCATGGTTAGCCCCGGTACAGAGATCACAGCGATCCGAAGACAGTCAGAGCAGCCACATCCTCTGGGATATAGCGCTTCGGGTCAAGTGATTGACGTTGGCGATGAGGTTCCTGCATTGCAGGTAGGCCATACTGTAGCTTGTTATGGCGCACCATATGTGAATCATTCCGAGTATTTACTCGTTCCGAAGCATCTGGTTGTTCCTGTTCCAGAGCATGTAGCTATGCGCTCGGCTGCTTCAGCGGGATTAGGAGCCATAGCGATCCACGCATTGCGACAATCGGGTTTAATGTTCGGAGAGTGTGCTGTCATCGTTGGGTTAGGAATGATAGGACAACTAGTCGCACGTATTGCTCATGCGGCGGCGATCAAGGTTGTTGCGATTGATCTGCTGGCATCCAGACGCAAGCTGCTGCAAGACATAGAAGGGATCACGATCTGTTCCCATATCGACGAAGTATCGTCCGCCGTAATGGAAGCTACAGGAGGAATAGGCGCTGACGCGGTGTTCCATTGTGCGGCAGGCCGGCAGAAGGACTTATTCGATACCAGCTTCGATTGGCTGAGAGATCGAGGAACGATCATCATTGTCGGAGACATGGCTCCGGAATTTACCAGGGCCAAGATGTTCGGCAAGGAAGCGAGAGTATTGATCTCCCGCGCAGGCGGACCAGGGCGCTACGATCGTCAATATGAGCAGGATTGCATGGATTATCCGATCGGATATGTCAGATGGACAGAAGGACGCAATATTGGGGAGTATGTCCGATTATTGTCAGAGAAGCTTATTTCAGTGGAATCATTGCTGACGAAGCAGGTCCCGCTATCCCGGGCGCATGAATTGTATGCAGACTATGCCCATGAGCCGCAGAATATATTGGGTGGACTCATTGCCTATGATGCATAATCCATCATGATCGTGAAGGGTCGTCTTTATGAAGACGGCTCTTCCTTGCTTCCTGAGCATGGAATCAAACGGAAGAGATGTTGAAACGATTTTGAAGTTTGTGTATGATGCAAATAGCTAGAGGAGGGGGGCGGTAACGTGTCCGATAAACAGAGCAGGAAGACATTTCGGATAAGAATGGATCGAATGATCAGGCAACTGCGGGAAGATATATTATCTGGCGACTATGCGGCAGGGGATTACTTACCGTCTGAACTGGATTTGAGCAACCGATTTCAGATCAGCAATAATTCAGTACGTAAAGGATTGGACGTTCTGGTTGATGAAGGCCTAATCGAGAAAATCCCCAGAGTTGGAAATCGCGTCAAAGCTCCCGAGCAAGAAGCGCATACGATTATTCGATTGGGTTGTCTCCAACGATTGAACGACCAGACGGAGCTGACCTATTTACTATCGGAATTTCATCGGAAGTATCCGCACATCCGTGTGCAAACGGTACAAATTCCAAAAAACAGCAATTATGAATACATGCGAGATTTTTTAGATAATGGCATGATTGATGTTTTCACCGTGAACCATTTTCTATTTGAAGAGTTCGTGGAGAAGCAAGGACTGGATGCGCTTGAGGCGCAAGAGAAGAATATGGAGCTGCATCCGTTTCTAAGTGAGCCGTTCCAGTATGGCGATAGCTTGTATGCGCAACCGTTCGCTTACTCTCCGATTATCTTATGTTATAATCGTGAACATTTCTCCGAACTGAACCTTCCGGAGCCAGACAGCAGCTGGTCTTGGGATGATTTGATCGCATATTCCACTAGACTTGCGGTTAAAAATGAACGGTTCGGTTTTTATTTCCATCTTACGAATCCCAATCGCTGGTTCATCTTCCTAATTCAAAGCGGTGCCAAATTCCTGCCGCAAGCTGATGGGACATACCGCGTGAGAGACTCCGGCATGCTGGACGGCATAGAGAAAGTGTGGGATATGATCTATACGCCACAGCTGTATCCGATTATGCTCTCGGCAAGTCATGCAGATGCGGAGCGCATGTTTCGTGACGGACAGGTGTCCGTCATTATGACATCATACTTCGCGATGAACGAATTGAATGATGCCCCCTTTCAATTCGATGTTGCGCCATTGCCGTATCTTCACGATTTTAACCAAACGATGCTAGTCACGGTAGGGTTGTGCATGAACAGCAGATCAAAAGTGAAAGCAGCTGCGAAGCAGCTTATCGATTTCCTGATATCATCCGATGTCCAGAAGGTTATTGCACAGAAGACGTTCACCTTGCCTGCTCACATGCATGCTGCGCAAAGTAGGGGGGACACGGAACTGAAGCGCCCTGCCCGCTTTCAGATGCATAAGGAAATTATTCGGAGCTTCAGCTCGTTCAAATCAACGCATCTGAAGCTCTCACAGCATGATGATGTGCTGAGAGAGCTCAAGCTGTATTGGTCGGGTCTAAAGAGCAAAGAGAGGCTTGCGATGAGCCTGGAGGAGTTGCTTAACAAAAAGTAGATTTCTGCGAAATCGGAATGATCTTGCAATATGTGTAAGGACCATATAGAATAAATGGACGACACATTATGGAAGGAGTGGAGATATGAGGCGGAAGCGGAAGGCTTATCAGGCAACCTATCCATTTTCATATTCCACTTTTCTAGAAACACTAGAGCAATCATTGCTTTAGTGTTTTTTTATTTGATGGAGGTGTATCAGATGTCAAGGTACAGAAGAGTACTCATTAAGCTTAGTGGCGGTGCGGTAGCGGGACAATCGGAATTCGGCTTCGAACCGGCCAGCCTGGAGCACATTGCGAATGAAATCATGTCGGTCGTGAACTTGGGAGTGGAAGTATCGCTAGTCATCGGGGGCGGCAATATATTCAGAGGGCAGATGGCGGAGAGCTGGGGCATTGAACGAGCTGAAGCCGATAATATCGGAACGCTGGCGACGGTGATCAATAGTTTAATGATGCGAGGCGTGCTCAAAGCGAAAACGAACAAAGAAGTTCGTGTCATGACCGCAATTCCGATTACCTCAGTCGCAGAGCCCTATATTAGACTTAGAGCTATTCATCATTTGGAAAAGGGATATATCGTCATTTTTGCGGGGGGGAATGGTCAGCCTTATGTGACAACGGATTATCCTTCTGTTCAGAGAGCAATAGAGGTTCACTGTGACGCTTTGTTAGTGGCCAAACAGGGAGTTAACGGTGTTCTTAGCGCTGACCCAAAACTTGATGCAGAGGCACGAATGTTCAAATCCCTTCACTATGACGACGTCTTGAAGCATAACCTGAAAATTATGGATCAATCCGCCTTCATTCTGGCCAGGGATTATCATCTGCCAATGCATGTATTTAACTTCGATCGGCCAGGGTCGATGAGAGAAATCTGTGAAGGGAAAAATAACGGGACGATGATTAGCGGCGAATCGGTTCTGGAGTTGGAAGATTAAAGGATAGATTGGGGGGAACGAGCATGCCAAACATACAAGCCGCCTTTGTAGATCGAGACGGTACTTTGGGCGGACATGGTCATTTTATTCATCCACGCGATTTTGAGTTATATCCTTCAAGCTTAGAAGCATTGCAGCTATTAAGAAACACAGGGATCAAATTGTTCGCACTTACGAATCAACACAATATATCTAAAGGGAAGGCTACAGAGTTGGATTTTATTCATGAGTTCGACAATTATGGATTCGATGCCGCTTATATATGTCCTCATGAACCAGAGGTTGGCTGTAACTGTCACAAGCCGCTTCCCGGCATGCTGCTTCGAGCTGCAGAAGAGCATGAGTTAGATCTGACTCAATGTGTGGTCATTGGCGATGTGGGTTCCACGGATATGCTTGCAGCTGCCGCAGTTGGAGCAAGAAGAATTCTTGTAGAGACAGGATGGGGCAAGGATTCCCTAGGAAAATACCGTCAGAAGTGGTATGAGCAAGCAACGCCGGACTATGTGGCAAAGAATCTCTTAGACGCGGCAAAATGGATTGTGAAGAATGATCTTGAATAAATTGTCGAAAGGATTAAGGGTCTGAAACGAGGAAAATGCCATACAAGAGGTGAGATGTTGTGCAAAATAGAGATTCGACGTATCGTATTCAAAAATCCAGTCTTGGAGTAGAGCGCGAAATAGAGCGACTAAAAATACAAGTACAAATGGGATGGGAAAAGGAATATCGCAATTTGCAATGGTATGGACTCCAGAACGGAATGGATATTTTAGAGTTAGGTAGCGGACCTGGGTACTTTACCGAGAAGTTGGCGTTAAATCTTCCAAAAAGTCAGATTACGCCTCTGGAAATAGACCCCATTCTGATGGATAAGGCAACTCAAACACTGAGCAGCATACCACAGGGAAGAGTGCAATTGGTTCAGGCATCCGTATACCAGACTGAACTTCCAGACAATTCTTTCGACTTTGCTATAGCCAGACTGCTGTTTTTACATTTGCATCATCCTGTGGAAGTGGCTAAGGGAATATATCGTGTTCTGAAGCCTGGAGGGAAACTCGTTATCATTGACGTTGACGATGGGATCTTCGGTGTCATTCATCCGCAGGTAGAGTCACTACATACCATCTTAACCAAGATTGCGAAGTATCAGGAAGCTCATTGGGGAAATCGTTACTTAGGGCTTCACTCCCCAGATTGTTAAGCGCAGCAGGTTATGTAGATATCGATATCGATGCAACTCTATAGCATAGCGATCTGTTGGGCTTAGAAGGATTCAGGGAGCAATTTAATGTGTTAAGGTTTAGACTATTATATGAAAAGGGGATATTGCATTCTGAAGAATATGAACTACTGCATCGGATATCGGAGGAGGTGCAAACTTCTCAAGAGTCATATGCCATGATGACCTTCATAATGGGCTGTGGAACCAAACCGATAATGGCGTAGCCAGTAATATAATTTACGATGTTAATAATAAATCTGGCTAAATATAAAATACTTGGATTGATTTGCGAAACACGTATAAATGGTTAACAGGAGGTACTCATGGAGGAACTCATTTCATTTTCTGCAATTTTATTTATGCCGATATGGAATTGAATACGTATGTGGGATAGCATTTGCCCTAATGATGTGGACAATAAGCAGTTCGATCATTCTCAATGCAAATCAATAATTAATGACATTAATGAGGTGTGGAATGGATCAAACTACTATTCAACTTGCTAAAGAATTATCTGTACAAGTGATTCGCCAAGCAGGACAAATTGCAAAATCGAAATTTGATCGATTCGTAGATTTGAAAACGAAGGATGAGTATGGGGATGTGATCACAGAGGTAGATCTTCTTGCGGAAGAGATTATTATTCATGCTATAAAATCGGCATTCCCAAGTCATCAGATCCACAGTGAAGAAGCGGGTATAGTAGGTTCTGAGAGCGATTGGTTGTGGTTAATTGATCCGCTGGATGGTACGAATAATTTTGCAATTGGTTTAGCCGTATTTACTACCTCTATAACGTTAATGTACAGAAGAGAGCCTGTACTGGGAGTTGTCTACGAACCAATGACGGACCGATTGTTTGTATCTGCTGTAGGACATGGCACAATCTGTAACAATCGTCCGCTACATATGAAATATCATTCAGACTTATCCAGGGGAAATATAGGCTGGATTCAAGGACATAAGGTGCAGAACGACAGCAGAGCAGTCAAGCTCAGACAATTCCTGGATATTCGTTTCAAAAGGATGCTGAGGCTTTGGGCACCGACATTGCTATGGTGCATGCTCGCCAAGGGAGATATCGATGGCATAGTCCTTTATAATTCTGAAGGCGATGATCTGTACTCAGGGATATTAATGGTGCAGGAGGCTAGCGGAGTGGTCATGGATTTTGAAGGCCATTCATTTAACGGTATGTGTGATGAGCCGTATCTTATCGCATGTCATCCTAATCATCGAGAAGACTTATTAACAATTGTTAGAGAGGGATTGTTTTAGGGTATGAGTAGTTGATAGAGATTGAAATTGATAGGTAGGAGTACGGTTAACTTCAACTTCATACGGGGTATCTCGCACTGATCATTCTCTCAAAAACATGCAAATACTGTATACTGAAAGAAAAGACAAGGATGGAGGCGATGTTATGGGGACAACGGAATGGATTTACGCCGGCACTGTGGAGGAGTTGAAGCAGGCAAACTCAAAAGTGATCAAAGGGGGGATCGTTGTTCTTTACCATGAGGATGAAGTAAGAGCAATTGACAATCGATGTCCGCATCTCGGTTTTCCACTTCATTTGGGAAGCGTTTGCAATGGGATTTTGACCTGTCACTGGCACAATGCCCGCTTCGACATCTGCAGCGGCGGAACATTGGATCCTTGGGCGGACGACGTACCTGCATATGACGTCAAGATCGAGAAAGATGATGTTTGGGTCAACTCGATACCCAAGAACGTAAGTAATGTTGAGAAGCTTAAACAACGTTTGCGGGAAGGTCTAGAGCAGAACATCGGAATTGTTATTGCGAAGGCCGTAATCGCGTTAATCGAATCCGGAGTCCCGACTGATGAAATTGTCTTGATCGGCGTCAAATTCGGTACATCGCAAGGCAATGGCTGGGGAGCAGGTCTGACCATCTTGACCGCAATGAGAAATATACTCCCCAAGCTCGATACTTTAGGCCAAACTCTTGCCTTGTACCACGGATTGGTGCACGTAGCCAGAGCCAGTTCCGGTCGAGCTCCCCGTCACCTGCTAGGAGCACTGCCTTCCTCGCAAGCATCCGTAGACAGACTGGTAGAGTGGTATCGCAACTGTATAGAGGTGCGTGACACCCAAGGGGCAGAGAAAGTGTTGCTGACGGCCATAGAGAAGGGAGCTACGCCCGTACAGCTAGCGGACATGATGTTGATTTCGGTGACAGACCATTTTTATTTAGACGGCGGCCATACATTTGATTTCCATAATAAAGCATTTGAGGCGCTGGAAAGCTTGGGGACCTCGCTCACGAAGCCAGTTCTCGCTTCACTTGTACAGCTCCTCGCTGCTCCCACCCGAAGTGAAGAGCAACATCACTGGCAAACGCCGGTCGATCTGGTAACTCCGATTCAGCTTGCTTTCGAGAAGTTTGATCAACCCTCGAAATCGGAGCAAACCGTTCAGTTAGATGAACAAGCATTCGTGGATCAATTACTCAGCGACAAAGCCAATGAGACGATCGAACAGATAACCCAGCTTCTAATCGGAGGAGCGGCACCCGAACGTCTGGCCCAATTAATCTGCCTCGCTGCGGCCGAAAGGATCGTGCGCTTTCACACTCAGAATGAATTCAGCGATTGGTTAGCCGTGCTGCATACCTTTACTTATGCTCACGCCGTGCATGAGCGGTTGCGCCGCTCGAAGGAACCGTTGCTCCATCGCGCGCTTTTTTACGGAGCAATGGCCATTTACCATGACCGGTTTCTTAATGTGCCGCGAGCGAGGAAGCCAGAGCCTGCCAGCGGCCGCAATTTTACATCAGAGGAATTGCTTGATATTCTGGACCGCAGGCAACAAGTGAATGAAGCTGCAAGCTGGGTAGCTGGTTATCTTGCTGAACAGCGGGACCCGCAGAAGCTGCTTGGAACATTTGGGCTTTGTCTGCTTCGCGAGGACGCCGAATTTCACTCCTTTCAGCTTTATGAGGCGGCTGTTGCCGAATTCGATCATTGGGATGAGCGTTCCGATGCATTTGCTCAGCAGGCCAAGGAGACTTGCTTGCTCGCATGCACCCGATACTTGGCGGCCCACGCTCCAACTGCACGGGAATTGCCGCACACGACCAAGATAGCATGGCGTTTGTTCCGCGGCGAAAGACTATTTGAGGAAGATGCCGAGATAAGCAACAATTGAGTGCAGTTGCTCATCTTCGAAAGGGTTCGATAGATGTTTTCTCAATAGCAACATAAGATTCTTGCCTTACTGAAGCAGGATGGTTCTACAAGGTAAACCTGAAGAAGAAAAGCGATGGTCGCTGCCGTCCGGAGGGAAAGAAAAAGGTGAAACCCTGGAACAGTGTTGTATCAGAGAAGTATTTGAGGAAACAGGTTATCACTGCAGGATCGTTTCGTTCTGTTGAATACCATGTTACCTATTTTGAAATTGAAATTTTTGGCGGTCAACCAACGATTCACAATCCTGATGGACTAATTTACGAGATTGAATGGAAAACGACAGAGCAACTGAATGAATTGAGCTTTGCCTTACCAGAAGATAAAACGTTTTTAATACAATATATTGATCAAAAGACTTCGATCTAACTTAGAACGTTAGTTGAACAAGTTACTGCTAAGATGCCTGTGAAGCGAGGTGTGACATGGCAACGTCTGCAAGAAAATCAGCCTTACAAACGGTACGGAGAGTATTAGCGGCGGATCTGGCTTGCAACGAGACGGATTTCCTCGAAGACATCGTATCGATTAATAGAGCTGAAATACGAGAGGGACGGTTCCAATTTCCGATACGAGAGAAATCTTTGAGTATCGTGACGATGGGAAAAGGAGTCGTCGTCTCCTGCAATCAGGAACGACTCCAATGGGTAAAATCTGCTCTTGATCATTTGACCAGAGATCAAATTTTCTCCATTCAAACGATTGCTATATTAGAAGAATACGTAAAAAGAGATCTGCAAATTATTGCTGGACCAGACCAGAAACATGTATGTACTTTTGATGATCTTGCTGAGTTTTACATTCCACAAGGTGTCAAAGTGTCAATATATTCTGAAAGTAAAGTGGTAGAGCTCTATGAGCATTTGAACTTCAAGCATGCGTTATCCTATCAAGTTGACCATCCACGACCTGATCGATTAGCTGTGATAGCTGAATATGACGGAATGATTGTGGGTATAGCTGGAGCATCACAGGATTGCGAATGCATGTGGCAAATCGGAGTTGACGTCTTGCCGGGATATCAAGGGTTAGGGATTGGGAAAGCAATAGTTGGTACCTTAACAAAGGCTGTTCTTGATCAAGGCGTAATCCCGTATTATTCAACTGAAGTTAGTCACTTGCAATCGCGACAATTGGCTACTAGTCTGGGTTATTGGCCAGCATGGGTACAACTGTATGCCCGCTAGTATATATAGCCTTCAATCAAGCCGTGCATCACGGGAAGATGAAGGGGCAGGACGTACAGGATCAAGGGGGGAGTGACGAAAGCGCTTAGAATCAATTTGGCGCCGTGTATTCGCGTACTGAAGGCATTATGCGCCAAATCGAGTATCCGAATAGTGAAATACGCAAGTTGCAATGGGCAGGCAATACGTTTTATAAATTCCACCTCATACCTACCAGGGGCAGAGAGATCTGCTGATTGTGCGCCCCATTCCGTTATTCTTCATCGCCCAAAGGCATACTGGTGCTGCATCTCGATATGGTTCGACTTATGGAAATGGTTGAGCGGACGCTGCCGAAGGCAAGCAGCGGATTGATCGTGTTCGACAGTCAGGGGGGGGCTTGTCGCAAGCGGAGGAGACCTTCTGAAGAAGGACGGTGCAGATTGGAAGAAGTCGATTGTATCCGATCTTGCCCGGATGGAGCAATTGCCTAGCCGTATTCAGAAGAACGGAAGCACGTTTTTTTATCCCCTATTCAGTCGAATTCAAATGACTGAGATTGCAGTTGAATGAGCAGACGCCGATTCTAAAGGAGCACGCTCTGCTCAATGCAAGTACGATGAAAAGTCTTTGCTTTTGTCCTCCAGAAAGCTCGTCTACTCGTTTTTTCTGCATATCGGCTAAGCCGAATTGTTTCAACAAGTCCTTGTAATTTCGTGATTTAGACCGCTTTGCACCATTTCTACTCGGAGTGCGGTTCTTGCGAGCTTAAGTTGTTCCCTATGAAATTCCGTAAATAGTCGATAACCATTGGCTTTCCACTCCGGCTTAGGAATGAATCCCAGGTCCTCATAGAGTCGAACTGTATTGGGATGTATGCCAACAGAACTAGCAATCTCTGAAGTTTTGTAGGTATTCAGTAGACGATTACACCTCCGTTCCTCAAGGATAACATGATGTGAGAGTCTGGGGATATAATGGAGGGTTTGCAGTTTCACAATTAAAGCATACAGCTTGAACGTTGCTGTATTGTCGGTTAAGCTGTCAAGCAAGCACTTGTAAACTTTGCGAATAGGAAGTGAATGATACATAATGTCCGATAATGAAACTAGAGCGATTGCGGTCGTTACCGGGGCTAGCGGTGGCATAGGCAAATCCACGGCAGCCTTGCTCGCAGCCGAGCATGGGATGAAAGTCTACTTGTTGGCGCGAAATCGAGAGAAGGGGATGCAAGCCGTTCGTGAAGTCAATCTCGCCAGCGGCAGGAACGATGCGGAACTGATCTTGTGTGATCTGGCTTCGCTTGCAAGTGTTCGCAAAGCTGCAGCGGAGTTGAGCGCCGTATGTCCACAGATTGACGTACTGGTTAACAATGCAGGAGTGGTAACCTTGCGAAGAGAGGAGACGGAAGATGGTTTCGAACGGCAACTAGGTGTGAATCACCTCGGCCATTTTGTTTTAACTGGATTGCTTTTGCCTCTGCTCGGCAGAAGTGATGCGGGTCGGATCGTAGTCGTATCGTCAGATGCGCATAAAATCGGACGAATGGATTACGACGATCCGCAACTAACGAAACACTTTACAGTTTGGGGAGCATATGGACGTTCCAAGCTGGCCAATATTTGGTTTGCAAAGGAGCTCGCACGACGGCTGAAGGGGACGAGCATTACCGTCAATGCTCTTCATCCCGGAGCAGTGTCCACTCAGATTGGCGTGAACCGCCAAACCGGCTTCGGTAATTTCGTGCATCGTCTGCTTCGTCCGTTCTTCCTGACGCCTGAGCAAGGTTCTGCTACTGCCGTTTATTTGGCGACTTCTGCAGACGTTCGGGATGCATGTGGCGAATATTATTATCGGAGTAAGCCTGCTCCAGTCTCTGTAAGGGCAAATGACGCTGCGCAAGCCAGCCGATTCTGGTCGTGGAGTGAAGAGGCGACGGGCTTTCATTGGCCTGATTGCTTGTAAGGGATGTAGGATGTAGGACGGCGTACCTGCTGCAATCGATGTAAAGGACAGTTTTTTCAAAACCGTTGACAGGACACCAAATGGTGTCGTATATTAATTGCGTCACTGAAAGGTGTCCAATTAAAACTTTATAATGGGTGTATGCTCATCTGAATGAGAGAATACGCATAGTTCAAGGTGGTGGTAAAACTAACGGATGTAGGGGTTAAAAATGGTTAGGAGCGATTGTTGTGAGCGAGGACAACCGGTTGCGAGATGTATTTGACGCGATTGCCGATCCTACAAGGCGCAGATTGATTCGTCTGCTGGCAGAAGCAGAGGAGAAACCGCTTCATGAGTTAACGACATATTTTCAAATGGGCCGGACAGCGGTATCCAAGCATCTGACTGTTCTTAAAGAAGCCGGACTGGTCGTTGACCGCAAGGTCGGCAGAGAAACCCGATATAGATTAAATGCTACGCCACTCAGGGAAGTGCAAGATTGGCTGGCATTTTACAGCAAGTTCTGGAGTACTAATATGCTGCGTCTGCAGCAACTATTAGAGGAGGAAGAAGAATGAGCCTGACTTTAACCCTGGATTTTCAGTATAATACCACATTGGAGAAGCTGTGGACGGCATTAACGGACTCGGGCAAGCTGGCCAAGTGGACGATGGAAAACAACTTCAAGCCTATTGTAGGCTATCAATTCCAATTCCGCGCGCAGCCGACTGAATACTGGGATGGCATCGTGGAAGGCGAAGTGCTTATTGTGGACCCGCCGAACCGCTTGTCTTATACGTGGGGCACGGGAGACGAGAAGCATACGGTCGTATGGACGCTACAGGATTTAGGAGAAGGGAAAGTTAATCTGCATCTTGAGCAAAGCGGGATCTCTAATCAACAGGCGCTGGGTGGAGCTAAGTACGGCTGGTCCAATTGGTGCGGCGAGCTGGAAAAGCTGCTGGGAGCTTAATATAGGCTCACGATAAATACCATCGGAAGGGTGTCATTCATGATTGAATCAAATCAAATTGTCATCTCGGGGGCCAGGGAAAACAATCTGAAAAACGTGTCCTTGAGCATTCCGAAACGGAAGATTACGATCTTCACCGGGGTATCGGGTTCCGGCAAGTCGTCGATCGTATTCGACACCATCGCCGCCGAATCCACCCGGTTGCTGAATGAGAACTTCAGCATGTTCGTGCGCAACTTCCTGCCTCGTGTACCGCAGCCGGATACGGATGGCATCGAAAACCTGAGCATGGCTGTCATTGTGGATCAGAAACGTCTCGGCGGCGGCTCCCATTCCACGATGGGCACGATTACCGACATTTCTCCGATTCTTCGTCTGCTCTTTTCCCGAGTCGGTCAGCCTCAAGTTGGCCCGGCGAGTATGTTCTCATTCAACGATCCGCTCGGCATGTGTCCCGAGTGCAATGGGCTTGGTCGCAGACTTGGCGTCGATATGAACAAGGCGTTCGACATGTCGAAGTCGTTGAATGAAGGAGCCATCTTGTTGCCGGACTATAAGGTAGAGGGCTGGGATTGGAACATTATCGTGCAAGCGGGCTCCTTCGATCCCGACAAGAAGCTGAGCGATTATGCGGCAGAAGAGCTGGAGCAGCTGCTGTACGGCAAGGCGAAGAAGGTGAAGATGGACTTCGCCGGCAAGGCAACTAACATTACCGTAGAGGGTGTAATTGAGAAGTTCACCAACAAATACATCAAGCAGGATGTGAAGACGAAGTCCGAGCGCACGCAAAAAGCGGTTGCTCCGTTCTTGACGGAAGGGACATGTTCCAGCTGCCACGGAGCAAGGCTGAATCAGGCCGCGTTAAGCTGCAGGATTAACGAACGCAACATTGCGGAGATGTCTGCAATGGAGGTCGGTCAACTCATTCGCGTCATTCGGGAGATTGACGATGCGATCGCTGCGCCGGTCGTGAAGTCGCTAGTAGAGCGACTCCAGCATCTGGTGGATATCGGACTTGACTACTTGACGTTGGACCGGGAGACGGATACGCTGTCCGGCGGCGAATCGCAGCGCGTCAAGATGGTGAAGCATCTGAGCGGCAGCTTGGTGGATGTCACTTACATCTTCGATGAGCCTAGCGTCGGCCTGCATCCCCGAGACGTACACAGGCTGAATGAATTGCTGCAGAAGCTTCGCGACAAGGGCAATACCGTCATTGTCGTCGAGCATGACCCTGATGTGATCAAGGTAGCGGATCATATCGTCGACGTCGGGCCTTACGCTGGCGGACGTGGCGGTACGATTGTATATGAAGGCAGCTACGAAGGACTGCTGGAGGTAGACACGTTAACGGGAACCCATATGAAGCGGCCTCTACAATTGAAACAGAATTGCAGGCAGCCTTCCGGACAACTGACTATCAAGAACGCTACGCTGCATAATTTGCGTGACGTAAGTGTAGATGTACCAACCGGGGTGCTGACAGTCGTAACAGGTGTCGCGGGATCAGGCAAGAGTACGCTCATTAACGACGTATTCCTCGGCCAGCATCCGGATGCGATTGTCATCGACCAATCGGCTGTAGGCGTGTCGACACGCTCAAATCCCGCGACCTATACAGGCATTATGGACGATGTGCGGAAGGCATTCGCATCCGCGAATAAGGTGAATCAAGGCTTGTTCAGCTTCAATTCCAAGGGTGCCTGCGAGAACTGTCAAGGGCTGGGAGTTGTCTATACCGACCTGTCGTTCCTCGACAGCGTGAAGCTCCCGTGTGAAGTATGCGGAGGCAGAAGGTTCAAGGAAGAAGTGCTCGCGTATAAGCTGAACGACAAGTCCATTGCGGAAGTGCTGGAGATGACGGTGGAGCACGCGTTGGACTTCTTCGATCTCAAGGAGGTCGTGCGCAGACTCCAGGCTCTTAGTGACGTCGGCTTGAACTATATTAAGCTCGGTCAGCCGCTCAGTACGCTGTCAGGCGGGGAATGCCAGCGTATCAAGCTGGCAAGCGAGCTGCATAAGAAGGGCAGCATCTATGTGATGGACGAACCGACGACCGGACTGCACATGTCGGATATAGGCCAAATTCTGGGGATTATGAACCGGCTTGTGGATTCCGGTAATACGGTAATCGTAATTGAGCATAATCTCGATGTCATCAGCCAAGCGGATTGGATTATCGATATGGGACCGGATGGCGGCAGCAAGGGCGGTCAGGTCGTGTTCGTAGGCACTCCACAGCAGATTATCGAGGCGGATCAGTCGATTACGGGTAAGTATTTGAACACTTAGGGGGAGAAGACGTGAGCTTTTTCCGGGATTTTTTGAAAATGTTCAAAAAAAGGGAAGTCGTACTTGTGGAAAGCTATAAGGAATCGGAGGATGTGTATACATTCCGATTTAAAAAAGATAGCGAAGTCAACTGGATCGCCGGACAACACGGTTTGTTCAGTATTACGCATAAAAAAATTAAAAATGCGCTGAAACCATTCACAGTAGCATCCGCTCCGACGGAGAATTCTATTCAATTGACCATGCGCATTAGTCAAAACCCGAGTGAGTTTAAACGAGCGATGCTGGAATTGAAGCCGGGTATGACGGTCAGTATGACTGGACCGGTTGGAACATTTCATCCCAGCGACACTGGCCGTCCTCTGGTGATGATCGCAGGTGGTATTGGCATTACACCATTTCGCTCGATATTGAAGCAGTTAGAGATGGAAGGCGGGGGAGGAGGCAGAGCCATTCATCTGCTCTATCTGGATAGCAAGAAGTCCTATCTATTCAAGGACGAGCTTGATGATCTGACCCAGCATCTATCCCTGCAGGTTGCATATCTGGATACAAGAGACGACTTGCATCAAGAGGTCGATAAACTGGCCGCCAAGTATAAGAACGACGGACAGTATTTGATCGCTGGACCAAAGTCGATGGTAAGTGAGCTTGCCGCATATATGCAGTCTAAGAAAATCTCGAAACGGAACATTAGAAAAGACGCCTTTTTCGGGTATTAGGCAAGAACGAAGCCCTCTAAGCATGTTTAGGCTAAGAGGGCTTCTTACATTTTTCATAGCGCATGGCAGCACTTCCGAAATGGGATATCCAATACGAGAATATGTGAAATATGGTAAGATATGAGGCGAAAGGGGGGGGAGAGAATGTATGCACAGATTAACCAGGGGATCCTCGAACGAACGGGCATCCTCCCTATACCGCTATTTCTTGGGTTATACATTTTATTGATTGCCATACCTATTGCTTTATTTTTGTTCAATAATAAGAAGCATTCGAGCTACTATTTGTAATAAGGAAGGAGAAGACCGTTGGAAAACAGCAGAAAGTTAACGACTATCATAATCGGATTAATCCTATTGTTCGTCCTGAGTATTTATCACAATGTTAAGCTAAAGTTGGAACTTGAGCAAATGCATAATCGCGTTACAAATATGGAAGCCAATCTTAATCAAGGCATCAATAATCTGCAACACAGTATCGTCGATCGAGTTGAGCATTTGCTGATCCAGCAGCAAAGTGTTGTCGAGGATTTTAAGTCTTCTTATGCGAGTGTAGATGCAGAGAAGGAGACGGTTGATACACTGGTCGAATTTACACTAAAGGAAGCTGAGGCTGGATCAACAGTTTCTCTTCAGGCAACTACGCTTGAAAATTCAGAAGATAAGCAATTTGAATGTGCGACGGAAAATGGCTTGCAATATGTTTGTGTAGCGGCGTTATCTTACAAACACGACTATACCCTTGATATATTCCAAAAATCTGCCAACGGGAGCAATAAAAAGTTGAATACCCGTTCATACACGAACCATTTGAAAGGGGAATTTCAAAACAGAGTCAGCCTCTCGCAATCGGGAACTAGCACCAATAAAGAAAGAGCGCAGTATTCATTTTCAATGTACAATAAAACATTCGGCGAGCCTGAATTCAAGATCCAAAGTGTCATTGTGAAAGCATTCTATCAGGAGAAGGAAGTCTTTACGAAAGATGTTACGGCTAACAGCATTGTGAATGCTGAAGAAAGAGACAAAATGAGGCTGATGATCGCTTCAGGAGAAATGGATCCTGCGACATTGCCTGATCAGGAGTATAACCAAGCCTCTCTTGACGATAACGGCGTGGAGTCCGGTCATTACATGGTAACCGTGCTGCATACAGAGACCGGTGCAGAGGTCGATCATAATGATTTCCCGGAATACAGCTTTAAGGTGACGGTTACTTTGAAGAATGGCGAAGTTTTTGAATTGTAGGGAGAACACTCCATACACAATTCCACCCTCAATCTAATTCCAGGATTTTCTGGATACTTTATCTGATTGAGGGTTTACTTTATCAGATTTGTCGCAGAAATGACAAGGGGGGCCGAACGCTTCTATATCAGGCAACAATTATAGTAACATGAATTGTATTGAAAATACTTTCGTGATATACTCTGAAAGAAATCGATTTCCTAATGCCGTTGAAGTTGGTAATCAGAATTATCACAAGGAACAATAACGAGACATAAGGAGTGAATAGTGATGAAAAATAATGAAGTGTTTTCTTTTGCGGCTTCTCCAGAGCAATTGGGCGTTCCATCGTCAGCAATCCTGAACTTCCTTAAGCGGATAGACAGAGAGCAGATTTGTATGCATGGTTTTCTGATGCTGCGACAGGGGAGGATCGCCTCTGAAGGCTACTGGGCGCCATACACAGAAGATAGCATGCACCGGATGTATTCGGTGAGCAAGAGTTTCGTATCCTTGGCCGTCGGTTTGATGATTGACGAGGGGAAACTGCGGCTGGATGAAAAGGTGGCACGTTACTTCGAGGATTTGATACCAGAAGACTTGCATCCCTATTTGGCCGAATCAACTGTGAGGGATCTGTTGATGATGTCAACCCCACATTCTTCCACTTCCTACACGCGAACAGATGCGAATTTTGCCAAGACGTTCTTTCTTAAGAAGCCTTCACATCCACCGGGAACACTATTTTCGTATGACACTGCTGCTACGGTCATTTTGAATACAATCGTGGAGCGCATAAGCGGCGTCCCTTTCCTGGAATATATGCGCGATCGTCTGCTCAATCCGGTTGGATTTACGAAGGAAGCCTGGTGCATACGTACGCCGGAAGATACTTCATGGGGCGGATCCGGCGTCATCTGCAAGCTGAAGGACATGGCCAAACTAGCATATGTGTGTTTGAATAAAGGATCATGGAACGGTGCTCAATTGATTTCAGAAGATTACATATGCGAAGCGACATCGAAGCAGATCGACAATTCACTCGCAGGCCAATACGGTTACGGGTATCAGATATGGATAGAGCAGGACAGCGGGTTCTCCTTCAGAGGCATGGGATCGCAGCTCGCGCTGTGCTACCCCCAACGGGAACTGCTCTTTGCTTGCATCTCCGATACCCAGGGCCAGGCTGACGGTGAGGCGGCGATCAGAGCGGCATTCCGAGAAGAGATTTGGGCACAGATCGAGGATTCTCCTCTGCCTGAAGATACGGAAGCGTATGCCAAGCTTCAGAACTATATCGGGAACCTGCAGATTCTGCCGCAACGGGGGGAACGGTCATCTTCCTATGCGCAGAAGATTCACGGTCAGTGGTATATCTTACATAATAATCCGATGGGAATCTCCCGTATGCGTTTCATGTTCAATGGAGACGAAGGTGTTTGGGAATATGAGAATGCATCCGGAGCGCATCGGCTTGCGTTCGGTGTCGGCAAAAATGTTGACGGCCCATTCCCACAGAACAACTATTTCGGGAAGCAGATCGGTGTCATCCCGGGCAGTTGTTATCAATGCTTAGCTTCCGCTGCATGGGTCGAAGAGCATAAGCTTAATATGTTGGTCTACATCACTGATAATTATTTGGGCAGGTTTACCGCATCGTTCGCTTTCGAAGACAACCTGATTTCTGTGCATATGCTCAAAACGGCCGAATGGTTTCTGGATGAATACCAAGGCTTTGCAGCCGGGGTTCAGTTAGGAGAAGAACAACACACACTCTAAGTTTCATTTCAATCGTATAATCTGCATCCGACTAATGTTCATAAGTGTCGCCTACCCTCATTCGAATTCCAGGATTCTCTGGATACTCAATCAGAATGAGGGTATAATTTTTGGGAATCAACCATGCAACAACAGGAGGAATGAAGAAATGTTGGATTATCGGTTGAGACTGGATGGAGCACTCGACATGATATGGGAGCCTTTATGGCGTTTGCCTATTAGGCTGTCTCATGAAGAACAAGCATTGCTGAGAAGCAAAGCGGTTCGTCGACTTCATTTTATTCGACATGGCGGAGCGTCTTTCGTCAATTCCCATCATACTTACAGTCGACTGCAGCATACACTAGGCGTATTTGCACTTGCAGCCCACTTTGATCCGGATAATCGGACGCTAAGAACGGCGGCGCTACTGCACGACACAGGACACGCTCCATTCAGTCATACGCTTGATTCGCTAGATGGAGTGGATCATCACCAGTGGACCAGGGAAGTGGTTTTCTCGAATGAGATCGTTAGCATCCTTTCCCGTGCTAGAATTTCGCCTTCCGAAGTCATGGATTATATCGACGGATCTACGCGAAGCTTGCTGCGGAACAAGGATGGAGTGCTCCAGGCTGATCATCTGGACTCATGGGTGAGAAGTGCCTTCGTTGGCGGCTACTTGCCTGTATCTACTGAAGAACTTGTAAGCGGGATGCAGTACTCAGATGGTTATCTTCTATTTACGCCGGAGGCTGGCCGGCACGCTGTCACGCTCATTCTGGAAGAAGCCCTTATGCATGGATCCCCAGCTAATATAGGTGTAAACGCTATAATGAGGAAATTAGTACGCCAATTAATTCTCCATGACAAGCTTGATATTGCTATGTTGCCATTTATAACGGATGCGCATATCGAACAGTTGCTGCGTGATGAGGAGAGTACAGCAGAAGAATATGACATGCTGCTCATGGAATCATGGCGAATACGTGTGACACGAAAGAAGCCTTTTACTGAGGCAGAAACGACAAATTTGAAAAAGCTGTATTTAGCAATGCCCCTGATAGAAGGTGGTGTTCCAATTACTGAAGCATTCCCTGATATCTTAACATCAGTTGAAGATATGCAAGAATTGCTAGGCACGTACTATGTAAGTTGGGAATAACGAGTATGTTGACCAGAAAGAACAGCTAATGACTTGGAGCAGTATTACAAAGTTGTGAATGAACGGGTAGTGGGTGCTTTACACGACATATTTAATGATATAGCCAACGATAGGAAGCATGGTATTCCTATTCTTAATCGATTACAATTGAATGAGATAGAGCTGAAGCATATAGCACTATCATGGTATCGTACCTTTGAATAGGAGGAGTTAGATGATTAGAGTACATGCACGAGCCACCTTTAGTCCGGAAGGTCCGTTCGAATTAACTACCATTGAGCGCAGGGAACTGCAAGATCATGACGTTCTCATCGAGATAAAATACGCCGGTATTTGCCACTCTGACATTCACACCGCTCGAGGCGATTGGGGACCGGTTAACTATCCTCTCGTGCCAGGTCACGAGATCGCTGGTATAGTGACTCAAGTTGGTTCGGCAGTTACTAAATTCGACGTAGGGGATCGAGTGGGAGTAGGCTGCATGGTTGATTCATGTAGGGAATGCAATAACTGCAATAGGGGAGAGGAACAGTACTGTAGCAACGGGAATACAGGTACTTATGGTGCTATTGACAGGTACGGGCAATATACGCAGGGTGGCTATTCCACTCACATCGTAGTCACTGAGGACTTTGTAGTTCGAATTCCTGATGAAATGGAGCTTGACGTTGCTGCACCGTTATTATGCGCAGGTATCACAACCTACTCACCATTACGGCATTGGAGAGCCGCTCCCGGCAAGAAGATCGCTATTATTGGATTAGGCGGGCTGGGACATATGGCTGTGAAGCTTGCTCATGCCATGGGGGCGGAAGTTACTGTCCTTTCGCAGTCATTGAAGAAGAAAGAAGATGGCTTACGGCTTGGGGCTGCACACTATTATGCCACGAACGATTCCGATACGTTTACGAAATTGGCGGGCTCGTTTGATCTTATCGTGAATACTGTGAGTGCAAAGATTGATATTAACGCATATCTATCGTTGCTGGCGCTCGATGGCACATTGGTCAATGTCGGCGCACCATCAGAGCCCTTGCCTGTTCAAGTGTTCTCGCTTATTCCCCATCGAAGGTCGTTTGCCGGATCGATGATTGGAGGTATTCGCGAAACGCAGGAAATGCTTGATTTTTGCGCTGAACATCACATTGCTCCGGAGATCGAGATTATTCCCGCTAATGGGATTGATGAGGCCTGGAATCGTGTGCTGGCTTCAGATGTACGGTACAGATTTGTAATTGACATTAGTACTATGAATAATGCATAAGACTTAGACTTGCAGGTAAATCGTATGATCAGTATTCAAGAAATCTTGATTTAAATGGAATGAAAATGTAGGTAATAAATGTTGGCAACTCCCCCTTAAAGCTGAATGTGTTAAATCAAAGTTGTTTGCCGGTTACAACATTTTCCCACTTCGTATCGTTAAAGGTATAGAAGGGTGGGAACGCGATGATTAAGAAGGGCATCTGGATTATGATGGTTGCACTAATTGGCTTCATTTGACACAAACATATTCCAATCCATTTAACGAATGGGGTATGTTTGTGTCAATCTATGGATTTTAAGTGATCGAGATCTTCGCCACTATAAGCGATTGACTTATGTACAAAATACGAGTTTTGTGTAAAAGTATACGGAACGCGAATAGGCGAATTCCGTTTTCTTCCGAATTTATATGCTTATCCTTCAAAATCATTCAATAGCATCATTTGTTTGTTTCCACTTCAGACCTCACTTTGTTTCCAAACATAAAAATTCCACAATCACCTTCATGATTTGGCGGGATTTTGTTACAGGCTATTTCATTTATGATTAGATGATTGTATCTAGTTTTTAGCGATGACTTTAAGATCAAATTAACTTTATAAACTGGGATCAAACGTTATTCCGAACTCCTTCTTACTTATTTTTTCTACAGCTTTGCAGACGAATGTTTGGTCTATTTGTTTGAGACAATTGACTGGCAATACTATGACTTCAATAATATCTTTTTACATTATTGTATACAAACAAATCCAACCCAACCCTTATAAAAAGCTGCAGTATGCATAATTCCGTCCTCCTGGCTTATCCTATGACGGTTGGAGGTGATAGCGATGTCAGGACGCAACAGCAAGCCAAAGAATAACGGCCCGGCTTCAAGCCCTTCGCGGCTGGAGCAATTCGGAGACAAGTTCGCCCATGACAACAAGAAAGCTTCCCGGAAAGGGAACGCAGACAAGTCTAGCTGTTAATCGGTTACGAGCAGTCGATATTCGGCTGCTCGTAATGCGTTGATGTTACATGGAACAAGCAGCCCGCTTATAGCGCTCCCCCATCCACATCAACAACCTCTCGTTGGCATCATCGGATTGTGACTCCTTCATCAGTCAGTTGTAAATTCGTTCTTTATACAGATAAAAAGCAGCCGACCGGCTGCTTCAAAATCACTTTAGGATTGTCTACTTGCTGCAAGCGTATGAGGAGATGCTGCATAAGATGACTGCTCTTCCTTCACTCTGGTCATAAGACAATCCAGCTCCTGGCAATCCGAATAGTAACGCAATACTCGCTCTGTAGGCAGTGTGTCGATTACGGTCATGCAATGCTTGCAAATAATGACTCCCAAATCCAACGCTTTATCTGTCATATGATACACACCTTTCGTGTTTGAATCTGAATTAAGTATACATTTAATAACTTATTATGTACACTATATTACGATATAATGTGCCTCAATGGAAAGGTTATGTCGTCCTCTTTCATAATATGATGTTTTAATTCAATTCATGTATGCGTCGTTGTATATTTCTTACACCTCAAAACTATACATAATAAATGTTATGTAAACATAAAAGTCTTTAAGCTTAGAAAAGCAAGCGACTTCTATACAAGATGTGATAAAATCGATGTTAAGCGTTTCCAATCATGTGAGGAGGTCTTGTGCCATGTCAGAAGCAACTGCACGTGGAAGCACAACAATAAATGTACAGTCATTGGATGAGAACATGAAACTGGAGGAAAAGGGGCCACTCGGACTTCTCTGGCATTCCCCTGTCGAAGCACCATTCCGACTGTCGGGATTCGCCTGGTATGATCAAGAGCGCTTGTTCCGCCGCATGCCTGTTAATGATAGCGGCAAGCTGCCTCAAGCGGTCGACTATCTGGCGAACTGCACCGCAGGCGGACAGATCAGCTTCCGTACGAATTCGCCTAGGCTTGCGGTCTCCGTAGAACTCGTAGCGGCTGCGGATATGTACCATATGCCGGCGACCGGACAATGCGGCTTCGACGCTTATATTGGAACGCCGGGAGAGCATCGCTACATTGCAACTTCCCGATATGACCATCGTGAGCAATCCTATGAGTGTATATTATTCGAATTGCCGGAGAGCACTATGCGTGAGGTCACATTGAACTTCCCGCTCTATCAAGGTGTGAAGTCGGTATCCATAGGACTGGAGAGCGCCAGCGAAGTGCTCCCCCCAACTCCATATGCCAGCAATAAGAAAGTGGTATTATATGGCACTTCCATCCTGCAAGGCGGCTGTGCCAACCGTCCGGGGATGGCTTATCCGAACATTATAAGTCGCAGAATACCTATGCAGTTCATTAATCTAGGCTTCTCCGGCAATGGCCGCGGCGAACCCGAAGTCGCAGGGATCATTAGTGAAATTCAAGATCCCGCCTTACTGGTATTGGATTACGAAGCGAATGCAGTCAGTCATGAATTGTATAGTCAGACGCTGCCGGAATTCATCCGAATCTATCGGGAAGCGCATCCCGAAGTACCCATATTGGTCGTATCGAAATTCCGATACGCGCTGGAGAATTTCAATCCAGAGGCGCTGCAGCGCCGGCTCCGCATGAGACAGATCGCGATCGATGTCGTGGGGAAATATAAGCAACAAGGCGATCACAACATCCACTTCTTCGACGGCAGCGATATGTTCGGCGGTGATGATGCCCACGAATGTACCGTCGATGGCTCACATCCCACTGACCTAGGTTTTCTACGGATGGCAGATGCCTTAACTCCCACTTTCCAACAATTGCTCAGTAGAGAGTTAGAGTAAGCATAAGCGGGATGCCATGCCGAACGATAAGCAGACCCCATTCGGCAGGGGCTGCTCATCACATACTGATTAGGCTTTTTTGTTTCTCATGTGATAACGAATCATGTAATAGCCTGCTGCCAATCCCACAAATACCGCAAAAGCGGCTACTGTAGACCAACCCCAGAGTTCGCTTGCCGTGTGACCAACCGTGACGGATTTATCCAGCTGCTCGACCGATTCATAGCTCTCGATGATAGCTGGCACATAGTCGGCCGTAAGGACCATGCCCTGTGCAACCTGCCATGTCAGGCAAAGGACGAGAACAAGTAGAGCAAATACAACAGCTTCGATAAAATAATGTTTATTCCATGTCATCTTACAGCCTCCTCTCCACTATCCTAATGGCTAATGGAAAAAAATACAATAAAAAAGCCGATACCCAAGCATAACGCTTGAAGCATCGGCTTTATTGTACTGATTATTCAGCGTTCGGGAATATGCGCATAATCATGTCATTGAACTCTTGAACGAATCCCGATACCGGTCTACCTTCGCGAACGTCCTTCATGTACGTATTCATGCGGTCCATCAGTTCTGGATTTGTAGACACATATACGTTGTGAATATTGGCGTCTGTCTCTCTTACTTTGTCCGCAATCTGCTTCTCCATATCCTTCGACAGATCCTTCCCGGTATCCATCAAGGCCGCTACATAAGCATTGTTGCGTGTCACGAATACATTTGCGCTTTTCACACCGTTAATGGTAGTGATGCTGTCTGCCGCTTTTTCCGCTATATCGACGCGTTCATTCATTGAATTGTTATTTTTTCCTGTATAATTCTCATTCATGTAATCGCGGTTGCCGTCATACCCACGCATTCCCTTGTCGTACCCACGCTTATTAATGGCATTGTTGCGATAATTTTGGGCCTCCATCCCATTATCGTTGACACCGTTGTTATTTTTCGTTTTCATGGTGCAAGCCGGTGCAACAATAAGCAGGCACGCGACAAGGCACAGTAGCAAGACTGAGCTTCTTTTCAATCTAATACACCCCTTTGCATTTTTTCTTAGTATGCCGATTGTTTTGTTTTATATCCGCATAGTTGTGCACACTACATTCGTAACCCTGAATGCGAAAGGTGTGTAAGGTGGCGCTTATGATGCGATATGATCAGCTGTGGGATGTTGTTATAGTAGGCGGAGGGCCTGCTGGGCTAAGTGCAGCCCTTATACTGGGCAGATCCCGCAGATCGGTTGCTTTAATCGACGAAGGGAAGCCACGCCACAGCGTTACGAAGCAAGCCCATGGGTATCTGACTCGAGACGGAATTTCACCTGCTGCCTTCAGACATGCGGCGTATGAAGAATTAGCGCAGTACGACTCGGTATGGAGAATAGAAGATGTTGTAACGGAAGCCTTTAAGGAACAGAACCGCTTTCTGGTCAGCACCTACGGGGGATGCAAGCTGTATAGTCGGAATATCATAATTGCGGCAGGAGTGAAGGATAACTTGCCGCCATGGCAAGGAATGGTACAGGTATATGGTAAGTCTGTATTTTTATGTCCTTATTGCGACGGATGGGAACGGCGCGACGAGCCGTTAGCCGTATTCGGCAATGGCAACAATCTTTATGCTTTTACCAGGAAGATCTATAGCTGGAGCAAAGATTTGATTGTATTCACTGATGGGACTGCCAAATTGAATGAAGAGCAAAAGCTAGCACTGCAAATTCGCGGAATCGGTTTAGAGGAAGGGAAGATTAGTCAATTGCAGCACACAGCAGACGGGCAACTGACACATGTCAATATGCGTGACGGCGATAATATCGCCCGGACTGGCGGATTTCTGCTGGATACGAATGAACGGCAGGCGACAAACATACCGGAAAAATTAGGTATCGCACTTACGGCTGCGGGACATTATGAGACGGAACACCATGGTCAAACCGAAGTGAAGGGCCTTTACATTATCGGAGACGCGAGAACGATATTTTCCGGCCTAGTCGGAGCGGCGAACGACGGATACATTGTCGGAGAGATCATTAACAACGACCTGCTTGAACAGGAATGGAAGAAGAGCGGGTTGCATTAAGCTATGTAACGCGCAGAACAATTTTGCCGATACTTCGATTGCTTTCCATATATGCATGCGCCTCATCCGCTTGTTCCCAGTTCCAGACGGAATCGATCACAGGCATAAGCCGTCCATCCGTGAATCGAGGCCATGCATACCTAATGAAGGCAGCTGTCAGAGCAGCTTTCCGATCCAATGGCAATGAGCGCAGCGTCGTGCCAATCACCTGCAAGCGACGCGATATTCTGATCCCAATAAAGTGCGCCGATGAAATCCAGCACAAAGTGTACGCCAGCACCGTCAGTGATCTTACGGATTCGAGGCTCGAATGGTCCCTCCTTGTAATTGATTGCATGCACGGTCTTCGATAGACGGCTCCGCCGCATCACTAATATATAGGACATTTTGATCGTGAAAGATCGCTTTCATCGTTGTCACCTCTTCTATCGTATCTGGTCCTAGCAGGCCGAATAGGCGCAGCTTGCTATCAGGTTCGATGACTAAAATAAAAACCCTCATTTGCCGCAATAATAGATGCGATAAATGAAGGTCTTATTGGCATTATTCGCCTAAATCGACGTTATGGAAGACTTGTTGCACATCCTCCAAGTCTTCCAAGGCATCCACCAGCTTCTCGAATTGTGCCTGGACATCCTCATCAGGCAGCGATACCTCATTCTGCGGCAGCATGGTCAACTCGGCAACGGAGAATTCTTCAATCCCGGAGGACTTGAACGCTTCCTGCACATTATGGAATTGATCCGGCTCCGCATAGACAATGACGACGTCATCCTCTTCAATAATGTCACGCACGTCGGCATCTGCTTCCAGCATCATCTCCATCACTTCATCCAGCGACTTGCCTGTCACGCCGAACACAGCTGTCGCATCGAACATGTAAGACACGGAACCTGTAACGCCCATGCTTCCGCCATTCTTGTTGAATGCGGCTCGCACCGCCGGCGCCGTGCGATTGACGTTGTTCGTGAGCGCGTCCACAATGACCATGGAACCGTTCGGGCCGAAGCCTTCATATCGTTGCTCGACATAAGTCTCGTCTCCAGAGCCCTTCGCTTTATCCAGCGCACGGTCGATTATTGCCTTCGGCACGTTGTACGTTTTGGCTCGCTCCAAGACGACCTTCAATGCGCGGTTGGATTCCGGGTCCGGCTCGCCTTTCTTAGCGGCCACATAAATTTCAACACCGAACTTGGCGTAGATACGGCTCGTGTTCGCGTCCTTCGAAGCCTTCTTTTCCTTAATATTATTCCACTTGCGTCCCATGCTGACTCTCACTTCCTTCTATCAAATCATATCCACTATCATACACGAAATAAAAACGTTCTTGCAATGCGTTCGTATGAAATACGCTCGTTAGTCCAACGGCATGCGCAATCTTATCATATCTCTGCAGCGGATTCCATTCTCGATGATCTCTTCCTCATAATGGCGAACGAAAAAATCGTGGTCGATGCGATGGAGACGGAAACCGCACTTTTGATAGAGCAACAATTGATTGATGCTGGAATTACCTGTCCCAATCTCCAGTACGGCAGCTTTCATGCGCGCAGCTTCCTGAATCGCATGATGAATCAGCAGCTTGCCTATCCCCTTGCCTTGATAGGACTCATCGACCGCTATATTCACAATCTCCATCACGCCGGGCTCACTCTCCAGCAATAGGTATTGCCCCACCAACTTGTCTCCAAGATAAGCCAGGCAACAAATTCCTCTCTGGAGATAGGTGTCGACCAACGCTTTCGAAGGGTCGGCCAACAATAACAGCTCGTAAGGAGGTTCATCACCCACTGCCAGTTGTTCCACTCGTAAGATTTCCGCATACTCCATAAGGATTTCCTCCTTTTTCAAGGCCATTACAAAGGATTTTAACATTCCCTCATCGCTCAAGCGAACTTCACCCTCTGCTCTAACATTGGCGACTGGTAGTAAGCGTCGTGAATGCCGCTCCGCTCTATATCTTCCTTCGCTACTCGCTTATACGGCAGCGTAGTCTGGAAGGAACTTGCGAACACTTCCGGAGTTACCCTAATCTCTTCTTCATTCAGCCATCGAGCCAGAAGAACGCCATCCGATCTGCCGGTGAAATAGTCAGCGTGCTTGAAGCCGCCGCTGAACCACGGATGCTCCTCTTCCTTGGTCGCTCCGGCATCATTCAAACATACATACAAGGATAAATCGTCGCAAAACTGAAGAATTTTAAAATGAGCCGTAAGCGCTTCCTCGTTCAAACTGCCCAACTGCTCCCTTAATCGAACTTGTCTCTCGTCCTCCCGTGCACAAAAAGCAACACAATCCTCCTGATCCGTTTGGCGGAGCAGTTCAAAGGATGAAAAATGCATACAACAAAGAAGACCGCCGTAAGGACTCATCTCTTCGACCTCATCTATGCCTAATCCGTAAAAGTGCAGCTTGGGAGCGATCGGATAATCTTCAAATGTGAAAGGGCGACTTGCGGCATCGTGCCAGATCGGCGTCTCATCCAGCTTGATCCAACCACGGTCGTGCTCGTAGATGGTTTGAATCACTGTATCTCTCATCATCTCATCAATGAAATAGGATGACTTGATAGAACTGGCGATGTCTCCGGACAAGCGACCATGATCATGCTGAGCAATCATAATGAAGTGCTGCGCTTCTTCCCGAATAATCATGAATGTCCCTCCTCACGTGTTACGTACCATCCCTTACAATAATTCGTCAGTATTAGCTTCAATTCCTGTTGCTTGTCTATATCGTCGCTAGACTTACTGCAATCTTTCCACGCTGATTCCATCGGAACCGAAGCTGATGACGAATTGATGCTGCTGTCCCGAGGAACCGTAGTAGGCTTCCGTCTTAATAGTATATTCACCATACTTGTCAAGCCTAATCGCTTCATTCACGATTTTCTTCTCATACAGTGTTATATTTTGATCTAGCAGTCGTTTGTCTATCAATCGCGTACTGCGTTCGTTCTCGTACAGATAAACTTCGTAATCTAACGTAACGGTGTCGTACAATTCGGAGTTCCGCTGGACTTTATTCATTAATAGCAATGTGGCGGACTCTGCTTCTGGACTGACTTCCGACACCTTCAGCAAAGCATGTAACTCCACTGGAAAGGGATAAGGCGGGGAAGGTTCTTTGATGCTTTTGTGATCAAGCACTGAGCAAGAGCTTAAGAAGAGACATAAAGTCACTAAAGAAAATAGAGTTGATAGGTCCTTCCGCACGAACACTCCCCCAATCCGTTCATATCGAAATATCTTTATTCGTCTCAATCTCGATAGTGGGAAGTATCTCCCTGCAGCGCTTCTCCGTGCCAGACAGCCTGATTCTTGCCAAGCTCCGTAAGCGATGAATTATGATGGCATATTGAGCAGCTTGCCCGCTAACGTTGTAATCGCTTGGCCAGACATGAGAATCCGGTCATTCTCAATGCGCAGCATAAGCAATCCTTCCCGCTTCGACAGCTGTACAGCCGTAAAGCTGTTCTTGTCGAGCCTCTTCTGCCAATAAGGGGCAAGACAGCAATGGGCTGATCCGGTTACAGGATCTTCATTAACCCCAATGACGGGATAGAAGCAGCGGGATACGAAATCAACATCAGGCCGCTTCGCTCTGCAGGTTACGATGATGCCTCTGGCTTTCACCGTCGACCATTCCTGAAAGTTGGGCTTCAGCGCTCTTAGCACGCCCTCGTCCTCCACTTCGATAAGATAGTCCATTCGATTCCGGCCGATATAATGAAATCTCTCTCCCAATCCTACGATAAGCTGCGGTGGAGGAACGCATTCTTCTTCCTGTTCCAAGGGGAAATTCAGTTGAATCCAATCTCCTTGTCTTGTTGCGTGAAGCATTCCGCTCTTCGTATGGAAGGATAACCGCTGTTCGTCTAGCGCCAGTTGCTCCCACAGGACATGCGCGCTTGCCAAGGTTGCATGTCCGCATAGCTCAACTTCAGCCACTGGTGTGAACCATCTTAACTTGAAGCCGTCTCCTTCAGTTCTTCGCAATACGAACGCCGTCTCCGATAAGTTCATTTCACAGGCGACCTGCTGCATCCATTGCTCCGATTTCTCTTCCTCAAGCAAGCATACAGCAGCGGGATTGCCCCGAAAGGGCTCGTTCGAGAAAGCGTCCACTATGTATATGTTCATCTTCTTCTCTCCTTGACGCCACACTAGTTTACATAACTATATTTATGTTAATCAATTCTTGCGCATAAGCCTGAAGTCAGTTAGTTTGTAACCCTCCTCATGCAGGCTAATCCTGCTTGCTCCAAGTCGTTCTTATATATCCAAGCTTCATGCCGACTCTCTCCATATTGCGATGGCTTTGGGACAGGTAAGCGCATTGACCCACTACGAGTCTGCAACCGCGTTCCATAGCTTCCCATATCCTTCGCTTGAGCAATGCTTGCTGCAACCCTCGCCCCCGATATTCCGGAAGTGTCGCTGCGAACGTGAGTGAAGCAACTGCACCTTGTATGAACATGACCCCTACCGCCGCAGGCACTTGATCGTCATAAGCGAGGAAGTACTTCCAGCCCGGCCGGTGGTACATAATCTCATTGTTGGCCGCTATGTAAGGAACTCCGTTGTCCGGCAATCCCGTTCCCTTGCAGTGAATAGCTGCGTAAAGCTGAAATTCGTCTTCCTGCAGCTCTTGGATCGTAATGGAATTCGGAATATGCGCCATATCAGCTTGTAAGGAATCCACATATAAGGAATTATGAAATCCGGATTGGTACAGTCCCCGTTTTGCCAGTTGCTTCAACAGCTTGTGATCTGCGCGTGACGGCACAAGCTCGAATTGTACCGCTCTCCCTCTGGCTTCGTAGAATGCGATGATGTCATCTATGTACTCTGCATCTGCGCTCGACATTCCTTTCACGGTATTAAACATGGCCCATGGCATACGCTCACTATATAAACACAGCGTACTGCCAAAATGTTTCATTTCAATTCCTTCCGGATTGCCTGCCTTGCTCTGAATAGCCGTCATTCTGTCCAACATATATTGTATTTCGGACGATTCGATCTCATGAACCAGCTGCTCTGAAGGTAGATGCATCATCCCGCTTCCTCCTAACCAGATTATTCCGCTTCTCCGTCATCATGGTCCAACCGATCATAAGCAAAGCCGCTACAACAATACTCATAGGTATATAGAACAGGAATGGATGATAGCCGTCTATGATTAATGGAAGCACGTAGCCGACAAGCGTCGCCATAAGAATGATGCACTCGTACAAGCTGGCTCCGAAGCCGCTGCGGGCGAGGAACATGCGCTGCACATACCCCATTGCTACGCCGAATTTGATCGAAACGAACAAGGAATACAGCGGTTGAACCAGAAAGAACAGCAGGAGCGGAGGAGACCAGACATACACGGCGTAACAAATGATAGCGCTGACGCCGCCTATAATAAGGATAGGCTTCGTTCCATACCTTGCTGCCCAATAGCCCGATACAGTCATTAACAATAGCTCAAATATTGCTTGCACACTCCAAATATAGGAGGCAATCTCAGCTCTGCCGAACAGCTCCTTCACGACAAGCGGCAAGTACAATCCGCGAATGGAATCCGCACAAGCAATCAGTAGGATAGCAAGAAGCATAAGTAGCGAGAATGGTTCTCCTGTCACGCTATTCGACGAGCTGTTCTCCTTCTTCGTCGTGGAATCCAACTCGCGATGAAGCGTCAGCAGAAGCACCAAAGCGGCATAGCCCCCTATATTCCCCCACAGCACACCTTGGAAAGTAGCTAGCACGTATAGATTAGCTCCAATCAGCAAGCCGCTGAAAAAACCGACGCTAAGCGACGATCTCAGCCAAATTTGCGCCATCTCCACAAGAGAAGGCGCAAGCTGAGTGAAATGATGTCGCGAGATGGCGAATAGCTGCCCCATGATAAGTCCAGATGGCGCTGCGGCAATACACATGCCGATTAAAGCTCCTGTATAATCATCCGCCCTCATATAAACAAGCAAGCCTATCATGCAAATGACAGCTGCAGTCAGCGCAATGGGCTTCTTATGCTTCATACGGTCGCTGTAAGCTCCTACGGTGATAGTAACGATCATATTCAGCAAGGCCGATATGGAGAATATCGAGACGATTTCTCCTTTCACAAGACCAATACTGTCACTCAAATAAATGGAATTCATTGGCGCCAGAATGCCAAGTCCAATACCATAGAAAAACAGTGCGCCTAGCAATCTGCGTGCACCCGGCACGGTGCTGAAAGTCCTCATGTCAGACCAAATGCTCAAACCAATCTCTCCTCCGGTAACGATAGTATGTGATAACGAGCAGTGATCATGGGATGTTGACTATGAATATGAGCGTTCCATAGTAGATCAACTAATTCGATTAATGCCATTAATCGATTCGCCATTCTATTTAATTAATGAAGTTAATGACTTATGGGGCTAATGAGTTATTGATGACAATCTCCTACCAATCCCAATCGCCAGAAACCAGTCCCAACTGGTGACCGATCCAGTAGCCAACTGTTTTCGTTTTCTCATTCACCTTCTCAGCTGTACAAGCAGATTCCGGCTTGTAACCGCTCGCTAGAGCTTCTTTTAATGTCGTGTCGGACAGATGGTTAGTCAAGCCTTTCGCTTGCTCAAAACATGGTGGAGCGATAAAGTATTCGTTAGTATGATCCACAACAATTCTGATTTCATCCGAAGGCGCAACAGATATGGGGATGAACATCGCTGCGAACAGCAAGCCTGCGGTCAATGTAATGATTATTGTTTTTTTGCGCATCGTATTCCATTCCTTTTCATGTCATTTGTCGATCATGGATGATTTACCTTCATTTACTGCTACACTTTATCTCTTTCGTTTGATCAAATAAGCTTTATCTGCTCGCTCGAATCCCAGTCTTGGGTAATAGTCCACCGCTTCCGGCGCTGCTAAGAGCACAAAGGAACAAGATTCGCCAATGCGCTCCTGCACGATGGCAACCAACTTCTTTCCGATCCCATGCTTCTGGTAGGCGCGATCTACAGCCAAGTCTGATAAATAGCAGCAATAGCTGTAGTCTGTCAGCGCTCTTGCCACTCCGACAAGCCTTTCTCCATCCCATGCTGTAACGAGCAAGTCAGCATGCTGAATCATCAAATGAAGCCTGACAATGTCATCAGTAGGTCTCCGAATTCCCGAATTTTTGAATACTTGAGCGAGCTTATCCGGCGTAACTTGTGCATTTTCCCTATACACAATATTGGACATTTGCAATCTCTCCCTATTCATTTCACCTTAATGAAGCCGTTCACTCGACCTTCTCTCTTTATCCCGCTGCAAGGCTTCTTTCACATAGTCACGAGGAGGACGAGGAGGAAGCTTGCTATTAATAATGAATAATAATATTAAATTGATAACGAGCAAAATGACGAGGATTAGTACCATGTGTATTGGCCACTCCTTCCTTCTGTTTCACTGGTCGATTTAGTTAGCCTCCATACGCCCTTTCTTCACTTTCATGTATATGGAATCGTATATGGTGAAGTTTACCACATATGAAGAAGGTGCGTCAGGGAGATTTTTCTCCACATAATCAGGCATACTGTTCGGCTTATGCACTGCATAAGATGATTCTGATGCTCGTATCATTTTCCGCAGCTATCGACCGCAGGGATTCACTCCGATATCCATCTATGGCCGGTGCATGGTACACCGCTTAAATTTGAAGTGTATCTGCAGGAAATAGAAGTGAAAAGGAGAATACTGACTTCTAATGTAATTATCTAACCGGATGAGCAGGATTAGCATCCAAGAGAATAAAAACTCTGTTGCAAGGTAGAGTGTCCCAAATGGAGATAAAAAAGGAGCGTGACTTCGGATATGTACATGCTGCAAAATAAACTCTATTTGAAAATACTCCTGTACTTCCTCTCTCTGCTCATCCCTATCATCGTCATCGGATGCATTGTCTATTTGAACGTGGATCATATGGCCAAGCGCGACGTCTCGCATAAGCTCTCGGCCAATTTAAAGTTCTCGTCGGGTACAATTGACATTTATCTGGGCATGGCGCATACGATGAACAATAATTTATTGCTAAGCGATGTAATCCAGCAGCATTTGACGCCTTATCCCCAATTAACCGATCCGGAACGGGTCAAGCTGCAGCTCATAATAAGGGCGATCGCACAAAAGCGAAATGAAATCAGCTCCTTCATTGATCATATCTTCCTCTACGCAGACAACGAACGTGTATTCTCCAACGAAGGCCTTGTCGAGTTTAATACGTTCTTCGATAAATTCTACTCCCTCAACGGTTATGACAAGCGTTATTGGGAAGAGAGACTTCATGCAACAAGCGTTTTTCAATTACTTGGCCCCACCCAAGCGAGCAGCCATATGAAGGGTAAAGCCACTGAAGTCATCGGCATTTCGACACAATACGTGAATGGCAACCGAGTAACGCTTGTCACGACACTTTCCGTTCCCGCTATCGCTTCTGCGCTTAAAAACAACGCGCTCTACCCTTCTACTGCTTACCTCATCACCGACAGCAATGGCGACCTTATTCTAACTAGCAGTGAGTTGAAGCCCGAAGCCATCTCTTCCATGCTGAATGGGCTTTCCAATCGCCAGTCCAGCCGAATGATGAAGGTTGGCGGCATTGACGCTCTTATTGTCAGTATTCCGTCTAATGCTTTCGGCTGGAATTATATCTCCATTACGCCCCTATCCGCTTTCAGCGGAGAAGCGGCCAGCATCTTGGGCCTCGTCATCTGGATTTGCATCAGCCTTATCTTGATCGGGATTGTCTTCTCCTTCATCTTCAGTGTTAATCTGTATAATCCCATTCGCAACATTAAGAACATTCTGCTGCGCAGCGAGCAAGAAATGGTGAACGGCAGCACGCAGGATCAGCATGATGAATTGACGGCGATCGGCAGCATGATTCGCCAGCTGGTCCAGCATAACCGCGACGCTTCGATCAAGCTGAATGAATATTCCAGCGAGCTGCTGGACCAGTTTTTCACCAATATGATGAAAGGAAGCGTGTGGGCACAGCAAGAACCGCCTAGCCGAATATTGGATGAATTAAGGTTCCAGGACGGCTATTATATATGCTGCTGCTTCCACTTTCAGTACAAGGAGAGATTCTACGAGGAAGTGCAGGAATCTGATCGGATAATGATTGAGGATAAAATGAAGAATGTCATATGGGGACTGCTGCGCCGATACGTATCCTGTTATGTGCTGGAAGCGGAGCCTAATCTGTATGCCGGCATCATCAACCTGAAGCAGATGCGGGATCGGGTGCAGTTCGATGAAGCGCTGGAACAGATTAAGACAACCTTCGAATATGACATGATCTACTGCAGGATGTCCATCGGAATCGGCAAGCTCTATGACAAGCCGGGCGATATGGTGAAATCGTACAGCGATGCGATCACTGCCATCGTTAATGACAAAAGCTCATCCAGCGTAACGATGACGGATGCTGCTGATCTTGCAATTGAGCAGACCTATTACTATTCCTTCCTGGACGAGAACAAAATCGTCAACGGTCTGAAAGCGGGTAATATGGAGCTGCTGCGCGCTGAAGTAGAACAGTTGCTTCAAGCGAATAAGAACATTGGCGTATCCTACACTTATCTGGGCGCCTTGCTGACGGATCTGATGCACACAGGCGTTCGCTTCGTGCACGATCGCCAGCTGCCGCTTCCCCCTCTGCTGAGCGATGATCAATATGCGGTGCTTGTCAGACCCAGCCTGTCCCCCGGAGAGCTGCATGAGCGGACAGTGCAGCTGCTGGACTTCTACCGGAGAATCGTATCGAGAACAATGGCAATAGGCGTGAGCAAGTCAGGTTCCGTCGTCTCGGATATCACCCGATATATAGAACAGCACTATACCGATAACATTTACTTGGAGACGATTGCCGATGAGATTGGCCTGTCTCCCAAATATGTGTCCCGCTTGTTCAAGGAGACGACCGGTACGAGCATTACTCAGTACATTAGTCTCGTCCGTATATCCAAAGCCAAGGAACTGCTGGCGCAAACGGATTTGAAGGTGAGTGAAATATCGGAGCGCATCGGAATTACTAGCCGTACAACCTTCCTTCGCCTGTTCAAGAAGCATGAGAGTCTATCACCGCTTGACTATCGTCAGCTTCACGCACGCAAGCAAAGCATATAGTCGTCGGCGCCTTTTTAGCGCATGGTGGAAAAGTGAAACATTTCCAGAAAGAAGGGATATCGGTGCATATCGTTCCTTTTTGGCTCTACATATGCGAGTGGCCCAGTGCTATCGTGGAGAGTGAAAGAAAATAGAGGATTGCTGAGGAGGGTTATTACTATGCACCGAAAAAGTAGAACAGGCTGGTTGTGGGTATGTTGTATAGCAATGGTACTCAGCTTGCTGGCGGGCTGCAGCGGGAACAACAACAATACCGAATCGGGCGGATCAAGCCCGTCACCAACGGCCAAGGCCGACAGCGGCAAGAAAGAGGAAGCCGGTAAAGACGACAAGCCGCTTGAATTGACGTGGATGAGGTATGAGCATCCTTCGCAAGCACTGCTGTCCGATTCCGTTGCTGTACAAGAATTTCTGAAGCGGCAAAATGTGAAGCTGAACGTGCAAGGCGTGCCCCAAAGCAACTACGATGATAAGAAAAAAACATTGATCGCAACTAACACGATGCCGGATGTCTTGCTGGTGAAGCAGGACGATATTCAGAACTTCGCGGATTCGGGCATCTTCCTTGACCTGACACCACACCTGGACAATATGCCCAACTTCAAGAAAGTAATCGAAGAGCAGCCTGACATTAACAAGAACAAAATCGACGGAAAGCTGTACGGATTCCCGCTCGCAGCCAAAAAATCCGGATCGGGCGGACAACTGCCGATGATGCGGATCGATGTGCTGGAGAATTTGGAGTTAAATCAGCCCTCAACCTATGATGAGCTCTACCAGGTGCTGAAAAAAATGAAGGAAGCTAATCCGGACTCCTTTCCCTTCACAGCCCGCGCAGCGAACGGATTGACGGGCACGGAGAATTTGCTCAATCCGATTACCTTTGGATTTGGAAGCGGTTACACCACCTTCAACGGCTCCAAGGTCTATTATGAGCCCGAGACGGGGAAATATCAGTTCGGACCGGAATCACCGGAATTTAAGCAAGCGGTAGAATGGCTCCATATGCTCTATAAAGAGAAGCTGCTGGACCCCGACTATTCAACAGCCACCTCTCAGATCTGGCAAGAGAAGCTCAGCTCCGGTAAATCGTTCTACTTCCAGGATAATCATGGCTTCGCCGGCTCCTTCAACGTCACATTGAAGAAGGTGAACCCGGAGTATCAATTCGATATGCTGGACACATTGACCGCGCCAAGCGGCGCCAAGCGGAATCTCATCTATCCGAAGGGGCATCTGTCAGAGTCTTATGTCCTGAACGCCAAGCTGAAAAATCCGGAGAAAGCCATTGCATTCATAGATTGGTTGTATTCCGAGGAAGGCTCCAGCCTGACCAGTCTCGGCATTGAAGGCAAGGATTATACGCTCACGAACGGCGAGTACAAGATGTCGGATGACGTATACAACAAGTATAAAGATGAGCAAAGCCCCTACTACTCGCTTGCCTCCGCGCTAGGTCTCGGCTACCTCGGCTTCGGGTTGTATGAGGACAATCGCATGGGCATGACCTGGCAGACCGAAGAATCCATCCGTTGGGATGATAAGGCAGCTAAAGCTGAGCAAGCGGGCGAGAATATCCGCTTCGTCAGCGATCCTCCGTTCACGATGGAGGAGCGGGAACGGCTGAAACAGCTACGTTCGCAACTGGATGCTTATCTGACACAGAACATGGATAAGTTCATTATGATAGAAGGCTCAATGAAGGATTGGGAAGGCTTCGTCGCGGAGCTGAAGAAGAAGGGCTCCGATGAGCTCGTCAGTATCTATAACGCGGCGTTGGATCGCGTAAAATAGGCTTTGGCCGGGGGAAGACGTTCGCCGTTTTCTCCCGGCTAGGAAAGCGAGGTCGATGGGTATGCTCTCTGCGGTAGAAATAAAGAAAAAGCTCAATAAAAGCAAGGCTCTTTATGTGATGATCTCCTTGCCCATCATCTACTTTCTCACATTTCACTATGCTCCGATGGTAGGCAATTTGATGGCGTTTCAAGATTACTCCATTGTGAAAGGCTTCTTCAAGAGCCCTTGGGCAGGCTTCAAGTATTTTGGGCAATTTATCGGCGATCCGTACTTTTGGAAGGTGTTCCGCAATACGCTGCTGATCAATCTGTATTCGCTCTTGTTTTTCTTTCCTTCCTCTATCATCTTCGCCTTACTGCTGAATGAGCTTCGCTTGCAGCTGTTTAAGCGGTTTATTCAAACGGTCACCTATGTGCCGCATTTTTTGTCAGTCGTCGTGGTTGCAGGTATGCTCGTGAATTTCTTGTCCATTGACGGACTGATCAACAGTCTGATCAAATGGCTCGGAGGCGAGGCTCTGACCTTCCTGTCCATGCCGCAATGGTTCAGGACCATCTTCATCAGCTCCGAGATATGGCAAGGCATGGGTTGGAATTCCATCATCTATCTGGCTGCGTTGACGTCCATCGACCCGCAGCTGTACGAAGCGGCCACGATGGACGGAGCAAGCCGCTGGCGAAAAATGCTGCATATTACGCTGCCCGGCATCTCTACCGTCGTAACGATCATGCTGCTGCTCACGTTGGGCAATATGCTGTCCGTCGGGTTCGAGAAGATCATCTTATTGTATAGCGGACCGACCTATGAGACGGCGGACGTTATCCAGACGTTCATCTACCGCAGGGGGCTTATCGACAGCGACTTCAGCTATGCCGCCGCAGTCGGCATCTTTCAGTCCGTGATCGCATTCGCACTCGTCGTCTCGGCGAACCAGTTCGCCAAGAAAATTAGCGGCACGAAGCTGTTCTAAGGGAGGGAATTCCATGCGCGGCCGAATATTCGATATTTGCAACGTTCTATTGATGCTCTTCCTCATTCTAATTACGCTCTATCCGCTCTATTACATGGGAATCGTCTCGATCAGCGCCGGGGATGCCGTCTCGCGCGGCGAGGTTTACTTCTTGCCCAAGGATATTACCTTGCAAGCTTACGATGTCATTCTGGCTGATCCCTCTATCTTGCGTTCTTACGCCAATACACTTATGTATACAGCCGGCGGCGTCGCGATTAACTTAATCATGACTGCGCTATGCGCATACCCGTTATCGCGGGGGTATATGTACGGCCGCTCCCTGATCTCGCTGTTCGTCGTGCTGACGATGTTCTTCGACAGCGGTCTTATCCCACGCTATATGGTCGTCCACTCACTGGGCCTGGTGAACTCGGTATGGGCGATTCTGATCCCGACGGCCATTAATGTATTCAATATGATTCTGATGCGCACCTTCTTCCAGAACATTCCGGATTCACTGCATGAGTCGGCGACTGTTGACGGAGCGGGCGAATTCCGCACCTTGATCCGAATCGTGCTGCCGTTATCCTTGCCGGTGATGGCCACCATGTTCCTGTTCTATGCCGTCGCTCATTGGAACAGCTTCTTCCCCGCTCTAATCTATCTGAACGAGAAAGCCCTGTACCCGCTGCAGATTATTCTCCGCAACATCGTGATACAGGGCGACATGGCTGCTCAGACGACGACAACAGGAGCGGAAGAGCTGGCCGTTATGAGCTTGAATATCAAGTATGCGACCGTATACGTCGCCATTCTGCCCATCATCTGCCTGTACCCGTTCGTGCAGAAGTATTTCGTTCAAGGCGCGATGCTTGGTTCCGTGAAGGGATAGGCTGCAAGAGACCGACTCGTCGGCTTCCACGATGCCGGTCTCATTCACCCATACGGTCTGATTAGGCTGCGAGGGATTGTCATGCGTGATGATCACCTTCAGCCTGTGATCAATCTCCACGTCCTTCCCCCATAGGGTCTTTCTGCCCGACATCCAATCGATTACCCAAGACACTCGTCCAGTAATCACGTTGCCAGGATGATAATCGCCGTGACACAGCTGCAGCCCGTCCGGCAAGCATTTTAGATGACCCAGCACAGCATCCTTCTCCGCGTTCAATATTCGACGGATCGTTCACAATCTGCTGAAGAACGGGCGTTCCAGCGAGCTCTCACAATGGACTTCATGAATAGGAAGCTGCATTGACTCTCCTATTTCCCACTGAATCACAGCCCCCTCAACCACCTTGTTTAAGCGCCAACCTGCCAAATAGTGCTGCAAGTAAAGTTGATCCTCCCGGTATCCTTTTAATTCTTATTTTCTGTTTTGGAAGTGTACTTTTTCAATTCTTCATCAATTTTTTTATTGAACTTTGTCATTACCGCATTGTCATTTTCCAGCTTCTCCAAGTTGGCATAGTCCTCTTCCTGCCCTTCAATACGCTCTTCTTCAGCTTTAATCCCCAAGTGTTTCTTAATAAGCTGAAGGTCTTCGTAATTTTGTTTCGTTTTCAGATAGATGCTTAGAAACATTCCGAATAGAATGGCAAGCATGATGAATACGCCGTATTCACCCAGAATCATGAAAGAAACGTATGCAATTACAATCCCGATAATCACACCTGTAATAACCATTGTCACATCTCCTTCCGCACAATCTCCCTGCTCTTAGAAAACACTCTCTCTATACACTCCCTTATAACATAGCCAAAGAAAAATCCGACAGTGTTCAGAATAAGATCATCTACATCGAATGAGCGCATAAAAACAAGGCGATCATAAATGAATAAAACATTTCAATGATTTGATGCATACCATATCCTCATTTCAGATTACTTAGAAAAGCTGCTTGCCCTCCCACAATTCTGATTTTATAATCCCCTATTATATCATCTTTTTCCAGTCGTTCTATGAACAAATGAAAAAACCGCCCAATTGGGCGGCTTCAGGGATTTCAAATTATGCTATTCTCATTGATTCGCTATTCCTTCACGCTGCCCATGACAATGCCTTTCATAAAGTACTTTTGCAAGAATGGATACACAAGCAAGATCGGAAGCGCTCCAATAAAGATTTGAGCAGATTTCAGCGTCCGGTCCGACAATTGAGACATCAAGTTCTCGTCTACATCAGTTAGAGCCGGATCATGCTGAATGACAACCGTCTGCAGATAACTCTGAAGCGGGTAGTTCTCGGGTGAATTCATGTAGATCAGACCATCGAACCAGGCGTTCCAATGGCTCACTAGCGAGAATAACAATAGTGTGGCCATAGCCGGCTTGGACAAGGGGACGAAAATATGCCACAGCGTTACCATATACCCTGCCCCGTCAATGAACGCGGACTCCTCCAGCTCCTTCGGCAGCGCCCGGAAAAAATTCAAGAGCAGAACGACGCTGAACACGGGCACGGCTATAGGTAGAACCAGCGCCCAGATGGAGTCCATCAGTCCTGTATCCTTGACCACCATGTAGGTGGGGATAAGTCCGCCGCTGAACAGCAGTGTGACGAAAAAATACCAAACATAAAGCGTACGCCACTTAAAAACGCGAGCTTCCTTGGACAATGGAAAAGCCGTCAGGACGATTAATAACATTTGAATGGCCGAGCCTACAACGATACGCTTCAGGGATACTCCCATGGATTGCATGAAAGCATCGTTGTCGAGCACATATTGATAGGCAGCCGTATTGAAATCGACAGGCCATAGGACGACTTCGCCGCTGCTAGCTGCCGTACTCGAGCTGAAAGATATAGCCAGTACGTGCAGGATAGGAAACAAGCAGAGAAAGGCAAGCATGGACAATAGCATATAATTCAAGACAACGAACAGCTTACGGCTCCATAGCATCGATTCCACCATTGTCCCGTCCTCCCTTCTCTAGAAAATGCGGTAGTTCGCATATCGATATGCCATCCAATAGGAAATACTGATCAACAACAACGATATGACGGATTTGAACAAGCCTATAGCTGTAGCAAAGCTGTACTGCGCACTGACAAGGCCCATGCGATATACCATCGTGTCGATAATGTCTCCGCTCTCATAAACTTGCGGACTGTAAAGAACGAACACTTGTTCGAATCCTGCATTCAATATTTGACCTAGACTGAGCGTAGCCATCAGAATGATAATCGGCAGCATGCCCGGCAAGGTAATATGCCACATTCTCTTCCAATGACCAGCGCCGTCCATAACAGCTGCCTCATACAAAGCGGGATTGATTCCAGTCAGCGCCGCTAAATAGACAATTGTGCTGAAGCCGAACTCCTTCCATTCATTCGAGATAACGAGTGTGAAAGGGAACCAGTTATTATCACCCAGGAAGAAAATAGGCTCCAGACCGATCCACATCAGCACACGATTGACCATCCCCTCCGAAGGAGACAGCAAATCCAGCAAGATGCCGCCAAGAATGATCCAGGATAGAAAATGTGGAATATAGATAAGCGTCTGTATACTCCTTTTGAAGATGCGATTGCCTAATTCATTCAAGAGCAAGGCGACGCTAATAGGAACAATCGTGCCGGCAATTATTTTCATCGTGGCAATAAACAACGTATTCCAGAATACCTCGATCGTATCCGGCAAACTGAACACATAACTGAAATTATCCCAACCGACCCAATCCGACCCCCGGATGCCCTTGACCGGCACATAGTCCTGGAATGACATGATGATGCCGGCCATCGGAATGTAGTGATAGATGAACACAAGAATGAGGGCAGGCAGCAGCATCAAGTGCAACGGCAGGGTTGCTGTGGAAGCTCTTCTCATTGCTATCTCTCCTCGCAGCCGGTCACTGGCTTTCGTACCATTCGTTTACTTCCTCCGTTATTTCATCTCCGCCAAGCTTCTTCCACTTCGCTACAAATTCATCGAATTCATCCAGTGAAGCGCCTTGCATAATTTTATGGATCATTTCATCTTCAAGCTTTTCGAGTGTCGGCTTCTTCTTGACCATAGCCGGAGTAGGAGTCGTAATGAACTGATCCGGTTTATACTGATTGTTCTCGTCGTATTGAATCGCGATCGCACCGGAGCTATCTGGCCCGAACTGCCAACGATGACTCCACTGGCTCATATCCCCTTCCATGAATTTGACGATTTTCTCGTATGTCCCCTTCGGCCGCATGGCCAATTGGTCCACACTGAGCTCGCCGTTCAGCACCTTTATAATAGCTGTCGTATCATCCGCTCGTATTGGACGATAGATTTTCATTGGCGCACTCATCCAATAGCCTAACCGATCTACCGCGACGTACTCCTCATACTCCTGCTGAGACATGGTTTCGTAGAAGTAATACAGCCACATATCCGTTAATTTGAACAGCGCCTCGGGGTGCTTCGTTCCTTTCTTCACGACCCAGTAATAATTGAAAATGTTAAGTCCATGCTGCAGCTTGGCCGGTTCATTGTCGATGGAAGGCACAGCGAACGGCAGCCACTCGATGTCCGGCGTTACTTTATACAAGAAGCCGTTGGGATCGCCCAGACCTCCAAAGTACATGCCAATCTTGCCCTCCCCAATCATTTCCCGGAACTTCTCGTTTGTTTTCACTCCGTACTCCGGATCTATCTGGCCTGATTGGTAAAGCTTTTGCATTTGCTCCAACGCCGTTTTCATCTCAGGTTGAATGCTGCTATAGGCGAGCTTGCCATTCTTCTCTATCCATATCCCTTTATAGGCATGATGGGCGTTGACGAATCCGGTAAACAAGTAACCAAGCTCCTTGTACATGCCGAGGCCGAACGTATCGTCTTTGCTGTTGCCATCTGGATCCTTGGTTGTGAATGCTTCCGATATTGCGAGAACGTCATCCATCGTTGTCGGAGGGGACATATCCAGCTTCTCCATCCAGTCCTTGCGAATCCATATGACCGGAACTTGTTCTTTCACAAGACCGCTCCATGGGATGGCCATCAGTTTGCCGTCGAGTGTAGCCGAGGCCATCACCTCTTGACCTGCCCCTTCGATCACTGCCCTTGTTTTGTCGGTGACATAGTCTCGATAGACATCCGTTAGATCTTCGATCAAATCTGCTTCATACAGCTGCTTGAATTGGGTAGGCGTGACGGCGAAGAAATCCGGAATTTTGCCCGAAGCGATCATCAGATTCGTCTTCTGCTGATATTGACCGCTCGGCACGTCCCACCACGTATCTACTTTGATGCCGAATTGCTCTTCAATATGGCGGGTCCATCGATTATTGTTCAGATCATCCCCTTCATCGAATTTGGGATAGTTGAAATTGAACATCACGGTCGACAATTCGATCGGAGGATCATATTTGTCCGGTAAGCTGCCGGCTTTAGCAGCTTCATCATTGCCGGAAGCATTTTTTTCCATGTCGCCCCCGTTTTTATCTTTCCCGGGAGTCTGCTTTACAACTTCCGTCCCTCCAGACATTTTCTCGCTTTCGCCAGGCTGCTCTTTCGAGCATCCCGTCAATGCCATGCAAATGACAATGATGGCAATCCATACTGTCTTGAAATAACGGCTTATCAAGATAAACAACCCCTTTCTCCGAATGTATGAATTTGGCAAGTGATTTCATGAATCATATGCTAATATGAAATTACTAGAAAATGAATGGTGAAGGTAGACGTTATATTTGCGTTGATGTGCCTATTTCCCTCCACCCCAAAAAAAGCATACTTCCATAAAAGCGGTGTGTTGCCGCTCTGGCTGCCTATGGTTAAATGAAGAAGAAGGAGTGTGATTGCGAATATGAAGCTTCTCCGCTTCCCGCTGGAACGAAAATCTTTGTTTATGAAATTGATGCTAGGCTTTATCGCCATTATCATCCTGCTCGTCTCATTTAACTTTTTGTCCTTTGCTTTCTTCCAACGCAACATTCATGAGAGCACGGTACGCTCTAACAGCCTGCACCTTCAAAATACAGTTGACAGATACGAGCAGCACCTGCAGTATATTCAGAATTTAGCGATCAACTTGTATTTTGACGACAAAATAAATTTACTGAAGGGCGATCCTCAACCGGACGATTATTTGGTCATTCAACAAGCGGGAGATATGCTGGAAGCGATGACAGCCAATGACCTGCTTTCTCTCGAGAATATGATCGTGTACTATAAAAACCGGTCGGCCGTATTGGACAAAGAGGGGATTACGGAAGATCAGAAAATGTTTATGAAGTACTATATCAGCAACATGTATTCTCCCGGCTTTTGGCAATCGCAGTTCAAAGAGAATTACTTGATGAGGGCATTTCCCGCTTCAGCTTTTTTTCATGTCAAATCGGATAACACATCGTATTCCCGCGGTAATCTCATTCCGTTTATTATGAAGAACAGCATTCAAAGCGATTACTATATTACTGCATTTATTCGTGCCGACTCACTGTACAACAACTTCCAGCCGGATGGAAGCAACTCCTTCTATATCCTTGATCAGCAGAAGCACACTGTTTTTCATGCAGGAGCAGGTACAGAGCAATTCAATCAGCTTCCCTCGCACCATATTGAGAGCGGTTACATGAGACAAGATGATCATTTCTATTTCATTCAGAGGGGTGAAAGCTCCGGCTTGACTTACATGCATGTCATTCCGATTGATCACATAAACGCTCAAGTATCTCGTCTTAGCTTGCTCCTGATTAGTTTGCTCCTCTTGACAATCGCGATTAGTTTATTCATTTCATTCTGGCTCGCGTCAAAAATTAACAAACCCATTCGCTCGATCATTGAATCCATCCAGAATCAACACGCCATCCGGCCATCTGACAGCATAAGCGAGTTCACAACGATTCAAGATAATATCAACCGTACGATAGAAGCCTCTTCCTTGCTGAAGAACTACGGATATATGGTCAAGCTAAAAAACATCTATTTGAACATACAAGATGTTGGAGAAATGCTGGAAACGTCAAAACCGTATTACTTGCTCATGTATCAGTTGCATTTCACAGATCGATATCATGAACTTTCTGATGTCGAGCAGCATAAAGCAGCCTATTTTATTAAGGAAATGATTCATGTTCATTTGTCGCGCCTATTCCCGGACTCTGTGACCATACAAACCGAAAGAGCACAAATACTGTCGCTCGTGTTTGTCCGGCAAGAATCCTCCGAAAAAGATATAGGAGCAGCGCTGACAGGATTGAAAGAGCTATTGGACTGGGATAAGGAATATTGTTATGTCACCATTGCTTACCGGACAGCATTGCATCATTCCTCCCAGTTCACCCATGCATACGAGGATACGGCCCAGCTTCTGGAGCATCGCGTGTTGACGGGAGAGACGCAGATGATTAACGCAATGAATGATGAGTACCATCATCTACTGCTCTCCCCCGCTCAAGAAGATGAATTCGCCACGAATGTGCAGCAAGGCAACGCTGAACATGTTATCGCGATGATTCAACGGCGTCTAGACAAGATGTGCAACAAGAGGGCTACCGCTTACCAATACAAGCAATTTGCCAGGGAAGTCATCAATAAGACGATGAAGATTCTCGTCTCTAACGGGATTGAAATCAGCTCCATGGTTGAGAATTGCTCTCCGTTCGAGAGGATGAAGTTATGCACGCTTCCCGAACATTATAATCAATTGTTCCGTCTATTGCTGTCTGAAGCTTGTCATAAAATAAAAGAAAAGAAAACCGGGAACGATGACCCGGTCATTGCTTTTGTGATGGAATATATCCACTGTCATTACAACAAGGATATTTCTTTGGAGAACATCGCAGATCGCTTAAACCTGTCACTTAGTTACTTGTCTAATTTTATTAAGGAAAAAACGGGTGAAAACTTCAGTCAAATATTAAATGAAGTACGCATAACAAAAGCGAAGCAGCTGTTGTCCGACAATGAGCTGAAGATTCATGAGATTTCTAATGAGCTTGGCTACTATAACGTCAACTCCTTCATCCGCATGTTCAAAAAAATGACCGGGCTTCCGCCCGGCGAATATCGTAAAATGCAGCTTGTAAAGGAACAATCGCTGTAGTATCGCTATGGCTTGCTATGAAGCTTCCTGATTGGGGACAAAGGGATCGTAGCCATCATTGTTGAAAGAGGTCAAGTTGTTGACGAGATTGAGTCCTGTTGGTGTTGCTGTCAGCTTATTGCTCTGCAGGCTGATCTCGTCTGATGGTCGATTCGTGAATTTGACCGTGGAATCGCTCAGTAAATTATCATGCAGACGAAGGTTGCTGCTTCCCCTGACATTGATGCCGGCTGCTGTGGCGCTGTCATTCCCGACTTCCCGGATCAGGTTGTCGGTGACGACTGCATGGTGCGTGTTGTCGAGCACAATCGCCATCCCTCCACCGAAGATGGTATTGCCGCTTACGACAGCGTCCTGGACATTCGTAATGCTGATATCCCGCTTGTCCCCGTTGCTCTCTGCATCGTTGCGCAAGATGTTGTCGCTTACGACAAAGCCGGAAGGCATGATCGAGCTCGGCATCAGTAAGCTAATAAGGTGACGGCCGGATGAGCTTTCGATCATATTATTCGCAATGATCAGATGGTTCGCTCCCGAATCCGCGCTAATGCCGCGGCCAGTCTCCGTATAGATCGTATTGCCGCTGGCAATGTTTAGACTCCGTGTCGTGCCGACAAATAACGGCGAAGGCGCATAAGCGAACGCAATGCTGGAATATTTGCTGCTGGACGTGTTGTAGTAAGGCTTGACCGCTCCTCCGTCCGGAGAATCATTAGCGTTGCGAGCGGTATTATTCGTAATTTTCATTCCCGTCGATTGGAAGAAGGCAATATTGTTTTTGCCCGTATGTTCGACGACCGAACCTGTCACCACGATATTCCGGTTAGAGCCTCCGGACAAGCCGTCCTGGCCAATATGTTTAACGTGCACGTTTTCCACTCTTCCGTCAGTTGTGGTGAAGATGCTGATCCCGTTCTGATCGTATATCCCTTCACTCTCTAGACCCGTCGGACCGGCCCAAGTAATGTTCTCCCAGTTGCCGTCGATCGTCAGATCGGCGATTTTTATGTTTTTCAACGGCTTGGCCAGCTCACCGTCAATGTTCGTATTGTTAATGACGGTACGGAGAATCGTTGCATTCTCGCCGTCGGCAATCTTGATTGTCGTCGCTCCCATCCCGGCGCCTAGAAGCGAGATATTGCTGTCCTTAATAATCAGACAATAATTGTAATTTTGCGCCGGAGTTGCCCGCTTCACGATGTATGTGCCAGCCGGGAAGAAGACGGTCCCGCCACCTTGCTCTCCTACATAATCAATCGCTGATTGAATGGCTTCTGTATCATCAGACACTCCGTCCCCTTTTGCGCCAAATAATTTAACAGACACATAGCCGAGATCATTCAATCCCAATTGTCCTTGCAGCATATTCATCCATTGCGTTGAACCAGACATACCGGGCCAAAGTTTATTTTCGTTTACAGAGGACTCATCCTCCCCCTTCTTCATGACCTGCTCTTCCTGATTGTCCTGCGCAAGTGCATCTTCCGTAGATCCCATTGAACCTGCAGCAAATGATTGACTTGCGAACAGCGCAAGCACAATTAGCATAATCGCCAGCTGCGACAGTCTTACCCTTGTCTTCTTTCGATTCAATATAAACGCTCCCTTCAAGTCGTTAATGGTTGGTTCGTTTATATCGTAGAAGAATATGAAGAAGCGGGATAGACACGCTTATTGCCAATGTATGCAACTTTTCATTCGTCCGTAAAATCGCATATGAACGAAAAATAGGTTGAGCCTCGGAAAACAACAGTCTTGATAAAAAAAGCAAGTGTCGAGGTTACTATTCCCCTGGCACTTGCTTTAATCGTAGTATATTAGCAGCCAACCTTGACCAAGCTGTACTTCTTCTTGCCTTTGCGGATAATGATGAAGCGTCCGCCGATCGCATGAGTCTCATTCACTTCAAACGCCAGATCCGTAATACGTTCGCCGTTCATCGAGATAGCGCCGTTCGTAATATCCTCGCGAGCTTGTCTCTTGGATGGCTCAATGCCGAGGGCAACAAGCCAATCTACGATATTTTGGGCTTCCTTCGTCGCTTCGAACGTCGGCATTTCCTTGAAGCCTTGTTCGATCTCATCAGCCGTTAGCGATTTGATGTCGCCAGTGAACAGCGCTGCCGTAATGCGCTTCGCTTGCTCCAGCATTTCATCGCTATGAACGAAGCGCGTCATTTCCTCGGCAAGTGTTTTTTGCGCTTCGCGCAAATGCGGCTCAGTCTGTACCTTCTCTTCCAATTCTTCAATGCGTTCCTTGGACAGGAAGGTGAAGTACTTCAAGTATTTCACCACATCGCGGTCGTCCGTGTTCGCCCAGAACTGGTAGAATTCGAATGGCGTAGTCTTCTGAGGGTCAAGCCATACTGCGCCGCCTGCTGTTTTGCCGAATTTGGTGCCGTCAGCTTTCAACATAAGCGGTATCGTCAAGCCGAATGCTTTCGCTTCTGTGCCTTCTTTTCTGCGAATCAGATCCAGACCTGCCGTAATGTTGCCCCACTGATCGGAACCGCCGATTTGCAACTGCACATCTTCATGCTGGTACAGATGCAAGTAGTCCAGAGACTGCAGGATCTGATAAGAGAACTCCGTGAAGGAGATGCCGCTATCCAATCTGCTCGCCACCACATCCTTCGCCAGCATCGTATTGATATTGAAGTTTTTACCGTAGTCGCGCAGGAACTCGATCACATTGATTTTATGCGTCCAATCGTAGTTGTTCACGATGCGCATGCCGGTATCGCCTTCCGTAAGGAAGAGCTTCTTCATCTGATTGGTCAGCGCTTCAACATTCTTCTGAATCTCCTCAAGCGTCTGCAAGGAACGCTCGGATTGACGGCCGCTAGGATCGCCAATCGTGCCTGTTGCTCCGCCGATCAGGATTACGGGACGATGTCCCGCCAGCTGGAATCGCTTCAGCATCATGAACGGAATCAAGTGACCGATATGCATGCTGTCTCCGGTCGGATCGACGCCGCAGTATAAGGAAATCGATTTTTCATTAGTCAGCTCGCGCAATCCTTCTTCGTCAGTCTGTTGGTTAATAGCGCCGCGCCATGCCAGTTCATCAATAATGTTCACAATAGATCCTCTCCTTCATCCTGTCTCAGAAATACAAAGCAAAAAAACGCCCCTAGTCTCTCTTGGAGACATAGGGACGATTCATTAACCGTGTTACCACCCAGCTTGCACTTATGGAGTTATAGGCGATTGCTAATCATCGCATAACCATTCGTGCCACTCTACAGCGAGATATCGTTCGCCACGCCGCCCGGCATTACCCGGGACACTCCAGAGCGTAATTCACTAGCTTAATGTGTACCGGGTTTCATCATCCCCCGGCTTTCTGGAACAGGGACTAAGCAGCTACTGGACTCGTTCATCGTATGTTGCATATGAGATTATTGAACAGTATAGAAAATAAAAATGGCATTGTCAACTGTTGGATTCACTATTGGTGTCCAGGAGGCGCGCCGCAGCCCTCTTTTGGCCCTTTGCATTTTACGATATCTAATGTCACTTCCCTTGATTCTTCAAGATGAGCGGCAGATAATTGGATAGTTACCCGTGTTGGTTCTTTTTTATCCAATTGAATGTCTATAGGCATTCCCGCTCCTGCCGGAGCTCCGTTCACTGTCATAATAACGTTCGCATCTTGCGGAGCTGCAGTCAGAGTGACCGATTTGAGGGATGGCCATACCCGCCATACGTATGAAGACTCGTCAGCAGAAAATGCAGGGAACAGTTCTCCTGTGTTAATGGAAAGACTAGACAGTGCTAAATCCGTTGTAGCTACCCATACCGATAGTGGGCTTCCTGAGTTACCTGCATAATCAATTGGTGTCACCGTATACTCGCCCGCTTGAGCATCTTCGCTTGGCAATACAAATGAAGTATATCTGGTAATCGGATCGGTGGTCAATACACCCCTAGCTGTTATCTCCATCCCGTCACGCATTACTTTAAACGATTTCATATCAGCATTACCCTGCCAAGACAACTTCAGTCTGCCATCAGCCTTTCGTTCGAACTGAATCTCTTCCCCACTATGGAATGCAGGCGGTATGTCATCATACATGTGCAAATCGATAGAATTACCTGTGAAGAATATGCGGCCAAATTCATCCTGTGCAAAATAATTCGCACCGCTAACGAGTGTCTCATGCTCCCAAGTCTGCGGATTTAATCGGAAAATGCGGCCAGCCGCTTCCCCGTATAGATATCCGTCGCTATGGAAATTTAGTGTTCCTCCAGCGAGTACAATATCCGTCCATGTGTACGGGTATAACTCTTTGGACTGTACGACTTGTCGTGTGGTCGGATCGAATGTGAACAGCTTACCATTCGTTAATCCCCAGAGCATACCATCAGGTCCGAACGTCAATGATGTAATAGCTCTCTCTCCCGGAAGCGGCTCGACTTCGAACACCTTCTCACGTGTGTTCATATTAAAGATAAACAATGTCCCATTATGCTCGACAGGTTCAGCGGAGATGCCTCCCCACACCGTTGTTCCACCATATAAGAAACCGTCTTTATAAGCTAATGTCATAGGACTCTCATTCTCGACAATCTGCGGATAGACGTCAACAGAATCTGTTTGTGGATCATAAATGGAAATAGCGCCGCCGAGCTTGCCTACTATTGGCACAGTACCGATTGCCAGCAAGCCACCGGCATCCGAAAAGGCAAACGGACGATCCTGATTGTAAACGCTCAGATCGAGATCAAGCGCTATCGGGTTCGACTGCTTGGTGCTGTCATACGGCAATTCGGGGTCATACTTATAGACTGTCGCACCGGGATAAACCCCCAAGTAAAGCTCGTCCTGGAATACGCCCATTCCTTCAACTTGGGATATTCCTCTCAATGATTCCATGGTGAATGTGTCCAGTCGAAAGCGGGTCATGGATGAGGGAGACAAGTAGCCACCCACATAAATATTGCCGTCAGGTCCTTTGCTAATGGATCTGATGGAATTAGCCGATCCCAGTGGATCTCCTTGAATGGTGATCCCTTCATTTGCAATTGGATTGTAGGCGTGAATTGAGCCTCGAGATGTAGTCGTAACTAAACTCGGACCATTCCAACCCGATAGATTTAACACCTGCCAACCGAAGCCCCTGCTTGCTGCACCGTTGAATGAGAACGATGTTGGCTGAACATCGCCTGTCGCCTTGTCATAAGAAGTTAGCATGCCATTCTGAACAAAGTAAACCTTCCCGTCTGGACCAACAGGCGATACGTCCAATCCAATCGTGCCTTCCAGTTCATGGATCCACTCCCCTTCGCTAACATCATAGACTAGTGTAACATTGTTCAATGGACTGTCTGGATCGGAGTAAGTCATTCGGGCAAATAATAAGCCATCGGTGTAAGTTAGATCGTACACTTCCTTATGTGCTGAATATGCAGCAGGCAGCGGGATATTCTGTTTTTGCCCGGTGGCAGGATCCAGTTCAACGATTTTCGCCTGAACAGCCCCTGTGCCTGCATATACTTTGCCTCCGCCGTATGCGATGCTACGAACATACTTCTCCCCGGCAGCCATCTGACCGTAATCGGTAAAGGTGTCTGAAGTGGCATCATATTTGAACACCTTGCCATTGGGATATGTACCTCCATATATATTGCCTGCTTCATCTGAAGCAACACGCCAAATATGAGATTCCGAATCAATTGCCTTGCCTACATTTTCAACAGTTCCGCTGCCGGGTATGTGCCTGTACAGCAAGCCGTTACGTTGTGTACCAATATAGACATGACCATTCGGCGCAACGACGCTGCCCCAAGAATATCCAGCATTTTGCAATGGAAATGTTGCGACTCTTTCTCCAGTCTCAGAACTCATCACTGTGAGAACGGCAGGATTGCCTATGCTAGTTGTGTAAATATAATTTTTACCATTCGGTCCTTGACCATATGCGGCATGGGGAATGGTGACGGAATTAATCGCCGTGCCTAATCTGACCACATGCTGTGTATTTGCATTATCATCTTGCTCTAACAATATCACATCATCGAAGTATGCTACACCAGTTGCCGATAAGCCGGAATAGAGCAGCACAGATACCGATGCGGTGCCTGCAGGTGCCTTCAACGTTGCGGTTATTGCCGTCCATCCCTCTGCTTGTCCTCCAGCAACAGATTTGTGACCAATCCGCACACCATCGGCATCGTGAAACTGTAGATACAGGAATGCATTCTGTGAAGCAGCTTGCACGTATACGGTAGCTACATAGGTTAAGTCTTCTGTAGCAGGGATGAGTGAAGTGCTATACCCGTAGTTGGCTTGATCCGGATCTACAATCTTCAATGCGAATTGTCCTGATCGCGCCACCTCGCTTGTCACGGATATCCCTCCGTTGCCGTAAGTCTGCGACCAGCCGGGTACTGTACCATCTGTATTGGTTTGCTCAAAACCCGGGTTAATCAATGGAACGAATCTTTCTACAGCAGCAATGGAGTGCAAAGGGAATAAGGTAACGAGCAAGCCAACGAGTAGAAGGTATCTGACAGTACGTTTCAAACTGAGCATAAAATCGATCATCCTCCTCCAAATGATTTTCAATCCTTTTTAAAGCGCTTACAGTTCACTCCCTTTTTCGTTATTCTTAAAACGCAACTTACAACAGACAATGTAAGCCACAGTTGCATACCAAGTAAATTCAGCATTTTCTCAGACATGTTAAAAAACACCACATATAAGATAAATAATTGTACGAAAAACCTGTAAAAACAGGGGATATGGCATGGTGGAATTTGCTAATGTACTGGAAAATGATTAGAAGCATTGTCCATATTCCGGTACAATGCTTCTAATAGGGTAAGTATTTAAAAATATCGCTGTTCAATTTCACTCGTGATTTGCTCCGGTGTCTCACCTGAAGCGTAACGTTTCACCACATTTCCTTGACGATCCACTAGAAATTTTGTGAAATTCCATTTGATATCATCTACTCCGTTTTCGCCTGGTGCCTGCTCTCTCAGGTAGGCGAACAGTGGGTGAGCATCTTCTCCGTTCACTTGCACTTTCGCGAACATCGGGAAGCTTACGCCGTAGTTGCGTTCACAGAAAGCGGCAATGGCTTCGTTGGAATCCGGCTCTTGCGCTCCGAATTGATTGCATGGGAAACCAAGTATTTGGAATGACCGTTCTTGAAATCGTTCATACATTTCCTGCAGGCCTTTGTATTGCTTCGTATAACCGCATTCGCTGGCTGTATTTACAATTAGCAACACGTCGCCTTTAAAGTCTGACAGCGGTTTAACGTCACCAGTTATCGTTTCAGCTGAAAAATCATATACGCTCATTAGTCAGGGCTCCTTTTTCTATTAGAATAGGTGAACTACACCTTAAATATACCGAAGACCCAGCAAACTTACAATTCAGAAAAGCTCCTGTGTGACGACTGCATACAGCATACTGATTCATTCATTTCATTTCGTCCTTGTTTCCCTTTTCATCAAGCATTTTTCTCAGTTCAACATTTTCAAGTCTTAGTTGGTTTAATTCTGTTCGATTAGCTTTAATCAATTCCAGAAGAACAAATCCAATAATGAGTAGAAGAATACCAAAGGATGATATAGTGAACGATCAAATCACTAGCAATCTCTAATGTTAAGAGACTAAATGATTCTTTGGAAATGCTCAACAGTCGGAAACGGTTCATAATAATGATGAAGCATCTTCTTCCACTCCAGATACTCCGATGATTGACGAAATCCTATTGTATGATCCTCAAGCGACTCCCACTTCACAAATAAGACGTACTTATTGCTGTCCTCCATACAATGATGAAGTTCATGATCAATATAACCTTTTATGCTCGAAATAATGAGTGAAGCTTCCTTGAAAGATTGCTCAAATTGCTCGGTCATCATTGGCTTTACTTGCAGCATAGCTACCTCAAGTATCATTTTCGTAGTCCCTTCAGTTTGGATTATTCTTGGTCAGTCAATTTCGATATACTCAAAAACTCTATTTGTCAACATTTCGATAAGCTCTTCGTCCATGTAACTGTAATCATCAGGAATATCGAGCCTAATCATTTTCTTCCCGTACAACTCTTGCCCAAATTTCTGCTGCAATCTTCTTTCGTGCTTCTTCTCCATGACAAAAATGACATCCGCCCATCCGATATGCCCGGAGTTCACCTTCATTCTCGCACCGTTTTCAGTTCCGGCCGAGCGCACGTGGAAATTATGATTTCGTTCAAATATCTTTTCGGCTGTCAGGCTTCTCCATTTATTTTTGCTGCAGATAAATAATACCTTAATATGCCCACCTTCTATCAGTAATGAATTTCAAACGAGAGCTCTCCCAATGTTAAAATGCTTTCTCAATTCCCACCCCTAAATGCATTCATCGGCAGAATTTCTCCCTCAATAATCTTGTACTTATCATTATCTAATCTCTCATGATTTAGAGCTAGATAAGCACCAATAATTGTATGATCACTCTCAAAAATATAAACTTTCACATGATTATAACCGTTGATATTCTCATGAAGCACGTAAGCCGTTTCCGTCACAGCCTTATTGCGATAAGGCGATAAATCGAGCTGCGCTTCATTTTTAACCTGTCTCATCCGCTCTTCATAAGAGGATAATGAACCAGCATCATACTTCATCTCAGAGGAAAATTGCTTAATCGTCCAACCATATTTCTTCAAATATGTCACATGACTTTGATTATGCACACTCTTGGAACTGCACGCTGAAACCATCATTATCGTGCACATAATGAACACTATGAATAGTAGAAGCTGCCTTTCGATAAGATCACTCCTTGCTATGAATGGACTCGGATCCTTCCCACTTCCACCCAAAAACCGCCTCGTCCCGCTAAAGAATTAGGTTTTGGGATTTCTCTCAACTGAAGGATTCCCCAATAGAAAGACTTTGCAGCTTCTTCTTGTCCTTTCGGAATCGTAATCTGAGCATGATGTATTCCAATGATCATCGAAATACCTTCCTTCCCTTCCAGCTCACGCTGGGTCCTCTTCCATGATTATACATCTGATCAACCATGTTGAACAATGGAAAAACCCGAGGCGTATCAACCTTGGGCTCCATCAACTTCTTTACATTATGGTAAGACGACTTCACGTCCCGTATCAGCAGATGTATAGATTGCGGATAGAATCTTGATCATCTCTACCCCGTGCTCAGGCGTTATCGTCGGTTCAACTCTGCCTTGTACGACATCGATAAAGTGTTTAATATGTTCCCCATGCGGCTGTGGGGGCGTCCCCTTCATGACCGGCATAACGTTCGTCAATTGACCTGACGTTTCCGAGAATACCTCTACGACACCGTTCTTGAGTCGGAAGCCTGCCTTCGTCCCGCGCAGCTCGATGAAGTTCATTTCCTCACCGATATTGGAAGCCCAGCTGAACTCGACTTGCAACGAGGCGCCGCTGTTGAATCGGATGAAGCCTGTTGCCAAGTCTTCGACATCGAACGTGCCATTCTCCTGCTTCTCGCCGAAGCTGCTGTGGACCGAATCAGCAAGGTCATTATTAGCGAATTTGGTATACGTAGCGCCGCTTACCGTTACCGGCTTCGGGTTGTTCATCAGCCACATCGTCAAGTCAATGAAATGCACACCCAGATCAATAAGCGGACCGCCTCCGGACAACTCCTTCGTCGTGAACCAGCCGCCCTTACCCGGAATACCGCGCCTGCGCACCCAGCCGCAGCGACCTGTATAGATTTCACCCATATGTCCCTCTTCGATGAAGCGCTTTAAAAACTTTGCCGCAGGCGTGAAGCGATTGTTGCGCATCGTCATCATCACTTTGCCACTTGCTTTCGCTGCATCTGCCATCTTTTGCGCTTCCTCAGGATTAACGGCATCAGGCTTCTCGCAGAACACATGCTTGCCTGCTTGCAATGCGGCAATCGATATGATGGAATGATACAGATTGGAGGTACAGACATCAACAGCATCGATGTCGTCGCGCTTCAACAACTCACGATAATCGCTGTAGAAATTTGCAATTCCGTTCTCGCGGGCAACCTCTTCCGCACGTTTTGCATTAATATCGCATATTGCAATAATCTCTACCTCGGGATGATCCAGCAACGGCTTCAAGTGAGCAGCTCGAAAAATATTGCCCGCTCCTACAATACCCATTCTAATCTTCCTACTCATTAGCACTTCGCCTCCATCTTATCGATTAAAGACATCAAATAGTGATAACTGCTTGCCACACTTGCCATAGGATCGCCATCGCATTGATCTTGTTCCACGACGTACCATTCAATCCCGTTTTGCTCACCCCATTGCAATATTGGCTCAAACGCAATCGACCCGCTTCCAATCGGTGCGAAAGCTTGTCTATCATCCGCTGTCATATCCTTCAGATGGATAATCGGCATTCGATTCGCATATGGCGCGAGGAAGGACTCGATCACTTGTCCTCCTTTCTTCAGCCAATACACATCCAATTCGGCGAGCACCAAATTGTTTTCGATCGGCTCAAGCATATATTGGAGCGCATACTGACCGTTTACGCGCTCTTCGAATTCGAAAGCATGATTGTGGTAACTAATACGTATACCTTTTTCCTTAACCTTCTCAGCAGCTCTGTTCAACTGTGCTCTGGCTTCGCGAAAGCCGTCTACAGTGCGATATTCTGGCGGCAAGGATGGGCAAATCAGATCACGCGTTCCGAATAGTTTTGCTTCATTTACCAGCCTATCAAGCTCCTCTGTAATTTGCACAAGACTCACATGCATGCCGGCGACTTGCAGATCGAGTTGCCGGATATATTCAGCTAGCTTGACTGGATCATGCCCATGATAACCCGCAAGCTGAACCCCCGCCCATCCCATTGCCTTCAACTCCCGAAGCACCTGGTAGAAGTCTATCTGGCAAGCCTCCCTTAACGTATACAGCTGAACTGCTAACTTCTCTTTTATCACTTTCACGCCTCTCACCTTTCCTCTATGGTTATGTTATTGGTTCCAAGTATAGCCACTCTGCCCATATATGTCGTTAACTTCTTTGCCGAATTAGTTTACTTTTTTTACGATTACAATTTAAATATAATATTGCTTTACTTATGCATAACAATAAGTTTAGAATATCTGAGATGATAGTTCTGATTGACTTATTTAACGTTATAATGAGAAAGGGGCGACAGCAATGGCCATTATGAGTGTAGGTTATTCCAGACATACTCGCGAATTCTACCGAAAGAGAAGTTCACAGCCCTTCTGCTTGATTCGCTTCCAGACCGAAGGCTTCTGCACAGCAGCTGTGCGCGACAATTCCTATTTCAATCGTCCGGGTGATTTATTGCTCTGTTCGCCTAACGATAGTTATGAATTGGATATTAAGGGAAGCGCTAAAGCGCCTTCTGCCGATTATTATCTGGGACTTGATCCGAACGACGATTGGGCAGCACAGTGGTGGGCTGACAATGGAGCTGTTGTTCATCAGCATATCGGCATGAACGATATGCTGATCTCATTATGGAAGCATCTTATTTATGAGAAGCAAATGATGCACAATACCGAACCGGAAATTGCCGCCAATTTGACCCGCAGTTTGCTGTTGCATTTGAAGCGACTTCTCGCCAAGGACGTGGGCGACATGACCTATGATGCATCTGTTGCAAGCCGTATGAAAGTATTTATAGAACGGCACGCTACCGAACCGTTGCATCTATCCGATATCGCAGCATCTGTAGGCTTAAGCGTGTCTCGAGCCTCCCAGCTCTTCAGAGATAACATTGGACAATCGGTCATGGATTATATGATCGATGTTCGCTTGTCGATCGCCAAGGAGCGAATGTTACTTCCCGGCATGACACTGCAAGAAATTGCTTATCAATGCGGATTCGCGAATTACACGCATTTCAACCGTATATTCCGTTCCCGCTTCCAACTCTCGCCTAGTGAATATAAGAAGCAGGCTTCTCATCTCCTCTAGCCGCTTCAACGATCAGACTCCCCTTCAATCTGCTATGTCGTCATGTCCATCTAGAAAAGGAAGCAACAATTCCCGCCTATTGGCGAATACCGTTGCTCCCTAATCAGCTATTCTGTATTAAAACCATGCTTTATGGATTGCTGAACTATGTCCTGTACATGTTCCCATAATCTTCTAGATCCATCTTCTATTCCTTCATTGCGCTGTAACACTTGACGGCTCTTTATGCCATATTTCTGCCAAGTATCTCCCTTATTGTTGAAGTTATGAATGTTTGGTTGAAGCCGATCTAATGCTGAAGCATATTTCGCTTCTGCTGATTCTCGCTCTTCAAATTCAACCCAAAGCGCCATTAACTCATTTTTCTGTTCTGCAGGGAGTATGCCGAATATTCGACAAATCAACCTCTTCATTTGCGTGTTCCTTAAGGATGAATGCCATCATCATCACGCCCCACTCCATTAACCGTTCTAGTCGGGCTTTCACATCTTTCCATTCATCATCACCCCTCAAGTGTAGTAAAGGACAACATTCTTATCCCCCTCCAGCTAAGTGATTCACACAATCTTTACTTGGTGTCCTTCATCATTTCTTGCCATTCACTTAAATAAACTACCCCTTCATTATCGCTCGGATCATCAGGCAGCCAAGAAATAAGCTCCAATTCATTGCCGTCAGGATCGTTGAAATACACAGCCGCCGCTGGCATCCAAGCATGAACAATGGGTTCAGTTGGTTCTTTTCCTAACATCGCAACGGGTTGAATTCCTTTTTCTTTAAGCCAGTCAATTGATTTCTTTAACAGATCTAGATCCGTACCAAAAGCAAAATGTCTTTTGTTGATTTCATTTTCTTTTGGTACTTCCCAAAGACCAAGTATTTGACGATCCTTACCAACGTATAAAAAAGCTCCTCTTCTTCTCTCTACCTTTAAACCCAATTCAAGCCCTAGGTTAACATAGAAGTCAATCGATGTTTCAAGATCTTTTACTTGCAAATGTGTTTCATACAAATTGTGAATCATGATTTTCCACTCCTTTAAAATAAGTCAGTTATCATATCGATCAGGTTTACTGTTAGCTGTTGCTTTCATAAAACGACATGCTGATTTCTCATTTGTACTTTAAGATTTCTTTTATTTCTCTTAATTCTTCTACTATTTCTTGTGTTTGCTTTGTAGCTTTAGAGTTATCAATACCTAGCTTCACAATTAATGCGCCTAGCAAAAAATAGATAATTATCATTAAGATCATGCCCATCATGAATCTCACCTTTCGCTTGCTGAATGTCATTCAGTTGTCAGTGTATTTCCTCGAAATGATTTCTTCATCCCATATTGGCGCCTCGCCGCTTACTCTTCAATAGCTGCTAAAGCGGGCATCATATCCAAGATAGCTGAGCCATACGCTTGATGACTGACGATAACTCCTTTTCGAGCAACGAGAGTGACAACGGCTTGTGACAACCCTTTTTCCGTCCATCTTTCGACCAAGTGTTCACTGAATTTTAGTGCTAACACAGCGCTCGCTCCTCCTCATTCTTTCATTTTTTCTATTTTTACAGCTCCAGTTTGGGCAGGGTATGAATCCGCAACATCCTTAGTAAACCATACCTTGACTTGATCACCAATATCATACCTCTTGAAGGATTGGATTCCTTTAACAGTTATCCAGTAAGCACCTTTATATTTACCGGAATTTATGATTTCGTTTACCTCTCCAGTTATCTCTTCTTTCGTAATACCGCTTATAACCAGTATCCGACTTCCATCTTCATCGACTACTCTCCCAATCAGATCTGCCTCTCCTCTCGTACTTTCAAATAATATAAATAATAAAGTTAAGATACCGAGCAAAATGAGCGATATAACAATCGTTTTTTTCATTCTGTCTCCTTTCTGTGGATTTTTGAATACCGACTTGCCTATGAATTCCAGTTCTACAACCATTTCGAATCCGGAACAGTCTCAACGGCAACTCAGTCTGAACATCTGCGTTATTCTTTTATTCTCGATAACAAGGCCAAAAGCCTGCATGCCAGGCTTTTGGCCTTGTTATTCATCCAATAAGCTACAGACCATGCTCCGAACATCATGAACGATACGAGGAAACTGAAGCTCTAATACCTGACCTAACCCCAGCCCGAAATCAACACACTCGACATCAATACCAATGACGGTAACATGAAGCAGCGGATACATGACTGGAATGATCGAGAAGAGATGAAGATCATGTATCGAAATTCCTAATTGAAAGAAACCAATCTCCTCAATGGGATGACACGATACATCCCCGACCTCTCGATCTGACTTCACCGCATCGACGATTATTAATCGATCCACGCCTTCCATTACCCTCAAGCAGAAGTCGATATCTGTCTCGCCAACCAAATACTGAATTTCTCCTGACTCATTCTCCTTCAGTAATGTCTCCGCTATGTAAACGCCGATTCCATCGTCACGCATCAACCGATTGCCAATGCCCAGCACAAGTACTTTTTTCATCCGAATACCTGAAACGTTTTTGAAGGGTGACCTGGACGATGTACATGCGTAGCGCAAGACATGCAGGGATCGAAAGACCGCAGGATTCTTCCGAGCTCGACAGGGTGATCCGGATCCGCGATCTGTGTACCTAACAGCGCTTGCTCAGCCGTGCCCTTGTTGATAGAGGTACTGGCCGAGAAATCCCATCCGGACGGCGTAATGATTTGATAAAAAGACAGCTTCTTTTCTTCAATCTTCAACCAATGACCGAGCGCCCCTCGGGTCGTATCGGTCAGTCCAGAGCCCATCGCTTGATCCGGTACATCCCATCGCTTTTGCACAGCGGTTCCGGGTATGATTTGATCCAGCAGGACTTCGATGACCTCTATCACTTTTTTAACCTCTAATGCACGTGCAAGGGTCCGATCCATAGTCGAAATTCCGTTTCGATAATTGCCGCTTAACCAGAGCCTCGCCAGGGGACCGACCTCAAAAGGCAAACCATCGTATCTCGGCGCTTTCACCCAGGAATAAGCATTTGGCTTTTCCATATCCGGCTCTGGCATCGATTCTAGTGGACGGTTCGGGCTGTTTCCGATGTACCAGGACTGATCGTGATACTCTGTTATTTTATCGGGATCGAATGGCAGGTAGGAACCGTGCTGATATAAGCCTGGCTTAACGTATAACGTCCCGAGTTCCGAATAATCAAAGAAAATGCCATAACTCATCAAGTTACCATGTCCTTGGCCAATCTGGAAATAGTCGGGATAATACTTCGCCAACAAATAAGCATCCGAAATAAGCTTCTCATTCGTAAATAGGCTGATTTGTTTCAAAATGGACTTTGCCCGAACAAGCTGATCCACCGAGGCCGGCGTAGAATACCCGCCCACGAACACACCGTGGTTGTGCGGGGCTTTCCCTCCAAAGGTCGCCAGCAATTCATGCGCCAAGCGGCTGATCGGCAAGGAATCGAAATAATGCGCTGCGATCCTATCGTTAACCGATGACGGCAGACGAAAATCGTTGTGTTCCGAGTCGTAGATCGTATTCAATTTCGGAATCCTTACATAATCCGGCACTCCGTATTGGTAAAAGTGGCGAATATGGTTTTGAAGAAACTCACTCGCGTGAATGACGTCCCGTAAATACCTTCCTTGCTCCGTAGGAACCACGCCCAGAGCATCCTCCAACGCTAACGAAGCCCCTACGGAATGAGCCGTGGAACATATCCCGCATATACGCTGTGTTAAATAGATGGCATCGAAGGGGCTCCTCCCCACCATCATTTGCTCGAAGCCTCGAAACATGGTCCCTTTTGTCTTGGCTTCCGTTACTACCCCGCCCTCCACGGTAACATCGAGCTCCATAAATCCGCTCATTCGCGTAATAGGATTAATTACGATTCGTCTCGTCATATTAACCCTCCGTCGTCTCGTAGGATATAAACGGAGCCATCTGGTCCGGAAAACCGTATTGGGAACAACCGATACAAGTACTGGCCCCGATCGGCCAGTTGATATGATCGTTCCAACGACGCGTCGGGCAATCTACGCGAGTAACGGGGCCGCGGCAACCCAATTTGAATAGGCAATACGGCTCTCCCAGCGTTTTGGAGAAAATTCCTTTGTGAAAATAATCAAGTCGCGGGCAGCGATCATGGATCAAGGTACTGTAGAACAACAGCGGGCGGTCTCTTCGATCTAACGCGGGCTCTCCAAAGGCGATAAGGTGAGATAACGTCCCCAAGAACCAATCCGGATGGCAAGGGCATCCGGGCAGCTTGATTATTTTTCGCTCCAGTACTTGCTGCAAGCCTACGCTCTGCGAGAGGTTTGGCTTCGCAGCTGACGGTCCCCCATCAACGGCGCAGGCTCCTACAGCTATGACATGCGTCGCTCTGGCCCCTAACATTTTAGCGGCTTGCAACCCTGTCAACGGTTTTCCGTCATAGCTCCCCACGATCTGGTACATGCCGTTATTCTTCAGTGACACGGCTCCCTCGACGGCTAATATGAACGGCTCGTTTGAACGAAGCAGTTCAAACAACCGATCCATGGCTTGGTTTCCTTCCGGAATCATCAAGCTGTTGCTATATACCAAATCAACCATCGAAGTCATCATGTACGCAAAGCCCGGATTTTGACCGTTTAGCAATGAAATAATATTCCCGGAGCAACCGTTAAGCTCTAGCCAGACCAATTTCGGTTTGGATGCGTTCCCTACGGCCAACTTCCGCTTCGCGTCTTCAAAGAGTCGTTTCGCGATCGCTTCGTTGGTGACGGGCTCAGGCGGCAGAATTGTTTGTTCCGTCAATCAACTAACCTCCCCACCGGTGTAAGTGTATTTAGAATCCACTGCTCCCCAGCATGACAGGAAGCAAATTCTTGCGTGAGGTCTTTTCCAGCCGATAAGCCGAAATGAGAAGCGGCCGACCAAGCCGCATTATTGGTGACGTCATACACGATTCCTTTTACCGCTACATAAGCCGGCCTTCCATTTCTGCCGTCGAATTGAGCTAGTTGTTCACGAGTGAAGGATTGTTGCGGATTTGGACTGGATGGCATCGTTTGCGACTGAGGCATTCCCTGACTCGGCAAGGAAGCAGCAGGAAGCTGTGGCTGAGCAGGCATTGCGGACATTGGAAGCGCGGTAGGCATAGTCATTTCCCCGGGTGAACTAGCGGATGTGTAGGGGCAAGAAGAACCCTCGAGATGAGTAAGAAATTGGAGCTGATCTACTTTATTCCAGAGTTGATTTAAGGTTAGGTTTTTCATATCGGGATCTTGCGTCACGTACAATAGTCGAATCAAGTATTGAATTTCTGAAAATAATATATTCTTTTGTTGCCGAACAAGCGCTGGATTCGACACAGGTACTTCCTCCCATAACGTGTTTTATGGGCATCTTATTCGTTAACGTCGAAAAAGGTTATCGTCGATTCGCGGCGAACCGCTGGTTCCTCCATTCCTTCTTGAATGGCAACCAGTTGCTTCTGAAGCAATGCTGCCGTGTTCAATGCTTCCGTAAGCTCCGATCGCTTAGCCTTATCGTGATCCGGATAACACGTTTTCAACTGTTCAGTTTGTATCGTTACCAGTTGCACCATATCGCTTATAGAACGCAAGACGACATGGACAGGCACGACGGCGCCAGGATTAACTCGGCACATAAGTACTCCCTCCTTCAGTTCAACATATTCGAGGCAACGGCGTCCCGGATAACATGCCGAGCTCACGCATTCCGCCAATAGCGGTTTGTAACCAAAGGGTTCCGTTTCCTTCTTGGGTATGACCTATTTCACAAGCCAGTTCATTTCCTGGAATCGAGCGCAAGAAATCGACTAGCTCTGCTGCTTCATTGCTCGCGACAATAAACAGGACCTTTCCTTCGTTTGCCAAGTATAGCGGGTCCATGCCCATGACCTCGAGCGCCCCTTGAATCGCCGACTGAATCGGAATCGCTTCTTCCTGTAATGTCATATCCAGATTTGTAAGGAGTGCAATCTCCTTCAATGCGGTTGCGATGCCTCCGCGAGTCGGATCTCTCATGAAGCGGACCGTTGCAAAGCGTTCCAGAACACGATCGATGACCGGACGCAGCACTTGGCAGTCACTCATGACGGGAGGAGAAAATTCAAGTTCTGCTCTGGTGGCCAATATGGTTATCGCATGCTCGGCGATTCCACCGTTGATGACAATTCGGTCGCCGGCTTGAATATTGCGATACGCAAATTTTCCCGGATGCTCCATGAATCCGATACCCGTCGTGTTTATGATCGCTCCTCCGCACATTCCTCGTTCTACGACTTTCGTATCCCCCGCCACGATGCGCACTCCCGCTTCATGCGCAGTAATAGCCATTGAATATACGAATTTCTTCAATGTTTCTATTTCGAAACCTTCCTCCAGAACGAACCCCACCGTAAGGAAAGCCGGTCTAGCTCCACTCACCGCCAAATCGTTGACCGTGCCAGCCACCGCCAGCTTACCGATATCCCCGCCCGGGAATTCCAACGGCTGAATGACAAAGCTGTCTGTGCTTACTGATATTTGCCGTGTATCTATTGTGAGCGAAGTGGCGTCGTTCTGCTCGAGCAATGCCGGGTCATCGAAATAAGGAAGAAACACCTCTTTTACAAGATCCTGCGTTAGTTGTCCTCCGTCGCCATGTGCGAGTACAATATTGCCCGATTGCCTTTTTCTACGCATTACGTTTTTTCGTCCTTTCGTAGCGGAAATAGGTCGAACAGGTTCCTTCCGAAGAAACCATGCAAGGACCCAACGGCTGAACCGGCGTACATGCTTTTCCGAACAACTTGCAGTCGAAGGGGGACTCCTTCCCTTTCACGATCTCGCCGCATCGACAGCCTTTGATTACCGTTGGCATGGATACAGCCGCCTCAATATGGATTGAAGCATCATACGCAGCGTAATTCCGGTGAAGGGCATACCCACTTTGTTGTAGTGATCCGAATCCGCGCCATGGAGCATCTATAACCTCGAAACATTGGGATAGAAGTTGTTGAGCCGTCCTGCTTCCTTCTTGAGTCACGACACGTGGATATAAGTTTCGCACCGTGCGCCTTTTCCTTTCCAGATCTCTCGTTAAGATGCCGATGGATAGCAGCAAATCCATTGGATCGAATCCTCCAATGACGGCCGGTACGTTACGCTTCTCCAAGTGGCTCCATCCATTGCGTCCAATTATGACGGACACATGACCGGGGAGAATGAAGCCGTCTAGACGATGCGATTCGTCGGAAAGCAGCGAATCCAGCGCAGGGGGCGTCCGCTTATGCGCGGAGTATACATAGTAATTCCGCAGCCCCTTCAACGCCGCTTCCTTTAGAGTCAGCGCAACGCCGGGGGCAGTCGTCTCAAACCCTACACCGAGAAAAACAACGTCGCGGGAAGGGAATTCTTCGGCAAGCCGAACGGCTTGCGAAGCGGAGTTCACGACTCTTACGTCCGCTCCTTTCGCCCTCTCACGCTCTAGCGTGGATCGCGATCCCGGAACGCATAGCATATCCCCGAAAGTCGCTACGATCACATCTTTCTGGCCCGCATAGGCGATCATCTGGTCAATATCTTGTTGATCCGTGACGCACACCGGACAACCGGGGCCACTGATTAATTCAACATATGGAGCTAGAAGGTCCCTGACTCCCGTCTTACTGAAGGCAACCGAATGCGTACCGCACACCTCCATGAATCGAAGCTTCCTCCCAACCCTCGCGCAATTCCGGCGGAGATAAGGTTCGATCAGCCGGTACAACTCCTTGCTATTCGCCGCGTCCCTGTGTTTCATCCATAAGTTCATTCTTCGCCGAGCATCTCCTTCCAAAGTGCCAGTCCGTCCAGCGCCCTCTCTTCATCTACGATTTGAATTGCTTCTCCGGCGTGAACCAGCACATATTGCCCCTTCTCCACATGCTCCAATAGCGCGATACCTACCCTGAACCGACTTCCCATATAATCCACCTTGGCTTGCTTCTCCCACTCATCTACTTCGATCACTATCGCAGGTACCGATAAGCACATGCTCCTTCGCCCACCTCCATAATCCGCACACGGCCTGGCCGAGGGATATCCCTCCGTCACCTGAAGGCATAGTACGGTGGGTATATACAGTAAACCCCTCCCGAAGTAATCGCCGCTTCGCGTCGGATAGTAGGTAGCGATTATTCCAAACCCCGCCACTGAGTACAACCTGACGAATGCCGGTTTCATTGCTAGCCGCTCGAACGCCTTCCGTCACCATCGCCGCCACGGTGCGATGAAATTTTAGAACGATCAATGACGTCGGCAAGCGGTTATCGAGGTCGATTAAGAGTGATCGAATGGTCGGAGTAACGTCCCATCGCTCCTCGACAATTTCGAATGGGTACACATCGCCCCTGTCCTCGTCATCGCCAGGTTGTTCTGCGAACGGATCGGCGAGCTCGCTGAGTTGAAGCGCCGCTTCGCCTTCATAAGTACTCTCCATACAAATGCCTAGGATTGCGGAGACGCCGTCGAACAACCTCCCGGCACTGCTCACACGCGGCGAGGGGAGTTTACCGGTAAGCTGAGCGAATAATATTGGGAAATGCTTGCTGTACTGCGGAAATCGTTTCGTAATGTATCGCAGTGTCGTATGGCGGTCGTGGGTCGCTGCATCGATCAGGGATATGCCGATCATCCATGGATTTCGAATTGCTGCTTCACCGCCGGGAAGAAGGAGGGGGTGTAGAGAACGGATGCGTCTAAAATTGTTGAAATCTCCCGTTAACACTTCGAACCCCCAGACGGAACCGTCTGCTCCGTACCCCGATCCGTCTAATATACAGCCAATGACCGGATTATCGAGTTCATTCTCCACCATGCAAGCAGCCATATGAGCGTGATGATGCAGTACGGGGTACTGATCAATAGGCTTCCCCGTTAGTCCCTCTTGTGAAATGGCGTAGTTCGGATGCGGATCGTAAGCAATGATTTCCGGACTGATATCGAATAATTGCATCATATGATCGCGAACCTGGCGATGAAAGACCAAATCTTCGTTTGTGTCCATGTCGCCTAGGTGTTGGCTTACATACGCGACTCCGTTTTTAATAAGACAGCAGGTATTCTTCATCTCTGCCCCAATGCCAATGACGTCCGGGTGTCCATGAGCATATAACGCTGGCGGCAACGGGATTCGAAGCGGGACAGGTACATATCCGCGTGCGCTTCGAATCAATCGGAATTCCTGATCGACGACGTGTCCGACGGAGTCGTCGATCGGCACCGCTATATCCCGTGAATGGAGAAGCAAGCCATCTGCAATACCACGAAGACCTGAAAGAGCATCATCGTTTCTGTATGTCATGGGATGACCGCTTGCATTCCCGCTTGTCGCCACAAACCATCCTGAACCTTCCGAAATTAATATATGATGCAACGGCGTATATGGAAGAAACACGCCGATACGTATCAACCCCGGCGCAATAGCGAGCAAAGGAAGCAACTGCTTTGCATGTTCTTTGGGTTTTAATAATACAATTGGTGCTTCCGGACCCGTTAATGCTTGCCGCTCTGCCGCAGTCACAACGAAAAGATTCTCTACATCATTTAAATCCCTTGCCATCAAAGCGAAGGGCTTACGAGGTCGACGTTTGCGAATACGAAGATTATGTATCGCTTGTTCTTGGGTAGCGTCGCAGATGAAATGGAATCCCCCAATTCCCTTAACGGCAAGGATTCGTCCTTCACGAAGTGCCTCCGAGGAAGCGAGTAGCGCTTCGCTTGAAACGAACGAACGAACGGAACTCCTGTACTCGATCGCAGGGCCGCAGTGGGGACAGGTGAGGGTCTGAGCATGAAATCTTCGATCGAATGGGTCTATATACTCTGAGCGACATGATTCGCAAAGTGGAAACGATTTAAAGGTCGTATGTTCTCGATCATAGGGAATTTTCCTCAAGACGGAGTATCGAGGACCACATGAGGTGCAACTGGTGAAGGGATAGCGATAATATTTGGAGTGTGGATTATGAATATCTTGCATACATTCCATGCAAGTGGCAAGATCCGTGGGGAAACCGCCTTCGCCTGCTCCGTCTTCCTTACTTGCTTCAATCGTAAAATAGGCATCATGGCTTATTGGCAATCTTGTCACCCGGATATGATTTACCCGAATCGGAGGCGTCGGATCGTGGCGCAATTGATAAACGAAGGCTTTAATTTGATCGTTCGTCCCTTCAGCTTCGACGATGACTTCCCCCATAATGTTTCTGACAAATCCACTAACTCCAAGCCGTTCTGCAAGCCGGTACACGAACGGGCGGAACCCGACCCCCTGAACCGTTCCTTTCACATCGAGTTGGACTCGTGTTCGTTCTTGAATTCCCTCACGATACCTAGAATCCATCGCATCCACTTGTCGATCCCCTCCCCTGTTACGGCGGAAACTCGAAAATGAGAAGCGTCAGGATTTAATCGCCGTGCCTCCGTCTCATAGTATTGTTCGTCAAAGTTGACAAAGGGGAGCAAGTCTATTTTGCTTATAATCAACGCATCGGCGTATGTAAAGACATTCGGATATTTCTCGACCTTATCCGCCCCTTCCGTTACGCTTAACATTGCGATTCGCTGGTGCTCCCCCAAGTCGAAATCGGCTGGACAAACCAAGTTCCCAACGTTTTCTATAAATAAAAGATCGACTCTATGAGCCTTGAAGTTCTGAAGTGCATCGTGCACCATTCGCGCATCGAGATGACAAGCGCCATCGGTATTAATTTGAACCGCTTGGATACCAAGATTGGCAATCCGCTCTGCATCAATAGTAGTACACAAGTCGCCTTCGATAACACCGACCTTGATATGGGCACGCAACTTCGGAATGAGTTGCTCCAGCAAGCTTGTTTTTCCTGCACCAGGAGAGCTCATCAGATTCATTACGTACATTCCTCTTTCATTTAGGAAGGAACGATTCCGCTCCGCCCACTCTCCATTCCCGCGAAGAACATCCCGCTGGATCGAAATTTGAGCGCTCATTGTTTTACTCCCCCTCGATATAGGAGATCGTAAATTCCCTGCCGGGGCAAATCTCCCATCGCAACACGGCATGTTCCATTAGCGTACCGCTTTTCAAGTATTGAAAGGCAAACTCCAAGGCATCCGGCAGAACGCTCATGTTCTCGCCAATCAGAAGCTTAATTTTTGATATTCTGGATAATCCCTCTTTCTCGGCTACCTCCATCACAATTAACATAATCTCATGAACGAGACTGACTTCATGCATAGCATACCTTCGTCGAAATATATGTCATATCTTAGTTTATGGAACCGCATCGACAGTTATGACGAACGAAGCCCTCAATCGGTGAGTAGCAAGATAAAAGCTCTGATACTACGGTGTTAGTCAAATTAGCTGTCTTGATTTTTCAAAAAGAAGTTCTCTTCAAGATAGCGATTTTTGTGCAACCTGAATGAAAGTCATTTTCAAGTTCATATTGATGTGCACCCGCTGTCATATACTCAATCGCTTTGCCCTTGGCAACAATCGTTTACATATAGTTTAAGTCATACAGTTTCTTCGTCATATCGTGTTACCCCAACTTGATTTCATTGTATCTAAGTAAAGCTGTACTACCCACGTCTGAATAGGAGCTAAAAAGCGAAGCTCTACTTTAAACTATTTATTCACATGAGATCAGGAGCTTTATCCAACACTAGATTTAGTACGATTTTATGTTCTAAAAAAGCTTTTAACCCACATAGAACTATCGTATATCCTCCCATTGCGTCAATACATTGGTTTAAAACTTCATCAGTATTTCCTACAAAACCATAGTTTTCAATGGAAACAAGAGTCTCGTTATTGGTTGTTTGGTTAAAGAGCCATTTTATAAAAGTTCCATCTGACGACACAATAAGGATACGTTTATTTTTCTCGATATCTTTCACATAAATTTCATCTGAAACGCCATACATCTCCCACTCCCAAAGAACGCGTTTGCCAATTTCTAACCTACCACTACTTTTGGTGAACCAAAAGTTTGAGGTAATCTCTGGATTAATAAAGGCTTCAAAAACTTCTTCGACAGGTTTTCTAATAAGCATTTCAGTTTTTACAACCGGTTCCTGTTTAAATAAAGTCATGAGATACTCCCTTTCTCAGAAAATGTATATCTACATTTATTTTCTCCTTGTTCTATCCAGCACCTAATTCCTTTCCAAGGAGGCGACACAACATGAATACGGTGTTATCTGATGTCTGCGCCTTCCTTGAATAACCTTCAAAATCCCTCTAAATCAAATGCCCTAACAGATTTTGTTAGGGCATGATGTCATTTATATACGTCTCCTCTTGGTCCTATACGCACTACATATATCAATAATTCATTATCTTTGATTTCATAAATGATTCTAAAATTTCCCACTCACAATCTGAAAACTTGGTCTTCAGATCCCTTCATTCTCTTTACATTCGGAGAACCTATTGGATCATCACACAACAGATCAAGGGCTTGGAATATTCTCCTTATCATTGGTTTATCTAGTTTCCCAAGTGTTTTTTCAGCGTCATTCGAAAATGCAACTCTATATTTCGAACTCACGCTTCAAGTCCTCCAATAATTTTGTCTGTCCGTTCTGATATTCAATTCGACCTCTTTCTAATGCCTTTACTTTACATCTTCACTTGTTAAATATTCATCTTCTTCATCCTCTTGATTTTCGAGTAACCATGACAAAAAGCTTTTGGCTACTACTTTATTCTTATCGTTCAGATGATTCAAAATATAGTCGATATCATCATGTTTCGAAGTACTCATTGGCATTGGCCTCCGGGTAGTTCATCTTTATTATACTCCAATATATCAGGATGCTCCATAATTTGTTGGTTTTATACACTTCTTGAGTTTACTTTCATATTTGCGCTTGCGCTAATTTCTTATAACGTTTTTGTATTCACGTACTCACTCAGGGAGTTGTCCGCAGTATCAGCTTCTCCGAATATTACTTCTGCGGACCGAGGGCGTCAGCCCAATGCGTGAATGCGGTGTTAACTGATGTCGTCCCCTTCTTGAAATTACTTACACCTGTTTTTGGATTGTCAACAGTAAATCAGACAGCTTTTTTAAGGGCTGCTTGGCGGTACTGAACAGGAGTCATGTACCCTAGTGATCCATGAATTCGATGCTTGTTAAACCAGTTGACGTAGTCGTATAGTTCCAATTGCAGGTGATGAAGGTTTTGGAACTCCATCTGATGGATGAACTCCGTTTTCATGACCTTGTATGTCGCTTCAGCTACAGCATTGTCATAAGGACAACCCTTCCCGCTTAGCGATCGACCGATCTCGAAGGTATCCAGAAGCTCGTCCATCGTTTGATTTTTAAACTCACTCCCACGGTCCGTATGAAACCACTGGATTTGGCTCAGATCGCCATCTACCGTAGAAAAGGCACGCGAAACCAGAGCAGCGTCCTTATGTGGACCTGTACTATGACCATTGATTGCTCGATTGAGCAGGTCAATGAGAGTGCATACGTAGTGCCACTGGTGCCCTACCTTCACATACGTTAGATCACTGACCACAAAGCGCTTAGCTTCAGTCTGATCAAACTCGCGATCTAACACATTCGTCGTTGCGGCCTCATTACAGGCCGCTTTGCGGGGCTTATACTGGTTTATACTGGTATACGTGGAGACCAGGCCCTGCTCTTGCTGATTCGGCCAATACGGCGTCTGGACACGACGAGTCCTTGTTCCTGGAGCTTGGATTTGATCTTTCGTGTACCGTAGGCGTTTCGATTCTTGTGGAAGATATCCACAATTGCCTCAGTTAACATATCTTCACTCGGTCGTTCTTTGGCTTCATAATAGTACGTATTTCTTGGGATTTGCAGGACGTTACACAAAGCTGATACTGAGTATTTATCAAGGTTATTCCGGATGATAGCTACTTTCGTCCCATGATCAGCGCTGCTTGCTTTAAAATATCCACCTCCATCTTCAAACGCTGGTTCTCTTTTCGTAGCGCCATCAATTCCGCTTCTTCGGACGAACGATTATCCTTCTCCTTGAAGGAGCCCGTTTTCTGAGCTTGCTTGATCCAGCGGTCTAAAGCCGATGCTGTGAGGTCATAGTCCTCCACAATCGCTGCCCTGGACTTCCCATTTTCATAGAGCTTCACCATCTGTTTTTTGAATTCTGCTAACCTTTCTTGAATCTCTCTAATTATGCCGAGCATCTGCGATAACAGGTGCTCACTTTATTTCAATGAAAGAAGAAGATAGTTCATTAGGGAATCGATTCGGCATAAAGTTGATTTCGGCATAAGGAAAAGTTATCTGGAATACCACATAACTTACCAACTTCCAGATGGATTCTGTTTCGCCGTTGGCCCTCCTCTTGATTGGGCAATTATCTCAGAAGTCAGATAACTGACCCACCAAGATCAGAGCCATCGGACTTTCCGAGTCCATTCGGACATTGAGGAGAAAACGCACTTCCTCCAGCATCTCGCGATCCAGTAAATGCGCTTCATCCACAATAACACAGGGCTTCAGATGATGCAGCCCACGCATGAGTTCGATCTCCCGGTGCAATTGGCGCTTGGCATCGCCACGGTAAAACTTCGCTTCACATCCAAGCTGTTCAAGCAGACCTTTATAAAAATGGCGCGGCGTCAACTTGGAGTCCGATAGATACATTACCTTGTACGTTTTGGCGTTTAGTACCTCTGTAATCCGACGAATTGTTGTCGTTTTGCCGGTCCCGCAATCGCCCGTAACGACAGCGAACAATTGGCGCTCTGCCGCATACGCAAGACGTTCCAGGGTTTCTTCCAGCATCACCGGCAGATACAATTCATCGGTCGGTAGATCCCGGGTGAATGGGGTGCGACGAAGGCTGTAGAACGTTTCAAACATGGCCTTCACCCTCCTTGCGAATCGCTCGGAAGGAGATCGCGGGGATTTGTTGCTCACGGCGCTGATCATGTTTCTTTTCGGCCCCGCGCAGCAATCGCGAGGCGTCCGATGGTTTCGGCTGCAAGTGTTCCGGAAGAGTAGGACGTTTCCCAGATCGTTCCCCGATCACCAGTTCACGCGCTTTCCAAGGTTCATGTCCCTCATATTCAATGGTGATTTCCGATATGTCAGCAGGATCGTAGACGACTTCCACCGTGCGACCGATGAATAGCAATCCGACTTCATATTTTCGATTCATAAAGCTAATGCAGCCCGATATGTCCACTTTCCGACTCTCGCAGTGAAGAAAGGCATTGGCCAGCACGGGCGGCTCTACAAAACGAAGCGGATGCGGATCATTTCGAAACGCTTGCTCTGGACTTCTGCCTCCCAGCGAAGCATGCGACTTGTTTTGGTAGCATTCGCTGAGCTATACCTCAAACCACTGATTCAGTTGTTCCAGCGTTTTCGGTTTTTCTAGTTCCGCTTCGCCTAGGAACGAGTCGACTACACCATTAAGCCGCTCAATTTTGCCTTTACTTTCTGGCGAGTACGGACGAGCAAAGAGAAGCCGAATACCAAGCTTCGCGCAGGTTCTCGCCATCCATTTCGTCTTGTACTGCTTGCCTTGGTCAAAGTAGACCGCCTCCGGCACCCCATACTTCTGGATCGCTTTCCGAAAACAATCTTCCACAATGCTTTGATCGAATAAGGCGTAGAATTCCCCGTGCAACACCGAACGCGTTGCATCATCTTGAAAGAGTACGAGATAGACCTGCTTCTTTTCTCCGCCTGGCCCAATGGGGAGATACGGGCCGTATTTGATGTCTGACTGAACAAGTGCCATCCGGCGCTGCTTTTGGAAGCGTCTTGCTGCCACTCCCTTGTTTTCATACATTCGCATTTGCCGTGAACTGTATCCACGTCCCTCAAACTTCTCCTGCAACGTGCTGCGTTTCACTTCGCCTGGCTTGACGAGCTCTTCCCATTCCAATATCTGAATGATCTGCCGAACACTCCGACCAGGCACCTCGCGACGCAGCAGGATCGCTTGCTCCAGCACCGATTCCGTAATGGCAGCGGCAGTCGGTTTTCTCCCCCTTGCCTGGGGCTTCAAGCCGCTAAAGCCAGCTTCCCGGTACCGTGCCAAATACCGGCGCAGGGTACGCTCGCTGATCCCATGCTGTTCACAGAGTGTGGCTTTGATCTGACTCATCTTAGCCGCATCCAATCCCTCCGCTAATAGCGGAGAGAGGAGCTGAACGCGCTGGGCAGCCATGTCTTCCGCTTTTCGTTTGTCCATCCTCATGACTCCATTTCTTTGGGCTATGAGCATGAGTTTATCCCGAAGGGGTGCGGACAGAAAGGCAGAACGGGTCTGTAACCCATAAGTTCGAATTGGCTAGTGGCCGGACAGCTCGACTCAGCCAACCGGCAGCATCGCCTACTAACCGCCCAAACAAATGGAGTGCGGACTGTGGCTCAGTGGACGGACTGACCACAGAAAGCCCCCTGCGAATGGCGATCGCTTGCAAGCAACCTGCTGCATACACCACCCAGGCTAGAAACCAGCATTTCCAGCGAAGCAAGGTCGATTCATCGGCCGCCACATCTGTACGGTTCGACGCTGAAAGCACCGCTTCGATACTTTCGGCATCGTATCGTTTGTACGGTACGAGCAGATCCGGCAGTTCATGATGAATCTTGCCGCAAGCTTCACAATACAGACGACGGATGACCAACTTCGCCTTTTCCCCGGAGCTTTTGTACCAAACCCGGGGACGGCTTCCTACAATACCCAGTGGACCGCCGCAGCAAGGGGCCGCGATCTGCTCCGCACTCCTAACGAAAAACACCGCTTCTTGGCTCCTTTTCAAGGAGCGTATATTTTGATACAATGACCATGTTGAGTGTAAGGAGACGCCTCTTGTGATACTGTTGGACCAGTATCTCGCTAAAGAGGCGTCTTTCTTTTCCCCCCTCGTTATTCTTCTTGGTCATTATATCGGTCAGTTTACGGACAGGCATTAACGTCAACTTTCGGGCATTCGGGGTCAGCTAAAACACTGTAAGTTCTTCAAGTCCTCTTACGCTCTTCAAAGTTCTTAAATTTTTCTATCCTTTCAAGTCACCGAGTCCTTCAAATCATTCAAGTCATTCAAGCACTTAAGTCATTTAAGTCATTCATGTTGTTCAAGTTCTTCAAGACCTTCAAGTTTTTCAAATCCATCAAGCAATTACAATCTCTCAAATTCTTTAGGCTCTTAGGTTTTACGATCTTGTGGGTTATACGGCTCTATATGTTTTAAAGTGTTACCCCGATTGCACATAACGTTCTTGTATTCACGAACCCTCACTGACTTAAACGACCGAAGGGAGTGGCCGCGACGCGGTTAGGCAGTGCAGGGTTGTCCGGCTGAATCTGCTTCCCTGCTACTGAATTATCTTCTTCGAAACCTCTTCTTACTACTCCGGCCCGGACCAAGGAGCGATAGCGACGCAGCGTGAATACGGTGTTATAGGATGTTCCGGCCTTCTTTGATCTTTCATTCAAATCCCTTCATACGGGTTATAATGTTTTATACAGGTTTTTATACAGGTTTTAATTAAGCTCTTTTCATGGTTTTCATTCAATCCAATTTGTGTTATGATCGTTATAAGAAAACCGAGTGCGCTAACACTCGGCTATACAATTGGCTTGGATGGTTTATTCCCTTCTAAGTCCTTATCGGAAATAAAAACCCACCTTTGGCCGCGAAACCTTGGGGTGGGTTTTTACTTTCTCTTGTTGTTGGAATTAATGTATGTTAAGAGGGCAAGGATAAACATGCCGAATAAAAACATGATTGTCAATGCGTCTTTAACCTCCATAGCTCCACCTCCTTTCGAAGGGAAACTATGACCACCCAAGATTCAATTGTACTTCTATATCTTACCACATTGACAAAGTAATGAATAGAATGTTTGTTCGTGTTTTTGGGTTTTATACGCTTTGCCGGAATTTCCTATAACGTTCTTGTATTCACGACGCCCAGCGAATGCCGGGTGTGTCCACAGCAACTACTTCTCCGAAGCTACTTCTGGGACCGAGGGGCGAATGCCCCGATGCGTGAATATGGTGTTATACGCTGCCCTTGGCTTCTTGACTTATCATTCACATTCTTCTATAGCACTGCGTAAAAAATCTGCTTCATATTGAGCTGCCTTCAGAGCAGTCTTTTTAAATTCACTTCGCAATGAGCGGCATTCAAAAATAGCTTTTCCAATTTGCTTCGTAATGAGTTACTTTCAAAATAGTCTCTTCAGACCTGCTTCGTAATGAGGTACTTTCAAAAAAAATCTATTCATATCTGCTTCGTAATGAGTTACTTTCAAAACAGTCTTTTCAATCTGCTTCGTAATGAGGCACTTTCATAATAGTCTTTTCAGATTTACTCCATAATGAGCTACCTTCAAAATAGTCTTTTTAAATCTGCTTGGTTATGAAATATACGCTCAAACTCAAGCTTACTTTCGCTTAGGCTTTTCAATTTTTAATATGTTTCAAGGGTTGCGTATAACGTTTCGTATATTCACGACGCTCGACGAAGTCGAGTGTGTCCGGCTGTCAACTCTTCCCTGCCAATATCTCCTGCCGGACCGAGGGGCGAATGCCCCGATGCGTGAATATGGTGTTAGACGCTGTTATTGCCTTCTTCGAATATCCTACATCTCATCTTTCTGCCTAAGCCATTCGTTAACTACTATATAAATCAAAGATCTCGCCTCGGTGATATTCATAGGCTTCTTTGGAGGTTCATAATCTAATGCATGCCTCGCTTCCATGCCCACAGCCTTATAACTATTAGCTGTTTGGGTAAATCTCTTGAGATTCTCAGAAGAAACAGAAGAGAAGGATCTAATTCCAGAATCTTTGTCTATTACCTCAAAAATCTTAAATAGCCCAATCCAACTGTCACTATCATGAGATATTAACTTAAATACTTTATTGATCAATTCATTTTTTTGAGATAAATCTAACCAGTTTGATACAGAATCAGCAGGATTACATATTTCAATTGTTCCATCAGCTCTAATGATTTGAGTGCTCGCCCTCACTCGTATTGAAGCAGAAAGATGTGCTGACCCAAATAAAATACGTCCCCCATCGTCTTTCTGTACATAAATATCTGTTACAGCAATCGTGTTTCGAGTTCCTAAGGCAAGCTTTGTAGCGCCATTAATTAAGTCGACTAACTCCTTAACTTTCTCAGAAACTTCCCTATATTCATCTGTAGATAGGATTTGCGATGATTTTAAGTAATATTGATCCCCTTCCTTAAATACAGTTAAATATTCTGTATTTAGTGATTTTGAAAGCTCATAAAGATCCGCTTCATCCCCGGATAAACAAATAATCCACTTCATTGAAACACCCTCCAAATTCTTTGGCCTATTTGCAATAATTGCGTCTAACGTTCTTGTATTCACGACGTCGAAAGACTTAAGGGCAGATCAGGATTGGCGCAGCCAGCCCTTCAACCGGTTCGCAAAGCGAGATTAGTCTTGCAGATGTGTCCGCCTGTATCATCCTCTCCGAATTGCCACGGGCGGACCGAGGGGCGAATGCCCCGAAGTGTGAATACTGTGTTAGCTGAAGTTACTGACATCTTGAATAAGCTTATAGTTCATTCAGTTTGGAAAAAAACAGGGTCTAGATTTAAATAATAATCTACATTTTTCTTAAGTTGGGGATTAAGCCCACTAGTAAATGACGCAAGATATATTTGTTTACCAGCTCTTATTACTTCATTAATTACTGGCATAAAATCACCGTCTCCAGTTATTAGAAACACAGTATCAAGATTATCGTTGTGTGAATGATGAAGGATATCAACTGTCATTTGAATGTCTACACCTTTACCACTTCGACTTCTATTTTCTTTTTTAAACACACACGGAAAAAGTTTATTAGGTAACTCTGAATTATAGTTCTTAAAGTAATTAAAAGATTTGATAGACTCGTTTATTTCATCTATCTTTTGATTATCACCTACTGCGTAAGTATAAAAAACTGCACGAATTACTTCATGTTTTCCAATTATAGAGGTTGTATTTTCATCCCATGCATAAACATCTTTTAAATGTTTTACAGATTCTCGCGGAACCATTCCCTTACTTAAAAGTTCTTGAAATCTCATGGTAATGTTTTCACCATCAATAAAAATCATCATTCTTCTATAGCTAGTAAAATCTTTAGGACCTTGTATCCACATAACAAGACACTCCTATTATATTTTTGTAATTTCAGTAATTTCAGCTAACGTTTCGTATATTCACGACGCCTGGCGAATGCCAGGTGTGTCCACAGCAACCACTTCTTCGAAGCCGCTTCTGGGACCGAGGGCGAATGCCCGATGCGTGAATATGGTGTTATCCGATGCTGCTGGCCTCCTGAAAATACATTCAAAAATAGTTCTTCAGCTCTTAAATTTCCCTTGAATTGCCGGGCTTACTTCTGATCCGATTATGCTTCGATATTTCTCTTGAACTGCCGGGCTAACTTCGGATCCGAATACGCTTCGATATTTCTCTTGAACTGTCGGGCTTGCTTCGGATCCGAATATGCTTCGATATTTCTCTTGAACTGTCGGGCTCGCTTCGGATCCGAATATGCTTCGATATTTCTCTTGAACTGTCGGGCTTGCTTCGGATCCGAATACACTTTGATATTTCCCTTGAATTGTCGGGCTTTCCTGAAACATTAGTCTCCATTCACGTGGGGGAAAACATACTTCATTTCTTTAATATCTAGCAGTTTCGGATAACGTTTTTGTATTCACGAACCTTCACTGCCTTAAGTGACCGGAGGGAACGGCCGCGACGCGGTTAGGCAGTGCAAGGTTGTCCGGCTGAATAGGCTTCCCTGCTACTGAATAAGCTTCTTCGAAACCTCTTCTTCCTGCTTCGGCCGGACCAAGGAGCGATAGCGACGCTGCGTGAATACGGTGTTATGTGTTGCCGGCGTCCTCTTCGATAAATCATTCAAAATCTTTTTCATTCAATTCGTTATTGCACTTGTAACTATCACATTTATAATTAATAATACTATAGACAATAACAAGTACTTTAGCATTCTAAATTTCATTTCTAATACATTTTTCACTTTTTCGATTTTAACGTAATACCACATATTCCCGAAAATAAGAGTCAACATTATTGCCACTGTTATTAACAATCCTATATCGGATTCATTAGAAGATATAGATATGATTAATGTAAAAATAATAGCAATTACTAGCGCCATGATATACGATGTTATTCTTTCAGATATACTAAATCTCGATCTGTTTCTGAGGCCATCAATCAGGCTGAGAATCGATGTGATTAAAATCCCAATTAATATAATCCAGACTACGATAATTGCAACCACCTCATTAAAAGGAATTTAATTTATGGGTTAGTCCTTTTTTGTTTTAATTGTTTTTCGCCGGTTTCACATAACATCCTATCTACGTATTTTATTAATATCGCGAAGAAGAGAGGATTTGCGTAGTTCATCATGGATATCTTTGTAGTAAGCTCTCTAGCACTCCGTTTACTCCAAGGAATCCAATGGACTCTTTATTCGGCTAATGCTCTTTGTGCTCACACGTGTGTAACGCTCAGTGGTACGAGAGCTTTCATGGCCCAGCAATTGCTGGATATAGCGAATGTCTATGCCGCTTTCCAATAGATGGGTGGCGAATGAATGACGCAAGCTGTGCACACTTCCTTTTTTCCCTACTCCTGATCTCGTTAACGCCTGCTCGAACATTTTCTGCACAGATCGCTCCGTCAAGTGCTTTCCCGCTTCACTACCCGGAAATAACCACTTGCCCCGCGCTTCCAGTCTCATATATTTCTGAAGAATGGCCAGCGCATAGCCTGACAAGATGCTATATCGATCCTTCCTCCCTTTCCCTTGTCGAACACGGACTGTCTTGCGGCCAATATCGATATCCTCCGACTGCAACCGTACTACCTCACTCACCCGAAGCCCCGACGAATAGGTCAACGCTAATATTGCCTGATGCTTAACATTGCTCGGAGCTAGGATGATGGTCTTCACTTCCTCGATTGAGAATACAGCAGGAAGTTTAGTTTCCTTCTTCAGTCTAACGTAAGCTTCGCGCATTCGCAGCAGCAGCACTCTCTCACAATAGAATTTGATGGCACTAATGGCTTGGTTCACATAGGCATGCGATTTCTTGTCATGTAACAGTTGAAGTGAATACTGACGAATATCGGTCTCTCCAATTTTATCGCAATTCCCTCGCTCCTCCAGCACATGAATCAATAATCGCCTTACGTGTCCGTTATAGGCCTTCACCGTTTTAGAGCTGTATCCTTTCGCCACTAATGCATTGCTCATCTCTTGTCGATGGCCATTATCCCACTGCTTCAGAAGCCCCGAGGAACGTGCGGCCGTCTTCTTGCTAGCATCCAACCATTCACGAAGGAAGAAGCACTCCTCTTCCAATACTTCATCAATATGAATGACATCCTCGTGGAAGAGCTCCGCCAGTTGAGCAACGGTCGCAAGCTTGTAAGGAATGAGCCACAGTTTCTCCGCCAATACCCACTTTCGCCCCGCTATGGATTTGATTTTTTCTACAGCAGCCATGGAGAATGGTTCTATTCGAATGCCTAACCACTGCTCATCCCTTTTACTTACTCTAATTTCCACATAATCCCTCCCATTATACCATTATCGTAAAATTATGACAGACGCACCTACAAAAAAAGAGAACGACATTGCCTCATAGACAATGCCATTCTCCAGTTCTTCCGGAAGCATATATGGCTAATATTAAAATACCTTCGTCGTCCACGACTCGCAATTCCACGTCTCCGTCACGACATCGCGATAAAATTCCGGCTCGTGGGAAATAAGCAGTATACTACCCTTGTACGCTTTAAGCGCACGCTTCAGCTCATCTTTCGCATCTACGTCTAGATGGTTCGTCGGCTCGTCAAGCACGAGCACATTGCTCTCACGGTTGATCAGCTTGCACAGCCTCACTTTTGCTTTCTCCCCGCCGCTGAGCACCTGAATTTTGCTCTCGATATGCTTCGTCGTCAGTCCGCATTTCGCCAAAGCTGCGCGAACCTCGAATTGATTCAATGAAGGGAACTCATTCCAGATCTCATCGATACAAGTGTTGTAGTTCGCGTCCTTCGCTTCCTGCTCGAAGTAGCCGATCTCCAGATTTTCACCACGTTCCACTTCGCCGGACAACGCAGGAATTTCTCCCAGGATGCTGCGAAGCAGCGTCGTTTTGCCGATGCCGTTCGCACCGACCAGCGCGATCTTTTGCCCGCGCTCCATTCTCAGATCAAGCGGACGGGACAGCGGTTCGGTATAACCGATCACTAACCCTCTCGCTTCGAAGATCACCCTGCCGGCTGTCCGACCTTCCTGGAAATTGAACTGCGGCTTCGGTTTCTCCTTCGCCAGCTCGATAACATCCATCTTGTCGAGCTTCTTCTGGCGGGACATCGCCATGTTGCGCGTTGCGACGTTCGCCTTGTTCCGCGCTACGAAGTCCTTAAGCTCCGCAATCTCCTGCTGCTGACGCTTGAACGCCGATTCCAGCTGCTGCTTCTTCATCTCATACACTTGCATGAAGTGATCGTAGTCGCCGACATAACGCGACAGCTGTTGATTTTCCATATGGTAGATCAGATTGATGACGCTGTTCAGGAACGGGATATCATGAGAGATCAGAATAAATGCATTCTCGTACTCCTGCAAGTAACGCCTCAACCATTCGATATGCTGTTCGTCCAAATAGTTGGTCGGCTCGTCAAGCAGCAGAATGTCCGGCTTCTCCAGCAGCAGCTTGGCCAGAAGCACCTTCGTCCGCTGTCCGCCGCTCAGATCATACACGTCCTTGTCGAGCCCGATATCCGTCAAGCCCAGGCCGCGCGCCGTCTCCTCCACCTTCGCATCAATCAGATAGAAGTCCTGGTTGGTCAGCGTATCTTGAATTGTACCGACTTCCTCCAGCAGCGTCTCCAGCTCCTCAGGCGACACCTCGCCCATCCGTCCGTACATGTCGTTCATCTCTTGCTCCATGTCGAACAGATACTGGAATGCGCTCTTGAGCACATCACGGATCGTCATTCCCTTGGACAGTACCGCATGCTGATCCAGATAGCCGACCCGCATCCGCTTGGACCATTCCACTTTGCCGTCATCCGGCTGCAGCTTGCCTGTAATAATATTCATGAATGTGGATTTGCCTTCACCATTGGCGCCGATCAGACCGATATGCTCGCCTTTCAGCAAGCGGAACGACACATCGTTGAAGATCGCCCGATCACCGAAGCCGTGACTTAATTTCTCTACGTTTAGTATGCTCATTCATTGCACCTTTTCCTATAAAAATTCATATACGCTCTATTATAAAGGTTTATAGGAGGTAAGCTCAACTACAAATCCGGTCTCGGGCGGCAAAAAAATCGCAAATCAAGCTTAATGTGCGCCCTCCATATGGGATGGCAGCTTATCTGACTCGCGCTCCGCTGCCTCTTCGACTTCCTCCCCGGGCATGTGATTGCTTGTGCGAAGCGGTATCTCGCGCAAGAAAAACACGAGCACGAAAGCCACGACGACTAGTCCGGCGCCGACCAGGAAGACCGTGCTAAGCGAGTTGGCCATCGCTGTGCGCACCATTTCGACGATGCCGTTAGCAATCGGCTGAACCGCCTCTGGCAAGCCATGAAGCAGCTTCTCCAGCTCTGGCTGGTTCAGCAGTATTTCCGGCGATTGCAGCGGTGCGAGTGCTTCCGCCACTTTCGGATCCATTCCCTCAAGCGCTCCTCCGCCGCCTGCAGCTGCCGCTTGCTCATTCATTTCCTTCATCATGCGGGACTGCATGATGGAACCGAGTACGGCGATACCGATCGTTCCGCCGACGCTGCGGAACAGCTGCGACGAGGAGGTAGCAACACCCAGCTCACGGGGACTTACCGCATTTTGAACCGTCAGCGTGAAGATCGGCATGCTGAGGCCAAGTCCGATGCCGAATACCGTCATAGCGGTGACCGCATGCCACACTTCGGACATATTGGCCATGACAAGCATTCCGCCAATCATAATCGGCAAGCCGATAATGCCATAACGCTTATATTTGCCTGTTTTCGTAATGATACGTCCTACAAGAGCACTGACGACAACCATTGCGAACGACATCGGCATAGTGACATATCCGGATTGAGATGGCGATACGCCTTCGACACCCTGGATGAAGAACGGAATATAGATCAATGCGCCAATCATACCGGCATTAATAATGAAGGAGATGATGTTGGAGATGACCACGATGTCGTTACGGAACAAGCTAAGCGGCAGAACCGGGCTGCTCGCCTTGCGCTCCACCATAATGAAGACGATCAGGAATACAACTGTTGCTGCGAATAAGGCGATAATTTCTGGCGAAGTCCAGGTGAAGCCGTCTCCGGAGCCGACCAGTGAGAAGCCCGTCAACAGCGCGATAATCGTAAGACTTAGGAATATGGATCCTGCGTAATCGATTCGCTCATCCGACTTCTGGTCCACCTTAGGGAACAAGAACAGAATCATAGCGAATGCAATAATGCCGATCGGCAGGAAGATCCAGAACAGCCAGCTCCAAGGCATATGCTCAACGATCCAGCCGCCCAGTGCAGGACCGATCATGCTGGAGAAGCCGAATACGGCCATAAGAATACCCGTCCACTTGCCCCGTTCCCTAGGCGAGAACAAGTCACCGACAGCGGTGAATACAGAAGCCATAATGATGCCGGCCCCAATTCCCTGAACGCCCCGGTATATAATTAGTTGGGCTATGTCCATAGAGAATCCTGTCAATAGCCCACCTATAATGAATATAACGATGCCGATCAACATGAACGGCTTGCGTCCGTACATATCCGATAGTTTGCCCACCATAACCGTTGCGATCGTTGAAGTAAGCAAGTAAATCGTAATGACCCAGCTGTAATATTGCATACCTCCAAGCTCGGCGATTATTCGCGGCATAGCGGTCCCAACAATCGTCTGATTGATGGCGGCGAAGAACATCGCGGACATAATCGCCAGCATAATCGTAACTTTTCTTTTATTTGATAATTGCTCCATATTATTCTCCCCAATCCTGTAAACATTTGTTTCTCGATATATTTCTCACAACTGCTTGTTTGCGAAGGCACCCACGCACTTACTTGGACCGGAACGTCTACTTTCTCTCCGTTCCTTCCCCCGTTGACTTGCATTTAGCTCCATGACCGCACCCTGTGCCGTGCTGCCCGTCGTCCGATATGAATTGCACCATCTTCTCCAGTATTTCCGTTACCGCCTTCGTTTCATCGTCGCTTAATTGCGCCAGATGCTTGCCCACCATTTCCTTGCGAACTTCGAGCGCCCGATCCAGCATGTGCCTACCCGAATCTGTTAGTTCAATTAAAATCACTCTTCGATCCTTCTGATCATACGTACGTGCCACGTACCCGGCCTTCTCCAATCTGTCGATCATGACCGTCACCGCACTGGGCTTCACATCCAGCTTCTCCGCGAGCTCCGTTGGCCTGCTCTTGCCTCGTTCTTTAATCATTAGAAGCATATACAGCTGCGTGCGGGTGACCCCTTCACCCAGTTCGTATATCAGTTCTCTTCCGTAATACCGATTCAGTATCGTAATGGCTTGCAGAAATCGGCTATTATACGATATCACCTTCATCACCCGCCTAATCCGTCCAATTCACTTCACAACTATATATTTAAACTATTTAAATATTAAGTAATAAACAATCTATTTGTCAAGTGCCATAAAGCGACGGACAACATGAAAAATCCCCCACCATGTATGGTAGGGGAAGCAAAGAATGCTGCTCTGTTTAATCAGTCCATCAATGCTTGCAGAGTTGAATATCTTGATCACTCAACATGATATTGCGAATTGCAGCTAACGCTCCAGCAGCTTCGCCCAGAAGCCGCCGCGGAAGTGTCTTGGCTCATGTGAGATGACGAATGCTTTAGGCGCTTCCTCCGCGATTCGCTCAAGCAACCGCTTCTCGTTACTGCGCTTAACCAGCACCTGCATAACCATTCGCGGACCGTTGCGGCCCTCCGCATGCCACACTGTAACGCCGTATCCATAGCTTCTGAGTCGATCAGGCAAGCTTGTGTTCACGGTATCCGCGATCACCTGCACGACGGAATAACCGAGCGCCAGCGCTTCCTCAATCCGGCTGCCCATGTAGACGCCGATCCCGAAGCCGATACAGTACGCGCCGATGTAGAGCGGGCTGGACAGGTTATCCAGCACGATCTGCAAGCCGACAAGGTAGATGAACACTTCGATCATGGACAGCATAGCTGCCATCGTCCGTTTGCCCTTAATGACCAATATTAATCGCAGTGTGAAGATAGAGACATACGTAATATTGATCCCCAGTATTAAAGCGACAATGAGGGCTGGACTCATGATTAGTCTCTGGAAGCGATATAATCCGGTCTAGGCTTCTGGCCGGAGAATGGCTCCTGCAGCTTGTTCTCTACACTATTGAACACCATGAACACATTGCTCCTCGGGTAAGGAGAGATGTTACTGTTTGATCCGTGCATAACGTTGCAATCGAATAGGAGCACAGAACCGGCTTTCCCGACTGGTGTATCGATACCGCCTTCTTCCGCCATCTTCGTCAAGCTGTCATGATCTGGCACACCATATTCCTGCTTGCGCAGAGAGTCCTTAAAGTGATTCTCCGGCGTCTGGCCGACACAGGCTACGAACTTCTTGTGCGAGCCCGGAATGACCATCAGAGGACCATTGAAGGGATGGTTGTCGCTCAGAGCGATCGAACAGCTCAGCGCCCGCATGCGAGGCATGCCATCTTCCACATGCCAGGTCTCGAAGTCGGAATGCCAGTAGAATTCTTTCCCGTTGAATCCAGGCTTGAAGTTGATCCGGGATTGATGAATGTACGTCTCCGATCCCAGCAAGTATTCCATCATCGCCACCAGCTTGGGATGCGCAGCGAGCTGCTTGAAGATGTCGTTGTTCTCATGCACCGCGAATATCGAACGAACTTCTTTACCGCCGGGCTCGCGAATAACATGGGCGGCTTCTTGATCGCGATAAGCGCCCTGCAGCCGCTCCAGCTCATTGCGCCATGCCTCTATCTCCTCTTGCGAGAAGAATTCCTCCAGGAACAAGTAGCCGTTCTTGTCGTAGAAGTCGGATTGCTCCTTCGTAAGCGCGGCTCCCGGGGACCATTCGCTGTGTACGACAGGGTCCTTGCGTTCCAGCAGCTCCGGTTGCTCGGCAATTCGGGACGGGTATGCATCTTCCTTGGTTTTCACTACTGTTTGATCCATTTTCATCCTGGCCAACATCTCCTTCTCTTCGAATAGTTTTAATTACGTCTCGTTTTTGAATTATTCCTCGACTAACGGATACACGCCATCCTTGTCATGCACTTCATTACCGGTAATCGGAGGATTGAACACGCATACCATGCGCATCCCTATCTCCGTACGGAGCATATGCTTCTCATGTCCGTCGAGCGCATACAATGTGCCCGGCACGATCGGATACGTCTTTCCGCCAATCACTTCAATCTCGCCTTGCCCTTCAATGCAGTAGACGGCCTCTACATGGTTCCGATACCAGATTAACGTCTCCGTCCCCGGCTTGATGACCGTATCATGCATCGAGAAGCCCATACCGTCTTTCTTCAGAAGCAGCCTTCTGGAGTTCCATGTCTCTGCTTGAATATCATCCTCAGTTTTAACCACATCGTCCAAATGTTTTACGATCACTTGTTGTCACTCTCCCTGCTTCTATCCCTAAGTTTGTTGTCTCGCTCTCAAGCTCGCGCCTTCGCCTGTACTTTGCTGGCGGTGGAATCGTACATGTCAGACAATACCTCTTCAATACGCGCTAGCCCTTCTTGCAGCAGCGATTTCTCGATTGTAAGCGGCGGCATTACCTTGGCCACCTCGTCATGAGCACCTGACGTTTCCATAATGACGCCATGCTTGAACGCTTCCTTGCTAAGGCGTGAAGCGTCATCAGCCTTTTTGAAGACGAGGCCTTGAATTAAGCCTTTGCCGCGCAATTCCACGATATGACTGCTGTACTTGGCTTTCAGACCTTGAAGCGCCGTACGAATTATCTCCGCATCAGCGGCGATTTTCCGTTCTAGTTCATCATCCTTCCAATAGGAGAGCGCTTCTGTCGCGGCGACGAATCCCAGATTATTGCCTCGGAACGTGCCGTTATGCTCGCCGGGATTCCATACATCGTATTCAGGTTTAATTAGCGTTAAAGCCATAGGCAAGCCGTAGCCGCCGATCGATTTGGACAAGCAGACAATGTCCGGCTCGATTCCCGCTTCCTCGAAGCTGAAGAAGGTGCCCGTACGTCCGCAGCCCATCTGCACGTCGTCGACGATAAGCAGGATGCCATGCTTGCGGCAGATCGCTTCGATGCGCTGCAACCAATCGACACTAGCCTCATTCAGACCGCCTTCCCCTTGCAATGTCTCCAAGATAACGGCTGCCGGCAAGTCTACGCCACTGCCCGGGTCATCGAGCAGCTTATCCAAGATCATCGACGTATCGACAGAACCCCCTAGATAGCCATCATATGGTACGAATGTAGTATCCGGCAGGCTGACACCTGCACCGCCGCGCTTGAAGGAATTTCCTGTCGCCGCAAGCGACCCTAGCGACATGCCGTGGAACGCATTAGTGAAGGAGATAATATTTTTCCTTCCTGTCACCTTTCTTGCCGTCTTCATTGCGCTCTCAACGGAATTGGTCCCCGTTGGTCCTGGGAACATAATTTTGTATTGAAGCTTTCGAGGCTCCAATATGATCTCGTTGAAGCGGACCAAGAATGTTTCCTTTGCTTCAGTCGCCATGTCAAGACTATGCGTGATACCATCGTCCATCAAATACTGGACAAGCTTGTTGCGAATACCTTCATTGTTATGCCCATAGTTCAGGGAACCCGCCCCTGCGAAGAAATCGATGTATTCCGTGCCATTCTTATCCCATAATTTAGCGTTGCTTGCTTTTTTGAATACCGTTTGGAAGCTCCGAATATAACTGCGCACCTCGGATTCCATCTGATCGAATACTTGTAATGAAGATGCCTTCTCTTGTACTTGTTTCATTTGCCTGCCTCCTCTAATGATTGTTTCCAAGTCGTCTCCTGAAGCCGGAATGGACCGATCCGGTATAACCTTTCATCGTCATGGTGTCCATCGCCAGGGAACAGCTCCGATGAATAATAGTCGCGAATAGCGCATTCCGCTCCCAACTCGTCGGCCACTGACTGGAACAGCTTGCTAGACGGCATATTGCCTGGACTGATCGTCGCTTCGATATACTGAACGTTCGCAGTACCGACACGCTGCAGAAGCTGCCTGATCAATGCCTTGCCTACGCCTCTGCCTCTCATCTTCGCAGATACTCCGATCTGCCAGACGAACAGAGTACTGGTCTCTGTTGGTTTGCGGAACGCCGAGACGAAGCCGACGAGTTCTCCTTCTTCCACTGCTACACAGCAGGTATCGCGGAACAGGTCGAACAGCATCAAGTAGCTATATGCGGAGTTCAGATCCAGTACGCCGGAATCCCTGACGAGCTCCCATGCCTTTGCTCCTTCTTCCACGCTTGGCATTCGATAGAGTAGCTTGCCATCTTCACTGCTTTGTTGCTCATCTTGCTTTGTTGCTGATGCTTGTTGCATAAATGCCTCCTCATCGTTGTCTTCCCAGCCCAATGCACCTGCTCTATAGAAATCTGCTCAAGAAGGATCGCAGACGCTCGCTCTTCGGATTGTCGAACAGCTCTGTCGGACAGCCTTGCTCCACGATTCTCCCCTCTGCTCCGAAGACGACTGTGTCAGCAATATCTTTCGCAAAGTCCATCTCATGCGTGATGAGCATCATCGCCGTATCGGTCTCCTGTGCGATTTCCTTAATCACCTCTAACACCTCGCCGACCAATTCGGGATCCAGTGCAGACGTCACTTCGTCGAACACAAGCACCTTCGGCTGCATGACTAGCGCTCTGGCGATCGCCACCCGCTGCTTCTGACCGCCGGACAACTGAGCGGGATACACATCCAGCTTGCTCTCCAGCCCAACCTTGCGCAGCATTGTGACGGCGCGCTCATGCGCTTCCTCCTTGGACATTTTTAACACGGTAGTCGGCGCAAGCGTCACGTTGCGCAACACCGTCAGATGGGGGAATAGGTTGAAATGCTGGAACACCATGCCCACCTTCTCCCTCATCCTGTGCAGATGCTTTTCATTCGCTCTGACGAGCTGCCCGCGGCGATTATTCATATGCCATAACGGCTCGCCATCAATTGTGATCATGCCGCTTGTAGGCTCCTCTAGCGTCATCAACATTCGTCCCAGCGTTGTTTTACCCGATCCGCTCGGCCCAATAAGCGCAAGCTTTTCACCCGCATGTATCGTCAGATCGATTCCTTTAATCACTTCCAGATCGCCGAATGATTTGGTCACATTCTCATATCGTACGATCGGCTCTCCCAGCAACCGACCAGAATGCGACTCCTTTGTCTTCCGGTCGGCCTCTTCATCTTTTTCCAACACTGCACTCACGTTCATTCACTCCTTCCGTTTCTCTTTGCTGTCGTATCTCTGCTGGCATGCCGCCAGCAATCTCTGTTAGGAATGCCGCCTCTCAATTCGCTTCTCCAGCTGGTTGAATAGCAGCGACATCGCAAGGCTGATGACGATGAAGAAGACGCCAATGACGGTATACGGCTCGAATACCAGATAAGACTTGGATACTTCATTTTTCACGCGGAGCAGCATTTCCATTACCGTGATACCGGACAGCAGCGGCGTTTCTTTGAAGATAACGATCAAATAGTTGCCCATCAACGGCAGCGCGGGAGGAATGGCCTGCGGCAAGATGATTAACAGCCAAGTCTTCGCCTTGGATAAGTTCAATGCTGTTGACGCCTCCCATTGTCCCTTAGGCAACGCATCGATACAGGAGCGGTACACTTCAGACAAGTAGGTCGCATAATGAACCCCCAATCCGATTACACCGGTCAGAAACGCCGTCATCGACACGGGCAGCATCTTGGATATTCCGAAGTACAAGAAGAACAGTTGCACGAGCAGCGGCGTTCGTCTTACGAATTCTACAACGGAGTTGGTTATCAGGTTGATCCAACGTCTGGGCGAGCGCTTGCCAAGTGTGAATACGAGTCCCAACACGACCGCCAGAAGGAATCCGCAGATGGTGGCATACAGCGATACCAATAGAGCGTCTAGTAGCGTTGGCAGTAACTCGACGACATAATTCCAGTTCCACATACGATCACCTCCAAGCGGTTAATTTGCGTTCCAGCAAGCGAACCGTGACGGTGACACAAGTGGACAACAAGAAATAAATAACCAGTAACAAGCCGAAAATAATAGCTTCGTAAGATTGATTATTATTGCGGATAATCATCGCTTCGAACGTCAAGTCGTACATGGCGATAAAATAAACGAGCGATGTCGACTTCAGCAGTTCGATCCATAGATTGCCCATCGGAGGCAGCATCCGAACGATTGCTTGTGGCATAATGATCTTCACCATTCGCTGCAGCGGTGTCAGGTTCAACGCAGTAGATGCTTCGTACTGCCCTTGCGGAATCGACACAATCGCGCTTCGAACGATTTCCGACCCGTACGCCCCGATGTTAAGACCAATCGCGAGCACCGCAGCCCACAGTTTGGGCAGCTCCAGCCCGATCATGGGAAGAGCGAAATATACCCAGAACAACAAGACCAGCAACGACGAAGCTCTGAAGATCTCCATGTAGGTTCGCGATACGTAGCGAATGGGGGCAATATTCGACAGCCTTCCGAGCCCTGACAGGAACGCCAGTATGGTGGATACGACTCCTGCGAGCAGCGTCACCTGAATGGTGATAATGGCGCCGTCCACCAGGAAAGGCAGCCATTTCATTATCGGGAAGTCCACTTCTCTACGCTTCGCAGAGCTGCTGTGCCGTCATATCGCCAGGCAATTCCTGTTCAGTGAACCCGAATTGCTGGAGGATTTCAAGCAGTTCTCCGCTTTCCTTCATCTTGTCCAGCTCCGCGTTGAATGCGTCCCGCAGCTCTGTGTCAGCCTTACGGAATGCGCTTGCTCCGTAGCCGCGTACACTCTCGCCATCCACCGTTGGCTGCTCGAAGTCCATGACACGCTCCAGATTGCTATCGCCCGCCGCATCCAGTCGGGATTGCAACGCCGGACCCGTCATCGTCATTGCATCCGCCCGATCGGATTGCAGTGCGCTAATGGCATCGTCCTGATTGTTGACGAACACCATCTGATCTTCCGGTACGCCAGAGGCTTCCAGATAACCTATCTCTACTGCGCCTGCCATAACGGCTACCTTGGCGTCCTTATTCGCGGCAATGTCTGCATAGCTCTTCAGTCCCAGCGGGTTGCCCGCCTTTACGGCTAGCCCTTCGCCGATGCTGTATTCCGGATCTGCGAAGTTAACCGATTTGCAACGTTCCGGGTTAATGAACATCCCGGCTGTAATCATATCGAACCGCTTCGCATTCAGCCCCGCAATCAAACCTGAAAATTCCGTCAATTCGCCTTTCATCTCATCAATGCCTAACCGCTCCAAAATAACGCGTGCGATCTCCACTGCTTCTCCGGTGAGCTTGCCGTTCTCGTCTTTGTACGCATATGGATTTTCGCCAGCGAACCCCACAGTTACATAACCTTGTTTTTGTAAATCCTTCAGTGTTACTTGCTCATTTCCACTACATGCTCCTAGTAGAAGCAAGGGAATGGTAAGCAGCGACACCCACAACTTTCGCACTTTGAACCCCAACCTTTCTAACACTTTTTTTTCGGACACTTAAAAGGCTACCATCAAACTGCGCTGAGGTCATTTCCAGTAAAAGGGCATAATCAAGGTTATATATAGCTAACTATAGGAGAGGCGGACTGACGGAGCGGGTCCTCCTTATTCCTGCCGTATCCTTCCTTATATTCGCGAATTGAAGATTTTACATGTCATCCGATGTATGTTATATAAGCATTTTTTATAAATATGAATCTCTATTATCTCAGTTCTATTCATAAATATTTCTTATAGAGAAAAAAGGCACACTCTGTCGATAACTTTTTGTCTCTGACAAGCAGTTTGCGACAAACATTTCATAGCCGCTTTGATAACATTGATCTTGCCGCTTACACGGTTCACTATTTACAGAGGAGAGTTGTGAATGAAACTAATCATGAATGAATGCTTTAACAACGAAACAATTAATTTTGACGGCTTTAGCTTCAAAAACTGTGTCTTCACCAATTGTGTCCTCATGATCACTACCCTTGATTTTAACTTTGAAGGCTGTTCCTTCTACGGGTCGACGCTGCACGTTAATCCTCATCTGCCCGTTTTCGATATTTCACATCGATTGTCGCAATCCACATACGATGCCGACACCAGATGCTACCGGGATGATTACAAGTACCCGCGGACGAAATTGGATTTGCCAGCCACCGCTCTTCATTAAGGGGACAGGAAAAAGAACCTCGCCATTTCACATGGGAGGTTCTTTGTTATTGGTCGCTCATATCGTCAACTTGCATTTCACTTTGACGATGATTTTGCGGATGCTTTCGCTGGACAAGTGGAACTTGTGCTCAAGCTCCGTAATCGTGGCTCCATCGGCATAACATTTATAGATCTCGCGATTGCGCTCGGCAAGCAGCTGTCTGGCTCCGCTCTTCTCGCCCCAACTCGCACGTTGATTGGACGGTTTGGGAATATAGATCAGATCCCCTTGAATATATTGCTGCAGCTCGGCAAGCAAACTAGGGGGAAGCACGTCTCTTCCATTTCTGTAGTTCACGGTATAAATCCTCCTCGAACAGTTTCGTAATGTGGCCTTCGGTCATTCTCTTGACTTGCGGTGTAATGACTATCATGTTAATGCCTCCCTTTCTTTCGTATTTTTTAACTTCCTGGTTCCATTATATTGAATATAAGATACATCTACAACGCCGGATTTCCATTTCAAGTGCAGTCCCAGCTTTTTCGCGATTCCCTCACAAAATGGAAGGAGGCCTTGCGGCCTCCCCGTTATGGCGGTCTTCGCTATTAAGCGAAGACCACCTCTTTAAAATTGATCAACATACTCAACTCCTTTCGCTATTCATTCATCGGCCCGACACCCTCATTATACTTCCATTCCATGGAAAGCGGATAGCGAAAAAACGCTTTAAAAGAAACTTTACCTCTTCAAGATGAAAAGGCCTGCCCGCTGTTTGCTTTAGCTGCGTGCTCCGACTGCCTTCAGCCATGCATCAGCAATAAGTGCATGCCCCGCAGGCGAAGGATGAACGCCGTCTCCCGCCCAATACGCTGCCCCGGTACGCATGCTTTGTGCGGCGAACAGTCCGTCCAGAGGTACATACAACGTTTTGAACTCCTCTGCCAACGCGCGAACCGCGGCAATCTTAGGATCCAGATCATCTCTCCAGTTACGCCGATCGTCGGGTACCGGCAAGACGAATGGCTCAACCAATATAAGTTTGGCGTCGAGGCGTTCCTTCGTACTTCGGATGAGTCGACGGTAGCCTTCATAATAGCTCTCCGTAGAGGTAGGATCGTTGCTGTCATATCTGCGCCATGTATCGTTGATGCCAATATAGATCGACACCCAATCGGGCTTTAGTGAGAGACAGTCCTCCTCCCAGCGCCTCTCCAGATCAACGACTCGATTGCCGCTAATTCCTCTGTTTAAAAATGTCACCTTCCGCTCCGGGTACAAGTAACCGAAAATCCCGGCCGTCATATTGGCGTAACCGTTTCCAAGACTGCCCCGGTCTTCCCGGTTTCTGCCGCAGTCCGTAATGCTGTCCCCTTGAAATAGTACAACTTCATTCTCTTTAATCAATGACAAGCTGCTCCCCTCCATACGTTGATAGCATAAAATCTTTCCACATTTTACGTTTCACTACCATTATTGTCAAGAAGCAGTGCTTCATGAGACTGCGGCGGCCCCTTTCCCTCTTCGGCGCATAAGCTCCGGATAAGCAACGCCGAACACAATGATGACGACGCCTCCCCATTGCAGCGGCGTGACATCCTCCCTTAATATGAGCGATGATAATAGAACAGCCATTGGGAGCTCCGCTGCACCAAGAATAGCGGCCATTCCTTCGCCGATATGAGGCACACCGTAGGCGAACAGCACCGGAGGCAGCAATGCGCCGAATACGCCGAGCAGCAGCGCGAACAGGGTCAGATCGCTCCACAGACCTCCATCGAAGAGGAATCGCGGCGGGAAGAGCGCGAATACCAAGAGCATAGCCCCTAACATCATCCACATGCCGCGGTAAGCCGGATGCGCCTTCGGTACGGCCTTCCCGCTGAGCAGCAGGAACAATGTGTAGCTGACAGCCGCCATGAACCCTAAGGCAATACCGAGCATATTGAAACTTCCAGCCCCCTTCTCCAGCAAGCCGGCAGCAAGCAGTGTACCCGTGAACAAGATGAGCAATGAGATTAATACTGGCAGACTGGGACGCTTCCGCTGCCGGACGGCTTGCACAACGACGCCAATCCAGGTGAACTGGAACAACAACAGAATGGCAAGCGATGCAGGAATGTATCGCAAGGATTGGTAATAGAACAAACCGGTAATCGCCGTAGGCATGCCTGCCGCCATAAGCACAAGACGCTGCGTCCAGGTCAGAGAGGTCAATCCGCGTTCATCTGAGCGAATGTTCTCATTCCGTCGCCACGCGCCTGCACTTTCTCTTCGTCTAATGTACCAGGCGAACATAGCCGTCAGCAGAAATCCGACCATCTGCTGGCTGCCCACTACTTCGCCCAGCGAGTATCCCCGGTCGTATGCCAGCACGACGAAGGTCGACAGTACCCCGTAACTGGCCGCACCGATAAATACAGCTGCATATGGTTTTAACATCATACATCCTCCTCATCCTCCCCGTTAGTTTACTTCTCTCACATGTCGATCATGCAAGACATAACGGACTATGCTTGATCATTGACAATTTCGATTGGAATGCCACTTTCCCCAATAAATAAAAAAAGCTACGAAAGTCATGTCCGCCATTAACAGGACAATCGTTCGTAGCATGGAAGTAAAGGCTCCCTGTAGAAACCCCCACCCTGTGCCATTAACCGTTATGTGGGGTTATACGAAAAAGGATATCCGATTGTAAAAGATTGATGATTACATCATAACAGTTTCTATTTTAATTGATCCGATTACATTGTCAATACGTCTTGAATGATTATTCAACCTCGACAATTCGGATCAAGTTCGTCGCTCCCGATCTGCCGCTAGGCACGCCGGCTGTAATGACGGCATAGTCGCCCTTCTGCAGCAGATTCGTTCGAGAGGCATTGCGGATGGCGGACTGGAACATCTCGTCGGTAGAAGCGGTTGCTTCACCCTTCACAGGGATGACGCTCCGAATCAGGCTAAGCCGCTTCAGAACATAATCGTGGGCCGAGATCGCGATAATCGGTGCCTTCGGACGATATTTGGATACCATTCTTGCCGAGAATCCGCTCTCTGTAGGCGTCAGGATGGCCGCAGCGTCCAATTGAAGCGATGCGCTTACCGCGGCCTGACTAATAGCCTCTGTCGCAGATGAGGAGGGCAGATTCATTTGAACTCGGAATTGGTCGTTGTAATGTATTGTTGATTCAGCTCGTTCCGCGATTTGCCTCATCATGCGCACCGATTCTAGCGGGTAGTTGCCGGCGGCCGTCTCTCCCGACAGCATAATGGCGTCGGCTCCTTGCAGCACCGCATTGGCCACATCGCTCACTTCCGCGCGTGTAGGTCTAGGGTTCACCTGCATGGAATCCAGCATTTGCGTCGCGACAATGACGGGTTTGCCGGCTTGATTACATTTGTCAATCATAGACTTCTGTATCATCGGCACATCTTCCGCCGGAATCTCTACACCCAGATCTCCCCTGGCTACCATTATTCCGTCAGATGCCTCGATGATCGCATCCAGATTGTCTACCCCTTCTTCATTCTCGATTTTGGAGATAATGCTGATATGCGAAGCTCCCGCTTCCTCCAGCAATTGACGCACCTGCAAAACATCCTCCGCCCTGCGCACGAAGGATACGGCGATCATGTCGACGCCTTGCTCCACGCCAAATGCGATATGCTTCTCATCGCGTTCCGTCACGCCCGGCAACGTTGTGCGAATACCTGGCAGGTTGACGCCTTTGCGCGGCTTCAACAGGCCGCCATTCACAACATGGCATGTCACTTCAGTATCCGTTACTAGCTCCACGGACAGTTCGATTAATCCGTCGTCGAGGAGAATGCGACTGCCCTGCTTTACTACCTTCGGCAGGTCCTTATAGTTAACAGATACGCACTCTCCATTGCCAACGATATCATCTGTAACAAGCTTGATTAGATCGCCGTTATTTAAGGCGTAGGAGCCCTCTTCCAACGTGCCGATTCTTATTTCAGGTCCTTTAATATCCATCATGACAGCTACAACTGAAGACACCTCGGAGGCTGCTTGTCTGATCATTGCGATTCTTCCGCTATGATCGTTGAGCTCGCCATGCGCCATATTCAAGCGGGCTACATGCATGCCTTCTTTTATCATTTCCTTTAGAATCGAGATCGAATGGGTCGACGGCCCCATTGTGCATACCATTTTTGTGTGACTCATTGCTTATCCCTCCAACTTGAACTGTCATTATTGTAGAGCATCTAAGGGACACCGTATATGAATTATAGTATGATGAGAGAAATATAGTCTTATTGTATTCAGAGAGAAGAGGAACTGATTATGCTATCTATCAACACCATCAACAAGCATCAGGGGATGAACTGGTACGAAGAACAATTCACTACTGACAGTTCATCACTCATGAATCACGCGACATACGCTCAACTTGTCATCATGACTTATGGCAAGTGTCTGTACTGGTTGAATGGGGAGAAGACATTGGCAGAACGAGGTGACTTTCTGTTCATCCCTGCACAACTTTCGTATTACGGCAAAAGTATACCGACTGTCTTTCATGAAAAATATGTCATTCAATTCAATATTGGGCGAACAGATGCTATACCGTTGTTAGCCACTCCCTCTCCTAAAATCTCAAAACCAGGGATATATGAAATGTGCGTGGATCGTCTAAAGATGGTGTGGAAGGAATGGCAAGACGGTACACCATATGCGTCAGCCCGAGTAGAGGCATTCTTGGTGGATACACTGGCCTTATGGAACAGAGAGCTGGATCACAGTTCTTCGTCTTCGATGAAGAGCGATAATCACGTAGTGCGTATGAAACAATACATTGCGAATCACTACCGGAATAAAATTACGAAAATCGAGCTTGGGGATTGTATTGGCAGGAGCCCGAATCATGCAGCATCGTTATTCCGCCAGGGCACCGGCCAGACCATTAGCCAATATATCCATCATACACGTATGCGTACAGCACAATATTTGCTGCGGGAATCACTGCTCAATATAACGGAAATTGCAGAGTATTTGGGCTACAGCGAGGTATCGTATTTCCAGCGGATATTCAAGCGAACGTTCGGTTATCCACCGTCTGTCTCGCTCACGGAGCGAAGCTCCCAATAAGCTATTAAAAAAAGGATGACTTCTCATAGATAGATCATTTGCAGATAAATTTCAGAAAAAGGTTAATTTTTCTTTTTTTATACCGATAAATAATGATGGGTACATTGATGAACTGCTAATAGTTAAATATTGTGAAACTACAAATAAATTTGAATACTGATATTTACATATTACTTTTTCATATTTATGTCGAAGCTTCATAATTTTAGAGTCTAAAGAAGTGAGTCATGTTCCTATTGTTTTTTCAAGTCATGGAGGTGCTTCGACATGTAGGTTATTGGCTTGCGTCACAATCAAATTGCCGGATTAGACATGACTTTCAAAACAGAGCTTACACATATTGGGAGGGAAGTACCTGTGACAACAGCAGTTTATGTTGAACAAATCAATGAAATAATTGAAGGACAATTGAAACATTTGAAAGAGACCAATCCTTTCTTCGTTAAATTTCCACAAAAAGTCCAGCCTTCTGATTTAACGTGGTGTTCGCATCTTTATCATTTGTCGCATCACTTTGCTGAACTGTTGAAAGTGCGTTGGGATCGCTTCCAAGATGCACCGCATGATGTTTTCTCCACTCACTATCAGGAGGAGAAGGACCATCCTGAAATGCTTCGAGAGTTTATGCTAGGCTTGGGGTTGAAAGATCCCGTGCATTCTCGTCCTAGCTATGAGACAGAAAACTTCATCTCGGCATTGTATCGTGCTGCGGCTGTAATGGAGGATAACTTGTCCTTATTGATTATCAACAGTACTGCTGAGAAATTCGCTCACATGATGTATGTACATGTCTTGGAACGGCTTCAAAACTCGGGCATGTCCAATCTAACGTACTGGGAAGTCCATACGGTAGCCGATGAAGAGCATAGTGATGTGTATCATTACCTATCAAATATGAACGAGCAGCAAGTAGAAGAAGCGAAGCACCTCATTAAGTACACGGTATATGCCATTGACCAGATGCAGCGTTCTTGGTTTGCTGAATAATAGTATTGTGGAGGGAATTATTTTGTCTGAAAAAGTAGTTTACTATACTGACAGGGCTAATGCGATAGTTAGTTGGCAGGTTCGCGGAAACATGACGGTAGAAGACGCTATTCAAGCTTCTACCAGCATCAAGGAAGAAGTTGAGCGATTCCCGGAGAAGGAAGTTTCTCTTTTGGTCGATAATCGTTACATGGTTCAGAATGGCAGACCTATTGTTTTTAGCGCTGATGTCACTAAAGTTTGGAACGAATTGCAAATATATCTCATCCCTAAAGTATCGAAAGTCGCAGTTCTATGCAGCTCTATGATGATGAAAATGCAAATGGATCGGGTAGCAAAGGAGTCTGGCCTCATTTCTTCCCTTAAGAGCTTCTATAACAATGATCTTGACGTCTCTGCTAAAGAAGCTTATGCGTTCTTAGGAACAACACATAATAAGCTTATTGACGAGAAGTTCCCGGTTTCTTAGTTATTAGTATAATTTGTATCATTTTTGCATGACCAAAAAAAGCCGATGCAGTATCTTCTCCAACTGCATCGGCTTTTCCTTATTTAAAATCCGGGACCATATACTTGGGGGCGGAGCCTAGCAGCACGCATACCAGATCCCTCGCCGTTACCATGGCCATCTCACGTCGCGTCTTCGTCGTTGCCGATCCCAGATGCGGCAACAGCAGCACATTGTCAAGCTTCGTCAACGGAGAATCCGCCGGCAGCGGCTCCTGTTGGAATACATCCAGTCCAGCGCCCGCGATATTGCCGTTCTGAAGCGTTTCAATCAGCGCTTCTTCATCTACAGTCGCTCCGCGCGATACGTTAATGAAATAGGCGTCACGCTTCATCAGGCCGAACTCCCGTCTGCCGATCATGCCTTCCGTCTCCGGCGTCAGCGGTGTCAATAACACGATGAAGTCGGATGTAGCCAACAGCTCATCCAATGAAATATACTTCACCCCAAGGAACTCCTCCGTATTCAGCTTGCGCGAGCGATTGTAATACTGTACGTCCATGCCGAAGCCTAACGCCGCCCGACGAGCAACCGCTTCGCCGATCCTTCCCATCCCGATGATGCCTAGCCGGCGGGAATGCACGTCCATGCCGAACAGATTCTCGCCGTCTCCACGCTGCCACTTTCCTTCGCGCACATAGCGATCCAGCTCCGCTACCCGACGCGCGACACCCAGCATCAAGGCAAAGGTCAGGTCGGCCACCGTCTCGTCAAGCACATAAGGCGTATGAGTTCCCACAACGCCATGCCGCTTCATCGCCTCAATATCCAGATGGTTATACCCTACGCTCATGGAGCTGACCGCCTTCAGTGAAGGCGCTGCGGCAAGCAGCGGTTCATCGATGCGTCTGCCCGCCGTGAAGTATCCGTCGGCTTCCGCCAATGCTTCATGCAATAGCTCGCGCGGAATCGTATCTTCTCCTCTCCAGATGTCGACTGTGCAGTGTTCTTTCAAGTAAGCTTCCGCTTCCTCCGGTATCGGCCTGTCTACAAATACATGTGGTCGCATTCGCCGTCTCTCCTTCCAATGATAACGTTCACATTATAACACATCTTGCCTGACTACCTTTACCTCCATAAAGGACCGATTACCTGCACATACTATGCTTGTCCCTAAGGTGATGACTTTATAGAGATGGAGGTTATTGTATGGGTCGCCATAAACACAAGTCCATGGCAAGCAGAAACTTTGCTTATGAAGCCGGCTCGCTTCATGCCGAGAACAATGTAGCTGCATCTTCTTCCAGGAATCGAAACCAGAAAGGGCATACCCCGAACAACCCCTCTACAGGTTAATCGGGACCGGACTAGCCCGGTACAATACGGCTGAAACCGGAAGGAAGATGCCATGTCATGTCATTCCGATGCCATGGCGCATCTCCTTCCAGTTCCTGCAATTATTGTACTGCAAGCTTTCCAATGAGCACATCGCTCGGCACTTCCGGGCTTCCGTTAATTCGCCTTAGCTCGAATAGACTGTCGGGATCGCCTTTTACTACCTGGCTAATGCCGGAATGCGTCGTTAATGTCATCCGATAGCCCATATCCTTTAGAATCTGTTCCGATAGATGAGTGTAATAGCCGAACGGATACGTGTACACATTCACTTCACTGCCTACGCGATTTTCAATTATTTGTTGCATCTTGCTTGCGTCCCCGATGAAAGCCCGGCTGTACTCGCCATTGCTCTCCCCGTCCATTTGGAGCACGCCATTTCGCTTGCCTGCCTCTTCTCCAGCGGTTTCGTGCATGTCGAAGGAGTGATTCTGAATTTCGATGACGCCGGAATCCGCCATCTCCTTCGCCTGATCCCAAGTAAAGTGCGGATAGAAGTTTTTGCCCGGTATACGATGTTCCTCCCGGCCGACTGACCAGCCGATTACGGATATAGTCGCTTTCAGTCCAAGCTCCTTCAAGACAGGATATGCATATTCATAATTGCTGTAGTAACCGTCATCGAACGTGATGGCTACGGGATTGTCCGGCAGTTCTCCTTTGCCGTCTACATAATCGATCAGCTCGCCAAGGTGCACCGCGTTGTATCCGGCCGCCTTCAGCTCCTCCATGTCGCTTCTGAATTTCGCAGGCGGTGTGATCAGGGAATTGGGCTCGAAGGGGTCATCGTCAATGTGATGGTAGACGAGTATGGGAATACTTACCGCATCGCCTCCCGCTATCGATGGCGGTGTGAACACAGCCTCGGCGTGCTCCTTGACGTTCTCCTTCGTCGTATAATGCCCGAACCCGGCAGGCACATATACATCGGGGTCCTTGAATATATAGCCCAGCATCATCTCCCCGAGTGTGTTCCGGTAGTGCATCGTATCGTAATAATAGCGCGGATCGCCGCTAACCGGCGTATAGCCGGAGAAATCCCAGAAGTCGGTTACTTCCGCTATCATACTCCAATAGGTTTTCAGATCGTCCATGTTATAGCTGAGCAGCTCTTGCTCATAGGTGGCTCCTGTAATCAGCAAGAATGTCGTGCCGCGAGATTCGGCGTATTGCTTCATCTCCTCCAGCGCCTTCACATTTTGCTCCATCGCGACCGCTTCAAGTCTGCCGAATGGCTTGAATGCTTCCCGATTAGCGTTCACGAATGCCTCCAGATTGTCCACCGGCTCCGCATCTCGCTTCACCTTGTTATAGACGCCCGTCTCCGGCACGAACTGGGAGTAGGCGAAGTCATCCGCCAGCCGCTTGGCATAGCCTTCCAGCTTCGCGTAGCCGTAAGAAGGATTCAGCTTCAGATAATCCCAATAGAACTTCGCCTTCGATTCGCCGGACACCTTCGCATGCAACGATTGCTTGAAGTCCGTCGGCTTCTCGTTGAAATGGCTGATTTCCTGCAGGCTCATGTGCAGCACAATATGCTTCGGGGCGTATTCATCGACCAGATAATACAGTGTTTTCTCATAATCGTGGAAGTCCCCGCCATACATCAGCATGCTGTAGAAGCTGGCTCCGTCTCCGTAATAAGCGTTGAGACGCTCCGGCGACAGGGAACTGGACTTGGAGCCGCCGATAATATAGGCGTTATACTCGTCGTGACGCTGCTCCAGATAGCCGATTTTCGCCACACGCGGATTGTTCACCATATTGTAGGAATGCCACTTCAGCACCCGGTCCCCGAACACGCCGAACGGATCTACGACGATATTGAAGCCCGCGAGCAGACCGAAGACGAGTGCCAGTGACACAATAAATGCCATTAACCATTTGCGCAACTTCATCACTTACACCTCAGAACTGGAAATATAAAAACTTGGATACGGAAGTCATCTGCGCAAGCGACAGACCCAGCAGCAGTGCGGATACAAAGGCGTGTCTGTACCGCGGCACAAAGTTCTCCGTCAGCTGTCCGGAATTCGGCGCGAAGAAGGAAAAGCCCATGCCGACGAGCAGCAAAGCGATCAGATAAGCGTGATTGGCTGCGAATGCGCCCAGCGCCCTGCCTGCTTCTGCAACGGTCATGCCTGCGAAGTCGTCCATGCTGAACATCATGCCTATAACTGTCCAGGCTTCCGATGCGCTATCCGATACGAACAGAATTCTCGTTCCAATCACCCCTGCGAAGGTCAGTCCCCAGGCCAGGAACAACGGCAGCTTCCACTTGCGGCGATACATGACATGGGCCATACAGACGAATATCCCGTTAATAATGCCCCACAGTACGAATTGCCAACCCGCACCGTGCCAGAAGCCGGAGACAAAGAACGTCATCATGACGGAGAAATAGAAATTAAAGCTGCCGCTGCCCTTCCGGTAGAAGCTTCTGAAGATATAGTCCGATAAAAACTTCGATAATGTCATATGCCATCTCTGCCAATACTCCCGGAAGTTACGGGCGCGGTACGGCGAATTGAAGTTGTGTGGCAGTCGAATATTGAACAGAAGCGCCAGCCCGATCGCCATGTCTGCGTATCCGGACAGATCGAAATAATAGGAGATCGTATAGCCCAGGGAAGCCAGCCATGCGCTGAACATGTCTCCGGCCCCAACATTGCTGTAGAAGTCGGAGGCGTATAATGTGAGCGGATCGGCGAGCATGATTTTCTTGGCGCAGCCCATAGCGAACAAATACGTGCCGAGCATGAAATTAACCGCATTGAACCGCATCAGCTTCCGGTCCTGGTATTGCGGGATCACATCGCCATGATGAACGATCGGCCCGACGATCAGTTGCGGGAAGAACGTAATGAACAGCAGAAAGTCGATAATCGGCGTTTCCTTCGTACGCTCCCGGTAGCAATCCACCAAGTAGGCGATGAGCTGGAACGTATAGAACGATATGCCGAGCGGCAACGCAATCTGCAGCAAGCCATACGCTCCGCCTGTTACCAGGTTGATGTTCTCAATGACAAAGTTCGCATACTTGTAATATCCCAGAAAGCCTACATTCAGCAGCAAGCCTGCCACTAGCAGCGTTCGTTTGCGCCAGACGGCCTTCCGTCTGGCGGCACGAACGATCAGACTGCCGATCGCGAAGTTAATCAGAATATCGGCGATGAACAGCAGGACGAAGCTGCCGCTTCCCTGCGCATAGAAGTAGATAGACGCCATCACCAGCCACAGTTTGGCCGCTTGATGGAAGCGAAGCTCGCTGAGCAGCCGGTAGCCGAAGAAGGTAATCGGCAGGAATATAAAAATAAACGTATAAGTTGAAAAGATCACATCGCAAGCCTTCTTTCATTCGTATGCCTTCAAAACGTGACGACTTGCAGTCCAAACTCACCGCATTACAGCGATTTGGTCATCGTGACATGCGGGATGCCTTCCTCCATGAACTCCCCGGAGACCGTGCTGTATCCCAGCCGTCTATAGAATCCTTCCGCGCTTCGCTGAGCGTTCAGCTTCAATCCGGTCGCACCTTGCTCCTGCGCGATGCTCTCCAGCTCCAGCATGATCGCCTTCCCCGCGCCTGACTTCCGGCACTCTGCAAGCACACATATCCGCTCCAGCTTCGCCATACCATCCAGCATCCTCATTCTCCCCGTCGCTACGGGCCTCTCTTGATAATAGGCCAATACATGAAGTGCTGACGGATCGTGCTCGTCCATCTCCCGCTCCACCGGCACGCCTTGCTCCTCTACGAATACATGTGTGCGTATCGCGAAGGCTGCATCCAGTCCGGCCTTGTCCCTAATTCGTTCTGTCTTCAGCATGTTGTCCTTGCTCCTCTCCTGCATCTCTCTAACTTGAACGATTACGTGCCGAAGCGCTGGCGGTATCCGCACTTGCGGCAGAGCTCCTCTACCGCTTCTCTTCTGGAGAAGCCGTCGTACAGCTGCACCGCTCGCTCTCCATCCAGGATGTCCTTCAAGCTCCGTTCATGGATATTGCCCAGATTAATCACCCCTTCGCCATCCAGACAGCACGGGATAACCGTACCGTCGATCAGTACGCCGGCCTGATTGCGAAGTGCATGGCAGAACCCCTTCCCGTCGTCCTCCGGCGCGTGCAAATCCGGCCACTGGAACTCGGGATCCATATTCAAATAAATACGCTCGGCAATTTTCACTCCCGTACCGGGCTTGAACTTCTCTTCAATCTCATATTCCAGCCCAAAAGCGCGCTCAATCATTCCCAAAAGCTCCCGATTACGATTGCGCTGCACGTTTGTCCCGTTGTCCATGTCCAAATTCCATAGCCGGAAGGAAACAATTACTTTACTCTCCGTGACAGCCTCTTGTACAAATGCCAATATATCGGCCAAGTAACCCGCTTTGTCACTGGAGCCGGGATGACCGTCAAAGCTATGCAATGAGAAGTTGATTTGACGCAGCGCAGGTTTGCCAAGCAGCTTCTCCCTATTTTTTCGAATGAGCGTGCCGTTCGTCGTAATATTCACCTTGAAGCCTTTTTCATGGCTCATATCAAGCAGACTATCCAGCTTGGGATGAAGCAGCGGCTCCCCTTTCACGTGAAAGTACACATAATCGGTGTACGGCTTAGCTTCATCGAGCGTCCTGGCAAACTGCTCCAATGAAATGAAGCCTTTCGCCCGTTGCGTCGGGGGACAAAATGTGCAGGATAGGTTACAAATGCTAGTCGTTTCTATATAAAATTTTTTAAATTTCTTCATTCCCGAGACCGTCCTCTACAAATCGTGCTAATACATGCGGCGACGGAAGCAGACATACTTCTGAACCGCCGAACCACCGATAACGGTTACGTGCGACATACCGATACACAGCGTTGCGCAACGGCGGTGGAACAAGCAATAGCGGGTATAACAGCCGCCACGCTCCTCCCACTTGCCAGAGCACGCGCAAGACTGCCCCTGATTCCTTATAATACGTCCCGTTCTTGGAATAAAGAAAGGAATCCGTATAAGCAAGCGTCAAGCCCGCCGCTTCCTGATGGGCTCTTCCGGCCTTCGATTGAAGGGCGGCGAAGCGGATTGACGCTTTCCGGTCATGCTTTACCAGGAAGCGGGTCAATCCGTGGCACAGGTGACATTTCCCATCAATGATAACAACTGCCCGCTTCATTTCCTCTGACTCTCTCATTCGCTCTCCCCGTTTCCAAGCCACTCTGCCACTTTCATCTTATCATAGGAGACATCTCGATTGCACATTTCTAAGACATAGGTAGACAAAAGCTCTGACCATAGGCCAGAGCTCCTTGTTTGTTAGAAGGCATCGTTTTTAGGCTGCCGTGGCTGACGAGGTACTTTGTTCTTCACCGCTGGAAGATGTCGCATGCTGCGATGCATCGGTCCCCGGCAGATCGGGCACAACTGCTCGCCAGTTGTGAATTCCTCTCTTATCCAAGCCTTGCATTCACTATTTTTACATTTCCATATCTTAGTCGGTATTACATCTAGTTTGCTGTCGTTGCTCTTCGTTGTCACTTGTTACCTGATTCCTTTCTTGTAAAACGGATTTCGCAATCATAATATGTTCTTCTGTCATTCCTACAAGTAAACGGGAATGACGCATACCGGCTTCGATACTTGCGCCTCATGTTCCGCCAGGGCAAGCAAGCCTGTCTCTTTATTAACGGCATACACGACTATATTGTTGCTGTCCCGATTGGCCGTAAGCAGATGGTCGCCGTTAGGCGTCAAAGCAAAGTGACGTGGATGACCGCCGCCCGATGAAATATGCTGAATGGTCGTCAGTCTTCCGCTTTCTCCGTCTACCGCGAACACGACGATGCTGTCATGACCCCGATTGGATCCGTACACGAAGCGACCGTCTCGTGAGACGGCGATCTCCGCCGTTCCATTCTCTCCGCTGTACCCCTCCGGCAAAGTGCTTATGGTCTGAATCACAGACAATTCGCCCTTCTCGCTGTCATATGTCATCACCGATACGGTAGAATCCAGCTCGTTGATGACGTAAGCTTGCTTCCCGCTGGGGTGGAATGCCAAGTGGCGCGGTCCTGCGCCGCCTTGCAGCTCCAACTCCCCATGCTTGGACAACGTTCCGCGGGATTGATTCACGCGATAGGATATAATCCGATCCAGCCCCAAATCCTGAACGAACAAATACTGCCCGTCAAGGCTGTAGAAGCTGGAATGGGGATGCGGAGCCTGCTGGCGTTCCGGATCCACACTGCGCCCTTCATGCTGCTTTACATCCTGAAGCTCTCCGATCGAGCCGTCCTCCTGCAGTCCGATCAAGCCTACCAGCCCGCCGTGATAGCTCGTTACCGTTAAGTATGAACCGTTACTTTGGATATGGCATAGCGTAGCATCGACGTTGCGCTTACGGTTGATCAGCTCTAAGTCGCCCTGCCGCTTATCTATCCGGAATGCCGCGCACTCACCGACGCGCTTGCCGCTTTCATCCACAGTCTCGGAGATGGCGTAGAGCAGCTCGCGCTCCGCATCCACATGAAGAAATGTAGGGTTTTTCAACTCTGCATAATGGCCCTTCTCTTCCATCGTTCCCGTATCCTCATGGAATACATATACCGTCACCCCTTGCTCGCCTTGCTCGGCATACGCACCGCAAAATACGTATAGCTGTTGTTGCTGGGACATAACCGCCCCCTCCTGTTCAATCATGATATGATTTCAGTCATTCGATGGCGCGCACCAGCCGTCCTTGCAGACTCCTGCCTCGCCGTCGCCCTCCAGACTCGTGAATGGAGAATGCTGTCCCTCTTCCCATGCCTTCGTTATCGCCTCCAGGAAGTCGGCAGGCGGTCTCGCGCCAGATATGGCATATTTGCGATCAATGACGAAGTAAGGTACTCCGCTAATATGGAGATCCCTTGCTTCCTGCTCCTGAGCCCGAACCTCTTCCTTATACGCATCGGACTCCAGCATGGCCTTCACGGCATCCGGATCAAGTCCGCACTCCGCTGCCAGCTCGGTCAGCCGCTTCGAATCGCCAATATTGTCGGCATCTATGAAGTAAGTCTTGAACAAGCGTTCCGCCACCTTCGCTCCGGCACCTTGCGTTGCGGCATATTGCGACAGACGGTGCGCATCAAAGGTATTCTGAACCGTTGTATCGTCCAGCCGGTAGGCCAGTCCGACAGCAGCTGCCTGCGCAGTCACGTTAGCGGTCATTCCCTTTACTTGCTCTAGACTCATGCCGTATTTCCGAACCAGCATTTCATGCGTGCTGGCGCCGGCTTGCGTATCCGCCGCAGGATCGAGCTCGAAGCTCATATACTTGACTTCGATTTGCTCGCGGTATGGGAACTGCTCCAGCGCAGTCTCCAGATTTCGTTTGCCGATGTAACAGAACGGACATACGTAGTCCGACCAAATCTCGATTTTCATAACGTGCACCCCCTACAGTTCAACTCCGTTAATCATTATACCATGAACATGCCTTCAGTTTGAATTCTCTTTCATAACAGCCCATTTCACTAAGAAAATATAGCTGTAGACAGCCGTATCCATTGTTCCCGGATGCACCAATTGGTACAATACGAATAGAGAAACTTTACAGGTAGGAGGCTAGTTCACAAAGATGAACATTCTGAAGCAGAAGGACCGGGAGGAACTGGAAGCAAGACTGCCGCGCATGCCATGGTACGTCGAGCAGTTCGTCCAATACAAGCTGCCGGATCTGTCGCCTGCCTCATTGGTGGAATATATGAGAGACTATGAGACGTTCCTTCGCTGGCTAATGGCGGAAGGCTTGACGGAAGCGAAGAATATTCGGGATGTGAAGCTGGAAGAGCTGGAGCAGCTGAAGATGGAGAGCGTTGACGGCTTCCGCATGTTTCTCACGACATACAAAGAGGAGCGCAACAGCAAAACGACCGTCACCCGCAAGCTGTCTTCATTACGATCCTTGTTCCATTATTTGAGCCAGATCGCCGAGGACGACGACTTCTACCCGCTTCTGAAGCGGAATGTGATGGCGAAGGTGGCGATCAAGCGGACGCACAAGCCGAAGGATACGGCTGCGAAGCTGGAGGGCAAGCTGCTGCAAGAAGAGGAAATTGCGGAATTCCTTCATTATATCAAGCGTCATTACGGAGAGGAGATTGCCAGCAACAAGCAGGCGCTTTATGCTTATGAGCGGAACCGGACTCGCGACGCATGCATCGTCAGCCTTATTCTTCATTCCGGGCTTCGCGTCTCGGAGCTGGTCAATCTGAATCTGGACGATCTGGATGTGAAGAAGAAGCTGATCTATGTATATCGAAAGGGGAAGAACGACGATGATTTCAAAACGCCCGTCTACTTCAGGCAAGATGCGATAGACGATCTGAAGGCGTACGTCGAGCTTAGAGATATGCGATATAATCCGCCCCGGCGCGAGAAAGCGCTGTTCCTGGCCATTGCGAACGGGAAGAGCGATGGCTCGCGAATGACGAAACGAGCCATTCAGGCAATGGTGCTGAAGTATGCCAAGCGGTTCGGCAAGCCGTACTTGTCCGTCCATAAGCTGCGGCATTCCTTCGCTACCGATTATTACCTGCAGAACGACATATATAAGACACAGGAACAGCTCGGCCACGCATCGCCGGAGACGACGCAGATCTATGCGCATCTGACGGACAAGACGATGGCCGAGGCGATCGACCGCAGAAGCGGGAATGACGCTCGCTAGTAACGGGCAGCAATTCTCCGCCCTGTCGACCTACATCTGTTCCAGATCGCCCGGGGCAATGCCCTCTTCCACCGCGAATTCGAAATCTTCGATATCGTAAACCTGCACGGGCACTTCCGCTTCGATCAGTTTATCCTGGAATTCGAACTGATCCGTCAAGAGCGGCGTGCCGAGCTTTAATGCCGTTAGAATCAGTTCCGTTTCGATAGGATCGAACAATTCGCCGTATTGAGCTGTGTCCATCGTATTGACGATCGTGAATTGTATGCGGTCGTTCAGAAGCAGCGGCGAGCTTTCCCGCCACGGCGCCTGGAGCGCTTTTTCTATTTTTTTGCGATTAAGCGGATCTTCGAAGAATAAAATAAGCTGGTGGATTTGCGCCTTCACATGCCCGTCGTCTTCTGGATTGTCCATAACGGGATCGTTGCCGTCTCTCATCTCATACAGCTCAGAAATGGAAGAATAAGGTACTATAAAATCCACAGGATGGACGGGTACGAGCAGATGTCCGTAGGTCGCTACCATCACTGCTTCAATGACAAAACGTCGATGCACGAATCTCTCCTCCTGCATTCAGTCTACTAGCATCATTAATTATACAGCAATTCAATGCTTGTACAAGCTTATTGCCAGAACCTTTCTTACTGGAGGACTCAATTATGAATATGGAACATACGATCATTATCGGGGCAGGGCCATGTGGCATAGCTGCAGCAATCGAGCTTCAGCGGCACGGTGTCAGCCCTCTCGTCATCGAGAAGCGGAATATTGTACATGCTATCTCGCAATACCCCACCTATATGCAATTTTTCAGTACGTCCGAGCTCCTGGAGATTGGAGACATTCCCTTCACCACAGCGAATGACAAGCCGACGCGGCTGGAGGCGCTGAACTACTATCGAACCGTCGCGCAGCGGTATAAGCTACGTATCGCGCCTTACGTGACGATAACGAATATCCGGCGAACAGATGAAGGATTCCAATTGCAGGGACATGATCGCTTCCAGGAAGAGGAGCTGACCTATGCCTGCCGTCATGTCGTCATCGCGACCGGCTACTTCGATTCGCCCAACATGCTCGGTATTCCGGGCGAAGCTTCCGAGAAGGTCAGCCACTTCTTCCGCGAAGCTCACCCTTATGCCGGCATGAAGGTCGCGATTATCGGCGGAAGCAACTCCAGCATCGACGCCGCATTGGAGCTGGAGCGCGTAGGGGCGGATGTGACCGTCGTCTATCGCAGAAGCCAGTACTCCTCCAGCATCAAGCCTTGGGTGCGCCCCATCTTCGAGGGCAAGGTTGCCAAAGGCGCCATCACGATGCTGTTCGACTCTACCGTGACGGAAATACATTCCCGTCACATCGTTGTACAAGGTCCGGACGGCAACAGAGAATTGCCTAACGATTTCGTGCTGGCTTTGACGGGCTTCCATCCGGACCGCGGCTTCTTATCGTCGGCCGGCGTGACAATGGAAGCGGAAGGCTATCCTACCTTTGCCGAGAATACGATGGAGACCAATGTCCCGGGCATCTATCTGGCTGGCGTCGTCGCTTCTCGTCATGAAGCGAATGAGATCTTTATCGAGACGGGACGCTTCCATGGGCGCAAGATTGTACAACATATGATCGAAGCAGGACGACTATAATACGACATATCAATAAAGCCTTGCCGATGAGAGCTCAGATCAGCGTCTCCCATCGGCAAGGTTATTTGTCACGTCCGTTGCTTTCCTCCAGTATCGCTTTATGACGCGCAATGTCGGCGTCTTTCGGTTGATGTCCGCCGTAACGGGCATTCTCGTAAGTCGTCATCATGTCGTCCAGCGCCGGCTTGCTCCATTGCTTGTCTCCTTGCGACCGTGTTAGGTCTGCTGCCATTTCGCGGGGAGTCAAGTGCCCCCCAGGTTCATACCCTTTCCCCGCTGCCTTGCGAACGAGTTGCTTATAGAGATAGCGAATCCGCTCCGCGTTGCTTCCCAGCGACTCCCAGGAAGGCTCCTTCACCGGGCTTCTCTTACTCTTCCATATCGCTTTCCACCGCTTCAAGAACGGCTGCTCCTCCGTCAGACTTTCCACTTCGTCTGTATAAGCCGCTTCCGCACTGCTCAGTAGCCTCTCTCTCTGCATCAGCTTCGCGGCCAATCGCTTCCATAGGCGATATAACCCTCTCAAGCCGAAGTAGACAAGAATGATTGCGATGGCTGCAATGATCGCTATAGCGATGACCTTGAACGCCTGCTCCAGCAATTGCATCAGCTTGGACGGCTCGCCGCTCTCCAGCGGCGGCATCCCGCCTGGCTGCTGCGCCACAGCCTCCTCTTGGACGGGCGGCTCTTGCTTCTCCCTGTTCATCCAGTCCAGCACTTGCTGAAGCATGCGTTCCGCAGTTTCCTTTATCCATTGCAGGATGCGGTGCAGGAACGACAGCAGGAGCAAGGTGACTCCGAGCGCTGCGAGCAGCATTCGGTTCCTCCGTCTGGCATCGACATAAGCCGGTGATCGAGAGCCGTCATCCACAGTCTCTCGAGACAACAGCCGTTCGTTCGCGATGAATAGGAACAAAATTGTGGAAGTGATGCCGCCTGCGATTAACGGCGTATGATAGTTCGCCAGGTCGTCTGGCCGGAATGCGCTTATTGCAAGCGCTGAAGCATACATCGCCAGTCCCGTCAGCATATGCTTGCTCTGGAAGCTGCTGGGCCAGTTGCGAATGTACAGCGCGATTCCCTGATAAGCGACATATATGCTTACCGGGGCGCAGACAGCAAGCTGCAATAGCGAAGGAGACGGCAACAGCAAGTATAATACCGCCACAGAATATGCGGATCCCATCAAGCATGCAAGCAACCCATGCATCCCCTTGCGAATCGACTCTTTCCCTAACAACAATAGCGTAGGAAGCGTATAACTGCCCAACAACGCTGCATACCAGATCATGCCTTGGGAGTCCGGCAGCAGGTAAGCGGATGCAATGACAGCCAATGGAAACAAAAACAAAAGCTCGGCGACTCCTCGCAGCACCGTACCGGCAAGACGCTTCATCCTCATGCGCTTTGCCCCTCCCTCTCCTTGTCGCTGCTTCCTTCCTTCATGCGCAGCTCCCATATTGCAACCGCATTGCCGCTAAGCCGCAACCGCTGCGCCTCTGCCTCCAGCTCGTCATTCCAGTAAGAAGAGATGATCAGTATGTCGCGATCGCGATAGCCTTCTTCCGCTCCCCGACGCAGCAGCATAGGGAAGGGCTCCGTCCGCTCCAGGCGCAGCTTCGCCATTGCTTCGAGGATCATATACAGCTGTTCATGTCCGCCCGACGGCTCGATTGTAACACTGTTCGTTTCTCCCTCCAGCGGCATATTGGTTGAGAAGCCGGCTTCCATCCCCGCTGCAATCGCGCAGTTGACTGCTCCAGCCGCCCATTCGATGCCGTATTCAATAAGTTCGACGTCCGATACGCTGCGCCACATGCCTTCTCCATCATCCACATTGAGATAGACAAGCAAGCGTCGGTCCGCGGTATAGTCATATTGATGCACCTGCAGGCTGCCTGCACGCGCTGTCGCCTTCCAATTCACCATCTTGTAGCTGTCGCCGGCTTGGTAGGGTCTTGCTCCCGCGATAACGAACGGGTCCGGCACGATGAAGCGCCTAACCGTGACATCGCCTTGCCAGCTGTGTTGAGGCAGCTGCCCCATATCGACATCGGCGGGACGGGGGTAGACGATCAGCTCGCTGCTTAGGGGAAGTTGCTTGACGCTTCGGCCGATGTCGAGCAGATCGCCGCTCGTTAGCGATACTGTATGAAGACGGTACCATCCCCGCCGTTGCGGCGTAATCCAATGCGTACGTGTTATTTTGGACTGCGGCTTCAGACTGAAGAAGCTCTTATGATTCTGATAATGGCTGCCGCTGCTTACTGCGAAGTTATCTCCTGTACGGAACCGCAGATGGGCGGACAACTGAGACTCTGCCGACACCCAAGGTACGGGAAGCCACTTCCTGTTCGCCAGCTGTTCGATCAGAGTCATCTCTTCCCCCCTGAAGCAGGTGTTCCTGCTGAAGCGTCTCGAATAGCTCACTTTTCGCAATGCGAAGCGCTGATAGATCATTTTTTGCGCTAGAAGCAGCACCGCTGTCATGACCAGGAACCAGAGAAAGATCAACATGTTGGTCTCACCACCTATCGTACCGCGATATCCGCTTCCGTAGGCACCTCAGTGGAAGCAAGAATGTCATGAATAATTTCCTCGGCGCGATTTCTTCCCTTATGCATCCCCCGCAGCAACAGTCTGTGAGCAAGCACCGGCTTCGCCATTGCCTTCACGTCATCGGGCGTGACGAAGTCTCTGCCCCGAAGCGCAGCATACGCTTGCGCCGCGCGTAGCAGGGCACCGCTGGCTCGCGGACTTGCTCCGATGGCGACATCGTCGCGCTCTCGGGTTCGCTCCACGATCCGCAAGATGTAACCAAGCAGGTCATCCGTTGCCTTAACAGCGGGATAAGCGCGCTGTGCAGCTTCGATGTCCGCCTTACTCGCAACTGCCTCCAGCTGCTCCAGAGGGCTTGTCCCCATGAATCGCTTTAGCAACTGAAGTCCTTCAGCCGTTGAGGGATAACCCATATTCACTTTGAATAGAAAGCGATCCAGCTGCGCCTCCGGAAGCGGGAACGTCCCGCCTTGCTCGACCGGATTTTGCGTTGCGATTACCATGAACGGCTGCTCCAATATCATGGTCTCACCATCGATACTCACCTGACGCTCTTCCATGCACTCCAGCAAGCTGGATTGCGTCCTCGGCGTGGCGCGATTAATCTCGTCCGCCAGCAATATGTTCGCGAACAGTGGACCCGGACGGAATTGGAAGTCGCCTTCCTTCTGGTTGTAGAAGTGAATACCGCTCAAATCCGAAGGAAGCAGATCAGGCGTGAACTGAATACGTTTGAACTGCAAGGACAGCGACCTTGCCATGGATTTGGCGAGCATCGTCTTGCCGGTTCCCGGAACATCCTCCAGCAGCACGTGGCCGGAGGTGATTAACCCGATTAATAATAGCTCGATAACATCTGCTTTTCCGACGATAACCTTCCCAATGTTTTGCTTCACCCTCGTTGCCAGATTGTCAATAGCGTGCAATGGCATGGCAAGTGGCACTCCTTTCGATTACGATTGGCTCGATTTCTTGGTGCGCTGCTGCAACGACTGAAGCTCGCTCCACTTGATTAGACGAATTCCTTCCTTCTGTAGCACCTTTTTAATATCTTCATCCATGAACAGCCGATGCTCCATTCCCCGTTTCTCCGGCTCCCTGTGGAATGACCTCAGCTCATCTGTCACCTTTGAAGGGTGAATGATCAACTCCGTCACACCGGCATGAAGGTTGCCGAGGAGAGCGATCATCTCGCCCTTCAATGCGTCATACGTTTCTCCATCTCCCAGTGCGAACGGCAAGCCGACCAGATAATCCAGAATGACGACCCCTTTTGCATCCGCAAGCGCAGCCACCTGTCTCGCCTGCTCCTGCATATCGGGCGGGGCGATACTGCCGTTCTCCTGGAGAACATAACGCGGCAAGCGGAACGGCAAGCCGTATTCGGCGCATACATCCAGCACATCGGCGAGGAAATGGCGCCCCGTCTGCAAGCCGTATAGACTTCCCATGTGATTGTCCGCATGCGTCGGGCTCATGCCGAGGGATATCGCCATCTCAATCTGGTTCTTCATCTCCTGCTTCAACTGAGCCGTATCTGCTGTCTCTTCCACGCTTCGGCTATCGCTTGGGAAATATCCTTCCGCCGTTACCAGCGACGATACATCGCCCGTTCGCGTCACCGGTCCCCAGCGATAAGGGCCCCATTCGCTCGTAAAGGTCAGGTGAACGCCTACATCATATTGTGGGTGATGCGCACTCCACTTTGCAGCTTCATACGCCCATGCGCAAGGCATCATGACCGTGGCCGAGCTGACCGCCCCTAGCACCAGCATCTCTTGCACGGCTACATTGACAGAATGACATAGCCCGTAATCATCGGCATTGACAAGCAGCAGTCGATCTTCGGCATGGTAACCCAATCTTTCAGCTAAATGACTCATGGCTCATTACTCCTTCGCTATTGCATCGGTTAATAGAACCGCACTGCATCTATTATAAACATGTAAGGCAGATGTTGGCAAAATGAATACACATTTCAAACGATTATGACCGATTATATTCGACAGAATTATCAGACAATTAATAGTTGCAGTGTCGAATGTATTAACTTTCTGTTGCTTATTGCGCTTCCCCGGGAAATGATTGTGGGCAATACGTACGTTCATTTCCCGCGCCGCTTCCTTCGCAGCTGCATCCGCAGCCGTCGCGCCGTCAACCAAGAGACGGCGATCAGCAATATTCCCGTTGCAGGGCCAATGGGATCCAGCAGGATGGAAGCAAGCAGAACAGTTGCTGCGATCCAGCATATTGCGATATGCCTCACCGGGCCGCTCCAGCTTCCCAGATGCCACGGACCGTCATTTCCCTTCGCGCCTTGTCGCCTCCAGGCGCGACATGAGAGCGCAATGCCGTACGCACCGAGCAGACATACGGTTGCAATGGACGTTAGCGGAAGCAGAACAGCTCGTTCATAGAGTGACTGCAGGACGGCCATTACAATTATTACTGTTGCGGCGCACGCCCATATCGCATACAACGGCAGCGCGCTACGCAGCGAGACAATAGCCAGCTTCTGTCCGATGGGAAATATACCGTCTCGTGCCATGCTGAATAGCGCTCTAGCGCTAGCGGTGAGGGATGAATAGCAGCTAAGCCACAACGCCACAAGTATAAGCGGCAACCACCAGCCTCTCCCCCGCTCTGAACCGACAGTATCCAGAAATACTTCCGAACCGCCGAAGCCTTGGTCTAACGGCATGTCTCCGCCTGGATTCCATAACAGTGACAGGAAGAACAGCAACACACCGACTAGCAAGCTGCTGTACGCGACGGATAGAAAAATCGCCCACGGCACATGAACGCGGGGCTCTATGCATTCCTCAGCGCCCAGTCCGGAGCCGTCCATCCCGAGGAACAGAAGCAGCAATAGCAGTGAACCGGTCAGAAAGGTAGACATCGTCACATTCCCTGTCAACGCGGCATCGTTCCATTGATACAAGATGGCAGGCGAGTACTCCCCCGGCCAGAACAGGAAGACGAGGCTAGCGAGCATGGCGGATGCTGCAAGCACTTGAAGCGATACGCCTGCTGACAGAAGCCAACGCAGGGACCTTGATGCGACTTGCTGCACCGTAGCCAAGGAAGTCGTTACGAGCAGGTAACAGATCCAGTAGCTGACGCTTGTCGCCGTGAACGAGAAGCGGGCAGCCAAGTAATCATTCGCCAAATAAGCGAAGGCCCCTGCCAGCAGAGTCAGCTTGGCGATATGTCCCATCAGCAGCAACAAGCCAGTCGCCGACGCTGCTCTCTCTCCGCCGGAAGCATAAGCGGCATGGTAGACGCCTCCAGCAGTAGGTGTCTCGGAAGCCAGCTCGGCGAGCGTTGCGCCAAGAGCTATCGACAGCAACGCCACCACAGGCAAGCCGTATCCGATGACAGACAACCCGCCGGTTCCGATAGAAGGTCCATACACGATGACGGCAGTGCCGAGGAAGGCCATTGTGTTGAAGGACAACCCCATTGAAGAAACGGTTCGCAATTGTCTGCGCAATATGCCTATCATGCCGTATTGGCTTAATTCATTCCTGTCCTGCAGCAGCTGGGTTTCCACTCCGAAACGAAGCATACTCTGATAAGTAGGATGGCGCGCTACCGCCATGCTCCCTCTGACCGCAATAACAATAATGAAAAGAAAAAGAGCAGCATGCAACAAAAAACCGACAAGCGCGCTTGCCATATTCGTCCCACCCCCATACTAAATGTATGAGATTGGTCAGGAAGGCATGCTTCATTACGTCGCTGTAACGCCGGCGAGGTATTCATTCTTCATTAATCATTCATCAGCATAGGCCCAAGCGGCCCGTCTTCATCGATAATATCCTGAAGCTCATATACCGATATAGGAAAGTAAAGAAAGCCATACACGTAAGGGGCAATCTCATACAGCTGAAAATAGATGATCAGCGATCGGTCGGCGATATAGAAGCTCTGGTCCGGCGAGATGGATTGGAAAGGCTCGAACGTGGGTATGCCTCTCTCCCGGATCTGCTTCCCTACAATCGCGCTAATGGTGTCCACATACGGACTGTTCGGCTTGAACAAATCCTTCAGCTCGTATGGCTCGCCCGTCGATTGCTTGAACGTCAAGGACTTCTGAAGCGTCATGCCGTGCGCACCGCCTGTATAGGCATAATTATACAACGACAGGCTAAGCACATTTTTCTCATTCGTCTTCAATTCGTAGTACCCCTGCATCTCCGCTCTTGGGTCGGCCAGACTGCCTTGCTCATGCACCAATCGTTCCACTTCGGACCTTATCGCTTCATTTATTTTGCTGACGCCCTCTGTGCTTGGTCCATGCAGGACCTGCGGGAACAGAAGCTCCGCTTTCGGCAATGCCGTTCTAGCCGTCTGAATGACGGATGGGGGTTGGAATGCCATAGGTAGCACCTCGATCTCATAGGATGCTATATTCTATGCGGCATTTCGCTTATCTCATTCCGTTCACTGCTCCAGCAGCAGCTTCTCGCGTTGTGTCAGACGACGTCCGTACACATCCAGCACCAGCTCTCCTCCATTGAGTCCCAATATCCGGTCGGCGTACCGCTCCGCCCATTCCCCTTGATGAAGTACAGCGATCACAATGATGCCCTGCTCCTTGCACAGCGACTTCAGCTCGCCTAGTACAGCGTCTGCCGCATGCGGGTCCAGACCGGATACCGGTTCGTCAGCTACCAGCACTTTGGCGCCATGAACTAGCGCTCTGGCAATTGCCATCCGCTGTCGCTCGCCGCCGCTCAGATTTTTCGCTTTTGTATGCGCTTTATCCAATAGACCGCGCTTCTCAATCAGATCCATTGCGCCCATATAATCATCGTTCCTCATCATGCCTGTCCATCTGCGCCAAGCCGGAGTATGACCGACTGCTCCAATAATGACGTTCTTCAGTCCCGTCTTCTCCGGGTACAGGAATGGCTTCTCCTCCAGATAAGCGACCTGGCGCTTATGCTGCAGCTTGGCCATGAACCCTTCCTTCAGCACATCCTTGCCGTCCACCATATAATGGCCGGAAGTCCAGTCCTCCTGCAGCGCCAAGCATTTGAGCAGCATTGATTTACCGCTTCCGCTCCCGCCCATTACTGCAATGAAGTCGCCTTCGAAGGCGTCGAAGGTAATATCTTTTAGTATTTTGGGCCCTCCCGGGATTCGTTTCGTTAATTTTTGTATTCGTAGCATAAGCCGCTCCCTTTCCGTTCATCCTATGTACATCCACATTCTATAAATCTAGTTTACGGCAAAAAAATAACTCTTTCCACCCGAACAAACGTTTGGTATAATATTAATGAGAACTAGTGTTCTATTGTTTCCAATAAATTGTTCAAAAGGAGGCAAGATCACCATGAACAACAAATGCGTAAACTTTCGATATATTCAGAAGGTGAGGCCCTATCGCGATTTAACGTTTAAATTCTACAACGACGGGAGACTGGTCATCCTAGACAACGTCAGCGAGGAGGTGATCTTGCCCAAAGATTTGAAGGGAGACTGCAGAGAATTCTACGTCCACAAGCGCATCCTCTTCATCAAGAACAAGCTGGTCGCCTCCCAATTAAAGTACGCTTAATTGCCATTCAGGAAGGAGAGAATCCAATCAAAGGGATTCTCTCCTCTCTTCATGGAACCATGTCATGGCTACGGCAACTGCTTGTTGATGCCGTTCAGGCTAGGCGGCCGCTTGGCGAATTTGTCCAACTTCGACGTAATGGCCTCCTCGCGCAGGCTGGAATGGTTCTGCTGGTTGTGAATGCGTTGGCTTTTATGGAATGGCATGCTCTTCACCTCCATTATCATTATTAGCCTATATAGGGGCTCAGTATGTAACGTCCCTTCCGTCCTCGATAGATCTCTGAACATTGACTTGCTGCAGACAATTGCGGTAGATTGGTCATACGAATGATGGGATGGTGGAGGAGGGGAACCAATAATGACAAAACAACAAATTATGTTTGATCTGGACGATACGCTCATCTATTGCAACAAATACTTCTTCTATGTCATTGAACAATTCGCCGACTTACTGACGGAATGGTTCGCACATACGGGACTTGTAACGAAAGAAGAAATCAGAGATTATCAGATGGGACGGGATACAGCGCTCATAAGCGTCAGCGGCTTCAAGAGCGAGCACTTCCCGCAATCGTTCATCGATACCTATATTCATTTCTGCGACTTGACGGGCAGAGCACGCCATAAGAAGGAGCAAGAGCTGCTATGGAAGATGGGAATGGACGTCTACGAGCATGAGACAGAACCATACCCTTACATGGAGGAGACGCTGGATAAGCTTGCTGAAGCGGGTCATGGATTGCATCTGTATACGGGCGGCGAATCGCCTATTCAGCGACGCAAGATCGAGGCGATGGGATTGGAGAAGTATTTCGGCTCCAATATCTATATCCGCCAACAGAAAAATATCGAAGCATTGGAAGGTATACTTTCCAAGGGGAAATTCCAGAGGGACCACACGTGGATGATTGGTAACTCCATCCGCACAGACGTGGTGCCCGCACTGACTGCGGGCATTCACGCCATCCATATGCAGACGAAGCTGGAGTGGCACTACAATGTCGTCGGCATTGACGTCGCTCCGAAGGGGGCGTTCTTCACACTGGAGCTACTGAAGCAGGTGCCTGAAGCGATTCATCAATACCTTAATCGTTAGACCTCGATCTGCAACGCTCCGCTTTCTGCGCTGCGCAAGAGGAGTCTCCCCTGAACGGCAGAACCGTCCGGTTGAATCAGCTTAAGCTTCGCGGTCTTGCCCTTCTCGATCAGAGCCTTCACTTGCAAATCCGTCAACTGACGGCCGAACGCTTCCTTCCAGATCACGAAGGTGCAGCCTTCGCGATAATGCGAACAGCCGTACCCTTTTTTCCCCATGAAGATGGAACCTCCGCAGCCTAGACGGGGACATGCCGCCACGACTGCCGGCTTTCCGTCACCGGAAGCGGCTGCTTTGCCAGCGACAGCTCCTCCGCTGACGCTGCCGGCACTCTTCTTGCTGCGGACTTCGCTCTTTCCTCTGGCGGGCTTCTCAGGCTGCTGGAACGCTGCTATATTCGCCCGCTGCTGGCGGGACACTTTCTCTACGATCATCGTGGCGAATTTCTTCACATTCGTCATGAATTGCTCGTCCGAAGCGCTGCCTCGCGCAATCTCATTCAAGCGCCGCTCCCACATGCCGGTCATCTCCGGAGAAGTCAACAGCTCGACACCAGCGCTGCGAATCAATTCGATAGCCGTTCTCCCCTTCGAAGTCAGAAGTATTTTTTTGCCCTGCATTCCAATGTATCCGACTTTCTTAAGTCTTTCGATCGTAGCCGCACGCGTTGCGGGAGTGCCCAGGCCGGAATCCTTCATGGCATCCTTCAGGTCTTCGTCTTCAATGTTTTTTCCCGCGCTTTCCATTGCCTTCAGCAGCGTGCCTTCCGTATACGCCTTCGGAGGCTGCGTCTCCTTCTCCTTCACTGCCGCTTCCTTACAAGTGACAAGCTCATTCTCCCGCAATGCGAACGATTCGCTGATTTCCAGCTCCTCTTCGTCCTCTTGCTCCCCCTTCTTGCCGCGCGGCTTGCTCTTATCCTGCTGGTCTGCGTAGATCGCTTTCCAGCCGGGCTCGATCAGCTGCTTCAGAGAAGTCTTGAACAGTTCCCCTTCTACCTCTGTCATCGCCGTATGGGACTTGTATTGTGCGGCAGGATAGAATTGTGACAGGAACCGACGAACAACCATATCGTAGAGCTTGCTTTCGTCCTGGGACAAGCCGGAAGCTTTGCGCTTGGTCGGCAATATAGCGTGATGATCCTCCACTTTCGCAGAATTGCATATATACTTATTGCCTTTATGGACGAGACCGCGGTTCGCTCCCTTCACCCACTCCCCATAAGCTGTGCCAGCGAGCGAAGACAATGCAGCATGCATCTCCGGTATATTCTGCTCCGTGACGAAGTTGGAGTTCGTTCTGGGATAAGTGATCACCTTATGCTTCTCGTACAGCGACTGCGCAAGATCAAGCGTCTTCTTCGCTGGAAATCCGAGCTTCGCGTTCGCCTCGCGCTGCAGAAGCGTCAAGTCATAGAGCTTGAATGGATATTCCTTCACATCCTTGACCTCATAGGAGACGACAGTGCCGGGCTTGCCCTGCACCTTCTCCGCCAGCTTGCCTGCACGCTCTGCATCCTGCAGCCTCTCTCCTTGCCAGATCCCTCTGTATGTAATCAATTCCGTCTCGAATTGAGCTTCCAGCACATAATAAGTCAAGGAGTTGAACGCTTCAATCTCCTTCTGGCGGTCGTAGACGAGCGCAAGCACAGGCGTCTGCACTCTGCCGACAGACAGCAGCACGTTATGTCTCGTCGTGAACGCTCGCGAGCCGTTCATGCCGATCAGCCAGTCCGCCTCGCTGCGCGCTGATGCCGCTTTGGTCAGATTGTCGTATTCCGCACCGTCCTTCAGTTCCCTGAATCCGCGCTGGATCGTCTCCGCTGTCAAGTCGGAGATCCATAACCGCTGAACGGGCTGCGTCAACTTCAGATATCTCTGGATAAGCGAGAAGATATACTGCCCTTCCCTCCCCGCATCGCAAGCATTGATGAGCTTGCCGCAGCGCTTCGCTAGACTCTTGATGACCGTTAACTGATCCTTCGTCTTCCGATTCGCAATTAGCTTGAACGCATCGGGTATAATCGGCAAATGAGACAAGCTCCACTTTTTATATTTATCGTCATAAGCGTCTGGCTCTGCAAGGCCAACCAGGTGGCCAATCGCCCACGTTATGATGTATTGTTCGCCTTCCAGATATGTTCTGTTGTTCTTCGCACGAGGCTCGATCGCCGCCGCAATATTGCGTCCCATATCCGGCTTCTCGGCAATAATCAATGTCTTCAATATACACTTCGCTCCCTTAGCTGTTATGGGCTGACCTCATCATGGGGCTTCTCCATATAAGCCATCATAGATCGGAGTATGGAGGATACGCCCTTCGACCAATTGGGATCTTCAGCATATTCGCGGTTGATCCATGCGATGGGGTCCGTATGCTTCGGCTTGTCCTTGCTCAATCGCACAATCGTCCGGGATGCAATCTCTGCCGACTCCTTTATCGATGTATTGAACTGTTGCCAGCTATGAAATACATTGAAGGGGTTATTCGCAATCTCCTCTGCCCGTTCATGCGAACGCGGCACGAATGCCTGCTCTTGTCCGGTAACTGCGAACAGCAGCAACGGATGAATATTGAACTGCTCCGCAGCGGCGATAATGGGGTCCATATACTCCGGATCAGCAAGCATCGAGTTTCGCTTCTTCAGGAAAGCGGCCAGCCTTTCTTCATCCACCGGTGTGTATTGCAATTCCGAGGGCAATTCATTCACAGCCCTTTGCACGGCATGCTCGATCTGATGCTGCTCGGTCGTCGACTGTAATAATGCAGGAGCAGACGGCGATTCATTCAACGACCATCCATACATCAGAACTGCGGATAGCAGACTAAGACTGAGCGCGCCATACAGTAACAATCGCTTTCGTCTTATACCAGATATCACCACGCTTGCCCCGTGCAACGGGATATCCTCGGCAATAGCGGAATTGGCAGTCTCCATGCATGCTCCAGCCATAGACGACCTGTTCATCCATCGTCGCAATGGAGCCGCAATCTCTTCATCCTGCTGGTCAAGCGTCCGACACAGCTCCAGGATGTCACTTCTGGAGACGGGGCGCAGTTGTTCCAGCACGGTCGTTCGTATTAAGGTTGCTGTCATTCGTTGGCGGACATCCGCTTTGAATTCAGGCAAGCCCCGATAGATGATGCGCTTGATCGCATCGGCTACAATTTCCGCCCGCTTCTCCTGTGGAGCAGCGGCATACTTGGCGTGTACATAGCTTCGAATTCGATTGACATCCTTGTCCGTAAGCACATAGGCATTGTCGGCGTTCATGACATGCTTCCTCTCCCCTACACGTCATCTCACATCGATTCTACCACAACCTTCCTGCTTAATGTTCAGCAACATTTGCAACTTGCCTTTGAATACCTTCACTAGATACATATGTTGCAATCTGTTCTTTCTCCCCTACTGTGAATCCGTACTCGCAGTCACAGTCTTCATCCTGCGGCACCATCTGTACAATCGTGCCATCGTGCGTACAGATGACCAGAATCGTGAAGTGGATCAAATCATCGGGCGCAGGCGTCGCTTCAGCCAGCTCCGGCTGCAGCACAATATCGATCCATTGCCCGTCTCGGCGCTCAACTCGGGGTGTAAAGCCGAGGAATTCCAATTCCGTGATGCGGTCTAATCCGTATTTAATCACATTAATCCCCCCTAATCATCTAGCGAAATTATCGTAGAACGACAAGAAAAGCGCCCGTCGGGCGCTTCTAGTGCTTCTAGAAATGGAATGGAAAAACCGGTCAAGGAAGCATGGAGCTTCCCATCAAATATTTGTCCACTTCGCGGGCTGCTTCGCGGCCTTCATTAATTGCCCATACGACAAGGCTTTGACCGCGACGCATATCTCCCGCTGCGAACACTTTGTCTACGTTCGTGCGATAGTCGCCGTATGCCGCTTTCACATTAGAACGACGGTCTTGTTCCAATCCAAGCTGCTCGATAATCGTTGTTTCCGGTCCTTCGAAGCCTACTGCAATCAAGACGAGATCTGCAGGCCACACCTTCTCCGTTCCCGGAATTTCATTGTAAATCTTCCGTCCCGTTTCGTCTACAACACGTTGAATTTGAACGGTATGCAGTTCCTTTAGATTGCCGTTCTCATCTCCTACGAACTTCTTCGTTAAGACGGAGAACGCACGCGGATCCTCACCATATAGAGCTTTGGCTTCCTCTTGCGCGTAATCCAGCGTATAGACGTTCGGGAATTGAGGCCAAGGATTGCTCACTTGATCACGCTCCAGCGGTGCTTTCGCATGGGTGCCGAATTGCGTGACAGACTTGCAACCGTGGCGAAGCGCTGTGGCTACGCAGTCCGTCCCCGTATCCCCGCCGCCGATGACGATAACGTCCTTGTCCTTCGCCGAGATATAGTTGTCGTCCTGAAGCCCGGAGTCCAGATAGCTCTTGATCGTACCATTCAAGTAGTCCATCGCCATATGAATGCCATTCAAGCTGCGGCCTTCCATCTCCACATTGCGCGCTTTCGTCGCACCAACGCACATGACGACGGCATCATACTTCTCCACAAGCTCGCTAGCTGGAATATCCTTTCCGATCTCGGTGCCTGTAATGAACTCTACACCTTCCTGCACCAGCAAATCTACGCGGCGCTGCACGACATCCTTCTCCAGCTTCATGGTCGGAATTCCGTATGTCAATAGCCCACCAATACGATCATCTCTTTCATAGACGGTAACGGAATGTCCTGCTTTGTTCAGTTGTGCGGCGGCGGCCATGCCTGCAGGACCAGAGCCCACTACAGCTACGCGCTTGCCCGTGCGCGCCTTCGGGGGCTGTGCTACGACCCAGCCTTCCTGGAAGCCGCGCTCAATGATCGCTTGTTCGATCGTTTTGATCGTCACCGGCTCGCCGATGAGTCCTACCGTGCATGAGCCCTCGCATGGGGCAGGACATACGCGGCCAGTGAACTCAGGAAAGTTATTCGTTTTGTGCAGACGCTCCAACGCCTCGCGCCACAATCCTCTATAAATTAAGTTGTTCCATTCCGGAATGAGATTGTTCACCGGACAGCCCGATACCGTTCCCGCTAGCTCCATCCCCGTATGACAGTAGGGTGTTCCGCAATCCATACAGCGCGCGCCCTGTGTCCGCAGTTGCTCGTCGGAGAAGTGCTTGTGGAACTCGTTCCAGTCTTTGATGCGCTCTAACGGATCGCGGTCTGCCGGCAGTTCACGTTGATACTCCATAAAACCAGTTGGTGTTGACATGCTCGCGTTTCCTCCATCCCTATTTCCCGTATGCCAATTATCAATCCCTTTGTGTCCATATCATAATCTCAATATATTATAACATGATACCATTTCATTGTTTAGATTGATAATGCATTTTCCGCACAATCATTTGCACTTTATGACGAATTGTTCGTCGATTGGCAATCTCTTGTTTAGTTGCCAGCATTGATGCGCTTATAGGTAACGAATGTGAAGGCATATGCATTTTTTTCATCGGCTGCCCGAAATTCGGAATTCGCCACGCGCCATAGTCCGGACGGCAGCTCAGGAAAAGTAGTGTCGCCTCCCTCAATCTCCGTCTCCACGTGAGTAAGCAATACCGTGTCTGCATAAGGAAGCATCAGATCGTATACTTCTCCTCCGCCGATCACCATCAGCTCATCCGAGTCACAATGAGTGAGAGCTTCCTGAACGGAATGGACGACATCACAGCCATCGAATACCATCCCTTGCTGTCTGGTCAGTATAATGTTCCGCCGATTCGGCAGCGGCTTGCTATCGATGGATTCGAACGTCTTGCGACCCATCAACACCGTCTTGCCTGTCGTCATACGTCTGAAGTAAGCCATCTCCGCAGGCAGATGCCAGGGCATGGCATTCCCTTGTCCGATGACACGGTTGCGGTCCATTGCCGCGATAAGTGTTACTGTCATTCGACATACATCCTTTCTCCCATTAGACGGCTACAGGAGCTTTAATGGAGGGATGCGGTTCATATTGAACTACCCGCATATCGTCAAGCTCGAAGTCGAATATTGATCGCTTGTCGCTGTTCAGAATCAACTTAGGCAATTCTCTTGGCTCTCTCGACAGCTGAATTTCAATCTGCTCGATGTGATTGCTGTATATATGCGCATCGCCAATCGTATGCACGAAATCACCCACGCCAAGCCCGCACTCATGCGCGATGAGATGAGTCAGCAGAGCGTAGCTGGCGATGTTGAATGGAATGCCCAGGAAGATATCACCGCTGCGTTGATATAGCTGGCAGGACAGGTTGCCTTCCGATACGTAGAACTGGAACATTGTGTGACACGGTGGAAGAGCCATAGACGGGATATCCTCGGGATTCCATGCCGTCACGATGAGTCTTCTGGAGTCCGGATTCGTCTTGATCGCTTCGATAACGTCCTTCAACTGGTCGATATACTCTCCTTGCGACGTACGCCACTGACGCCATTGCTTGCCGTATACGTCGCCGAGCTCGCCGTATGTTCTGGCGAATTCGTCATCATGTAGGACTCGATGCGTGAAGCTTTCCATCTCTTCCTCATATTTGCGCGCGAAAGCTTCATCCCTTTGCGAGCGCAATCCGAAATCCGTCATATCGGGACCATTGTACTCCTTGCTTTCCACCCATCTTTTGAACGCCCACTCATTCCAGATCCCATTGTTGTTCTGGAGCAAGTAGCGTATGTTCGTATCGCCCTTCATAAACCACAGCAGCTCACTGGCGATGAGGCGAAACGGTACCCGTTTAGTAGTCAGCAGCGGGAACCCGTCCTGAAGAGGAAAGCGCATCTGATAACCGAATCGCGAGATCGTTCCCGTACCGGTTCGGTCATCCTTCCTCACTCCCTGTTCAAGCACATCCTTCAGCAATTGCAAATAGGCCTGTTCACTTGTGGTCATGCCCCTCGCCTCCTTACTTCATAACTTCATTTTGACAAAGTAGAAACCATTATATCATCTATCCAATATCCTGTCCTGTTTTCTTTTCTTCCTCAGCTGATGTCTGCCAGGTGCGGAGATGTAGAGTGAACGCTCCAGTTCGCTCTCCGGCTGTACGCCTGGAACTGGAGCCGGCTTGCCGTGCTCGTCCAACCCTACAAATGTGAAAAACGCTGTAACTGTTACTGTGCGGCTGCCCGTATATAAATTTTCGGAGGTAACAGATACATAGATCTCCATAGAGCTTCGACTGGTCCAGGTTACGAAAGCTTCTATCTCGATGACTTCCCCCACGCGAATAGGAGCCAGGAAATCCAGACTGTCGGTCGATGCGGTAACGACTCGCATACGGGCATGGCGCATCGCGGCGATAGCCGCCGCTTTATCCATATATTCCATTAGCTTCCCGCCGAACATCGTATCGTGATGATTTGTATCTGACGGGAAGATTAGCTGTGTCATGATGGTTCGCGAATCGGAAGCTTTCTTTATCTCTATATTCTCTATCGTTATTCCCTCCCTGGACCGTTTAATGATTCGCTAGCGATTACCTCTACAGTATATGCAAAAAGGCCCCGCAGCTCGCAAGCTGCGTGACCTCTTCGCCCATAAAATTTATCAATTACTTGCTCACCGTATGGATCGGATGGCCCAGTGCCACTTCGGCAGCATCCAGTACGATCTCGCCAAGCGTAGGATGCGCATGGATCGTGAGCGCGATGTCTTCCAGCGTAGCGCCCATCTCGATGCCGAGCGCAATCTCAGCGATCATATTGGAAGCTTCCAGCCCTACAATTTGCGCGCCAAGCACAAGCCCGTTATCCGCATCGGAGATCAGCTTCACGAAGCCTTCAGTCGCGTTAAGAGACATGGCGCGACCATTAATTGCGAATGGGAACTTGCCAATCTTCACGTTGTGACCGGCGCCCTTCGCTTCATTCTCGCTGAGCCCTACGCTTGCGCATTCCGGATCGGAGAAGCATACAGCAGGCACGCACTTATAATCGACAGCGCTCGGCTGTCCCGCGATAACTTCAGCCGCTACGCGACCTTCGTACATAGCCTTGTGAGCGAGTGCTGGACCAGCCGTAATATCGCCGATGGCAAAAATATGCGGAATGCTTGTGCGGCACTGCTCATCGATTTCCACAAGGCCGCGGTCTGTCGTCTTCACACCGATCAGGTCCAGTCCTAGCTCGCCGTCCGTATTCGGACGACGGCCTACAGTAACGAGCAGATAATCTGCTACAACTTTCTCTTCTTTGTCGCCTACTGTGTACGTCACCGTAACCTCTTTGTCCGTCGCGTCAGCGCCTTTCGCTTGCGCTCCAGTAACGACGTCTACTCCGGCACCTTTCAGCTTCTTAGCTACAACTTGCGACACATCTTTGTCGAAGCCCGGCAGAATCGTGTCGGAGCCTTCGATGACCGTTACCTTCGTTCCGAACTTCGCATACATCTGGCCAAGCTCGATGCCGATGTAGCCGCCGCCGATTACGACCAGGCTCTTCGGAATTTCAGACAAGGACAATGCGCCAGTAGACGACAGAATGCGCTCGCCGAACGGGAATGCCTTCAGCTCAATCGGACGCGAGCCGGTAGCGATAATACAGTTTTTGAAGCGATAGCGCGGAGCTTCCTGATCGTTGAATACACGCGCTTCATTCTCATTAATGAACATGACTTCGCCGTTAAAGTATTGCACCTTGTTCGCTTTAAGCAAGGACGCGACTCCGCCAGTCAATTTCTTCACGATGCCGTTTTTGAACTCTTGCACTTTGCCGAAGTTCACCTTCGCTTCGCCGACTTCTATACCGAAGTCGGAAGCATGGCTGACGGACTCGTACTGATGCGCGGCGGAGATAAGCGCTTTGGACGGAATACAGCCCACGTTCAAGCACACGCCGCCTACATTTTCTTTATCTACTACTAGAACGTTCTGACCAAGTTGTGCAGCGCGAATTGCAGCTACGTAACCGCCGGGACCGGCACCAATGACCAGTGTATCGATATCAAGAGAAGCATCGCCTACTACCATTTTTTATACCTCCATGATGAACAGTTCAGGCTGAGCCAGAAGCTGTTTAATATGATTCATAAAGTATTGCGCCGTAGCTCCGTCGATAAGACGATGATCGAAGCTGAGTGACAGAGCCATGACAGGTGCCGCTACCAGTTCACCGTCGCGTACAATCGCTTTCTCCGAGATACGTCCCGTGCCGAGGATGGCCACTTCAGGGAAATTGATCACCGGTGTGAAGAACATACCGCCAGCAGAGCCGATGTTGGTGATCGATATCGTGCTGCCCTTCAGCTCGTTCGGAGCCAGCTTGCCGTCACGTCCGCGAACGGCAAGGTCACGAATTTTGTCGGCAATCATGAAGATGCTCTTGCGATCGGCGTCTTCTACGACAGGTACGATCAGTCCGTTGTCTGTATCCGTCGCGATACCGACATTATAATATTTGCGATATACAATTTCCTGATTGGCCTCATCCAGCGTAGAGTTCATAATTGGGAACTCGCGGCATGCTGCGACAAGAGCCTTCACGATGAACGGCAGATAAGTAAGCTTGGAGCCTTTCTGTTCTGCGTAAGGCTTATATTTGGAGCGAAGGGCAACCAGTTCCGTCACGTCGACTTCATCCATAATGGTAACATGCGGAGCAGTGTATACCGATTTGGACATCGCGCCGGCAATCACTTTGCGAATGCCTTTGAACGGCTCACGCTCCTCCGGACGATATGGCGTCCCGGCTGCAGCCGGTGCCGCAGTTGTTGCTTCCGCCTTCGACACATTCGACTGGACATCAGCTGCCGGTGCTTCTTGCGCTGCAGGAGCGCCTCCGAAGCCGTCCACGTCCTCGCGAGTAATGCGACCATTCTTGCCTGTTCCCGTTACTTGCTTCAGATCTACACCTTTCTCGCGAGCATATTTGCGCACGCTTGGAGTTGCCAATACGGGACCAGTCGCTTCCTTCGCCGCTTCGCTTGCAGCTGGAGCTGCAGGCGCTGCATCAGCAGCAGGAGTAGCAGATTGCTCCGCCTGAGGCGCTTCTTCAGCAACCGGCTCCGCTTGCTCCGGCAGCTCGCCTTCCACATCAATAATGGCGACGACTTCGCCGACATGACATACCTGTCCGTCCTTTACGAGCACTTCCAGCACTTTTCCGTTTACAGGACAAGGAACCTCTACGATTGCTTTGTCGTTCTGCACTTCCATAATAATATCGTCGTCTGTTACAGTTGCGCCCGGTTGGATGAGCACTTTAATAATTTCACCCTCGTGCAATCCTTCGCCAAGCTCGGGGAATCGGTAATCGAATTTTGCCACCGATATCAACCTCCTCATTCTTCATGTGAGCCATACGTTATCGTTATTTTAGAATTCCAGTACTTTATTGACTGCTGTTATGATGCGTGCCGGAGAAGGAAGCCATTGATCCTCGATTTGCGCGAACGGGTATACCGTATCCGGTCCTGCTACTCGCAATACTGGAGCTTCAAGATGTAGTATTGCCTTCTCGTTGATCTGTGCGATAATTTCTGCGGCTACTCCCGATGTTTTTTGAGCTTCCTGTACGACAATGCAACGATTTGTCTTCTGAATGGAAGCGACAATCGTATCGATATCGAGCGGCATAAGCGTACGAAGGTCAATTACTTCCGCTTTCACGCCATTCTTCTCTAGTTCGTCCGCAGCTTTCTGAGCGGTATGCACCATCATGCCGTAAGCCAGAATCGTCACATCACTGCCTTCGCGCACAACATTCGCTTTACCGATCTCTACTGTATACTCGCCTTCCGGCACGTCTGCGCGGAATGCGCGGTACAAGTTCAGATGCTCCATGAAGAAGACCGGATCATTATCGCGAATCGCCGCCGTCATCAAGCCCTTCGCATCATACGGATTGGAAGGTATGACGACCTTGATGCCCGGCGTCTGAATCGCAAGACCTTCCAGTGAATCCGTATGCAGCTCAGCCGCTTTCACACCGCCGCCGAACGGCGTGCGGAATACGATCGGCGAGTTGTAGCGTCCGCCGGAACGATAGCGCATGCGCGCCGCTTGTACGAACATTTGGTCCAACGCTTCATAGATAAAGCCAACGAACTGGATTTCGGCAATGGGACGGAAGCCTTGAATACCCATACCGACAGCCATACCTGCGATAGCGGATTCCGCAAGCGGCGTATCGAAGACGCGATCCTCTCCGAACTCCTCCTGCAGTCCTTCCGTCACACGGAATACCCCGCCAACTTTCCCTGCATCCTCACCGAAAATTACTACATTCGAATCCCGTTTCAACTCTATGCGCATCGCATCGCGAATTGCTTCCAACATATTCATTTGAGCCATGATTCCCTATTCCTCCCCTTCTACTGAAAATCGGCTTTCTGCTCTTCAAGATGCTGCGGCGTCGTTTCGAACATGGAGTCAATGAGGCCGGAGACCGTCATTTTCTCTGTCGCTTCCGCTTTCTTGATATGCTCATTAACCGTTGCCTTCGCTTCTTCCTTCACGCGGTTCGTATCCTCTTCGCTCCACAGTCCCTTCTTCTCCAGGAACTTGCCGAATCGAATAAGCGGATCCTTCTGCGCCCATTCCGCCTCTTCTTCCTTCGTGCGATATTTGGTCGCATCGTCAGCCATGGAATGCGGACGGAAGCGATAAGTGAGCATTTCGATCAGCGTCGCGCCTTCGCCATTGCGACCGCGCTCGGCAGCTTCCTGAACGGCTTTGACCACAGCCAGCACGTCCATGCCGTCCACTTGAACGCCAGCGATACCGGCGGCAACCGCTTTATGAGCGATGGATTGCGCAGCCGTCTGCTTAGCGAATGGCGTCGTAATCGCATAGCCATTATTCTGAACAGCATAAATGACCGGCAGCTTGTACACCCCAGCAAAATTAAGACCTTCATAGAAATCGCCCTCGGAGGAACCGCCATCGCCCGTGTAAGTAATGGCTACGCGCTTCTCGCCCTTCTTCTTAAATGCCATTGCAACGCCAGTAGCGTGAAGAATTTGTGCGCCGATAATAATTTGAGGCATCAGCACATGTACATCTTCCGGAATTTGTCCGCCATGCTGATGGCCGCGGGAATATAGGAACGCCTGGTACAGAGGCAGGCCATGCCATACGAGCTGCGGCATATCGCGATAGCCCGGGCAAATAAAATCGTCCTTGTTCAGTGCGTATTCACTGCCGACCATAGACGCTTCCTGACCGGATACAGGCGCATAGAATCCAAGGCGCCCTTGGCGGCCGAGGTTCACAGCTCGCTCGTCCCATGTTCTTGTGAATACCATGCGATACATAATTTCTTTCAATTGCTCGTCAGTCAAGTCCGGCATCATGTCCGGATTCTCTATGTCTCCATCAAGCGACAGCACGGATAATGGTGTTACCGGCTCCGATTGCACTTCATATGGCAGTTTGCTCATCTTGAACACTCACCTCAATCTAAATATTTGAAAAACACTACCCTCTGTTATAGAATTATTATAAACCTGTTTAAGGAACGCGGTCAAAGCAAAAAACGAAAAAGACCCCATTTTTTCACCGATTCCGCTCATTATGTTAAGTAATTGTATATGCTACAGGCATTATATTTGAATATAACAGGATAATACAAGGGAGATTCGGGGTTACCTTACTATTGTTTACCCACTACGACGTTATTCCATTCAACGAAGTGTAAAGGAGTCAATACGATGACCGATCAACGTTATTTGAAACGCACCATATTAAAAGAGACGGTACCTAGTAAATATTTATCCGAGGGGAATCGCAATCTACGTGTCTTCCTACCGCCGGGCTATAATGAATTGCTAAGTTATCCAGTTGTCTACTGCCAGGATGGTGAGGACTTCTTCAATTTCGGAAGAATTGCAACATCAGCCACTGCGCTTATTCTCGACGAAGGATTGGAACCGTTCATCATTGTAGGGGTGGATGTGGACAAATCCGTGCGCACGGAAGAATATGCGCCGGACGGCAGCCGTCACGCAGCATACGTTCTTTTCTTCGGTGAAGAGCTCGTACCTTTCATCGAGGAAAGATTCGCTGCACGTCGCAGCAAGGAAGACCGACTTCTCGCGGGAGACTCGCTCGGCGGGAGCGTATCCCTTCATGTCGCACTCTCATACCCACAACTATTTACGCGCATCATATCGCTCTCAGGCGCATTCTATCCCGTATCGCAGCAGATTATTGCGGAATGCGATGATTTGAGCTGGCTCTCCCTCTATATGATTATCGGCTTGCAAGAGACGGCATTTGAGACCGATCGAGGAATATTCGACTTCGTAGAGCTGAATCGCAATGCGAAGGCCTTGCTGGAGCAAAGAGGAGCGCATATGTACTACGAGGAGCGAGACGGCAAGCATCAATGGGGATATTGGCAGAAGGATGTTCCGGATGCACTAAAGCACTTCATCGAAGTTGAATAAGAAAAAAGCTGACCGTAGGAGCGAATTAAACGCTCTTCAGGTCAGCTTTTATCATGCGGAGCAGTTCCCTGCATCCCTCTTCCACCAGCTCGTACACATAAGGGAAGTTCCCTTCGTAGTAAGGATCCGGCACATCCATAATGCCGTGATGAGGCAGCAGCTCCATGAACGTGAACAGGCGCACATGAGCTCCCCTTTCTAGAAGACCGCCGATTTCCCGATCCTTCCGCAGCTTCTTCACGTCGGCCAGATTCTTCGTATCCATCGCCACGATGTATTGGAAAGAATCAAAATCTGACTCTGTCACCTGCCTTGCCTTCATGCCCGCAAAGGATACCCCGTGCTTGTTCAGCTCACCTTGCGTCCCTTCATGCGGAGGCCGACCGATATGCCAATCTCCCGTTCCTGCTGAATCAACCGATAGGCTATCCGTCAATCCCTCATGGGCAATCATCTGGCGCATGACCGCTTCCGCCATCGGCGAACGGCATATATTGCCAAGGCATACAAACAATATCGCTGACTTATTCTTCATGATTCAAGCCTCTCTTCTCATTATTCGTTAAGAAACGCCGTCTCTTGGCGTTCGACGCTGCAAACGCCCCTTTCAAGGATCGCCGCGGCAGCTTCCACTTATAATGTACCGACAATATCCGGAACGTAGTCACCGCTACGAACAGAAGCAGCAGCATCAGCGGCGTACTGAACCAACCTAGACCGATGACGAGCCCTGCAATAATCGCCCAGACGGCATAAATCTCATCGCGCAGCACAAGCGGCTTGCGGCCTGCTAGCACATCACGAATAATACCTCCGCCAATGCCGGTCAACATAGCAGCGACCATTACAGCGCTGAGCGGATGATTCATCTCAGTGGCATACAGTGCGCCTTGCACTGCGAAGGCGGATAAGCCGATCGCATCGAAAAACACTTCACTTCGACGCCAGCGTAATATCCATCTAATAGGCAGGATGAAAGCGACAGTAATGAACACGGTTGCCGTAACGAGCAGATATCCTTGGCTCCACAAAGTAGTCACAGGTACGCCAATCAGCAAGTTGCGAACGACGCCGCCTCCAAAAGCGGTGACAAGTCCCAGTACGTAAACGCCTAAAATATCATATTCCTCTTCCATGGCGACCATCGCGCCGCTGACAGCAAACGCAATTGTGCCGATTAAGCTGAATATGTTGAAAATGTCCATGCTCACAGCTTTAACACCGCTCCCTTATCCCATTCTGCAATCAGCTGCTTTGTTCCATACACTTTACACTTTATACATTGTAGTCCCCTCATCGCAGTTTCGCAACGACATTTTTCTGTCATTACCCCTGCATAGATTGTCGCAACTTGAGACAAGCGATATACTGATATGCATGGATATGCGCCAGTAAGAAAGGATGAGGAAACGTCATATGAACTCTACGATCATTATCGTAACAGGAGGCACGCTGGGAGACTGGGTTCTTCGCCACCTGTCCGAAGACGCCATTCTAATCGGAGCGGACAGCGGGGCCGCCTTCCTGTTGGACAGAGGAATAATCCCGAATGTGGCCATCGGTGATTTCGATTCCATTACAGATGAAGAGATAGCCCGAATTCGGAAAGCCTGCCCCTCAGTCATCTCCTGCGATCCTGTAGACAAAGACTACACCGACACCGAGATGGCCTTTCAATATGCGATGACCATGCAGCCTCGGGAAATCGTTCTACTTGGCGCGATGGGCACCCGATTCGATCACACACTCGCCAACGTCCATTTGCTTGCCCTAGCGGATGAGAACGGCATTGAAGCGAAAATCATCGATGAACATAATGAGATTCGCGTGATCTCGTCTGCTTCCGCCATTCAGCGCGGCTCCTACAATACGATATCCTTGCTGCCCTTAAGCCAAGAGGTGACCGGTATCACGTTATCCGGATTTCAATATCCGCTTCAAGACGCCACCCTGACCGTCGGGCAATCTCTGGGCATCAGCAATGTCCTGCTGGAACAATCGGGTACCGTTCAGCTGTCGAGCGGCAGACTTATCGTCATTCAAAGCCGCGATTAGCAAGCTTGCAAGCCGAAATTACGAATACTCATCATCAGGCGGCGTCACAATTTGCAGCCCTTCCACATGCTTGCGGCTCATCTGATGGCGCGCCTTCCGATTCGCCTTGGATTCGAACACAATATCCAGATCGTATTGCTCCGGGTACAGCTTCTCACTCCTAATATAATGATTCAGACGCTTCTGATTGAAGGACAGTTTCTCCCCCTTCACTTGCACGATGACATTCCCCCGTTCATCTGCCGATCGGTACACGACGCCGGTGCGTTTGAGCGGATAGATCCATACGACATCTCCCTTCTGGAACGTTTTCTCGGTCGGTTTTCGCCTCTTTTCGTTTCGCTTCGGCTCCGACTTCTCTTTCGCCCGCTTCGCCTCTTCAGCTACGTCAGGCTGCTTCGATTGGCTCAGCAGCTTCGCGAAGGAATCGCTTCGTTGTTCATCATTACTTTCTCCCTTAATTCGCTTGCGCTCCAGTAACCACTCCGCACGCTCCATGATTCGTTCCGGCAGTCCGAATCGCCTTGCGATTGCGAAGGCGTGGCTGTCTCCAGCTTTTCCGATTTCCAGACGATATAGGGGTCTGAGCGTAGCGGGATCAAATGCCATTCGGCCGTTCTGGCAGCCTTCCGTTGCAGATGCGAACGTCTTTATTTCATTAAAATGAGTTGTTGCGGCAACCAGCGACTGTCTCTCGAGCAGCAATTCCAATATAGCGACAGAGAGCGCAATTCCTTCGGACGGATCTGTACCGGCAGCCATCTCATCCATTAGCAGGAGGGAGCGTGAATCAGCCATGTCCACCATCTCCTTCAGCACCGTAACATGGGAAGAGAACGTGCTTAGCGATTGCTCCAAACTTTGACCATCGCCCAAGTCTGCAATAATGTGCCGGAATATTCCGAGCTCGCTTTCGGGATCTGCGGGAATAAGCAGTCCCGATTGATTCATAAGCGCCAACAAACCTATGGTCTTTAATGTTGCCGTCTTTCCTCCTGTATTTGGTCCTGTTATGATAAGCTGCCTCCAGTGCACGCCAAGCTCTACTGTAAGCGGCACGCAGTCCCGTCCCAGAAGCGGATGCCTTGCCGATAATAGTCTTATCGTCGGCTTGTCGGTCAGACGCACAAGCTTTCCTTCGTAACTTCTTGACAGCTTTGCCCTGGCGGTAATGAAGTCGAACGAAGCCATCGCCTGCACATTAAGCGTAAGCATATTCTCATATTGGGACGCCAGCTCAGACAGCATCGCCAGTACAGATGTTCTTTCCCTCTCCTCGGTCGCTCTCCATTGGCTTAGCTCCGTCTGCAGTTCGGCCACGTCCAGTGGCTCGACGAATATCGTCTGTCCGCTTGCGGATTCATCCAGCACCACGCCTGGCACATTTTTTCGAAGCGACTTCTTCACGGACAGCACGTATCGTCCGCCGCGCCTGCTAATAATTCCTTCTTGCAGGGAGCTGCGATATTTGCCAAGCGAATGCTGCATTTTACGTTCGATTTTATCCTCTGTACCGTATATTTGCCTGCGAATATAACCTAGATCCGCACTTGCATCGTCCGTCAACTGACCGAACCGGATGCATCTTGCAAGTTCCTGCCGCAGCGCTGGACAATCATGCATGGAATCAGCATAGGATGCAATCGTCGGCGCCAGTTCCCGCTTGCTGTTCATATACTTTTTCATCTGAGCGATCGAGCCGAGCCACACCGCCAGCTGCTCCAGCTCTGTCTCATGATATATTTTTCCTTTACCGAGCAGTGACAGGAACGGTTCAATCCCTTCCATCGCAGAGATCGGAATGCTGGCTCCGCTTACCAGTAATTGTAACGCTTCGTTCGTTTCCCTTTGCCAAGCAGCAATTTGCTCATATTGTATGCTTGGCTTCATACTTTGGGCCAGCTTTTTCCCTTCGCCAGACATGGTCATGCCTGCCAATTGTTCGATCAGTTTGTTATATTCCAGTTTGACCAGTGATGCTGTGTTCATGGTTTATACCTCCTTTGAAAATGAAAAAACAGGACAAGAACGCGGGCGCGTTCCTGTCCTGTTCATATCCATCTGACGTCCCTCCCTCTTACACCTCCGGCAAGGCGAAATTAATCGAACCGTAACCGCAAGCGAAAGGAAATAAAAAAACCGTGCTCCAAGAGCACGGTGATTGGGCCGTCATCAAAATGAATGCAGGCGGAAATCCACATGTTCTCAACTCATGGGATCAGACAGTGAAATAAAGCCAAGGCAATAGAGTATAACATCCCAAATGATGCATACGCACGCAGAAGCTTATTTCCACTGTGATCATATCCAATTAAGAGTTAAGAACACTCGCAAACATTAAATTTCCCCCTTAAAATTACAACAGTTACATCATACAGGAACAACGAGCAATCGTCAAGCGATCAATCGATTAACTCATCCAGCTTTCTCTGGCGCTTCCTCTCGCGAATTCTCCTCTGTCTGTCTTCTTCGCGCAAGCTCTTCAGCAGCGCCACGCACATGCCGACGATAATAATCGCGAACGGAAGCGCAGCTACGATGGACGCGGTCTGCAATCCGGCAAGTCCTCCGCTAATAAGCAGCACGATGGCGACAGTCGATTGAAGCACTCCCCATACCAGCTTCGGTACTGCGCCAGGGTTGGGATCCCCTCCCTTGGACAGCATACCAAGCACGAACGTTGCCGAATCAGCCGATGTAATGAAGAAGATGACAATAAGCAGTATCGCGAATATTGAGGAGATTGCTCCGAACGGAAGCTGGTCTAGAGTGATGAACAAAGCAGAGGTTACGTCCTCTTGCGCAGCTTGCGCGATAGCGATGCCCGTATCCCGTTCCAGATGAAGTCCCATTCCTCCGAAGATGGAGAACCATACGAAGCTGAGCAGTGTCGGAACAATCAGCACGCCTAAAATAAATTCTTTGATCGTTCGGCCTTTAGAGACGCGGGCAATGAACGTGCCAACGAACGGTGCCCAAGCGATCCACCAAGCCCAATAGAACAGCGTCCAGTTGCCGATCCATGTATCCTGGGAGAACGGGGATAAGCGAAGGCTCATTTGCACCAGATTCTGCACGTATGAGCCGAGCGTGTTCGTTAATGTATCCAGCAGAAAGGCGGTCGGTCCTACGAGAAAGACGAACAGCAGCATGAAAAAAGCAATATATAAATTCGTCGTGCTTAAAATTTTAATGCCTCGGTCTACGCCAAGCAAGCTGGACGTCAAAAACAGGACTGTCACAATGATAATAATCCATAATTGTGTCACAGCCGAATGGGGAACATCGAACAGCGCGCTAAGACCGCCATTAATTTGAAGCGCGCCCAGCCCAAGCGACGTCGCTACGCCGAATGCTGTCGCTATAATGGTCAGCACATCAATCCCTTTCCCAATCGGTCCATCCACTTTATCCCCGATAAGCGGGTAGAATGTGGCGCTGATTAGGCTCTTTCTTCCTTTCCGAAATTGATGATACGCCAGTGTCAAACCTACAATCGTATAGATAGCCCACGGATGAAGTCCCCAATGAAAGAAGGAATACCTCATTGCCGTACGCGCCGCTTCAGCGGTTCCTCCAGCGATCCCCTCAGGCGGCGTCATATAATGAGACAACGGCTCCGCCACTCCCCAGAACACAAGGCCAATCCCCATTCCCGCACTGAACAGCATGGCGAACCAGGCGATCATGGAATACTCCGGATCGTCATCATCGTCTCCAAGCTTAATATTGCCATACTTTCCGAATGCCAGAACGATGGAGAAGATGAGGAAACCGAACATGACCATCAAGTAAAACCACCCGAATTGATGTATGGTAAACTGGAATACGATGTTGGCTACCTCAGACAGCTGCTCCGGCATCAGAACTCCCCACACGACGAACAGAAGAATGATGACCATAGCCAAATAAAAAACCATCCCAATTCCCCCTCTCGTTGTTAGTGCGACCGTATTCGTCAGGTTATAAGGACGGCGATACTTGTTACACTTTGCTTGTTAGCATCTCCATTTCCGCAAAAAAATATAGAGCATCTCCAACTTACGAGACACTCTATCTCTTCGTTACTTTCTTTGCTTGAACTGTAAAGTAATCGTCGTACCCAGGTCTTTCAGACTGAATACATCAATCTTGCCTTCATGCAAATCCACAATCCGCTTGGCAATCGAAAGCCCGAGCCCCACTCCTCCTGTCGTTCTGCTTCTCGCACCGTCAACGCGATAGAAGCGCTCGAACAGATGGGGTATTTCTTTCTCTGGTATGCCTATGCCTTTATCCTTCACTTCAATTTGAACGATATTTTTAATCAGGGTGATGGAGATGTCTATCGGCTCTTTGGAATACTTAATAGCATTGTCGAGCAATATGACGAACAGCTGACGTATTTTATCCTTGTCCCCTACCATTCTGACGCTGCCGGACAACGCCTTCACGCGAATCGTTCGCTGGAATGTCGTTTCCAGCATTTTGGCCAGCTCATCAAGCAGCGGTACTACATCGAACATCTCCAACTTCAGCCAGTCCTCCTGCTCCGCTTCCGCAAGCACAAGCATCGACTTGGTCAAATTCTGCAGCCGTACAGCTTCCTTCGCAATCGCTTCTATCGCCTCGTCGCGCACACTCTCGTCATTCCGCCCCCATCGCTTCAATATGCCTGCATAGCTGCTTATGACGGTAAGCGGCGTCTTTAATTCATGGGAAGCATCTGCCACGAATTGCTTCTGACGGGCGAATGTTCGATCCAGTCGCTCAATCATCTGATTAAAGGCGCGAATAAGCTGCTGTAGTTCTGCAGAGTCTTCCCGATGGCTAATCGTAATCTGACGAAGCTTGCCGCTGCGATCAATCTCTCGCATCGTAGTGACTAGCGTCTGAATCGGTGCAGTCAGTCTGGAAGTGAACCAGAATGTGCCGAAGATGGCGAACAGGATAGCGCCGATTGTGGTGACGCTCAGAGCTGCGATAAGAATCTGCAAGTAGTTATCCAGCTCATCGAGAATCCGATTCACTTCAAGCATGGCGATTACTTTGCCATCTTCGAAGAGGGGGACTCGCATGAACAATATGCGCTCCCCGCCCTTTGTTATCATTCCGGTATGCTGATACGGTTTGAACTCTGCGGGAAGCTCCAACAAGACGGGATTTGAGCCCGTAATATTTACGACGCGATTGGTGGGAACAATAATTCGAATCATTTCGTTGACGTTATAATATTCGTTTAGAAGCTCAGGAGAATTCAATCCCCTTCCGCTCTGAATGCGAGGATTTTCCCGCATAAGCTCCACTTTAGTAGCGATGACTTCTTCTTCACTCTCCGTCGTGATCTTGATGACATAGAAATAAACGAAGATATTGAAAAAAATAAGTATGAGAATGAGCCAGAATATCGTGAACAGCGTAAACCTTTTACGCAGTGTCATGCATCTGGCTCCTTAATCATGTATCCTACGCCTCGTACCGTATGAATTAACTTATGACGGTACCCCTTGTCCAGCTTCTGACGCAAATATCGGATGTAGACGTCGACCAGATTGGTCTCGCCTATAAAATCGTATCCCCACACTTCGGACAGAATATCTTCACGAGACTTCTCCTCGTTCCTGTTCTCAACCAAATAAACGAGCAGTTCAAACTCACGAGGCGTGAGCTCAATCAAAATTTCCTTTCGGTAGACTTTTCGCGTTCTGAGCTCAATTAGCAAATCCCCCACTTTGATGACGTCAGAGCCTTCTGACTCGCGAGGGTACTGCTGAAAGATACGTAGTATATTTCGCACCCTGGCAAGAAGCTCCTCCACCGCGAATGGTTTCGTAATGTAGTCATTCGCACCGTGCTCGAAGCCGCTCACTTTATCCGGCACGGTATCTCTGGCTGTCAATAATATAATTGGCACCGGATTGCCCGCCTGCCGAATTAATCGCAACACTTCAATGCCGCTCATCTCCGGGAGCATAACATCCAGCAGCACGAGCTGCCATTCGCCTGTGGAAGCCATCTCATATCCGGTACGCCCGTCCTTCGCCACGCCTACGGTATAGCCTTCGTGCTCCAATTCAAGCTGCAATATTCTTGCTATTCCCGCTTCATCTTCTACTACTAATATACGTTCATTCATTGCTTTGGCGCACCTTCCTCCTTAACATGACTAATAACATCATAATGAAGCCAATACGCAATTGCAAGTTGAATATCCTCATAATGGTAAATTGTGTCATTTCACTTCACGGTATTATTTCTTGCGAGAATCTGCTTTATGATCGTGATAATCGGCACCAGCCCCTTCTCCCATGCAGCGCGAACGGTCGGCCGTCCCATCAGCTCGTGCCGCGACCAGACGGCGTCAAGCATATCCTGCTGCGGCACGAGCGGGATAATGGCCGTAGGTTGTTCTGGGAATAATGTCAACCATTGGCTGCGACTGCGGAACTTTCCATCCTTATTGGCCGCCCAACTGACGACGCCACCGGATGCGCGCACATCCCGAGACAGCTTGACCGCCTGTGCCATTGCAGTTGCTTGCCACTTATATACGAATGGATCTGCGACGATGATCAGATGGCTGGAATCTCGAAGTAACGCTAATGCTTGCGGATCGCTCCAGCAGCTGGAGAAATCCACAATATGAATATCCGTTCGCTCTCTAGCGAGCATATCGCGAAAGTAGCACTCTTTATCAATACCGGTGTTCCCGCTAATCTCATACGGATGAAGGGCCAGCCATTGCACATGAGGTGAGCGCCCGCTAATAGCTTGATATGGCAGCTCCGACTGTAGAACAGATGATTCTTCGTTCACCTGAAGCAACTCATGCCACTCCGGACGGAGTAAAAAATGCTCCGCAGCCGCAACACGTACACTGGTTGCTCCCAAAAGACTAGCGAGCGCAAGGGACAATGTAGTGGCACCCGCTCCAGAAGCAAGTGATACAACGCTGATCAACACCGGCTGGGGCGCCAAGAGGGATTGGTCCTGCCTCCTGCTCGCCATGGCTTCTTCACCAGCTGTTCGTTCAGCTAACGCTTGAAGCTCTTCTCTTACTTCTGCCATCGAGCTATAGCGATGCTCCGGCTTCCTCTGCAGCATACGTTCCAGCGCCATCCGGAACGGCTTCGGAAGCTCTGAGCTATAAGCGGGATAACTGGCGATCGGCTGGTCAGCCGATAATATAGCAGGGGGCTTGCCCCCGGATACGAGATAGAACAGTACAGCTCCAAGACCATATATATCTGTCCGTGCATCGCTCTGTCCCCCGTTATTTTGCTCCGGAGCCGCGAAGCCTGCCGTGCCAAGTTGAATGGTGTCGCTAAGCTGCCCTTTCTTGAATGTTCTGGATATGCCGAAGTCGATTAGCTTAACGCGTCCTCTCTTGTCGATCATGACATTCGTGGGCTTCAAATCTCGGTGAATAATCGGCTGCCGCAGACTATGCAAGTAAACAAGAGCTGAGCTAAGCTGAAGTGCGAAGTCTAGCAGTTCGAGAAAAGAAAAGCGATAAGCGCGCAGAGTCCCAAACTCACTTGCTGTATGTCCATCGATGTATTCCATTACGATCATTTCCGGATCGCCGTCTTCGGCCTGGAAGTAATCTGATACGAACGGCAAGCATTCATGATTCAATCTCATCAGCGTTTCCGCTTCCTCCGAATATGGGCTTACTCCAGGCAGCAGTTGCTTCGCTACCTTGATTGCTCTAATGACGCCTCTCAGCTTCAGGTCCTGAACTGCGAATACGACCCCCATCCCTCCTCGACCGATGACACGCTCAATCCGATAACGTCCCTTCAGCACGTCGCCTCGTTGCCATGTCTTCATACTTCCCACTCCTCTCGCAATTAGACAAAAAAATCCCGACAACGCTTGCACATTCACGCAAGCGTTGCCGGGATGCTTTCCAGGCAATATTTATTGTTCATTATATCACTGCTTCTTCTGGAGTACCAAGGTTATTTCGTCACGGTTATGAAAAAGCTGCTTCGCGCTCATGACTTCGAAAGCTGAGCCTAGGCGTTCTCTCACTTCGCGAATCGTTCCCATCGGCTTACGATGCATCAGCTTTACAGTGATGACTGCAGTCGCATATGAGGCCAGTGCATCCTTCAAGTCCAGAATAAGCTTGGTCATCAAGATCGGGCTCCAACTCATATCGCATACGAGCAAATCGAATGAGCGAGGAGCAAGCGATAGATCGGCGGCATTCCGCTTCAAGTGTACAAGATGAGGATGATTGCGCAAGGAAGGATGCAGCTCGGCAGGATCGACTGCCGTGACCTGCAGGCCGCGCTCCAGCAGCAATGTAGTCCATCCTCCTGGAGCCGCACCGATATCTAGTGCTTGCCTGTAAGCCGTGTAATCCAATCCGAAAGTGCGTTCCGCCTCCAATAGCTTAAACTTCGCTCTGGATATCTGACCTTCCTCGCGCTTGAAGCGGATTGCTCCGCCCGGCCAGTCGGAGAGCATCTCGCATGGTGTTCCGAATCCCGCATACAGCGTCTCGTCAGCAGCGAAGACTGCGACGATCATCTCTGGATCCTGGACTGCCGGTTCGGCGCCGATTTCCTCCAGTACGGCATCCAGTACTGCTTTCGTGTCTGCGGCGGAGTAAGGATACGGCGATGAGTTGCTTCTGCGGATATGCACAGCAACCCTCCTGTTCTCCAGACGCAACCTGGACTGACGTATCATCTCCGACAATGCGCCGAGATCCTCTGCATTGCCATGAATGTCCATCTTGCGATCAACCGGTTGAATATGTCTTAAGAATATAGGTTCATGCTGGGCTATTGCAGCGTGCAGGTCATCCGGCGAGAGCTCACAGCGCATTAGAAATACTTCTCCCGGAAGCAACTGTACGAACCCGGCACCGCTCGCCAATCTTCGAAGCTCTTCCATCGCATATGGCGAATAGCCTTTATTCGCCGTTCCGATCCACTCGCTCAATTTATCTTCCTCTTTCATTATCATTTTCAAAATCCGACATCGGTCCATTGTATAGCTTGACATTGTCCGGTATGTGGGAGGAGAGCAGGTGATACATTTGAAGCTTGCCGGATACGCTTGACGTGTGCAGGTAGATCCGCTTCGGATACCTTCCGGTCTCTACCAGATGCCTTGCCACTTCGTAGCCCGTATCGTGCCCCCACCCCAGATCGTAGTCAAGTGACAGGATGTCGATATCCTCATGATCGATCAGCAGCTTGCATTCCTCCGCGCTTCGCGCAAGCACGAAGCCGCGCGGACAGCTTCGGTAGTCATCCAAATATACATGAATCACCGCTACTCCTCCTCCCCAATAAAACTCCGCCTATGCGTCGCTCATTGCTCAAGCTGGCATGAAAGGCATGCGTAAGCTTTGCGACCGGACACTAGCACCTTGCTGACAGTACCGTCGCATCGCTTGCAAGCTTCTGCTTCGCGCCCATATACTTGAAGACGCTCCCAGTAGCCACCCGACAAGCTGTCTTGGGCATGCATCGGCTGCTTCAATATGCCGCCATCCGCTATGGCCTCCTGCAGCACAGTCACGATCGCCCGATACAATTGTTCCCATAATTCGACACTCAGGCTATTCACTCGCACGTCGGGACGGATGCCCGCAGCGAACATGATTTCATCGCTGTATATCGCCCCGATTCCGGCAATTGTCTTCTGGTCCATCAGAGCGGCTTTCACGGAGCTGCGCTTCTTGGACAGACGATCGCGAAGCACGTCCCCGTTAAGGCCCTTGTCCAGCGGATCCAGACCATATCCTCGCAGCTGCTCTTCTACCGCTTTGACGCTCAGCAGTTGAATATCGCTCTTGTTCAGACCGTGTATGGCCAGCGTACGCTCGTCGCCGAAGCCGATCGTCAGCATAGCATTCTGGCATCCCTGCTCATCCGAAGCGCCGCTGAACAGATAGGATTTGTTCGACATATATAGAACTAGACGCTTGCCAATATCCAGATGGAAGACAAGGTGATTCGCTCTCCGCTCCACATACCAGACGGCGGAGCCAATGACTTCCTCCATACCGTTCCCGTCTAGCAGCTTGTCATTGATATTCCAGTCCGTTATCCGGGCGCCTGCATAGCGCTCTGCCAGCATCGCTCGATATAGGTATAGTTCCGGCAATTCATGCATCTGATATACGCACCCTTCCTGTCTCTACAATTATGATGTCGGTTGCAGGCGTTCCGAGATCATTGCAATCAGTTCGTTCATATTCTGGCAGATCATATCGGGTCTGCAGCCTGCCTTCTCAGCATACGATTCGTAATTTCCTTCGTTCGTAATTCCGGTGAGCACCAATATGGTGCCGCAGCCTGCAGCAACTCCTGCCGCTATATCGGTGGCCATATTGTCTCCGATTACCCAAGTCGCGGAAGCGTCAGCGCCTAGCTGGCGAAGCGCATAATCCATTAGCACCGGTGACGGCTTGCCGATAATGTGCGGCTTCGTACCGCTTGCCGCAGTCAGCATCGCGCTTATGGAGCCTGCACCCGGAATGAAGCCGTCAGTAGACGGGACCAGCTCATCCGGATTCGTCAATATATAATCGGCGCCGCCGCGGATGAAGGAAGCCGCAACCGATATTCGCTCGTATGTCAACTGCCTGTCGATCCCTTGCACGACGACATCCGGATGATCCTCCACAAGGCTTAGTCCCGCCTCGGCCAGAGCCGTCTTCAGTCCTTCTTCCCCAATGGCGAATACGGCGGCTCCGCGCCGCTGTGTAGCAATATGCTCCGCTGCCGCTTGAGCCGATGTGCACACATCGTTCGCTGTAGCCGGTATTCCCATACCGCACAGACGTGCAGCCACCGCCTCTGGTGTCGTCGAAGAGTTGTTCGTCACGAATCGGTAAGGCAATTCCGCCTGCTGCAGGCAGAGAATAAGCCGATCCGCATCCGGAATAGGATGTATACCGTGATACATCGTTCCGTCAAGATCGATGAGCAGCCCTTTCATCGCACGTATGGAATCTGTCATTGTATTCAACCTCATTACTGTGTATAGATGATTCATTCATATATTTACCCGCTGTGCGCAGCGCTGCGTTGAAGCTTGCGCTTCAGACGCTCTACGCGCACTTGCAGTGCTTCCAGCTCTTGTCGCCGCTTCTTATCGCGGATAGCCATTCCCATATAACGTTCAGCCCGGCCCAGCGCATCCTTCGCATAGTGCAGAGCGCATTCGACATCCTTCAACCGGTGCTCGTAATGCATGGACAGTTCAACACATGCTTGCTGACGCGATGCGCAGTAGCCGGTCTCGCTTTCCATTCGCGAACAGGCCCTCTGCCACAATACCACAGCTCTTTGCCAATTGCCAGCTTTCTTGTCGCGCGAAGCAAGCCTATTCAGCGTAGCCGCTTCCGCTTGAGGATGTCCCGCAACCTTCTCGTAAAGTTCCGCCGACAATTCCTCTCTCCCCATCTTCTCCAGCCACAGCCCCGTCCGAACCAGCTCTTCCGGGTGATCGGGATAAGGAATCCGGGTGAATATGACTTCCTCCAGCAGCTGCCCGAACCGGATGGACAGGCAGGCTAGCGACATCAGATCCCATTCGTTATGCTTGAATACGCCTTCCAACGGGATCGGATCACCATCTGACAAGTATTGAAAATACAGCTGGGGCGCAAGCGAGCCCGGCACATCCTCGCTCCGATAGATGCCTAGCCGCTCCTCTTCCACATGACTGAGCCTGCAGGACTGCAGCGTATTGCGCCAGATAGAGCGGGACGGGTGCAGGAAGTCGAGGTGAAGCGGCTCCCACAGCCCCCTGTGCAAGCCGTTCATGACCATTCGGCTTTGCAGAAGCGGCCAATCGAATGTCTTCCCATTATATGTCGCCAGGTATGTGAAATCTCTCAGCTTTTCCACCAAATAATGCAACATCGCATATTCTTCCGCCGGATGCCTGATCATCATCTGCTCCGTTATGAAGCCTGTCTCTTCCAAGTAAGCAATGCCGACCATAAACGCCAAATTGCCTGCGCCCGCGCCAAGTCCTGTCGTCTCCAGATCCAGATACAAAATATTCCCTGCCTGAGGCGCTTCTTCCGAGGGATGGAATGAAGACAATCCAGGTGCAGATCCTATCAGTTCGCCCAATGCGTGCGTCCCGTGGTGAAAGCGATGCGAATGAAGCTTGCGCCTGAGCAGGAAGCTGCCCTGTTCCGTCTCGCACATGGCTACGCCAAAGCTGGACCATCCGGGATGAAGCCGCTCTTCCTTCTCATCCGAATCCGAAAGTGTGTATTGATCGTCCAGTGTGGCTTCTCCTGCTGCACCTTCCGCAGCTTGATCGATCAGTTGGGCCGTGTCTGTTCCCGTCTCTCCGCTCTTCTCGCCCCGCAGACGATTCATTCTTTCGCGCAAGCTGCTCATACGCGTCCCTCCGTCCCATCCAGCAGACGAAGCGCGAGTTGCTTGCCTGTTAGGCCGACCTCTTCAATCGGTCCGACGCAAGCGGGACATCCGCTCACACAGCCACAGCCGCGCACCAGCCCTTTCGCGCGTTCCATCAATTCGTCATGTACTTGGTACAGCCGTTCGCTTAATCCAATGCCTCCCGGATAGCGGTCATAGAAGTAGATCGTCGGCCTCTCTGTCAGAATCGCCTTCACCTGCGGCACGACGCGAATATCGAACGGATCACACATCAAGTAGAGCGGCGCGATGTGGACGAGCACATTGGCAATGCCGAGCAGTGCGAACTGCATCTCATTCCTGCTCATCGATCCGGCTTCCTCGTCGCTGAAGGAGAACCAGTAGCTGCTCGTATGCAGCTCCTCCTCCGGCAAGTGAATCGGACCGGAACCGACGTTCTCGTGGGTGCGAAGCCGGATTTTTTTGAATATGGTCGCCTTCGCATTCACCGTCACCTCTCCATATTGACGCAACAGAGCGCCGGACTGCTTCTCCTGGTCCACATGCAGCACCTTCAGCTCTACGGCGAGATTCGCATCCGTATAATAATCGACGTCAACCTGCCGCACATAAGCCTTCTTCTCGTCGTAGTCCAGCTTCTCCACCTGATACTGCACCCCTTCATGAATATAGATCGCCTCTTCATGAATAAGCGTCGGTGCGCTGAATCGGTCCACTTCGCCCAGTACGCGGCTTCCGCTGGTCATATCGATGATGACAAAGTTCTCCTGCGCTGCGGTCCGCAGAGATATATTGTGAGCGGGGAAGCTTTGCTGCATCCAATGCCAGCGCTCTCCCGCCTTATGCACAACCTTCTCCTCCATTAGAAATTCCATCATATCCTCAACGCTTTCGGAACCGAACGTGTCTCCTCGCTGGAAAGGCAGCTCATAAGCCGCACACTTCACATGATCGATCTGAATCAGCAGGTTATCGGGATGAATAAGCGCGCGTTCCGGCGGACGATTGAAGAAGAAGTCGGGGTTCTGCACGATATACTGATCTAACGGATTGCTGCTCGCCACGATAAAGGTAACGGAGCTCTCCTGCCGTCTGCCCGCCCGACCGGACTGCTGCCAGGTGCTGGCGATCGTGCCGGGATAGCCGTTCAGCACGCATGCCTGCAGCTGACCGATATCGATACCCAGCTCCAGCGCATTCGTGCTGACAACCCCTCTTATCTCCCCGCTTCGCAGTCCCCGCTCGATCTCCCGCCGCAGCTTCGGCAGATAACCGCCGCGATAACCTCTGATGCTCCTCTGGTCAAGCTTGTCGCGAATCATATCCTGTAGGTAAGTAAGCAGCAGCTCGACGCGAACTCTGCTTCTGGCGAATACGATCGTCTGCACACCTTGCTTCAGCAGCATGGCGGCAAGCTTGCGGGTCTCCAGGACGCTGGAGCGACGGATGCCAAGCTGCTTATTGACGACGGGCGGATTATAGAAGATGATATGCTTCTCCCCTACGGGGGCGCCATTGCGGTCCACGAGCGATACGCTCTCGCCGATTAGCCGCTCCGCATGCTCCTTGGGATTGTCGATCGTCGCAGATGCGCAGATGAATTGCGGGCTGGAGCCGTAGAAGCGGCATATCCGCTTCAGCCGGCGGATGACATTCGCCACGTGACTGCCGAATACGCCACGATAGGCATGCACCTCGTCGATGACGATATACTTCACATTCTCGAACAGCTTCACCCACTTCGTATGATGGGGAAGTATAGCGGAGTGAAGCATGTCGGGATTAGTCACGACGATATGACCCGCATTGCGGATAGCCGTGCGCACATTAGGCGGCGTATCGCCGTCATACGTATGTGTCTTGATGACCGCGTCCATCAGATCGGCAAGCTGCTGCAGCTCCGCAACTTGATCCTGCGCCAGCGCCTTGGTCGGGAACATATAGAGCGCTCTGCCCTCCCCATTCTCCAGCAAGCTCTGCAGCACCGGCAAGTTGTAGCACAGCGTCTTGCCGGAAGCAGTCGGCGTTACCGTCACGACGTGACGGCCGCTTCGCACCTCGCGATAAGCGTCCCCCTGATGGGTGTACAGCTCACCGATGCCCTTCGCAACGAGGGCCTGTCGCAATTCTTCATGCAAGTCGGCTGGCAGAGGGGTCGTGGCCGCCGTCCGCGGCGGCAGCGTACGCCAATGCGTCACATTGTCCATAACCTCCTCGTTCGCCTTCAGTTCTCCGAGCCAATCCTCGAGCGTCTCCGCCCTGCCTGTCCAGCGGTTCATTCCTGTCACCTCTCACCGTAAGCAAGCCAGGGCAACGACCTTGCCCCAGCTTTCCTTGTATGTGTCCCTTTATTGTACAGAATACACGTTCGTGCTGCAATTGCTAATTGTTGCAACTGAACGTCAGCTTATCCCATCTTGCGCCTCTCCACCTCGAAGACGGCAAAATCGGTGGCGACGTCCGCCGACGGGAACAAGCTCGCGGCTTCCTCCCGAAGCCCGGACAGATCCTCCAGACTGTACCTGCCGCTGAAGTGAGTCATAATTAGACGTCTCGCGCCGGCCTCCTTCGCTGTTCTCGCCGCATCCATCGTCGTGCTGTGGCCGAAAGCTCTCGCCTTCTCTTCCATGCCGGCGGCGAAGGTCGCTTCATGCACGAGCAGATCCGCTCCTTCGGCCAACTTGACAGCATTGGCGCATGGACTCGTGTCGCCCAATATCGTGACGATTCTGCCGACCAGCTTCCCGTCAATGACATCGGTGGGCCGTACGATCGTGCCATCCTGCAGCGTGACAGTCTCCCCCCGCTTCAGCTTCCCGTAGAGCGGCCCCTTCGGTACACCAAGCGCCTCCAGCTTCCCGGTCAGAAGCCGTCCCGGCGCATCCGGCTCTATCACCCTGTATCCGAAGCAAGGAATGCGATGCTCCAGCGGAGCGGCTACAAGCTTGCATCCATCCTCTTCATAGAGGATGCCAGTGCACCCCTCATCCAACTCTTCGATGATCAGCTCATAATCAAGCACTGTACCCGTCAGCTTGAACGTCGTCTCGATGTAAGCGCGGATGCCCCTCGGGCCGAATAATCGTAACGGATCCACGCCGCCGTCGAACGAGCGGCTGCTCAGCAGGCCGGGCAGGCCATATAGATGATCCCCATGCAGATGGGTAATGCAGACGACGCTTAGCTTGCTTAGCTTGAGCGGAAGCTGCATCAACATATGCTGCGCGGCTTCACCGGCGTCGAACAGCCACCAGCTGCACGCCGGCTCTGGCAGCTGCAGGGCTGCCGCCGTTACATTGCGTGTTTTGTTCGGTCTTCCGGCTCCCGTCCCCAGAAACGTTAGCTTCATAGCTGGCTCCCTCTTTCCTCTTACCGCCTTCTTGCACAACGAGCCTTCCGGAATCCGTCAACGGATAACGCCGGAAGGCTCTTACTGCTAAGCTTAAGCTTTGCAATTATCGGAACATGCTCATGCTTTGTCTACATTGAAATATTGCGCTTCCGGATGGGCGAACACCATGGCGGACACCGATGCTTCCGGCTCCATCATGAATCCCTCCGTCAACTCCACGCCGATATCCTCGGGCTTCAATAGCTCGAACAACGGGCCTTGATCCTCCAGATCGGGACAAGCCGGGTAGCCGAAGGATACGCGGATGCCTTGGTAACGAGCACCTAGCCGCTGCTTCATCGTCATCTCCGGCGGATCGGGATAGCCGCACTGATCCCGCATCATATGGTGGACGCGCTCGGCCAGACCTTCCGCCACTTCCAGCGCAATCGCCTGCAGCGCATGGGAACGCAGATAATCTCCGCTATCCTTCCACTTGCCGGCGAGATCGCGAATGCCTTCGCCTGCCGTCACGACCAGGAATCCGACATAATCCATCATACCGCTGTCCACTGACTTCAAGAAGTCCGCAAGGCACAGATGAGGCTCCACTTGCTGGCGTGGGAACGTGAATCGCTTAATTTCCTTGGCATGGTCCGCCGGATCGTAGATGATGACGGAATTGCCGTCGGATTGCGCCGGGAAGAACCGGTACATGCCATGTGCCCGAATGAACCCTTCCGCAATGCCTTGCTTCAATATATCATCCACCGTCTCCTTCAGATGGATCGCCTTATCATTCCCTTCGGCAATCAGCTTCTCCACGGTCCCCTTCACGCCCAGGTGATGACCCAACAGCATCTGCATGTTCACGTAAGGGATAATTTGAGGGATCGGCACGTTGCGCAAGATGTGACGCTCAAGATCAGGCGGCGTGAATATCGGCGCATCCTTGGATATGTTGGATCTTACCGCGCGCGTCAGCTTCGGCATCGGCTTCGCGACAATCTCTTCGGCGGCGCCGGATGCCTTGAAGGCTGCCATCTCCTCCTCCAGCCGCTTCCGGTGGTCGGGATCCATCAGCTTGTTCGCAATGTCCAGACCGTCCATCGCGTCCTTGGCATAGAGCACTAGTCCGTCATATTCCGGACCGATTCTTGTCTTCGTGAATTTGCGAGTCAGCGCTGCGCCGCCCACGAGAATAGGGGCGTCGATTCCGGCGTTGCGCATATCCTGTGCGGTTACGACCATTTGCTGTGCGGATTTAACCAGCAAGCCGGACAAGCCGATGGCGTCAGCCTTCTCTTGCCGGTATGCCTCAATCAACTGCTCCGGTGGCACCTTGATGCCCAGATTAATAATTTTGTACCCGTTGTTGGACAGGATAATCTCGACGAGGTTTTTCCCGATATCGTGCACGTCGCCCTTCACGGTAGCGAGAATAATTTTCCCCTTCACTGAGGATTCCGTCTTCTCCATGAATTGCTCCAGATGGGAGACGGATGCTTTCATGACCTCCGCGCTTTGCAGCACCTCGGCAACGATAAGTTCATTGTTATTGAACAGCCTCCCCACTTCCTCCATGCCAGTCATGAGGGGGCCGTTAATCACTTCAAGCGGCGTATACTTCATTAGCGCTTCATCCAGATCAGCCACGAGGCCTTCCTTCGTTCCTTCGACGACGTAAGATGCAAGACGCTCCTCCAGCGATAGATTGGAGATCTTCTCCTTCTTCTCCACTTTCTTGTGCCGGAACGCCGCAACGAATGCAGCCAGTGTATCGTCACATGTGTTGTATATCAACTCTTCCGCCAGCTTGCGTTCATCTTCCGGAATGGAAGCATATCGCTCCAGCTTCTCCGTATTGACAATCGCGTAATCCAGCCCTGCCTTCGTCGCATGATATAGATAGACGGAATTGAGCACTTCCCTACCGGCATCCGGCAAGCCGAACGAGATGTTGCTCAGGCCGAGAATCGTCTTCGTACGGGGATACTTCTCCTTAATCATCCGGATGCCTTCCAGCGTCTCCACGGCGGAACCGATATATTGCGGATCGCCTGAGCCGACAGGGAACATGTTAGGATCAAATATAATATCCGCTTCATTCAGACCATACTTGTTCACAAGCAAATCGTATGCGCGATCGGCCACTTCCATCTTCGCTTGGCGGGATACCGCCTGCCCGCGCTCGTCAATAAGAATCATTACGACAGCCGCGCCGTACTGATGAATTAACGGAACGATCTGCTGGAACTTCGATTCCCCGTCCTCCAGGTTAATGGAGTTAATGATCGCCTTGCCTTGCGAATACTTCAAACCCAACTCGATAATATGATCGTACGTGGAGTCAAGCATTATCGGAGCTTTAATCTTCTTCACGACCTGCGGAAGGAATTGATGAACTGCATACGCTTCATCAATGTCCGTATCCTGCAAGTTGATGTCGATGACATGCGCGCCACCCTTCACCTGCGCCCTCGCAATCTCTGACGCCTCGTCGAAGCTGCCTTCCTTAATAAGGCGCTTGAACTTGCGCGAACCAGATATGTTCGTCCGCTCGCCGATCATAATCGGACGATTGTCATCCTCGATGAACACCGTCTCAATACCGGATACTGCATCGGGGTGAGTGCCGACTTGCTTACGAGGGGCGTAACGAGCCATCGTCTCCGCCATGACGCGGATATGCTCCGGTGTCGTGCCACAGCAGCCTCCTGCAATGTTCAGCCAACCCTTCTCGGCAAAATCCGACAACTTGTGCGCCAGCGATTCCGGCGATTCATGATAGTGACCGTTCTCGTCCGGCAGCCCCGCATTGGGATAACAGCTGACGGCCGTGCCGGCAATCTCGCTAAGCGTCCGGACGTGATCACGCATGAACTCCGGTCCCGTTGCACAGTTAAGTCCTACTGAGATCGGTTTCAAGTGCTCCAGGGAAATATAGAACGATTCGATCGTCTGTCCTGCCAATGTCGTACCCATCGGCTCGATCGTACCTGATATCATAATCGGAAGCTCTTTGCCCAGCGTCTGGAAAGCCTTGCGTATACCGATACTGCCAGCCTTCACATTCAGCGTATCCTGTGATGTCTCCAGTAGAAGTGCGTCGACATCTCCTTCGATAAGCGCCACAGCCTGCTCATAATAGCTGTCAACAAGCTGATCGAAAGTCACTCCACCCGTTACCGACAATGTCTTGGTCGTGGGCCCCAGCGCGCCGGCCACAAAGCGTGGTTTGTTTGGCGTACTGTATTTGTCAGCTGCTTCCCTGGCCAGCTTCGCGGCAGCGAGATTGATTTCTCTCGCTTTCTCCGGTATATCATAATCTTCCAGAACGATACTGGTAGCTCCGAAAGTGTTCGTCTCCAGTATGTCCGCTCCTGCTTCCAAATATTGTTCGTGAATGCTCCTAATGACGTCTGGTCGCGTAAGTACGAGCATCTCGTTGCAGCCGTCCAGCTCTGCTCCGCCGAAGTCGTCCTCGCTCAAGTTCGCCTGTTGTATCATAGTGCCCATGGCGCCGTCCAATATGAGAATGCGCTCTTGAAGCAATTGCTGTAAAGTCATTGTTGACACGATACTTACACCCTTCCCGAATTCATTACACCATAGTTTATCAGAATCGCTGTTTTCTGAAAAGAAAGAACGAATCGACAATTAAAGTCATTTGCATTATAATCATTATATCATTTAATTTCTATTGGAAAAGAGGGAATGACATGGCAGAGGTAAGAATTCGTAACACAGACGAGCGGATCTCCGGCGAGGAAAAGGTACGCGCATTCCTGGATAGCCAAGAAGTGCTGTATGAGCATTGGGATGCCAACAAGCTTCCGCAAGAGCTTCAAAATAAATTCGTCCTTAACGACGAAGAGAAGGAACAAATTCTGAAAACGTACGATGCTGAAATTCGTGACCTGGCTGCTCGCCGTGGCTATCTCACATGGGACATCGTCGCATTGTCCGACGCGACGCCGAATCTGGAAGAACTGCTCAAGAAATTCGAAAATGTACATACGCACACGGAAGACGAAGTGCGTGCCATTACTGCCGGTCGCGGAATCTTCATAATTAAAGGCACTGATGATGTGGGTTATTTCGATGTCGAGCTGGAAGCGGGAGACGTCATCTCCGTTCCGGAGAACAAACCTCACTTCTTCACCCTTATGGACAACCGTCAAATCGTTGCTGTCCGATTGTTCATTGAGACGGAAGGCTGGATCGCTCATTCCTATTCCGACCCGCAATTCAACAAGTAATGCATGAGAAATGAGACAAGCCCCTCGCAACGCCTATCGCGTTTGTGAGGGGCTTGTCTTGTATCTGCCGTTAATGCTCCAGCAGGCGGAGCAATTCCTCAAGATGCGTTATTTCGTAAGTAGGAATGATGTCCTCGTTGCGCTTGACGCCATGGCGATTGATCCATACGGAAGTCATGCCGATCGTATTCGCGCCCTGTATATCCGTCGTTAACTTGTCGCCAACCATAATGCCGTGAACGGGCTCAATGCCGAGCTTGTCTAGCGCATGCCGGAAGATGGATGCAGCTGGTTTGCCTTCGCCGAATTCGCCTGAGATGATGATATGATCGAAGTAAGGCACCAATTCAGGCACACCGTCCAGTTTCTCCTTCTGCAGATCTGGCGATCCATTCGTCAGGAGCAACAGCTTGTACTTGCCCTTGAGCGCGTCCAGCACGCGGAACGTCTCCTCATACACGATAGGACGCGAACGCCGTTCAGCGGGGAAGCGCTCGGCAAGCTCCGCACCCAGCTGATCATCCTCCACGCCAAGCGCTTTCAGTCCCTGTGTCCATGCCGCTTTCCGATAGCCGGGAGCCAGCTGCTGTAGCTTGCGGAATTCCTCCTGCTCTCCCGCGGCGAAGTGTGCCCAGAGCCCCTCGAACGGATTAATGCCGATCATCTTCGAGAATGAGTATGTCTCATACGATTCGTACAGCGCTCTTGCTTCCTTGCGAACGGCTTCCTCCAGCGCCTCGGCATCTACGCCCGCAGCCTCTGCACCCGCCTCGCATGTCGCCCGGAAAGCCTCCTTCACACTGCGTTCATCCCATAACAATGTATCGTCCAAATCAAATAATACAGCTTGCTTGACCATCGGTATCCAATCTCTCCTATTCTATTGTTTCTCTGAAAATGGGATATTGTGCTTAGCGGCAAACTCCTTCATCTTCCCCGCCATCTCATCGGTGGGGTAACGATTAATCAGCTTGGTGAATGTCCAGTTGGCGCCTTTCACCGGTGTAATCATAATTGCCCCTCGCTGAACGGCAATCTGCTTGATGCCGGATGCTTGAAGCATCTTGTCACCTGTAAACCGACGCGTCTGCACATAGTCCTTGCCGATTGTCAGGTAAGGCTTGCGGAAGTAGAACAGAGCCGCCAACCCAATGTACAAGACTACGGTAACCCAGAACATCGTCGTTGCTTCAAACTTCGGATCGTTCCACATCACGACACAGTATAAGGTAACAAATAGAAGAAGCATAACAGGAGCCATATAGTTGCGACCAACAAAGCGCTCCTTTTGTTCGGAGCCGATTACTGTTCCGCCTTTGCCTTGCTTCTTCTGCTGCTTATTCAGGTGACTCATGTTTTTGCGCACTTTGCGCTCCCAAGAACGTGACACGCTATATTCCTCCTATAGTAGGCGTTTCTTTCGCACTTTTTTGCCGCTGCATGCGACTTTCTAACTAGTGCTTAATCATGTCGTCATCATCTTCGACATACTTAATGGAATCCATTTGCTGTCGAAAGTTTCTTCTGAAGTTGTCCAAATAACGTCGTCTCAATTCATCACGCTCTTCGATTTCTTCCTGCGCAAGTCCGACTTCTTTGTTTTTCCTCGACAGCTCGTTAATTCTTGCGATCAATTTCTCCATATCCATCTCTTTACCCCTCCCCACATCCACGAAGCAAAAGTCTATCTCATACTTTGACATTTCACCCCCATCATTGTCAAGCTTCTGCAAGTCCCGATCAACACTTCAATATATAGCAAATCTCCGTATATCAGTATGAACAAAAAAAGACGCCTTGTAGGCGTACGTTCACCACTCTCTTCCGGCTCGTATGCTCCTTTACGGCGCTCCAGTGTAGGATATATCGGGGGCCGCTCGGATGAGATTTCGTCTCTTTAGTGTTGGCTACATACACTGCAGGCTCGCTCGGACGGAATTTCGTCTCTTTAGTGTTGGCTACATACACTGCAGGCTCGCTCGGACGGAACTTCGTCTCTTTAGTGTTGGCTACATACACTGCGGGCTCGCTCGGACGGGATTTCGTCTCTTTAGTGTTGGCTACATACACTGCGGGCTCGCTCGGACGGGATTTCGTCTCTTTAGTGTTGGCTACATACACTGCAGGCTCGCTCGGACGGAACTTCGTCTCTTTAGTGTTGGCTACATACACTGCGGGCTCGCTCGGACGGGATTTCGTCACTTTAGTGTTGGCTGCATACATTGCAGGCTCGCTCGGACGGGATTTCGTCACTTTAGTGTTGGCTGCATACATTGCAGGCTCGCTCGGACGGAATTTCGTCACTTTAGTGTTGGCTAGGTACACTGCGGGCTCGCTCGGACGGAACTTCGTCTCTTTAGTGTTGGCTACATACACTAATCCGACTCGCACGATTCAATTCAATTGCTTCGGGTATTCAACTCGAATTTTATAAACTCTATATCAAAAAAAACGCCTAGCCGCGCTCCCTTTCACTACTCTTTTCCGAATCGCCTACTCCTTTCGTGGCTCCAGTGCAAGATCATACACCAGTTCGACTCACACGTCGCTAGACACTATCTACGGATATTCAACTTGAATTGTATGCATTAATTCAAGAATAAATTATCTTGTTGGGCAACAGGCTTCGCCAGTGTTCGTTCTTTGGAAGTTCCGATTGTCACTCTTACGGATGCTATCGAGCTTATTACTTCTTCAATCCCACTTTTCCTGCTTTAACGGTTGCGTGGGAACCTATTTCACACAGTAACATGCGATATCTCACTTTCCGCGCTCCATAAGCTCCAGGGCAACAGTTAGCCTGCAAATTAGCCCATTATAAGCCGATTAAGCTCTGTGGCAACCGATAGATCGCTTACAGCCCACCACTCGCACACTTTCCTCGCACCAACCGTGGTCGCATCGCCTATAAATAATTTAGAAATTTTTTTATTGCTAGAAAGCTTTTATCGAGGCCCTTCAAATATGTGCGACCAAAAGTATACAAAGCAAACTCGCATCGAAAGGATAAGGTTGGTTTTATTTCATATTACAATTTTGGAATTCGATCATCTCGAAAATTTATAAATGCTGATGTGGTAAAAAAGCCTTCCAAACCACTAACTGAGTGGCATGAAAGGCGCTATTCAAGAATTGATCAATTCTTGCAGGCAAAAGGGAACGCCATTATCATTCCGGTACAATCAGTTGCTGGCCCGGGTGAATCGTAGACGATGTCAGCCCGTTGCGCTGCTTAATCTTGAACACGATATATCCAGTGTCTTCGCTGTCATCGGAAACACGGCCAGCGATAGCCCATAGCGTATCCCCGTTGGCAACGGTCACGACTTGCTCAGACCCCATCGGAGGAGCCACGTCTGTTCCCGTTGCCGTAACGCCCAGCATAAGGAAGCTCGTCAATAAGAGCGCCATAAGCAATACACTTGCAGTCACCTTAATGGAACGGCTTGTCCATACGTTTCTCAGCCCGTAATAGACTGATTTTTTCATCCCTGTACTTCCCTGCACACGATATATAGATTGGTATGTACTCTCATTCATCAGCATTATCATCAACACCCCAAACATTTGTTCTGATACAAGAATACCACGAACAAGCGTTCCGGTCAATAAAAAATGAGAACTCACGATCTCAAGAACTTATGTTTGTACGAACCCCGGTTCTGTGTTATAATTTTACACAATATGAGAATTGGAGTTGATGACAGTGAGTAAAGTATCCAAACGCCAAATGGCTATATTAGACTTCATCAAGCAAGAGGTGCGTGACAAAGGATACCCGCCATCCGTTCGTGAGATTGCGGAAGCTGTAGGGTTGCTCTCCAGCTCCACTGTCCATGGACATCTGGATCGCCTAGAGAAGAAAGGCTACATACGACGCGATCCCACCAAGCCCCGTGCAATTGAGATCTTGCATGGAGACAACGACAGCAATGTCATCCCGTTGCCTGTCAAGCACGTGCCGATCGTCGGCAAGGTTACTGCGGGCATCCCCATCACAGCTACGGAGAACATCGAAGACTACTTTCCAATGTCCACCCAGTTCGTGGGCGACAATAACGTCTTTATCCTGAACGTCGTAGGCGACAGCATGATAGAAGCTGGCATTCATAACGGAGATTATGTCATTGTCAGGCAGCAGCAGACGGCTAACAACGGCGACATCGTCGTGGCAATGACGGAAGATGACGAAGCTACGGTGAAGACCTTCTATAAGGAGAAGGATCATATTCGCTTGCAGCCAGAGAATTCCACAATGGAGCCGATTCGCCTGAATGCAGTCAGCATTCTCGGCAAGGTTGTGGGACTATTCCGGGACATGCATTAATACCTGCCTTATTATATATCCAATTCATACAAACACAAGCAAGCTCCGAGTCAACAGGCCCCGGAGCTTGCTTGTATTCGTATGACGACTTCCACTGTTCAGTTGTAAAGGCGGAGACCATACGGTCTCCGCCTTTCGCTCTTGATTAATATTGTCTCAAATAATGCTCTCTTTCCCACTCATGCACTTGTGTACGATACATATCCCACTCAATCTCTTTCAACTCGTAGAAGTGGGATAGCGCATGCTCGCCGAGTGCATCGCATATGACGTCGCTGCGGAGCATCTCGTCAAGTGCTTCTCTCAAGTTGAACGGAAGGCTTGGAATACCGAACTCCACGCGCTCTTCATCAGACATGATATAAATATTGCGATCGGTTGGCGCAGGCAGCGACAACTTGTTTTTGATGCCGTCCAGTCCAGCCTTCAACATAACAGCAAGCGCAAGATAAGGATTGGCCGCCGGGTCAGGGTTCCTCACCTCGACACGGGTTGACAGTCCACGCGAAGCAGGAATACGGATCATTGGCGAACGGTTGCTCGCCGACCATGCGACATAGCAAGGCGCCTCATACCCAGGCACCAGTCGTTTGTAGGAATTGACCGTCGGATTCGTTATCGCCGCGAACGCTCTGGCATGCTTGAGCACGCCCGCCATATACTGACGCGCTGTGTCACTAAGGCCAAGCTTGTCGTTCTCGTCATAGAAGGAATTGGCATCCCCTTGGAACAAGGATTGGTGGCAGTGCATGCCCGAACCATTGGCACCGAATAACGGTTTCGGCATAAAAGTAGCATGAAGACCATGTACACGCGCAATCGTCTTTACGACCAGCTTGAACGTCTGAATTTGGTCAGCCGCTTTCACCGCATCCGCATATTTGAAGTCGATCTCATGCTGGCCAGGAGCAACTTCATGATGGGACGCTTCAATCTCGAAGCCCATCTCTTCCAATGTAAGCACAATCTCACGGCGGCAGTTCTCGCCCAGATCCACCGGCGCCAGATCGAAGTATCCGCCCTGGTCGTTAAGCTCTGTCGTCGGTTCGCCACGCTCGTCCGTTTTGAAGAGGAAGAACTCCGGCTCCGGCCCGACATTCATGGAAGTGAAGCCCATCTGCTCCGCTTCCTTCAGCACGCGCTTCAGGATGCCGCGCGGATCGCCCGCGAACGGTGTGCCGTCAGGCATGTATATGTCACAGATAAGTCTTGCCACACGATCTTCGGATACCCACGGGAATACCACCCAAGTATCCAGATCCGGGTATAAGTACATATCCGATTCTTCAATACGCACATAGCCTTCAATGGAAGAACCGTCGAACATCATTTTATTGTTAAGCGCTTTATCCAGCTGGCTTACAGGTATTTCAACGTTTTTAATCGTGCCGAGCAAATCGGTGAATTGTAGACGAATGAAACGGACATTTTGCTCCTGCGCAATACGTTTAATATCTTCTTTCGTGTAACCCATGCTATCATCTCCTCTAATCCAAATGATTTTGTTTAGCGCTTGTAGTAGCTTTGAAGCTGTCCTTGAATCATGGAAGTCTGGCCAGGCTTCTTCTCAAGCAATTGCTGCTTTAACATACGGCGTAATTGCTGCTCGCTGAGCTCGCGGCGGGTTTCCTCGGATTTCGCGCTTACCATTGTCGCTTCCTCCGAATCATTGGATACCGGATTCATGACTTGCTTAATTCCTGCAATATTGACACCTTTCTCAATTAGCGACTTGATCTCCAGCAGACGCTCCACATCGTTGAACGAGAACAATCGTTGATTGCCTGCCGTTCGTGCAGGAACGATTAACTCATGCTGCTCGTAGTAGCGAATCTGTCTGGCTGTCAGATCAGTTAGCTTCATTACAATGCCAATTGGAAATAACGCCATATTTCGACGGATCTCATCAGCCATGTCGCACCAACCTTCCAATCCTCGTTAATACCCTCATTGTAGCGTTGCTACATAAATGTGTCAAGAAATGTTAGGTTTGATTACAACTGATCCATTAACCCGCGTACAGCCATTCTGTGGAGAGCGGTGAGTATACCGTATTTGGCATGTGCATAGGTTAATCCACCCTGCATATATGCGATATATGGATCGCGAATCGGCGCATCGGCCGACAGCTCCAGGCTGCCGCCCTGGATGAAGGTGCCCGCAGCCATAATGACGGGATGCTCATAGCCTGGCATGTCCCAAGGCTCCGGTACGACATGAGCATCTACTGCAGCCGCAGCTTGAATCCCCTGAACGAATGCAATAAGATGATCCGGGCCGGCGAAGCGTAGCGCTTGAATCAAGTCCGTGCGCGGCTCATCCCAACGCGGGCTTGTCTGAAATCCAAGCTTGTCAGCCAAACCGGCAGCCAATATGCTGCCCTTCAACGCTTGGCCAACAAGATGAGGCGCAAGGAACAACCCTTGATAGATAGAGCGCAGCGTTCCCATTGTCGCCCCGACTTCTCCACCGATGCCGGGAGCGGTCAACCGGTAGGCGGCCGCCTCTATATATTCCCGCTTCCCGGCAATATAGCCGCCTGTCTCGGCCAAGCCGCCACCCGGATTTTTAATGAGGGAGCCCGCCATCAGATCGACGCCAACTCCAGTCGGCTCCTGAAGCTCGGTGAACTCGCCATAGCAGTTGTCCACGAAGACGATGACGTCGGATTTCATCTCTTTTACACGCTTTACAGCTTCCGCAATGTCCGCAATCGAGAAGGAGCGCCGCCAATCGTAGCCGCGTGATCGCTGAATCCCGATCACCTTCGTCCTCTCGTTGACCGCGGACCTGATGGCGTCCCAATCCATCTCTCCCGACGGCAACAGCGGCACCTCTCCGTAGGAGACGCCCCAGTCGCGTAGCGAGCCCATACCGTCGCCGGGCTTCCCGATGACCTTGTGCAGCGTGTCATAAGGCTTGCCTGATATGTACAGCAATTCATCTCCCGGACGCAATACGCCGAATAAGGCGCAGCTGATCGTGTGGGTTCCGGAGGCGAAGTGGGGCCTGACAAGCGCTGCCTCGGCTCCCATCGCTTCGGCATACACCTCGTCAAGCACCTCGCGTCCACGGTCGTTATATCCATAGCCGGTTGAGCCAGAGAAGTGATAATCACTCACTTGGTGGCGTTTGAATGCCTGAATAACCTTCCACTGATTTTTTTCCGCTATTTTCTCTACCTTGCCGAATGCATCGCGCGCTTTGTCTTCCACTTGCTCCGACAAGCCCTCCAGCTTCCGCCAGATCTCATTATTGTCTTGTTCTAGCATCAAGTTCATCTCTAGCTGCTTACTCATGTTCTTGTTCTTCCTTTCCTCGTCACACCTTCAAATCCTCCGGGCGGATGGCCATCAACTCGCCTTTCCCCGGTACGGAATTGGCATATTGCCCGATTAACCTTACGGCTTGATGGCGAATAGCCTTCTCGATCATATTCCGTACATACCTCGCATTGCTGAAGGAGAACAGCTCGCTTTGCTTCTCCTGGACAAGCAGCTGTCTCAGCTTGAATACCGTAGCCGGCATGAGCGTGTAATCCCGCTCCTTCACCATGCCTTCGCCGATCTGAATCAATTGGTCGATAGAATAGTCCGGGAATGCGATCTGGATCGGGAAGCGCGACGGCAGCCCGGGATTCGTCTGCAGGAATTGTTCGATCTCCAGGGGATAGCCTGCCAGTATGAGGACGAAGCCGTTGCGATGATCCTCCATCGCTTTCACAAGCGTATCGATCGCTTCCTTGCCGAAGTCCTTCTCCCCGCCTCTAGCCAGACTGTACGCTTCATCGACGAATAATACGCCGCCAAGCGCCTTGCGCACCAACTCTCTTGTTTTCTGAGCAGTATGCCCAATATATTCCCCTACCAGATCAGCCCGCTCCACTTCGATCAGATGCCCCTTAGATAATATGCCCATTTTCTGGAACAGCTTGGCGACGATGCGGGCGATCGTCGTCTTCCCTGTTCCGGGATTACCTTTGAATATCATATGATAAACTTGGGAGCCTCCATACAAACCCGCTTCTGTCCGCATCCGGCTAACATAGAGAAGCGCATAGATTTCATACACAAGAGACTTCACGTTGTCCATTCCGACCATCGCTTCCAGTTCTTTCTCGATGTCGGCAAAGTGATCCACATCCGGCAACGGTTTGACCTGAGGCAAGGGCTCATCTTGCAGCACCGGTGCAGCTGAAGCCAGACCGTAGCTTTCCTGGCTTCTGAGCACGACGTTAATTTGCCGCGACGGTCTGGTTGATCCGCTGCCGGAGGCAGATATGACGTGCTCGTTCATTGACACACACATCACCTGTCCTTTGTAGAGAAGCTCGGTTAACCACCGCACTACAAGTGTATTCTATGGATCTGTCCTATATTAGCAGAGTTGCAGGCTCATATCATCGAAGCCTCGTCCCGCAAGCCAGACCATAGGGATAAGGCGTCCAGCTTCCATTTCGTATAGGCCAGTATTTCTCTTAAGGAATGATACACCGGGCTGAGCACTTGCGATGTTACGCCTGCCACCTGCACATCCCCCATATCCAGGAAATCCGCAATATCGCCTGCGCGAGCAGCATGATAATCATGCGTAATGAGCAAATAGGACTGTACGTTCTCGCGTTCTCCTAGCCCCCTGCTGTAGTATAAGTTCTGATAAGTGCTGCTTGCTTTATCCTCCAGCAGCAAGTCTTCCTCCGGCACACCTCTGTCTGTCAAATAGTTCCGCATGCCTTCCGCTTCCGTAATCGAGGAAACCAGCCCTCCAAGTCCACCGCTTAAAATCAGCCGGTCGACAACTCCCTGTTCATAGAGGGACAGTGCCAAATTCAGCCGTTCCTTAAGCGCAGGGCTAGGCTGATCGCGCCATAACGCTGCTCCAAGCACAATTCCCGCGTCTGCGGGAGCGAATTGCTTCTTCATATCATAGCTCTGAATAATCCAGAAAACGTAACCAACCCATAGCAAACCCATACACATGATCGCCAAAATCATGCGTAACAAGAGAGGCCACGACCGAAGGCGTTTCTTCCTTCTTCGCGGCCCTTTTCTACTCCTTGTCGCCGTCTTCATGATTCACTTAGCTCCCCTGTTCTTCGCAACAAGCTCTTGTGATGCTTCAAGCTGAGAGTGAAGTAGCGAAATCTGCCGTTCCTGATGCTTGACAAAAGACGGCCGGCAGTCTTGCGGGCCAACGCCACATCCTTATGGCTAACGTCACCTTGCCTGAGAGCGTCCTCCAGCTCATCTTCATCCATTAAATAAACTTCGCCGCTCGGCAATACAACTACATCCAAGTACAAATCGTCGAACCAAGGAACCTTCTGATCCGTTAAGCCTTGCGTTTTGCATACGTCAATATACCACTGTACGACACGACCCTTGTCATCAAACATCGTCGTGACGACGAAATGCTCCCCTTTCGGGAAATGCTGCATCCATAAATATCCACGATCCGCCAGGCACAACCTTCGCCCGTCGTATTCCTTCCATAACGGCTCGCGCAATTCGTGAATACGGTAAAAGGTCACCAGCCCTTTGAACTCATCGCCGTCAAGCGACAGGCAAGAGTAGCTTTTGCGCAAGATGCGGCGCCAGTTCGCTCGATCGGAAAATTTTCTTTTCATCCGAAACTTACCTTTCCGTTCATTTAGGAATGCATCCTATAGAAAAAGATTACCATATCTCAATGTCCATCTCCAGTGAACGAGTAAAATAAACCAAGCCCGCTCATCCAATGCGTCAAAAAAAAAACAAAAGAAGGTCCACCTCAACGATGGACCTTCCAGCTGTTCCAAGTCATTATTACGCCGCATCCGGAGTCGTTGACGGTGTCACGGATGGCACGGTGCTTGCCGCCCCGGAATCTTCTGCCTGACCTGTGCCCGGATGAGGACTTTCGATCGGTGGAGAGCTCGGCATCTCGGTGCCGGATTGCCCTTCTTCTTCATCCGGAACCTCAGTGCCATCGTCAGACTGATCGTTATTGCCATCCGTCTGCCCCCCGTCCAATTGCCCGTCGTCACTCGGCACGCCAATGCCAAGGTCTGGATTGGCGATGTCAGGATCCAACGGGATTTCCGGAATACCCAGATCTCCATCCGGAATTTCTACTGCGATGGCAGCCGAGTTCGCGCTTCTTAAGTTCGATGCGGAATCGTGGGCTACAACGTAATATTCATACGTTTTGCCCGGGAATACAGTCATATCCGTCACCTTCGGCAGTACCGCTTCAGTGAACAAGCTGTATGCGGTGACGCCAACCTCTCTGCGATATACTTCATAAGAGACATTGCTCTCTTCGCTAGCATCCCATGACAACTCCACGATAACGCCCTGCTCCACATAGGCGGCCTGGAAGCCCGTCACAGCCGCAGGCGGCTTCTGTTCCTTTATATTGTCTGGGCGCTTGAAGCTTCCTTTGTCTACATGCTCCATCGCCGGTCTCATGACTTTAGCGAAGAAGGCGGCGGCTTGCGGACTGCCCTTCTTCAGCACATGATCCTTATCTGTATTGTCATAACCCATCCACACGGCAGCCGTCCATTCCGGTGTATAGCCGACGAACCAGGCGTCGCGTATGCCAGACCCGGTATAACCCGGAATGCCGTGCTGCGTCGTCCCCGTCTTGCCTGCGAGCTGACGACCGAATGCGGCGCTCTGACCGGAGCCGCCTTTCTCCACGACAGCCTGCATCATTTCGGTCAAATACCAAGCTGTCTCCGGAGACATTAACTGCTGCGCTTTAGGAGCTTCATACGTGTACGTGTATTTCTTGTTATTTTTGTTGCCTTCAATCTTCCTAATCGTGTGTGGATCGACAGACTTTCCATCATTGGCCATGACGCTGTATGTCGTCGCCATCTGCAGCGGAGAGGCGCCCTTCGTCAATCCGCCCAGCGCGATCGTCAGATTGCGGTCTTCCTTCTCCAGTGTGAAGCCAAGCTTCTCGGCAAAAGCGATACCTTCACTGATGCCGACTTGATCCAGCAGCCAGACGGAAGCCAAATTGCGGGAATCCTTCATCGCTTGCTTCATGCTGACCGGCGTCGGACCCCAGCGGTCTCTCGGACAATAATCGTTGAAGCATTTTTTGTTATTATCCAGTATCGTCCAAGGGAAAAATGTGCCCGACTCCAAAGCAGGCCCGTAGGAGACAATCGGCTTGAATACTGATCCCGGCTGTCTCGGCTTGTCTACACGGTTCCAGCCTCGTTGTTCATACTCCCGACCGCCGTTCAACGCCTTAATCTCGCCTGTACGGTGGTCGATAATGACCATGGCGCCCTGGACGATATTTTCATCGATACTCTCTTCGAAATTGCTTGCATCGTTGAACTCCTTGTCCATCGCGTCCTGAGCTTTCGGATCAAGTGTCGTATAAATATGATAGCCGCCTACACGCAGCTCCTCTTCCGATAAGCCCGTCACTTCGACGGCTTCCTCAATGACGAAATCAACGAAACCGTGATAAGAGCCAACCTTATACTCAGCCTGGCTGACAGGTGCCTCATAATCTGCCGCCCTCGCTTCGTTCATCTCTTGCTCGCTAATATAACCCTGATCATACATCAGTCTCAGAACAACCGCACGACGCTCCTTGGAGAATTCCGGGTTATTGACCGGGTTGTAGCGGTTCGGCGCTTTCGGCATTGCCGCAAGCGTCGCGGATTCCCAGAGCTCCAGCTCCGACAGGTCTTTGCCGAAGTAATATTCCGACGCCGCCTTCACGCCATGTATGCCTTTGCCGAAGTAGATGCGGTTCAGATACATGGTCAATATCTCATCCTTGGACATCTGTTGTTCCATCGCTACCGCAATGGATGCTTCAGTCGCTTTCCGGAAGAAGGTCTTATCCGCTGACAGGAACACGTTTTTCGCCAACTGTTGAGTGATTGTGCTTCCGCCTTCCACGGCGCTGCGGGCGATGATGTCCTTCACGACCGCTCGGCCGATCGCCCAGAAGTCCAGACCGGAGTGATCGCGGAAGCGCTGGTCTTCCGTCGCGATGACGGCGTTAATCAGCTGTTCCGGAATTTCTTTGAATTCCGCCATCTCGCGATGTTCTTCATAGTCGTACAGCTTGTTGATTTCATTGCCGTTGGCATCGTAAATGATGGACGCCTCCCCGAATTCCAGCTTGTCGCCATGCTCCTCCAGTATGCGTTCGCCGTTCAGGATGATGAGTAGATACCCCACGATCGCACAGACGATGCCAAGCACCGCCGTGAAGAATAGTCCGTAGAACCATTTCCGTCCCGAAAAACGTTTCTTCTTTTTCTTTGTTTTTACAGAATGTTTATTCGACTGTCCAGCCATGATGTTCCCCCCTGTACCCATTGTGCCACTATCAAATTCCGTATGACGTTCCCCGTGCAATTCTCAGCCGTGCGAGCAGCGAAACAACAAAAGCAACCCGTTGTAGGCGGGTTGCTCCTGCATGCCGCTATCTAATAAAACGCAAGAAGTCATCGGAAAGTTTCATTTGGTAAAAAGAGTTAACTATCCGATGAGCTGTTGTCCTGTTGCATAAGCGATACGTTGCGTTGAGGCATAAATGTGGAAATCGCATGCTTGTACACCATTTGCTGACGACCTTCGCTATCAATAATGATAGTAAAATTATCGAATGCTTTAATGGCGCCGCGTATTTGGAAGCCGTTCATTAAAAACACGGTAACCGGAATGTTCTCTTTGCGAAGCTGGTTCAGGAACGTATCTTGAATATTGATAGATTTGTTCATTTGGACGTTACCCCCGTCAAAAAAAGATTGGTTAGAATGATATTCAAGATGATCTTGAAACTTTCCTGCTATTATAGCATGAATTCGATTCAAATTGTTGTGAAAATTTTCCCCTGCATCAATCCAACGTATATCCTGCATATGGCGGAACCATGACAACTGGCGCTTGGCAAATCTTCTGGTATCCCGCTTCAACCGCTCCACAGCGGCCTCATAAGCCATCTCCCCGCGCAAGTAAGCGGCAATCTCCTTATAGCCGAGCGCCTGCATCGGGACGGTATGCGGAGGCTTCTCCATGCCCAGTAGTGTCTCTACTTCTCCGACTAGCCCCTCCTCAAGCATGGCGTCAATGCGCTTCTCTATACGACGATACAGTTCCGCACGGTCCATTGTCAACCCGAGCAGCAGTAGCTCGTACGGCGACTCACGCTTCTGGTTCGCCTGCTGACTGCTGAAAGTCTCCCCTGTCAGATGATATACTTCCATCGCCCGAATAATCCTCCGCTGATCGTTGGGATGAAGCCGTGCTGCCGCTTCAGGATCGATCTTCGCCAGCTTTGCATGCAGCGCTTCCCTTCCATGCTCCTCAGCATATTGCTCCTGGCGCTGCCGGAAAGCTTCATCCGAGCCGATATCGGCGAACTGATATTGATAACATAGCGACTCTACATACAGTCCGGTACCGCCTACGATGAACGGCAGCTTCCCCCTGCTGTGGATATCCGAGATGGCGGCGCGCGCATAATCCTGGAATTCAGCCGCCGAGAAAGGCTTTGCAGGATCGCATATATCGATCATATGATGGGGCACGCCTTCCATTTCGGATTGTTTAATCTTCGCCGTGCCGATGTCCATTCCCCTGTACACTTGCATGGAATCACCGGATATGATCTCCGCATTCCAACGCTTCGCAATTTCCAGGCTTAACGCCGTCTTGCCGACTGCAGTCGGTCCCAGCAAGACGAGCAAAGGGCCTTTATCCTTCTCCAACCTGAATCACTCCGTATGCAATTTTCGTCGATTTCTTGGACGGCAGCTCCAGGAACCCCAGCCGCTCGAATTCCTCGCTGCCATATTGCTCCTTCAGCACGACAGACTTGCGCGCAATCCGCTTCGCATGTCCGATCGCTTCCGGCAGCAGCGCACCGCTGTTCGCAACGGTTCGAATGGCGCCGATGGAGCTGGATTCATATACCGGCCGGCGGAACATGGGATCGAAATAGACGATATCCACGCTGTTGTCCGGTTGCTGCTCCAGATAATCCGCATGATTGCGGCATTGCAGCGATATTCGGCGCATGGCCGCGTCCACATCGGGAAGACCGGATTCGTAAGTAGCCAAGCCTTCGCTCACGATCGCATGAAGTACGGGCTCGCTCTCCAGCGCCGTCACGTTGCCCTCCGCGCCCGCCGCATAAGCGAACACGAGTGAATCAGCGCACAATCCCGCCGTACAGTCGAGCACGGCATCGCCTCTGCTGCAGCCCGAATAGGCAATGAGCGGGTCGCTCTCTCCGGCGCGAAGGCGCTTCACGCGTACCAATGCCATGCTGGGATGGTAGAACAGCGGCGTATCCGGCTGATTGCCATTCCCGTCATAGAATCTGACACCTTCTTCAGTAACAACGATAACCCGGCGGTTGGTCTGCTCTCCCACAAGCTTACGCACAGTCGCGTTGCGTCTGGCCACGAGCGGAATATCCAGTTGCCTCGATAGCCTTCTCGCTTGTGTCAGCAGCGTCTCCGAAGGCTTGACGGACGTCGTAACAATCATGACATCACCCGCTTGAACATTTTCTCTAACTGATAAGTAGACAAATGTACGATAATTGGCCTGCCGTGCGGGCACGTATACGGCTGTACGCATGTTGCCAGCCGCCGCAGAAGCCCTTCCCCTTCTTCTCTCGTTAGCCGGTCATTCGCCTTGATAGAAGCCTTGCACGAGCACATGATCGCCGCTTCCTCGCGCAGCTTGCCGATATCGATCCCCTTGCGCTCCCGAATGATCAGCTCGGCCATCTCCTCCAGAATCGATTCCTCTTGTCCCTTCGGCAACCATTCCGGACATGCCCGAACAAGGTAGGTCTGGGCTCCGAATGGTTCCAGCTCAACGCCTGCTGCAGACATCAGATGCAGCAATTCCTTCAACTGGGCGGCATCGCCCGGCGTGAACTCCAAGGTGATTGGCACGAGAAGCTGTTGACTTGCAGCTACAGGATTCCCAAATTTATGAAGATAATACTCATAATTGATTCGCTCATGCGCAGCATGCTGGTCAATCAAGTATAAGCCGTCCTCCGCTTGCGCAATCAAATAAGTGCCATGGTGCTGTCCGATCCAGTGCAGCTCCGGAAAGCCCTTGCTCTCCGAAGCCGAAGTCTCGCGGACTGCAGTTGAGTCTGCAGCTTGCAAGTCCGATTTCGTTACCGCAGCAGCGTGAGAGAACTCCGCTTCCGATTCAATCGATAGTGGCGGCCCGTCCATTGGCGTTTGCTGAAGCAAGCTTGCGTCTCGGAAGGAGCCGTCGCTGCCGGCAACATAACGTTCCCCTGCTAAGCCATCGGCTGCTCCCCGCTCGCGGAACGATTCGGTTCGCTCCGGATTGGGCGGAGCATATAGCCGTTCTGTTACATCGGCAGGAACATACTTCCGATCGCCGAATCCACCACCGCAATCGGAATGACGTACTTTCGCTGCAGATGTGGCCGGAATGGGCGGCTGCGAAGACGTTGGCGTGCGGTCGCTCACATGAAAGGAGATGGCATCCTGCACATACTGCGGTCCGCTGCGATCTCTGCGACCAGTGTCCATTCCCGGCGTATAGCGCTGTGCATGCAGCGCTTCCTTCACCGCCTTCTCAAGCAGCGCTCTCAGTTCGACTTCCTTACTGAAGCGCACCTCCATCTTGGACGGATGCACGTTGACGTCGAGCAGGCTTGGATGCATGCCGATCTCCAGTACGGCAAGCGGATATCTGTTGATCGGAAGCAGCGTATGATAAGCTTGCAGCAGCGCTCCGTTAATGCTGTGACTTCTAATATAACGTCCGTTCACGATCGCCGTAATACCATTGCGGTTCGCGCGGGTCAGCTCCGGCTTGGACACATATCCCGTTAATGTATAGTCGCTGTCAGACGCCTCCGTCTTGAGCATTGCTTTCGCCGTATTGCGTCCATATACCGCAGCTATCACCTGCAGACGGTCTCCCGTACCCGTCGTGCGCAGCAGCACATTCCCGTTATGCTCCAGCGTAATGGCAATGCCGGGATGCGCAAGGGCAATTCGGTTCATATAGTCTGATATATGTCCCAGCTCCGTCGGAATCGACTTCATATATTTCAATCGGGCCGGCGTATTGTAGAACAGATCGCTGACGCTCATGCTGGTGCCGATCGGCGCATTGACGGGTTCGTCGGCCGTAATGACGCCACCTTCGATGCGCAGCCTTCTGGCCAGACCGGTATCACTGTCCGCGGATACGCACTCCAAGCGCGATACAGCGGCGATACTGGAGAGCGCCTCCCCGCGGAAGCCCAGGCTCGCAATGCGGAACAAATCGCTGCTCGTAGCAATTTTGCTTGTCGCATGGCGGAGGAAGGCGGTCTCCATATCTTCTCTTGAGATACCGCCCCCATTATCCGTTACTTTCATCAGCGTCAAGCCGCCTTCTTCAATCGACACATCGATCGTCGTGCTTCCCGCATCGACGGCGTTTTCCACCAGCTCCTTGACGACCGACGCTGGACGTTCCACAACTTCTCCAGCCGCAATTTGGTTAGCAAGCTGCTCATCCATCACTCGAATTCTCGTCATAGCCGATCCTCCTCTCCGAATAATGCGAACGAGCCTTTCTTAATCGCTCAGCTTCTGCTTCATCTCGTTCAACCATTGCATCGCCTGCATGGGCGTCATATTGAACAGATCCAGCTTGCGCAAATTCTCGGCGAGCTGCTCTCCCTTGGAGCTCCCTTTCCTGGGTTCCGAATACGCTTGTGCAACAGCCGCTTCTTCGAACATCGACAGTTGTACGATATTCTTCCGCCGCGATTCGATTGAAGGCACTGAAGCTTGAGTAACGGGAGTGTCAGCATTACCTGTCGCTCCGGATTGCTCCAGTAGATCATAAGCCCGCCCAATGATTGAGGAAGGTAACCCGGCAAGCTGCGCGCAATAGATGCCGTAGCTCGTATCTGCAGCACCCGGAATGAGCTTGCGCAAGAATGTCACGTCCTTGCCGCTTTCCTCGACAGCCATCCGTGCATTCACCAGCGACGACAGCGACTGCTCCAGATGCGCCAGCTCGTGGAAATGCGTCGACACAAGCGCTTTGCAGCCGATATGATGATGAATGTACTCGATAACCGCTTGTGCAATGGCCATCCCTTCGCCTGTGGATGTGCCCCGGCCCAGCTCGTCGATAATGACCAGACTGGACACCGTCGCTTTCTCGGTCATCACTTGAATATCCTTCATCTCCACCATGAAGGTACTCTGACCGCCGATCAGGTCGTCCGCCGCGCCAATTCTTGTAAAGATGCGATCCGTTAGCGGTATGACGGCACGCTTCGCAGGCACGAAGCAGCCGATCTGAGCCATAATGCCAATTAGCGCCACTTGACGCATATACGTGCTTTTGCCTGCCATGTTGGGGCCGGTTATGAGCAGAATCGAGCGGTCGGGACGGGCCAGACTCGTTCCGTTCGCAATGAAATTCGCCCCCTCCATCACAGCCTCTACAACGGGATGACGTCCATCCTCTATGGTCAGATCGTACGCTTCACCCACTTCCGGCCGCGTGTACCTCCGCTCGGCGCTTACAGTAGCCATGGACTGATAGACATCCAGCTCCGCAATAAGCGCAGCAGCTCTCTGCAGACGATGCAGATGCAGCGCGATGTGATCGCGAAGCTCCAGGAAGCGGCCGTATTCGACGTCTACCATTTTGTCCTCTGCTTCCAGGATAAGTCTTTCCTTCTCCTTCAGTTCCGGAGTTACGAACCTCTCCGCATTGGCAAGCGTCTGCTTGCGCTCGTATCTGCCTTCAGGCAGCATGGACAGGTTCGCCTTGGACACTTCAAGGTAATAGCCGAACACTTTGTTGTAGCCGATCTTGAGCGACTTGACGCCCGTCGCCTCGCGTTCTCTTCGCTCCAGCTCCGCCAGCCACTTCTTGCCGTTCGTGCTGGCTTCGCGCAGCTGGTCCAGGTAATCGTCATAACCGGTTCGGATCAGGCCGCCCTCCCGAATCGACAACGGTGCATCTTCCACCAGCACAGTGTCGATCATATCTGCGAGGTCGGCACAATCGTCGGCATTCTCGACGAGACTAATCAGCACGTCGGCACCGGAACGCATGCACATCTCCTTCAGCTCCGGAATGCGGCGCAGAGAGGATTTCAGCGCGTTCAAATCACGGCCGTTCGCATTGCCGTAGGCCACTCTCCCGACGAGTCGTTCCAAATCGTAGATCGGCTGTAGCTGAGCGCGCATATCTTCACGCAATATGAGATTCCGGTGCAACGTCTCCACGGCATCCAGCCGGCGAGTTATCGCTGAGGAAGACAGCAGCGGCTTGTCGATCCAACGGCGCAGCAGCCTCGCCCCCATCGCCGTACCCGTGCGGTCTAGCAGCCACAACAGCGACCCCTTCTTGCTGCGGCTCTGCACCGTCTCCGTCAGCTCCAGATTGCGTCGCGTATAATGGTCCAGCACCATGAATTGATTCGGTTCGTAGGCGGTGATCGACTGCATATGGGACAAGGCACGCTTCTGCGTCTCTTCTAGGTAACTAACAAGAGCGGCGACAGCCTTGCGTCTGGCGGCGCTAAGCTCCTGCACTTGCTCCTCGCCGAACTTCTGCCGCAGTTGCTCTTCGCCCTTCTCGCCGTACGCCGTCATCGGCAGCTGCCTGTTCCATGCCGCTTCCGCCTTCAGCTTCGCGAGCAGTTCCCCGTCGCCGACGAGCTCCGACGGTTCATACACCGTAAGCTCGTCCAGCAGCGCCGTCATGCCTTCAGGGAACGAGGTCACATAGAGCTCACCCGTAGACAGGTCGCATGCCGAGAGGCCCAACATGCCGTCAACACTTACGACGGATGCAATGAAATTGTTCGTCGTACCGTCCAGCGACTTGTCCTCCATGACCGTGCCCGGTGTGATGACTCTTACAATCTCCCTGCGCACGACGCCTTTGGCCGTCGATGGGTCTTCTACTTGCTCGCAGACCGCCACTTTATAGCCTTTGTCGATCAGTCTGCTGATATAATTGCTGGCGGAGTGATAAGGCACGCCGCACATCGGAATCTTTTCCTTTCCTCCGCCCTCCCGTCCAGTAAGCGTAATCTCCAGCTCTCTGGCGGCAAGCACGGCGTCGTCGAAGAACATTTCATAGAAGTCGCCGAGACGGAAAAATAAAAAAGCGTCCTTTGCTTCTTCTTTTATAGCCAAATATTGCTGAATCATCGGAGTGTAACCAGCCACTTGCGTTCCTCCCGAAAATTGATAATGAACACCATCTCATCATTATAGCAATCGGCGGAGGGCGATGCACTAGTCGGCAGCTAATTTGTAGTACATGAAACCGCCAAATTGCTTCCTCCGCACCAGTGAGAACGGTCTATCGCTCAAAATGGTCACACTGGGGCACGGGGTATACTGAAAAGCGGGACTTAACGCTCATTTTGGCTGCATAGAAACGAGAGCAGTTTAAACACTGCTTAGCGATAGTATTAGAAGAGATAACGAGCTACGTGTCAAAAGAAATTCCAGGAAGCTTGACACGATCATTCGTTGTTTATTATATTTAATTATATCCTTAATTAAGGAGTTGCTAAATTGGTTGCGAAAGATACACTCAGCCTCATCTTCGCGGCTCTCGCCGATCCAACACGCCGAAATATCCTGACCACACTGTCACAGAGAGCCGCTACCGTAGGTGAAGTCGCTGAACAATTCGAGATAAGCGCCCCCGCTATCTCCCAGCACCTCAAAGTGCTGGAGCGAGCAGGACTGATCGAACGAACTACGAACGCCCAGTGGCGGACCCTTACGATACGCACGGAGCCTCTCGATGAGGCATCAGTCTGGGTCGATCAGCACCGCCGCCAATGGAACCAACGCTTCGACGCACTGGAAGAACATCTCAAAACGATGACCAAAAAGGAGGAACAATAATCATGTCTGCATCCCCATCGGAATTCACCATTACACGAACATTAAACGCACCCCGCGAACTCGTGTGGCGCGCCTGGACTGAAGAGAAGGAGCTTGCCGCGTGGTTGCCATCAACACCCCTGGAGTCCATCACCTTCGACGTCCGCCAAGGCGGGCGCTACCGTTATACTATGATTAATGCCGAGACCAAGGAGGAATTTCACACCGGAGGCGTGTTCCTGGATGTCATTCCTTTCGAACGGCTCGTCTTCACCTGGGGCTACCCCGATGCTCCCGTCGAGAATTCCCCCGTCGTGACCCTTACCCTCGTTGAGAACGGCGACAGCACCGAGATGATCTTCCACCTCCGCGGATACGCAGGCCACCCTGGTGATCAGTTCGTGTACGACGGCTGGTCCGGAACATTCGACAATTTGACGACACACCTGCGCGGATGTTGAAAAGCCCGGATGGCGGCGCCAAAATTGAGCTATATATGTTGAACCATTGAGTGGCTCATACTAATAGTGCAGACAACGGACGGGCTAAACGTGGGAGCTAACTGGAAAAACTACAGGTCATTGCTCTAGATTCGCATGTTTTTTTAGATATAACCACAAAAACTACAGTTGTTTTTTCCATTTCTGCTAGTAAGCACCGAAAGACTGAAATCCACCTGTACTAATTCCAATTAGATGCAACCTTGTTCCCCATTTTCACACATCTAACTGTACTTTATCCAGTTAGTCGTCCCCTTGTGTATCACATCAAGAGAGCAGTTTAATCGTTCATCCAATATAGTAAAATTTCATAAAGGGACGCGCCACTTGTAGCGAAAGTCCCGCTTCTCATCCCACGTCTTGCCCTGCCGAGCTGCGTCAAGCAACGGCTCGATGTATGCCGAGAGCGCCGAATAGCTCTCCGTCGCCGAAAGCGTCCTAGCGACGTCATCCAGGCAACCGGCGAGCTCCGAGCGATCGCCGGCGTAGTAGGCTGCCGCATACCGTTCGCCACAAGCGGGTATGCGCGGCATCCGATGCGCTTCGCGGGCGCACAGCAACGCCAGCGCGAAGGCGGCCTTGGCCGCTGCCGGGGCAATGAGCCAGCTCGGCAGCGTGCGATATTCGAACCCGCCATGCGGCTGATGGCGGAAGTCCCCGAGCCCGCCGTAGCGGGGACGTCGCCCCCGCCCGGCGGGGTCCTCCACCAGCGCGAGCGGATACGCCAAGCAGCTGTCGAGGCAGCGGAGCAAGCGCCCGGTGAGCGGCGCTCCGCTTATATGGATGTGCCCGCCGAGCGCCAGCCCCGGCAAGGGCATCGCACCTGCGACCCAGCGCAGCGACGGGTCGCTCACCTTCGCGGCGGCGCGCAGCAGCAAGCGTCGCACATTCGCGGCCAGCGCGGCGGGATCGGCTGCCGGCGCGGGCCGTAGCTCGGCGACGGGGTAGAGCAGCCGCCGCCTCACTAACAGCGCGTCGGTGCCGGCCGCACCGGCGGCGCCAGCGCCGAAGAAGCGCGCGGCCGAGGCTAGCCTGCCGTCCGGCCGCAGCAGCGCGAACTCCGGATCGGCGCCAAGCAAAATGCCCTGCCGATCCGCATCGCCGCCGCTTGCCGCATACCACTCGGCAAGCGGCTTCAGCACCGCCTGCGGCAGCTCGGCGGCGCCCAGCGGACGTGCGCGGCGCAGCGACACGCGCCCGTCACCGCCAAGCGCTACCTCCGCCTCTCCGGCATCCAGGCGGAGAGCGTACAGCGCCCGCACAGCGGTGTACGCCACGCGACGCAGCAGCGTATCTGCGGGCCAGCTGTGCACATCCGCCGGCCATTGCGGCGGCGGTAGCAGCTCGCCTCCATCGTTATCGGAGCGTCGCAGCGACACCGGCGCCAAGCAGACCACCTGCACCCGATACGTCCGCTCGCTCTCCAGCCCATCACGGACGGGCAAGCCGCATCGCCGCCACAACGCTCTCTGCTCCGACTCATCCATCGACAGCGCTGCTGAAGCTCCCGCATTCAGCAGCCACGCGTCCCGACAACGGGAATCTAGCATCGCTTCACTTGGCCAAGCCGGGAGGATGGCGTCGCCGATCCCCGGCGTGATCCCGGAGACCTTGACCGACTGACCAGGAGGCGACCATCGCGCCGCACGGGAAGGCGACTGCTTCCCGCGACAATCCAGAGTTGCAGCGGGCATGAATTCCTCGTCAGTCCCCGGCTGCCATATCCATAATGTCGGCATACGCCATATCACTCCTCCCCCCCAATACGCCGCTTCCACACGCGCTTACCGAAGGCGTCAGGAGCTCATTCACCGCCCAATCCGCTTCCGTCAAACAAAAAGAGGGCTTCCGCCCTCAAGCCTGCCGTATGCCCGGCATATAATGCGGTACTAGGCCGCATAAAAAATTACAGCTCATCGTCGAGCAGATCAGAATCCAGATCCTCAAAATCTCCATCTTCTTCGCCAAGCGTGAAAGCCATATCCTTGTCGTCGATGTCGCTGCAGCCGCCTGGTACGACTGCTACGCATACTTTCGTCTCGGCGACCATCTCAACCGCAAATTCGCGCTCGACGCGAACGACAACGCTGGAACCGTTCGAAGAAATATTCGCTTCAATGCAATTCGGCTCCTGAAGCACCTCTGCGGCAACCTCCTCCGTCGACGCCCTATGTTTCGGATCCACATATGAGAGCGGCACATTCTCCACGAATTGTACGGATTCCTTGGCAACATCCGTTTGCGAGTTATCGCTGTAAGAATACCAGATATCAATGTCGTAAGTACCGATCACTTCAATGCCGTCACCTGAACGAACCGCTTCATACTGATGGTTGATAATCCATGCGCCCAGAATGCTGGTAGGCTTATGAGGCGGTGTAACGGTATGGGTGACTGTTGTAAACTTACGACCCTTGCCGCAGACAGCTTTCGTAATTATTTCTCTGTACTGGAGCTGTTTATCTGCAATAGTCATTGACTTAACCTCCTCCATACAATCATTCATTTAAAGTGTATGCAGGTCATAGGCGTTTGTTGATTAAACAGGTCTGCAAAGCGAGAAATTTTACACGTCCCATCCCAAGGATATCGCCTACGCGCAATACACCATAACTCGCCATCGACTACCACGCCGCCGGACGCTGATAGTCCATATGTATGCTACCGTTTTGCGCCTTATGAAAAATTTTTTACGAAATCTTTCGAGATGAACATGTAATAATAGAAAGATAGTATTTGACATCGAGTGCGAATGCAGCCCAAAAATCACTTCACAACCGTCTCCCTCGGCTTCTTCTGGAGCCGCTTCGCGATGGACAAATATCGCTCCAATTCGCGTAGCAGATTGTATAGCGTGGCCCTCACCTCGAATTCCTCCCGAGTTGCCGGCAATTGCATCTCCTTGAACCTTCGCTTCATCTCGAGCAGCTTGCGCTCCGCTCCGCCGCGGTATACCTCGGACATCACATCACCGGACAACTGCTCCAGCAGCTGCGCCATCCATTCGTTCTGAGGCAGCTTCTCATAGACGAAAGCCAGATCTGTCAGCATCGCACTGATGGAGTCCAATTGCTGCCTTCGCATCTCGAAGTAAATGGCCCAGTAGGGTTCATGCCCCCACAGCCGGTTCTCCTTGCTGCGCAAAGACAATTGGCTTCCATCCCGAATCGCCTGTTCGACGGCGATCAGTTCTTCTCCCCCCCATAAGTGGGCGGGATCGCGCAGCGTCAGGGCCATCTGCCGGAACATCTCGCCGAACATCCTCTCCGTCTCTATTCGCAGCCGCTTCAAGCCATGCTCTTCCTTGGGCATGTACAGAAAATTAATAATCGTTGCCCAGCCAAGCCCGACGAGCAACAGCACGATTTCGTTAGCAATTAGCGTACTGTTGACTTCACCATGATCAAAGATGTGAAACACGATGACAGAGCTAGTTAAGATGCCGTCCTTCAATTGGAATCTAGCCAAAATGGGGAAAGTAATCATTATAAAGATCGCCAAAGACCAATATTGAAAGCCTAACAGCACAAAGATGAGCGAGCCGAAAAAAAGACCCAGCACTGATGCGACGAACCGAATGAAGACGCTCTTCAGCCCTTTCATTCGCGTCACTTCAACACCGAGTATAGCCAAAATACCGGCGGATAAAGCCGGATCTATTCCTAAATACAAAGCCGAATAAATGGCCGCGATCGCTGCAACGGCTGTCTTGATGACGCGAATTCCCATGGTGCATTCCCTCAAGTCCGAATAAGATGTCGATACTTGGCCGATATAGGCCCTATCCCATCCTACCGTTCCCGCCAGCCCTGCGTCAACTTCCTCTCCAGCGCTGCCACCAGCTGGTACATAATTGTCGCAACGATGCCTATCACTACCAGACTGGATAGCACGAGCGTAAAGTTGAAAACTTGGAATCCGTATATGATCAAGTAGCCGAGTCCCAGCTTTGCCACCAAAAATTCTCCCACAATTACGCCGACCCAAGACAAGCCTACGTTCACTTTCAGCGTGGAGATGATGACGGGGAAGGAGCCCGGCAGGATGACGAGGCGGAACAACTGTGACTTCGACGCGCCAAGCAAGCGGACTACCTTGATATAACCGCTGTCAATCTCCCGGAACCTGTTATAGATGTTGATCGTCGTAATGATGACCGTTACCGACAGGGATATCGTCACAATCGACATCAAGCCGGGACCCAGCAGTACGATGAAGATGGGACCGAGCGCCACTTTCGGCATGCTGTTCAGCACGACCAGATAGGGGTCCATGACCCGCGACAGGAACGGGAACCACCAGAGCGCTGCGGCAATCGCCGTGCCGATTATCGTACCCAGCGCGAAGCCGGTTACCGTCTCAACGACGGTCATGGCCACATGCGGCCAGATGGAGCCGTCCGCCATCGAGGTGTACAGCTGCTGGTATATTTTTGTCGGGTAGCTGAATAGCAACGGATCGATCCACCTCTGTCGACCAGCTACTTCCCAGAGCGTTATGAACAACAGCAACAATACAAGCTGCGTCGTGCCGACACCTGCGGAAGTTCTGCTCATTCGCCGCTTGTAATCGCCATGAAGATCGTTCAACAATGCTTTGCGATCTTCCTGTATCCCGGCAATCTCCGCAGAGCCTCTTCCGCTCGGGTCGGCCGCCTCATCGCCGAAAGGCTCACGCCGCTCACCCACTGTTCTCACCTCCTTCTCGTTCCACCGCATGGAGCTCCGACCATAATTGCTCGAATATGTCCTGGAAGGTCGGCAGCTTGCGCGCGTTCATCGGAGATGCCGTTCTGATCTCCTCCGGCACGACCAGCTCGCTTCTGAATCGGCCGGGGTTGCGACCCATGACGATGACACGATCGCTCATTGCCGCCGCTTCCGCCAGGTCGTGCGTCACGAGTACCGCGGTCTTGGAGAGACGCTTCAGCGTACGCTGCACCAGCTCCTCCAGTTGCAGCTTGATATGAAGATCCAGCGCAGAGAACGGCTCATCCAGCAGCAGCAATTCCGGCTCCGTCACCAGCGTCCGGGCCAGCGCGACCCGCTGCCGCATGCCGCCGGACAGTTCATGCGGGTAGCGGCTTCCATATCCGCCAAGCCCCAGCTCCGACAGCACTTCATCGACCGCCTCCATCGAAGCTCGCGTCTTCGTTCCGTTAATTTCCAGTCCGATCGCAGCGTTGTCGCGGATACTGCGCCATGGGAACAAATAATCTTGCTGCAGCATGTAGCCTACCTTGGGAGACGGTCCGGTGACCGTCTCCCCGCCAAGCATCACCCGTCCCATCGTAGGCGGGAACAACCCTGCAAGCAGATTGAGCACAGTCGTTTTGCCGCAGCCGCTGGGCCCTACCAGACTTAGAAACTCTCCGCGCGACAGCGACAGCTGCAAGCCTTCCAGCACCAGCGCCGCCCCTTTCTCATTCACATACACATGGGAGAGGTCTGCAAGCTGAAGCACCGGCGTATCCGACATTTCATTCCCCCCTCTCACCTGAACTCGCTTGCTATTTCACCGAATCAATCGCTGTCTGTCCGAATTCGGTATTCACAAGCACGTTGTGCTCCGTTCGTTCCTCCAGCTCCCCAGCGGTCATGATAATATCCAGCAAATTGTTCCATTCCGCTTCATCGATGATGGGATCAGAGGCGAATGAGCCTTGCGACTTGTAACGGTCGATGGAACTGATCAAGATGTCACGATCCACATTTTCAAAGTATGGTGACACTACTTCGGCTATTTCCTCTGCAGCATGTATCGCTATCCATTTCTGAGCCTTGTACACCGCATTCGTGAACGCCTGCACCCACTTCTTATTTTTGTCCATGTAGCTTTGCTTCGTCATAAATACGGTGTAGGGCAAGTGGCCGCTCTCCGTCCCGAAGGATGCGATGACATGACCTCTTCCCTCCCTCTCGAAGATAGATGCGGTAGGCTCGAACAACTGGACATAATCTCCCGTACCTGATGAGAACGCAGCAGCGATGTTGGCGAAGTCTACATTCTGAATAAGCTCCAGATCCGCATGAGGATCGATACCGTGCTTCTTCAGGGTAAATTCTCCCGCCATCTGCGGCATTCCTCCCTTCCTCTGTCCCAGGAACACCGTCCCTTTCAATTCATCCCACCGGAAGTCATCCGGCTTCTCGCGCGCCACCAGGAATGTGCCGTCCGTCTGCGTCAGCTGGGCAAAGCTGACAACGGGGTCTTCCGCTCCCTGCTGATAGACATAGATCGACGTCTCTGCTCCAACAAGCGCAACATCAATCACACCCGACAACAGCGAAGTCATCGTCTTATCCCCGCCAGGCGTCGTCGTCAGTTCAATCTTCAACCCTTCCTCTTCAAAAAAACCTTCCTCAATGGCGACATATTGCGGCGCATAGAACAAAGTCCGCGCCACCTCGCCGATTGAAATCACCTTCTGCTCCGATCCGTCCTTGCTGCATCCGGCGAGCACAGCTACTCCCGCCATCAACACCGCAAGCAACACGGATACAATCTGCCGTCTGCTCATTCTACTTCCTCCTGCCAACAAAGTGGTGTACAACAGCCTATGCAGCTCCGGGATGAGCGGTGATTGACACAACCAACAAAAACAGCTTCTTCCTTCTGCAGTGAGCAGAGGGAAGAAGCCGTCCGGTCGATTCGTTATGAAAGCTTGTATATGTCACTATATTTCCGGCTCAAGTAGTTCACAAGATACTGTGGATCAAGCGGCTTAGCAGTCACGGCTTGCACAAGCTCCGAAGGCGTGCGTAGCTTACCGTACTTGTATATGCGCTCTGTCAGCCAGTCCTTGATCGGCAGCAGTTCGCCTCGTCCGACCATGTCCCACATGCCCTTCAGCTCTCTCTCCATCGTATCCGCGAACTGCGCGGCATACATGTTCCCGAGCGAGTAAGAAGGGAAATAGCCGAACGCCCCACCGGACCAATGCACGTCCTGAAGTACCCCTTCCGCATCGCTTGTCGGTGTAATGCCCAGATATTCCTTATATTTGTCATTCCACATAGCAGGCAGATCCGCAGCCTTCAAGCCTTCGTTGAATATAAGCTTCTCCATCTCATAGCGGATAATAATGTGGAGATTATACGTGAGTTCGTCCGCTTCTATGCGAATTAGCGAAGGGGTGACGACGTTGTTGCCGCGATAGAATTGGTCCACCGTGACGTCAAGCTGTCCCGGGAAGCTCTTCTGCAGCGCATCGAAATTGTGCTCCCAGAACGGACGGCTGCGTCCGATGACGTTCTCCCAGAAGCGGGATTGCGATTCGTGAATGCCCATCGACGTTCCCGTACACAATGTCGTGCCCACCAGTTCCTTCATGATGTTCTGCTCGTAGAGCGCATGCCCGCCTTCATGAATCGTTCCGAACAAGGCGCTGGTCACATCATTCTCCAGATAGCGGGTTGTAATGCGCACATCGCCGGGATTCAGTCCTGTAGCGAACGGATGCGCGCTTTCGTCCAGACGGCCGGACTCGAAGTTATAGCCCATCTGCCGCAGAATGTGCAGGCTGAACGCCTTCTGCGCCGCTTTATCGAAGCGTTGGCTCAGGAAGGATGTGTCCGGTTGATGCGGCGAGGCGGCAATATTCGCTGCGAGCGGCACGAGCTGCTCACGCAGGCCGCCGAATACGCGATCCAACTCCTCCACCGTCATTCCCGGCTCGTATTGATCCAGTAGTGTGTCGTAGCGGGTAGCGCCTGCGCCCCACAGATCAATGAACTGATTCGTAAAGCCGATAACCTTCTCCATATACGGTTGGAATCCTGCATAGTCGTTGTCCGCCTTCGCTTCCTCCCATTTGGATTCCGACTGCGACGCCAGCACGACATATTCCTGATACAGCTTTGGAGGAATTCTCACACTGCGGTCGTATTCCTTGCGCGTCTCCGTCACGAGCCGCTGGTCGATTTCCGACAATGTCTCATATGTATGCTTCTCTTCCAGCCGGGATAGCCATTCGCCCAGCTCAGGGGCCGTCGACAGCTTGAACATCTCTCCCGACAATACGCCGATGGATTCCGATCGTCTGTCCATTCCCCGTCTAGGAGCTCCCGTGCGAAGATCCCAGTAGAGAACGCCCAGCGCCTCGCCATAGCTGCTAATCGCATTGATTCTGTCCCGGAACAGGACTAATGTATCTTGCGCTCCAATGGCCACTCTCGCGACACCTACCTTCCTGATGATTCGTCACTTATAAGGAATCGGCAGCTTGTATATCAACTGCCGACTCCTTATAATCATCTTAAACCTGATGGACAATTGGATGCAAGAAAGGAATGACCTCATGATGATAATTACCTTTACGGATTCCGCCGTACACAAGCTGAAGCCTTATATGGAGGAGAGCATGAATAGACTGAAATTTCTGCACGACACGGAGGGCTGCGGCTGCGTCGTCAGCGGTGTACCCGCGCTGCAGCTTGTGGACGGACCTGACCAGCACGATTCAGAAGGAGAGGGCCATCCGTTGCCGTTCCTCTATGAGCGGCGGCACGAAGTCTTCTACGAGCCGAGCATGCGAATCGATTACGATGCGGCGAAGAATACGTTCAGCTTGAAGAGCGACAGTCAAATCTACACGACGAGTATGCGGTTCATGCCCACACCCTAAGGAAGGTTAAAGGAGCCATTCCGGCACATGGCCAAGTTGCTGCAGTAGCTTGGCCATGTAGTCGATCAATCCAGCAATTTAATGGACTCGTACAGGAACACCCTCATCACTTGCCCTTCTTGCTTGTTACGCCTATCTCCCCTTCTTCCATCTCAGTCAACAGCTTCATCAAAAATGGCTTCATATCGACAAGGCGCAAATGTTCAGGCTTCTTGTCCGTTCCGCATATAATGAGCGGGACCAGCGACTCTTCCTTGCTGAGCGAGCCGTGACCGCCTCCTTCAACATGTCTCGGCGAGCTCATGTCCGCCAGCTCGTAGCCGGGCTTCGCGGTGACGACGAGGAACGCTCCATCATGAGAATAGAGCGCGCCCGACAATCGGCGCAGCACGTCGGGATATTGGCTGTAATTAACCGTTCCGGCATGCTCATCCACCTGAAGATCAAGCACATCGTAGTCGTGCTCCACTTGCCATGACTGCTTGTATGAATCCATCAGATCTCCATTCCGCTTGAACTTTAACCGCTTTCCCGATCCTCCCTGAACGACAGTTACCCAGTCCTCATCCTTCCATGCGATCACATCGATCCGCGGATCTTGCTGAAGAACCAAGACAATCTCGTTCATTGCACGTTGTCCATTCAGCGAATACACATAAGCCATCGTCTCATTGACCGCAAGGATGATGGATTTGCGTTCGGTCACGCTTTCTCCTGTCCGCATCACGTTCTCTTTGCCTAGCAATAATGGCAAGTCAATAACCGCTCCTTTATTGGCAGGCAGCAATTGCGTCATGCCGCTATCTCCTGCGACGATTATGACAGCTTCCCGCAACGCTTTCTCCGGCGATCCGAACGCATTCAGCATCTTTTGCAGCTGACGGTCTACCTTCGCGACCCCGCTCTTATCAGCAGGCCCCTTCCGATGGATTGCCAGATCCAGATCCGGCATATAGACCAGCAGGAAATCAGGCAGCTTGTCAGCTTTAATCAGATATTGCACCGTGCCGACCGCATAGTCGTTATTGAATCCGAGCTTGGTTAAGAAGCCGTCCCGCAGCTTCTTCTTGCCTACAAGCGGATTGGACATCGATCCCATAGTCATGAAGTCCGGCCCTTTCACCGCGACCGTCCGCTTCAGATCCGTCGTTCTGCTTATCCAGTTCGGAACGGTCAGCTTATGCTCGGTATTCCCGCGGTATATAAGCCCGTTTACCGATCCTGAAGTAAGTCCGAGTTCGTCCAATTGCTCATATATGGTCTTGATTTCGGCATTCAAATGCTTGCCGTTCAAGTTGATCAGCGCATCGGCAAGCGCGGGATCGACACCATGCCTCAGCACTTCCATTGGCCCTGTGCCGTAGTTGATTACGCGTTTCTCTTTCGAGGAATACCAAGTGAGTCCCGGAACCCGATGTACGTCGGGATATGCTCCTGTAAGCAGCGAGCTGTCAATCGTCACCGACATCGTAGGGAAGGAACTGACCATATCCCGGTAGTATTGGCCATGCTCGGCCAGATATTTGAAGGTCGGCAGCCGATTCCGGGCTATACCCTCATCAATTGATTTTGCCATCAGAGAATCGACAAGAATAAAGATTACCTTTTTCGTTGCTCGGTAAGATTTCACTTGCAACAGATCTTTCTCCTCGCCCGAATTACCGCCGGAGCAACCTATCAGCAAAAGTAAAATAAGCGCTCCTTTGAAATAAGACAGTTTCTTCTTCACTTCAGCTCACCCGCTTCTGCGTCAAATGTTCTATGAACATTGTGCCTCAAGCGGCAAGATGTCATCCCAACGACGACGATTCGTTCCGCAGCAGCCACAGAAGCGACTGAAATAATGTCGCCATGTGTTACAAGCTGCGTTCCCTGCGCTCCCTTCGCTCCCTGAGCGCCTTGGATCGAGCTTCTAGAACATTCGTACGATCTCTCAGCCGATGGCGATGAACGAGAGACTCGTCGTCCATCTTGCTGGGATACCCCCATTCCAGTGCAAGGCGGGAGCTGCGGACAAGACAGTGGCTGAGTAGTTCATCATCCTGTATGGGAAGATTCATGTCCTCGAATGAGGAACCCTGATTTGCGGCCGCAGCCATTCGTCGCTTCAACTGTGCCAACAAGCTTGCGCGGTCAAGACCTAGCGTGCGAATGTCATCGTTATCCAGCTTCCGACAGGCAGATTCGTACATTTTGACGGCGCCTCTGCGATTGCCTCTTCGTTCATGATACTGTCCAACAGCCAGCTGAATAAGCCCCACCCACAGTTCGGCCCGGCTGTCGCCGGGATGCTCCTTCCAATACTCTTCCAGCAATTCATGGCATTCGAAATAATCTCTCGTCGCATGAAATTCTGTCAAATAAGCAATATAAGCTTGAGGATAGTGATTCATAATGCCTCCTCGCGATATCCTTTTTTAATTATGTTGAAACCCAAGCTTATATTAGCCGTAAAAGTAGAGGATAGCAATCCATAGGCCATTGAAATCAGGAGGAGAAAGTGAAATGAAGAAAGGACTACTCATCATGATGGCGTTAACCTTGTTCCTAACCCTGGGTTTTGGACAAGTGGCGGACGCCAAACGCGGCGGCTTCAAATCGCCCAAGCAAAGCTTCACGCAAAACCCGAAAAAAACCGATAATGTGAACCAAAGCAACTCCGGCTCCAAAACGGGAACGGCAGGTTCCACAGCGGCAACGAAGTCTGGCGGCCTGTTCGGGGGCAGCAGTCTGATGAAAGGCTTGATGATCGGCGGTCTGGCCGGCATGCTGTTCGGCGGATTATTCGGCGGCATGGGCGCATTCGGCGAAATAATGGGACTGATGATCAACCTGCTTGCCATCTTTGCCATCATCATGCTCATCAGAGTCGCTTTCGTCTATCTGCGGAGCAAGCGTAACAACCCGCCTAGCCCGCCAAGCGAGCGGAGACCGTACTAAGGTGAGAATATTTACGGACGAAATCATTAATGCTGTCTGTCTGCATCTTGCGGAGCGCAGAGGCGTCCGTCCGACCGATATCGAGGTCCAGCTGGCATGGGACGAAGAGTATGGCTACACCGCTGAAGTATGGGTAACCGGACGCAGCCAATATCTTATCGAGTCCAACATGCGCGAAGCGATCGGTCAATACGTGTTCACAGAATATAACCGTCGCGTGTTCCCTTCCGATATCGAGCTGGGAGTGGACGAGGACACCGGAGAATTCTGGGCGCAGATGAAAGAGTAACAGGATTGCTATCAAGAACAAAAATGAAGACAATGCGAGATACGGCTGTGCAGCAACTCTGCGCCGCCGTTCTTTTTTTGCCTAGTTCCATCTTCCACATATTTCATAGATGCTAACCTGCAACTCTCCCACTCTCCTTGCGTCTAATAGAGGAGAATAGATAGGAGAGTGATGAAAGAATAATGATGAGAAGAGAATTACTCCTGCTAACGTCGGCACTGCTGCTGTTAGGAACGTTCCTGATGCCAGCGGATCAGTCCGCAATGGCGGCCGCATCCGGTAAGATGACTCAATTCCGCGTCTACCAATACGACAAGCCGCTGAAGGAATTCGCGGCACGAGGGGATGCGATACGCTATGCCGAAAGATTCAACTACAGTCATGTTGAGTCCATTCCGAACAGAGGTTGGGTATGGGACAACTTCCCCAAGTACAAGGTGTACCATAGTGGCGGTCAATCCGATTCTACGCTCGAATTCCAAACGTACAATGCAGCGCTTGCCAAAGCGCAATCCATGAACAACGCCCATATACGTGATTTGGAGAATATCGGTTGGGTGTACGAGAATTATGATCGTTATCGGTTATATCAAGGCGACAATACATTACCGCAATGGTCGTTCCGCACGCTGGAGGAAGCGAAGAAAGAAGCTCGGAAGTGGAGCAACGCACATGTCATCGATCTGAACAACAACAAGTGGATATGGGACAACTTGACGGAAGAGCAGATCAAGCAGCAAAGTCAAGCGAAGGCGCAATACCGACTTATGCAAAATGGCAAGATCATTCAAAGCTTCGAGCCTTATGCCTTCTTGAAGGATGCGGTGAAAGCAGCGGGAGCTTACAAGAACAGTGCGGTGCTGAATGAAGCTACCGGTAAAATCGTACATAACAATTCATACAGCTATCATGTGCTGCAAAACGACAAGGAAATCAAATCGTTCCCCGGTCTGCAGGACGCGGTTGCTTATGCCAAAACATTGGCAGGATCAGAAGTCCGAAACAATGGTAAAAGGCTCTGGTCTGCCCTTCCTTATCTATCCGTCTATCAAGGCAACAAACAAATTCATGCGTTCCATCAATTAGTCTCTGCGCTTGATTACGCCAAGCGTTATGCGAACAGCTCCGTGCAGACGCCGGACGGTCGGATGCTATGGAGCAATGCGAAGTCTCTGCTGTATCTCGGCTGGAACGGATCTGGCTCAAGCACGACGATTATGAGCCACGTACAGAATACGCAAGGACTTGATATTGATTCGCCCACATGGTTCGAGCTTGCGTCAGCAGACGGCACCTTAACGGACAAGTCTGACGCTTCCATCATGAAGACTCTGAAGGAGCGCGGCATTCTCGTCATGCCCCTTGTCCACAACGGCTTCAATGGCACCATGACTTCCGAATTTCTGAAGGACGACGAAGCGCAGAAGACATTCATCTCCGGACTCGTCGCCAGATTGTCGGAACTGGGCGTGTACGGCGTGAATATTGACTTCGAGGAAGTGGCGGGAGCCGATCGTGCCGCTTACACCGCATTCGTGAGAGCACTCACCGAGGCGGCGCATGCCAATCGTCTGAAAGTATCGATCGACCTGCCGCGCGGCAGCGTCAGCTGGAATCATAAGACGGCCTACGACCATGCGGCTCTGGGCAACATCGTCGACACTGTCATCATTATGGCTTACGACGAGCATTGGAGAGGCAGCGAGACGCCAGGATCCGTATCCAGTCTGGGCTGGGCGGAAGAAGGCGTCAAGCAATTCCTAGACTACGGTATTCCGCGCAGCAAGCTGATGCTGGGCATTCCGTTCTACGTGAGAGAATGGCGTCTGGACAGTAACGGCAAGCTAGTGGACAACCGCGCCATACTGATGAAGGAGCTGCCGAGAATAATCCAGGAATATGACGCAATTGGTCAGTTCCATGAACCCTCCGGGCAATATCAATATACGTATGAAAAAGACGGCTACACCCACGTATTTTGGGCAGAGACGGAAAAAACCGTGCTCCAGCGAATCGGGATCGCCAAGAAATACGATCTGGCCGGGGTTGCCGCATGGCGCTTAGGCTATGAGGACAGCAATCTGTGGACGCAGATGCTTCGAGAGAAATAATAAGACAAGAACGCCCCGCGGTCTCATTATCCGCGGGGCGTTCTTATTATGATGCAGCTTCAAGTGCCGCAATAAGTTCTATACGGAATTGGCGAGGGCTCCGGGGCCTGGCAGAACGCCTCCTTGTCCGGCGTCAGTTCATATGGATCCGCCAACTTGTCAAGAAGATCATCCATCACGCCGTAATCGCCTTGCATCGCAGCGGTCAGCGCTTCCTCCACCCGGTGATTGCGGGGGATGATGACGGGATTGCTTCCGGTCATGAGCCGCTGCGACGCAGCAGCATTCTCTTCCTGTTCCCGACGATTATGCCAGGCTGAGAGCCATTGCTTGTAGTTGTCGTCTTGTTCCAACGCCTTGGTCTGCTTGCGATTATAGGTTAACGCCAGGAATGCGTTCGTATAATCAGCGCCATGCCGCTGAAGGAGAGCCAGCCAATCATTTACCAGGGAGTGATCCTGATCATGCTTCTGCATAAGACCCAGCTTCGCCCTCATCCCGGCCAACCACAACGATTGATACCGCTCGCCGAATTGCGCGAGAGCCTCCTCCGCAAGTTCAATCGCCTTGTCCTCCTGATCATGAATCAACGGCAGCAGCGATTCGGCCAATCGGGCCAAATTCCAGGCGGCGATGCCCGGTTGATTGCGGTAAGCGTAGCGGCCTTGTCTGTCAATGGAGCTGAATACGGCTGCTTCGTCATACGCGTCCATGAATGCGCACGGTCCGTAATCGATTGTCTCGCCGCTTATCGCCATATTATCGGTATTCATGACGCCGTGTATGAATCCTGCCAGCTGCCACTTGACAATCAATTGCGCTTGACGCTCAATGATTTCGCGCAGCATCGACAAGTACCGTTGATTATCCTCCGCGCAGCTCGGATAATGCCTGTCTATCGTATAATCGGCCAGCTGTCGCAATTGCTCCTTGTCGCCCCAGTTGGCGACATATTGGAAGGTGCCTACGCGAATATGGCTGGCTGCGGTCCGGACAAGTATCGCCCCCGGCAGTTCAGCCTCCCTGTATACCGGCTCGCCTGTAGCGACGACAGCCAGACTGCGTGTAGTGGGAATGCCTAGCGAATGCATCGCTTCACTTATTAGATATTCCCTCAGCATCGGCCCCAGCGTGGCACGGCCATCGCCGCTGCGTGAATAAGGCGTTCTCCCGGATCCTTTCCATTGGATATCCACCCGCTTCCCGTCAGGGGCAATATGCTCGCCCAGCAGTATAGCTCGACCGTCTCCCAGCATCGTGAAATGGCCGAACTGATGTCCCGCATAAGCTTGGGCAAGCGGGAGTGTTCCTTCCGGTATGACATTGCCGGCCAGCACAGCCGTTCCATGCTCACTGTATAGCGATCCCGCATCCAGACCCAACTGCTCCGCATATGCATCATTCAGCTTGACAATTTCCGGCGAACGGACCGGAGTCGGCCGCACTTCGGAGAACAGCATGTGCGGCAAGCGGGTATAACTGTTATCGAATCGCCAGCCTGCTTCTTTCGGTTGATGTTCCATTCGGTCTCCTTTCCAACACTTAATCTTAATACGCTACATTATCTGCGAGATCCCGGCAATCGATGCAATGAGTCACTACCCTTTTTCCGTTTCCTTGATTAATCTATGCGTATGCCACTTCTCTCCTTCCAGACGCCGCATGAACACAGCTCCCCGCACGCCCCATTCCAATATCATAGCTATCCATATGCCGAGAATACCCATTCCCATCGTGATGCCCAGCACATAGCCTAACGAGAGGCGGAACAACCACATCGTCAGCATTGACGTAATCGACGTGAAGCGGGCATCCCCCGCAGCCCGCAGCGCAGCCGGCAGTATAAAGCTGGCCGACCATAGAGGCACTTGGGCAACAACGATAACGACCAGCAGCAAGAAGATATCTCCTACGATCTCGGACGGGGGCTCGAACAATCCGATAAGCGGATGAAACAACGGCAAAACCAGCAGCCCCGCGACTGCCAGCATGCCCGATCCCAGCCACAGAAAGGAACGAATAAATTTGCGGGCATCCGCAATATTACCGCTGCCAATGCATTGTCCGACGACGGTTACGATCGTTAGCGACAGAGCGGCGCCGGGAATTTGTATAAATCCCGCCAGGGAGCCCGCTATGGCGTTCGTAGCGATAGCATAGGTACCCAACGAGACAATGAACACTTGCGTCAACAGCTTTCCGCCATTGAAGAACACTTGTTCCGCTGCGAACGGCAGTCCAATGAATAGAATCTTGCGAAGCATGGATAACGGGACATGGAACAGATCGACGAGTCGAATATGTAGCGTAGCATCCAGTTTGAACAGATAGTACAGTGCGCAAGCGGCTCCCGCATAGCGGGCGATATTAATGGCGATGGTCATGCCTTGCACGCCCATATCCAGCATTTGAATGAACAACAGATTAAGCAGAACATAGAGCGCGTTCATGATAAGAGACAGCGCCAGTGCCGCTCTGGTCTTCCCTACGCCGCGAAGCGAGCCGCACACGGCTTGAACGACGGCAAGTCCGACGTAAGAGATACTGCTGCCGATCAGATAGACGCGAGCGCTCTCCATCACATCGGGGGAAGCCGTCCCGAATAATACGCGAAGAATGGGCTGATGCAAGCTGACCAGCAGCAAGGCGATAGCCGCAGCGAGAAGCGTCACGGCTGTGACGCTTGCAGCTGTTGCGCGGGATACCATAAGAGGATTGCGACTGCCCTTGTATTGGGCCACGACGACTGTTCCCCCTGTAGCAACTGCGACGAATATATTGATCAGCAGAATATGTAGCGCATCAACCATATTGACCGCACTAATCGCCGCGACACCAGACGAACTGATCATCGCCGTATTAACAACACTTAATCCGATGATGAATGCCTGATCGATAAGAATAGGCAGGAAGAGGGCCGATACTTGCCGATAATCCATCGTTTCGCCCGAGAAGTGCTTATGCAACAACATTGTCATTCGTTTCTGCATTTTACGCAGCATAATCGCCATCTCTTTTCTAAGTTATAAAAAAGGGGAAGCTCTTCTTGCGAAGAGCTTCCAGATCCATCATTTCGATCGCCTTATCGTATATTTTGGTTATATTCTGGAGAATAACATCGGAGCGCGAATCTGTCAAATCGTGTTCACGCACTTACAACTATTATTCTAATGCCAGGCTATTATCATTACCTGCGTTTCCATATATAATAAAAAAGAATCATTCAAGTATTATGCCCATGGTGACTAGAACGAATAAAAGGAGAATTAGCCATGACGACTATATCGCATTCCAAACATTCCACGATATTCTGGACTTCTATTGCCCATCCTGCCAACCCAAATTTGAATTTCTATGCAGTAGTGACGGAGCTCGGCATCTGCCGGTTGACATGGCCCCATCAATCGATGAATGACGTTACTGCATGGGTGACAAAGTATATGCCGAACGCCCGGCTTCTAAGGGACGATGAACGTCTGCGTTCGTATACGTCTCAGCTTCAAGAGTATTTCAGCGGACAACGGACTCAATTCGACTTGCCGTTGGATTTGCAAGGAACTGCTTTTCAGCGGGAGGTCTGGCATGCGCTGACCGCCATTCCTTACGGAGAGACAAGGAGTTACTCCGCAATGGCGGCGGTTATAGGCAAGCCAGCCGCAGTTCGGGCTGTCGGGGCAGCGAATGGGGCGAATCCCGTGCCCGTTATCGTACCTTGCCATCGGGTCATCGGCAAGAACAACGGCCTGACAGGCTTCAGGGGCGGTTTACAGATGAAAGAAGATCTGCTGCGATTGGAGGGGTATGTTGACTATTCTGCAGCCGGACACATCAAATTTCAATTTTAACGCAGATACAGAACAGACACCTATCTCATTTTCAAGCTGGCGTGTATACCCGATGTTTGCATTTACCGGGTATACACGACTGATACGATTTAGCTGTCCAGGAAAGCCTCCGCATCTTCCAGCTTCTCAAAAGACTCCACAACGTCACCGAACATGCGTTTCATTTGCATTTTGGAGATGGCTGAACCTGTATAGTAAGCCCATTTGCTCAAGCCTTTTTCAACTGACATCTGACCTAGCGGGCTTAACTCGCCTGCCACGTACATCGAGAACATGCTGTTGCCACACAGGTCTGTCAAACCAGTGAAGCCAGGCTTCACCTCATCCAGAACTTTAACATAATCTTGATAATATTGTTTTACATTATCCTCTGTGATTTCTGTTACTTTTACTATAATTCGGTTCTTGCTTGTATCGTAAGTAATGGAATACATATTCATTCTCCAATCACATTGTAATATATTCAGTCAAAGAATAAACAATAATGATCGCTTTGTAAAGAAATGCTTGTCGAATATGGCAGAATAACAGTGAATAGATGTATCTATTTGCCTTTCACTCTCATTTCACTTTCATACGTTGAAGCCTTAATGCATTCAACACAACGGATACCGAACTGAATGCCATGGCCGCTCCCGCAACCCAAGGAGCAAGCAAGCCGATAGCAGCGACGGGGATGCCGAGAGAGTTGTACGCCAGCGCCCAGAACAAATTTTGCCGAATGTTCACCATCGTCTTGCGACTCATGAAGATGGCGTCTGGAATACTGTTCAAGTCGCCTCTCATCAGTGTGACATCAGCGGCTTCCATCGCAATATCCGTCCCTGTTCCGATCGCCATTCCAATATCTGCAACAGCCAGCGCCGGAGCATCATTAATTCCGTCTCCCACCATTGCGACCATTTTCCCTTCGGCTTGCAGCTTCTTCACTTCATCCGCCTTGCCTTCAGGCAGCACCTCCGCCAATACGCGGTCGATGCCTGCCTCCTTCGCAATTGCAGCCGCCGTGCGCTTGTTGTCGCCAGTAATCATGATCACTTCTATGCCCATTTGCTTAAGCCTAGCAATAGCTTCCCTCGACGAATCCTTCATCGTGTCGGCGACGGCAATCATACCAGAATATTCACCATCGATCGCGAACAGCATCACCGTTTTGCCTGCTCGCTCCAACTGCTCCATTGCTGCGAACGCCTCTCGAACGGGAATATGACGTTGCTCCATCAGTTTCCTCGTGCCCGCCAACACTTCTTTCCCTTCAACAATCGCTCTTATCCCGTAGCCAGGTATTGCTTCGAACTGCTGGACGGCCGGCAATGCTATTCCCCTCCCCTTCACGCCCGCCACGATCGCTTCCGCCAGCGGATGCTCAGAGTGACTCTCGGCAGCCGCTGCATAGCGAAGGAAGACTTCTTCTGCCAATGAAGCTGTTGCAACATCGGTCAATTCCGGTTTCCCTTTCGTAACAGTCCCCGTCTTATCCAATACGACCGTTTTAATTTTATGCGTGGATTCCAGATGCTCACCGCCTTTGAACAATACACCCATCTCGGCGGCGCGGCCCGACCCGGCCATGATGGAAGTAGGGGTAGCCAGACCAAGCGCGCAAGGACAAGCAATGACAAGGATGGCGATCGTCTTCTCCAGCGCTTCTGCGAAGTCGCCAGGGACAACCCCGATATACCAGATGAAGAAAGCAAGCGCGGCAAGAGCTACTACGATCGGGACAAAGATGCCGGATATTCGGTCTGCGACCCGCTGTATCGGAGCTTTAGAGCCTTGCGCCTGTTCCACTACGCGAATAATTTGCGCCAGCGCCGTATCTTTTCCTATTTTTGCAGCACGGACTTTTAAACGTCCGTTACGATTAACAGCGCCCCCGATCACCGAGTCTCCGGGCTGCTTATCTACTGGTATGCTTTCACCTGTCAGCATGGATTCGTCCACTGCGGAGACACCCTCCACAACCTCGCCGTCGATAGGTACCTTCTCACCCGGCTTGACCAGGACCAGGTCCCCTACCACTACTTCCTCTACGGGAATGACCATCTCTTCTCCATCTCTAAGGACGATTGCGGATTTCGCCTGAAGTCCCATCAACGCTTTTATCGCGTCAGAGGCGCGGCCTTTGGCCCGGCTTTCGAACAATTTGCCCAGAATGACCAGAGTAATAAGAACTGCGCTTGTCTCAAAGTAAAGTGATGGACCGTGGTGAGCGTCGCTTCCGTTCACTCCCCATTGCATTGACAAGTACACGCTATAGAAGTAAGCGGCCGAAGTCCCAAGTGCAATCAGCACATCCATATTGGCACTTTTGTTTCGTAACGCTTTGTATGCCCCGATATAGAACTGCCATCCGATGATGAACTGGACGGGTGTCGCAAGCACGAGCTGAAACCAAGGATTCATGAAGATATCCGGCATCCAGATCCATGAAGTAAAAGAAAAGTGCGTTACCATGGACCACAGTAACGGTAACGATAGCAATGCCGATGCGATAAGCTTCCGCTTCTGTATCGATAATTCCCGGTCGCGATTATCACCGGCATCGTCGCGATTTTGCTTGGGAACCGCCTGATACCCCAGTTTGTCGATGCGGTGCTGCATTTGTTGCAGCGTTACTTGAGAAGGATTGAATTGGACATGGGCGGTTTCCATCGCGAAATTTACATTTGCCTGCTGAATGCCTTCCAGCTTGTTCAGTCCCTTTTCGATCCGGTTTGCGCATGCTGCGCATGTCATCCCTGTTATTTGCAATGAAGCTTCCTTCATTTCAGCACCTGCCGTTGTCATGCTTATCACTCCAATCGTGTCCGTTCACAGTTTAGTATTCATCTCCCGGTAATGTGCCTCAATGGCGGCGATCGTATTATTAAGACACATTTGCGTATTTCTAAGATGTGGGTTTAGTATACCCCCCTACCCTATAATGAGTCAAGAGAATAATGAAAATATCAGCAATAAAAAACCGTTTCTCTCGCAAATGGATGTCGTCACTTCCATTTCACAAGGAACGGCTTTTATTATATTCCTGCTATAGTTTCTACTCGTTGTAGCTTTTGCAACCACCGCTTCGAATGCCTGCCAAATCGATCTGGCCGCCGCCCGTCACCGGCTCGCGGGCGCCATCGATGCTAGGGTCCACATATTGATGGAACCATGCATCCAACTTCCCTCTTAACCTGTCAGCTTCGACCCGATAAGGCTCCTCATTAATCAGATTCCTTCTTTCATCGGGATCATTTATCATGTCGTATAGCTCATGGGGCCCGTAAGGGTAGCGATGGACGTACTTCCATGCTTTCTCGCGTATCATTCGGACAGGACCGTATTCGTCGAAGATAACGACATGCTCATCCCCTTGACTACCTTCGCCTCTCAACAGATGAGCAAAACTTCTGCCAGGAAGCGTCTCGCCCTCCGGATTCGACAAATTTAAATATTCAAGCAAAGTCGGCATAAAATCGTAACCGCTGACTAGTTCGTCGCATACTACACCTCCGGGTATGGCTCGCGGATGACTGAAGATGGCAGGCACCTTTACAGACGTATCGTACATATTCAACGGGAAGGTCCCGTTGCCCTTCCCCCAGATGCCGTGATGCCCGCAGTTGAAGCCGTTGTCGCTCAAGAAGCATATTAACGTATTGTCGCGATCTCCCGTAGCATCCAACTGCTCCAGTATGCGGCCAATCGCTGCGTCCATAGCGGTCACGGCTGCAAAGTAGCCTTGCAGGCTGGCCCGCGGATTGCCCGAATTCACTTTGTAATCAATGATATCTGCATGCGGCTCCTCTTGCGGACAGGACAGGAACTCGCAATCTTCATAAAGCTTCATATACGCTTCCGGATGACAATCGATCCACGGGTGATGCGGCGCTGTATAATGCACACCTAGATAGAAGGGCTTCCCTCTCTCTCGTTTCTTAAGGAATGCAATCGCTTCATCCGTAATGACATCCGTTACATACCGCTCTTCCTTCTCCAGCTTGCCATTCCTGATCATAGGCGCTCCGTAATACGGTCCGCCGCCCGTCTGATGAACATACCAATGGTCGAATCCCTTCTGCGGCTTCTTGCTGTCTCCTAAGTGCCACTTCCCACTAAGCGCACATTCGTAGCCCGCCTCAGCGAGCAGCTCAGTATAACCCGTCATCCCTTGCAAATACTCCGTCGAACGTTCCCCTGCGTTGCCTTCCGCAATCCAGTCATGCACGCCGTGCTGGGAAGGGATACGCCCCGTTAATAATGAAGCTCTTGCAGGCGAACACACCGGCGAAGTGCAGAAAAAACTGGTAAATCGCATTCCTTCCGCTGCAAGCCGATCCAAATGAGGCGTTATAATCTCATCATTCCCGGCACAACCCATTGCCCACGGGCCTTGATCGTCGGATAAAATAAACAGGATATTAGGATATTCGCTTGCCTTCATTTTCTCCATCGCATTCTACCTCCTTTAGCTCTGCCATGCTAGGGAACATCATGCGTTGCCTGCTGGGCATCCTGATGCTCCTCTTCTGCTCTCCGCAAGCGCAGCTCCTTCATTTACCATGTAATATGCACTGGAAATATGGCCACACTAGAATCTGATATTCTATTCTAACATAAACCGGACAAACGTTGTACAGACTCGGAGGTGGATGACAGATGAGCACGGAAGAACAGTCCAGCGGTCGTATTGACTCCATTACGATTCGTTACGGAGCCACTTGGCAACTACTCAGATATGTTTATCGACTGTTCCGACAATCTTAACCGCAACTGACGCTGCAGGGGAACTCAGGCTATCGCCAACGAAAGATCAACAGGTTATCGAGCCATAGTCGCGAGCGACCGATTCATAATCTCCTCGTTAATGGCTCCCATATAAATTTCATGAATGATACCGTTCTGATCAATCATGTAAGTAGTTGGATAGGCAGTAACGCGATAGATGTCTGACACATCGCCCTCTGAATCAAACACTATGGGAAAGGTCAAGCCGAAATCTTGCACAAATGCATCGATATCCCCCGAATTTTTCTCCGTGTGCGTCAAATTAACGCCCAGCACAACGGCATCTTCGTGCTCATTGTATACTTTCTCCATATGCGGCATCTCCGCCCTGCAAGGCGGACACCATGTTGCCCAAAAGTTCAGGATGATCTTCTGCCCTCTATAATCCGACAATTGAACACTTTGTCCACTCGTATCCTGAAGCTGGAAGTCCGGAGCCTGTTTCCCCCTTTCTGTGCCGACTTCAACATCGCTTCTTTCTTCCATAGAACTGTCTGCTAACGTCTCTGTAGTATCTGATTTGGTAAAATCATAAATCCCCCAACCGATTAACAGCAACAAGATAACGATGGCAATGACATTATTTCTCATCTGGGATGTATTCTCCTTTTCTTTTATATTCTTTTATATTCCTTTATATTAGAAATGGGGTGTACGGGGCTAGCCAAGCACTGAGCTTCTGAAGCTGTCCCGTATAGACAAGCAGCCCCATAGCAACAAGCAACCAGCCATTCACTTTGGACAACGTCGGCAGCCAGCGGTTCACTCGTCTCAGCAGCTCTAATGAATACGTCAGCATCAGGGAGATTAACAAGAACGGGACGCCAAGGCCGATAGAATATACTAAGAGAAGAAGCATACCGCTCATTAGCGTCTCTGACGTTCCCGCAAGCAGCAGGATAGAGGATAAAGCCAGTCCCACACATGGCGTCCAGCCGGAACCGAAAGCCAGTCCCAATACGAATGATCCCCAACCCTCTCCGCGACTTGGAGCGTTAGCCCCCCATTTTCCGTTCATCATAAGCATGCGAAGCGTCAATACACCGGCCATTTGCAAGCCAAACACAATAATGATGAATCCGCTTATTTTTTCTAGCAACTCTTTATTCCCGGTTAAAAATTGACCTATTAAACTTGCAGAGGCGCCCATTGCAACAAATATGACACTAAACCCGGCAATAAAGCCGAGTGAGCGCGCCATCAGCAGCTTTTTGTTCACGTTCATTTTATTATCTTCGATGACAGACCCTGTCAATTGTGATATATACGCAGGAAGCAGCGGAAATACACAGGGAGAAAGAAATGACAAAATCCCTGCCAACAATGCGACGAGAAGTGTCGTTTGTTCCAAGATCAGCTCTCCTTTCCGGCAGCTTTGCCCCGGTTAAAATGCGCCCAATAAGCGATGAAGATAAACGTCCCCCAAATGAGCTGTTCCAATGAAAATCCTATAACGATGCCTTCCCTGTATTCTCGAAAAAAGGGAAGACCAAACATGGCCAGAAAATACCAGATTGTCAAGCGGTGAACCACGGCAGGTGAGGAAGGACTGCTTCGCCTTATCAGGAAGTACCCGGCCATGACGATATTCAGTAACGAAGCAAGCATATGAAATATCGTCTCTCTATCAAATGCAACGGTGCTCAGCAAATAATAGATGCCCATTCCTGCCGTCCATCCCATTAGCAAAAGCTCTCCATAACGGATAAACGGAAATCTTAGCCTGTGCATGCGCCATGCCGTATAAAAGATGGCCACAGCGATGCCGAGCCATACACCGCGCTGGCCGCCATTGAAATATAGCAGTGATATCGGATGCTGAACGATAGACTTTATATCGAACAAGATTGGACTCAGCTTCCATACGAGCAGTCCGATTACAAAGGCATTGACAAAAATCGAAACTGCCGCATCCTCATTCTCCCACTTTCCCTTACGTCCTTTGAGCGTCAAATAACCGGCAATGGCAGCTGCTATGACGAACAAAAGTTTCAAATCGATTAACAGCGGCCCAACCCGTAATATATTCATGGTATCCCCTCCCCGTTCATTTCCTTCCTATCCATGCTGTCGCTTAACGGTATTGAGAACCAGAACTCATGAATATCTCCTTCCTGAGATCGCAAGCCAATCTTGCCATGATGCTGTTGAACTATTTCAAGTGCAATGGCGAGACCAAGTCCTGATCCGCCGGATTGCCTATGGCGCGACTCGTCTACTCGCATGAATCGTTGGAACAGTTGCGTCCGCTTGACTTCCGGGATCGGTTGCCCTTGGTTTCTTACCTTTACAACATACTCCCCATCAGCTGCTTCCCCTTCCACCTCCAGCCACCCGCCTCTGTCATATTGTATGGCGTTGCTTAGTAAATTGGACATGACCTGACGCAATCCCCGTTCATTTCCTATCCCCATGCCCGGCTCTGTTTGCGCCACATATCTGATATGCTTTCTCTCCAACTCCAGTTCGAATGCTCCTGCAGCCGACTGTATCAGTTGATCCATCGCAACAGGCTGTAGATCATGCTTGGTCAGCCGCTTCGCTTCCCAGATCGCTAACTGATGCAGTTGGTCCACCAAATAGGTCAGATGCAGCGCTTCTTCATGCAGAGAGGCATACAGCTCCTTATCGCCTTGAAGCACCCCTGAGCTTAGAGCCTCCAAATACCCGTTTAAATTGCTAAGCGGCGTTCGCAGCTCATGCGAAATATCGCTTAGCATCGCTTTACGGCTCTCTTCCGCATCTTTTAATGCGTCGATCATCGCATTGAAATCCCGGCTAAGTTGTCCGGTTTCATCGTTAGACGTCACCTTGATCCGCTCAGGATACCGACCTTGCGTCATGAGACGGGTTGATTTTGCAAGATTTTGCAAGGGAACAATAACTTTGCGCATCAGCAACAGATAGATAAGGGCAGCCACAATGACGGCAATCATGCTGGCTCTGATCAAATAATATTGCATCGTATCATTGAAGATGGCTTGTCTCTCTTCTCCGATGAAAGCATAGCTATCGACAAGCAGACAGGCAAAATCCTTCACCGACACCCCAACGAGCCAAATGACAACAGCTATCACGATACTGTTAATGAGCGTCATCTTCCAGACGATGCTTCTGTTCCAGAATAAAAGGGATTCCTTGTTAATAGGCAGCAAAGCGATACCCCATTCCTCTAACGGTGTCGATCAGCTTCTCGTCTTCATTAACCCGTTTCAATTTATCTCGCAGCTTGCTTACATGAACATCTACTGTACGATCGATCACCGATCTCTCATCATTGGGATAGAGCTCCTCCAGTATTTGCTCTCTCGTGACGATCTGGTTGGGGTGTTTCATGAAGAAGTGCAGCAGACGAAATTCATGTTGCGTCAGTTCGATCGCCTCCCCCCTGTAGGTCACTTCCCCCCTATTTGGCCGCAAGGTCAACTCCCGATAGGAGATCTTGCTGCACTGATGCGGCGTTCTGCGCAGCACCGTCTCAACCCGCACGACCAGTTCCTTCGGACTGAACGGTTTCGTTACGTAGTCGTCAGCACCTAACTGAAGCCCATAAATGCGCTGTTGCTCATCCACTTTGGCAGTCAGCATAATGATAGGAACGTCGCTTCGTTTCTCTCCGCGAATCCACTGACACAGCGCCTCGCCGCTTTGCTTGGGCAGCATCAAATCCATAATGACGAAGCAAGGCTCAACGCGATTGAACAGCCTCTGGGCTTCTTCTCCATCACCGGCCTCCCATACTTCGAAGCCTGCATTTTGAAGATAGATACGGATAAGCCGTCTTATTTTTTCGTCATCCTCTACGACGAGTATGCTGTTATGCCCAAGTTTATTTTGTTCCATCCTTCTTCCATCCCTTCCGATCCAGTTCGGACATGATCTCAATCCAGCATTCCGTATGATAGCAGGCCTATGATTACATTAACTATTATAAGCAGGCATTGTTAAGATTCGTTAAAGCCGGACAATGACAAAAAGCTGCCATACCCGCTTATTAGCTGGTCTGACAGCTTCCTCATGTTAAGTTATCTTCAATCCTGTCATATCTTCACCTTTATACTGCTTCTGCACCTTAATCAGCCTGACCGCGAAACCCGCTGCCGCGCAGGTAAGTCCAATGATGATGCCTGCCCAGAACCCATACGGACCAAGCTCTGTAAATGCCGAGAGGGCATAGCCGGCCGGAATGCCTACGATCCAGTAGGACACGAACGCGATCATGAACGGCTTCTGAACATCCTTATACCCCCGCAGCACACTCTGCAATGTGATCTGAAGCGTATCCGACAACTGATAAATGATGGCAATGATCAGGAAGACGACGGCCATGGCGGCCACATCCGGCTCCGGATCGTACAATTGCACGACAGGCATTCGTGTAAAGTACAGAATAACGGAGCATAGCGCGATAATGGCAACGCCTCCCGCCACTCCAAGCAACGAGTATCGTCTTGCCGCCTTCAGTCTTCCTCCGCCGACGGAATACCCTACGACGATAGTCAGCGCCATGCCAATGCTGAGAGGAATCATGAAGATAAGCGATGTGACGCTGAATGCTATCTGGTGGGCGGCGATCGTATTCGTGTCGAACATAATGCCCATCATGAGTGTGACAACAGCGAAGATGCTTGTCTCGAAGAAGATGGACAGGCCAATCGGGATGCCCACTCCGAGCAGCTCCTTCCACACTTTCCAGGAGGGCTTCGTCCAATCCAGGAACAGCCTGAAGCCTTGAAGCGCCTTTACTTTGAACGTCATCCACATACTGATGATGAACACAATCCAGTAAGTAATCGCCGTTGCATAAGCTGCGCCGATTCCGCCAAGAGCGGGCAAGCCGAAGTTGCCGAATATGAAACCGTAATTGAGCAGCATGTTGAACGGCACTGCCAGCAATATAATAATCATCGAAATCCGTGTGAAGCCTTGTGCATCGAAGAAGAATCGAAGCACATTGGATGCGAATAGCGGAATTATGCCCAGTGATAGACCGATAAGATAGTGCAGCGCAATATGCGCTACATCCGGCTCAAGTCCCATCCTGCCCAACAGCGGATCGATGATCGCCCCTCCTCCAGCGACTACTGCGACAGCGATCAGTACAGATACATACAGCGCTTGTGTGACGGTGCGGCCAATCTCTTCCCTTCTTCCGCTTCCGACCAGCTGGGCTACGATAGGAGATACTGCCATTAATATACCGTTAATGCCTGTCATTATCGGCATCCACAGACTGGATCCCATTGCGACTCCCGCCAGATCGGCCGTGCTAACCTGGCTGGACATCATCGTATCGACCAGATTCATGGCATACAGACTGATCTGCGTAATCATGATGGGCCATAAGATGTGTGAGAATAGCTTTATTTTTTCCTTCCATGTTTCAACGTGATACATCGTATTGCTTCCTCCAATTGTGACTGAATTGCCGGTAACCGTATCGCATCTACTCTGTCGTCGAGATTGCCCTGAGTCCGTCCCAGAAAATACTCCATACCGCTTCCATTCTCCTCTCCGCCTTCTCCTTATCGCTATAGACAAGCTCGATACAGATCGCATCGACTAGAGCCATGAAGGCCAGAGTGGCCGTCTCCGGATCCCGCCACATATCGCCGGCGCGTGCCGCCTCGCGGAACCGATGCAGGAATAACTCATGAATCTGTTGAAGGTGTTCCCCCGTGTAGCGATCAATCTCGTCATAGAGATGAGGGGGAGGGTAAAAGGATACTCTCAAGCAAAATTTCAATCTGCTCTCGGACTGATAAGTAATGATATAACTTTGCAGGATTCCGTATAAGCAATCATGAAGCGACAGGCAGCCGCTATGCTGCAGTTCCGAATTCAGACGGTCCAGCTCGGCCGTGAAGGAGTCTTTCAATACTTGCAGGAACAGATCGTCCTTGCCTTTGAAATGAGCATAGATAGACTGCTTTTTGAGGCCCACTTCATCCGCGATGCCTGCCAATGACGCACCTTCGTAGCCATAGTCCGAAAACATTTTCAACGCTGCCTCTTTAAGCGCCTGACTCATACTTCTCACCTCGAATCCCGATTAACGAACGTTCGTTAATAAAGCTATCAAAAAAAAGACGCTTTGGCAAGCTCCGCTGTCACGATATCCATTCACTTCCAACATCTTGGTCTGTCCCGCATGTTTTCCTTAAGATGACAGATGCATGATATAATGAATGCGTTTGATGCATAGGAGGAGGAAGGTTTATGCCAGATGTAAATAAAGATAAATTATTGCAATATATGGATAGATATACAGCAAGATGGCCGTTCAGCGGCGTTATTCTAGCCGCTCGAGGCAACGATGTGGTTGTGCAACGCGCATACGGAAGCGCCAATCTGGAACTGGACGTGGCCACTGACTATCATACGAAATTCCGGATATGGTCCGTTACGAAATCATTTACCGCCATGGCAATTATGCAGCTTTACGAGCAAGGCAAGCTGTCGCTTGACGATCCCTTGTATCGATACTTACCGGAATTAAGCCGTCATGATGTGATCACGATCCGTCATGTGCTCCAGCACGAGTCCGGATTGAGAAACTTCACCACGGTGCCGGAATTCAACAATCACCTCAACAAAATCAAGCTTCGCGAAGCGGAGTTCTTCGAGCTGCTGAACCGCTTTCCGTTAGACTTCAAGCCTGGAAGCTTGTTCTCGTACAACAATACCGGCTATTACCTGCTTGGCCTTGTCATTGAGCGCGTGTCAGGGCAATCATTCGAGCATTTTGTAACGAAGCATATTCTGCACCCGCTTGACATGATGGAGACGGGCATAGATACGGGTGACAAGCTCATTCCCGGCATGGCTTCCCCTTACACCTCATCGGGTGATGGAATGGTCCCTGCCGAGTACATATACATGGGCAATGTCTCTGCGGCGGGAGGCATGTTCTCCACCGCAAGCGATCTGTTCAAGTGGGCCAGGGCGATCCAGGAGGAGAAGCTGCTGTCTCCGCGGACTTATCGGGATGTGTTCGGCAATTCGGAGGCCAAGTACGGGATGGGCTGGTTTCTGAAGGAGCGGAGCGGCAGGCGCAGAGTGTTCCATGGCGGAGCGTATCGCGGCTTCCGCAGCGAGCTTCACTGCTATCCCGACGATGAGCTCACTGTCATTTTACTTACGAATTATGACATCGTACCCGTGACATATCTGGCCGATACGATATCCGATATTCTGCTGGGCGAAGAAGCAACTGTCCCGGACTTCCCGCCTGTCGTTCCTCTGTCTACGCAGCAAATTCAGCGTTACGTGGGCACGTATGAGGATTTCGGGTGCAAGGCGGTCGTAGACATGGACGGTGAAGAGCTGTTTTTCCTTTGGAATGACAGGCATCGGGTGCCCTTCTATCCTGTTGGAGAGCATCAGTTCCATCATAAGTGGGCGCATTGGTCATATAGCTTTAAGGCAGACGACGACGGCACTTTCAGCTTCCTGGGCATGCGCAAGACGACTGCTCCCGAATCTTTTCCGATTTGTTCACAACTGGACAGCTAGCCCAGCTACCTAACTTGCTATAATAATGGCAACAATTGAAGCAACAGGAGAATGAACATGAGCGATATCGCAACAGAAGAACGACTATATAAGCAAGCGGAGGAATACATTCGGGACAGCTACAATGAGCGGGGTATTCCTCACTCGCACATGCTCGTCCGGCTATCCGATATTCGCGAGGAGATTAACGAGACGGGCACATATGTCCACACTGTCGATGAACTGACTTATGGCGCGAAGCTCGCATGGCGGAATAGCAACCGCTGCATCGGCAGATTGTTCTGGGAGTCATTGTCTGTCATTGACGCGCGTTCTGTGACGAATACGGACGAGATGGCCCATGTACTGTTCCGGCACATTCGGGAAGCGACGAACGAAGGACGCATCAAGCCTATGATCTCCATCTTCCCTCCCGCTTCAAGCAGCGCTGTCAAACCTCCTCGCGTATGGAATCATCAGCTGATCCGCTATGCCGGTTACGATACGGCAAGCGGCGTTATAGGCGACCCCTCATCCGTCGCTTTCACCAAGACCTGCCTGTCACTCGGCTGGCGGGGAGCCGGCACTGCATTCGATGTCCTTCCCCTCGTTCTCAGTCTGGAGGACGGAGAACCTGGCCTGTATCCGATCCCGGAGGAGCTTGTCAAGGAAGTGACTATCGAACATCCTCATATTGAAGGAATTAGAGAGCTTGGCTTGAGATGGTATGCCGTACCGTTCGTCGCAGATATGCGCCTGGAGATCGGAGGCATCCAATATACAGCTGCTCCGTTCAATGGCTGGTACATGGGAACAGAGATCGGGGCGCGCAATCTGGCGGACGAGAATCGCTACGACAAGCTGCGCGACGTAGCGGAAGTCATGGGGTTGGACACGACCAGCGCATTCACGCTATGGAAGGATCGCGCGCTGGTGGAATTGAATATTGCGGTGCTGCATTCCTTCAGGGAACATGGTGTTACCATTGTCGATCATCATACGGCGGCGGGACAGTTCAAGAGGTTCCAGCGGAACGAGATCAAGAACGACAGAGAGGTGACCGGTCGCTGGTCGTGGCTCATCCCGCCGCTATCTCCTGCGACTACACACCTGTTCCACTCGTCTTACGATGACGTGATTAAGCTGCCGAATTACTTTTATCAGAAGTAGCATGACGCAAGTGCGAGTAATCAATTAGCGAATAGACTAATGCCTCCACCCACTGATATATGGTGTTGGAGGCATCTTCAACTGTCCTAGCGTTGTCTTTCATTGCTGCAAGCGATAGCGGTGCCCGCAAAATTTGCATTGAAAGACGACGCTATCTTCTCCGATTGTAACCGTCAAAACATCGTCATCCTCCAACTCCAAATACTCTCTCCCTGCGTCGTCCCGGTCTCCTGCTGTAAAAAATACGGCCTTATTGCCACAAATACATTCCAGTTGCATCATATCTCTACACCTCTCTATTTCATTGACCGGCAGCACTTTAGCCAATCTAATCCTGTTTTGCTTGACCTCATCTGTACCGGTTGCTTTCGCCAATGCCATTCATTGCTTACTTTCCCTTGCTTCGTTATAATAATCGATGACATGTTGTGATACAAGTACGATGAACATGATGTTAATAGGGAAGGAATTTTACGAATGTACTTAGCAGACCAATGGACAGACTTTGAAGTGATCGATACCGGGGACGGAGAGAAACTGGAGCGATGGGGAAGCCATATTCTTCGCCGGCCAGATCCGCAAATAATATGGCCGATAGCCGACGAAAGCGGGCAGTGGCTGAAAGCAGACGGACGTTACTACCGCAGCTCTTCCGGCGGCGGCAAGTGGGAGATGCGCCCGGACTTGCCGGAGAGATGGACGATCTCATACGGGGAGCTCAACTTCCATATTAAGCCGACCAGCTTCAAGCATACCGGCTTGTTCCCGGAGCAAGCTGTGAACTGGAGCTGGATGATGGACAAAATTCGCGCAGCGGGGCGACCGATCCGCGTTCTGAACCTGTTCGCATATTCCGGCGGGGCGACTGTGGCGGCGGCTTCGGCAGGTGCCGAGGTGTGCCATGTCGACGCCGCCAAGGGAATGGTGCAATGGGCCAAGGAGAATGCACAGCTGTCGGGTCTGGAAGAGGCGCCGATTCGCTATATAACGGACGACGTCTTCAAATTCGTGCAGCGAGAGCAACGACGTGGCCGCCAATACGATGCCATCATTATGGATCCCCCATCTTACGGGCGCGGTCCAAAGGGCGAGACCTGGAAGCTGGAGGAAAGCCTTTACCCGTTCCTGCAGACCTGCACGACTATATTAAGCGACAAACCGCTGTTCATGCTTATCAATTCCTATACGACAGGTCTTTCGCCTACGGTGCTGCATAATCTGCTGCACGCAACGATGAAGCAGCGCTATGGCGGGACGATCAGCTGCGGCGAGATCGGATTGCCCATTACGAGATCGGGCTTGCACTTGCCATGCGGCATACTGGGCAGATGGGAAGCATGATGCGCATCCCCATCTTGTATGAAGACAATCACTTGCTTGTCGTCGCTAAGCCACCCGGCATTCCTTCACAAGGGGATGAATCGGGAGACCTCGATATGCTGACGCTGCTCAAGCTGGATTTGAAGGAACGTTACAATAAGCCAGGCAACGTCTTCTTGGGGCTCGTACATCGATTGGATCGTCCTGTTGGAGGTGCGATGGTATTCGCCAAAACATCCAAAGGCGCATCCCGATTGTCCGAAGCGGTTCGTAGCCGGCATTTCGGCAAAACGTATATGTGCATAGCGCAAGGCAAGCCTGCGGTATCTGAAGCAGACCTCATCCATTACATCCGCAAGGATCAGAAGCGCAATCAAGTCGCCGTTTTCGATAAGCCTGCCCCGGATGCGAAGGACGCGCGATTGTCGTATCGCATCGTCGCAGCCGATGAGGAACGCAGCCTTATCGCTGTCAAGCTCCACACCGGCCGGCCCCATCAAATAAGAGCGCAGCTGGCGCATATCGGTTGTCCGCTTGTCGGTGACATGAAGTATGGCGATTGCAGAGGCGCAGCTTCCAGTCATATTGCATTGTGGTCGACGTCCTTATCGTTCCCCCATCCCGTTACCAAGGAGCAAGTGACCTTCCACTCCGTACCGGATTCTACGGGGATATGGAGTAGGTATACAAATGAACAATTGGAAGCCGCAGCCGCCTGCTACACGGGGGATGACGATATTCCAATCCATAAGAAAGGACGATACCTATGAGACTTAGCAGCAAATCCAAATTATGGACGGCCGTTGCCGTCCTAATGACGCTTACCTTATTGGGCGTCCTTTACTTGCTGCTCACTTATTCCGATCCCGAACAGCCTCTCCGCCATCCTCCTGCAGAAGGAGAGGACGGACGGCAGCCACTGTCCGTTCACTCTACCGGAGAGCCTGCGCCAACTGCATCTCCCCCGCCGACTCCTGAGCCTACCCCTCAATTTTTGGATGCCGTATGGATCGGCGTCGGCGACGTCATGAGCCATACGCCTCAGCTTCCAGGCGCTTATGACGCAGCATCGAAAACGTACAATTTCGACCCTTATTTTGCAGGAGTAAAGCCGATCCTGGAGAAAGGAGACTGGGTGATGGCCAATCTGGAGACGCCGATCGCGGGTGCTTCCTTCGGATATACCGGTTATCCCACCTTCAATGCGCCGGTGGAACTGGCGGAAGCGTTGAACAATGCCGGATTCAACCTACTCTCAACTGCCAACAACCATTCACTGGATAAGGGAGAGAAGGGACTGCTAGCAACACTGGACAATCTGAGAGAACTCGGCATGCAGCATATTGGCACGGCTGCTTCCCAGGAAGAAGCCGATACGCTTGTCATCTCAGAGAAGAATGGGATCAAGATGGGGCTGCTTGCGTACACGTACGGCACGAATGGCATTCCTGTACCGGAGGGCAAGCCATATCTGGTAGCGCTCATCGACGAGGAGAAAATAAAAGAGGATATTCATAGACTACGCTCCAGTGGCGTTGATCTCATTACAGTAGCGCTTCATTTCGGATCGGAATATCAGACACAGCCGAACGAAGCTCAAAAAACGCTGGCGCGTTCGCTCGCGGCGGCCGGCGCGGATATTATTGCCGGTTCTCATCCCCATGTCGTGCAACCGTACGAGATCGTCGACGCATTCGATGAAGAGGGGCGCAAGCGGCAATCACTCATCATTTATTCCATGGGCAACTTTATTTCCAATCAGCGGGGTGACTGGAAGGATTACGGCGTTATCTTCAAAGTCCACATTCGCAAGCAGCTGCCGGAAGGCATCATCCAGCTCCGAGAAGTTGAAGCGATTCCTACCTGGGTGCATCGGTACAAGCCGGATCATGCCTACCGCTATCGTATTCTGCCTGTAGAGGAGACGATTGCCGAGGCAACCGACGAGTTGCTTGTCCCCGAGCAGTATGCCACGCTCCAGAAGGACTTGGCTGTATTGAAGGAAAGACTGGACAGTATGAAATAATTAATAAATTAGGAACTTGCAACCTTCCCTAGCAAATAAACAAGAAGCTGTTGGTTATGGGACGAAATGCGATCCAGCGACCGCTCGATTAATGCCTTGCGGATCGCATTCCCCCGCGCCGCTTCCGCTATCCCCTTATCGGAGACGGCGATCCATACGAGCCGCCGATCCGCTTCATCCCGCTTCCGCACAAGAAGCTCGTTCCGCTCCATGCGATCCAGCAGTGTCGTAATCGCTGCCGGCGAGATGGACAAGTGCTGAATCAGATCCGACGGTTTCATCGGCTCGGGCGATTGCAGTAGCAGCTCAAGCACATTCAGTTGGCTCTCCGTCAGCGGAGCGAGCGATTGCTCCAGATGAATTCTCCAATCCCGAGACAACTTCGTCCACAATCGGGTGAAATCTTCCGCGATCATTATGTCACCTGCCCTTAGTCAATTTAGTATTCTTCCTCCATTATAGCAATTGAAAATGTCGAATTAAAGGTTAACGCAGTTAATAGTTTGCGCGATTAATCGATATAATCTCGAACGATTTGACAGACACAGACATATACTGAGACGACAGCCCATGGCTATGGGCGATTCGATTGCGGGGAGCGTGATTGCAATGGAGGACAGAAAAGCTGAGGTTATCGCTCGAATTAGAGCGTATGGCATTATAAAAGACCCACAATGGCTGGACCGCCCGGATGAGCTTGTGCCATTGTGGGTCATGCTAGAAGCTATGCTTGAATTATTAGAGCGTCTGGATCCGCCTAATCGGCCTTTTGACTAATGTCCGGCACGGTTCGAATGAAGGTGGAAATGATACGGTCATCCTTCGCTATGCCATAAAATGGCTTGCCTACAGATTTCCGTTCATCAATTGGTGCCTTCTCCGAGTTCGCAACCTGCTTGTCGCCATTCGCTGTAATCGCCATAATATCCAGCGGCTCCCGGCAGTAATAAGCCGCCACAATAACAGTGCCGTTGGAACGAACCCGCTTACCTTCCTTGAACTCGAACGTCTGCACGCCTCTGCCGCCCCGTCCCTGAATCGGATAATCAAGCAGCAATGAACGCTTGCCGTAGCCGATATCTGATACGACCAGAATCTCACCTTCATCATCATTGACCCATAAGGCGGCAACCAGTTCGTCGTCCTTCAGCTGCATGCCTCTTACGCCGGCTGCCACTCTTCCCATGGGGTTCACTTCCGACTCCATGAAGCGAATGCACATACCGTCGCGGGATACAAGAAGCAACTGGCCTGTGTTGTCGCTCGTCGCTACACTGATAATCTCGTCGCCGGCACCGACCTTGCAGGCCGCTACTGCAGTGGAACGACTTGTCATATACTCCTTCAACTCCGTCCGCTTCACTTGACCTCGTTTACTGACGAACACAAGCGACAGCGCAGCGGAGAAGTCCTTCACGTGGATGACACTGACGATCGCATCGTCCTTCTGCAGGGGAACGATATTCACGACAGCAGTGCCCGTATCCTTCCACTTGAACTCAGGAATCGCATGGACGGGCAAGGAGAAGTATTGACCCTTCTTCGTGAACAAAAGCAGATTGTCAATCGTATTAACCTGCAATAGCGTCGTAATGACATCGCCTTCCTTCACGCCTGCACTGTCAAGCTCGCCCCCTGAGCGGGTGAATGACAGCATGCTCGTCCGCTTCATGTAACCGTCTTGGCTTAACGTGACGAGCACATCCTCTGGCTGCACAAGCACCTCCAGATTCACTTTTAGCTCCTCCACTTCGCCTTGGATATCAGAACGGCGCTCGATGCCGTACTTGTCGCGAATCTCGGTCAGCTCATCCCGGATGACGCCTAACAGCTTCCGCTCGCTGTCGAGAATCGACCGCAAGTATTGGATTCGCTTCATCGTGTCGCGATGCTCCTTCTCCAGAGACGTGATTTCCAAATTGGTGAGACGGTACAGTTGAAGAGTAAGAATGGCATCAGCCTGACGCTCCGTAAATCCGAACTTGGCAATCAGATTGTTTTGCGCATCGGATCGGTTTTTGGAAGCTTTAATCGCTGCGATGACGTCATCCAATATGGTGAGCGCCTTTACGAGTCCTTCCAGCACATGCGCCCGATCCTCTGCCTTCTCCAGCTCATAGCTGGTGCGGAACGTCACCACTTCCTTCTGATGTTCCACATAAGCAGCCAGCATCGCTTTTAGTCCCAGCTGTTGCGGCGCTTTGCTCACGATGGCGACCATATTGAAGTTATAGGTCACTTGCAGATCCGTCTTCTTCAGCAAATAGGCTAATATGCCCGCGGCATCAGCATCTTTCTTCAACTCGACGACGATTCGCAACCCGTTGCGACCGCTCTCATCCCTTACCTCGGCGATACCTTCGACCTTCTTCTCCAGCCGAATATTCTCCATCGCTGTAACAAGCCTCGACTTCACGACTTGGTACGGAATTTCCGTAATCACTAATTGTTGCTTGCCGCCACGAAGGTCCTCAATTGCTGTTTTCGAGCGGATATGTATTCGCCCTTTGCCGCTCTCATACGCCTCGCGAATCCCTTCGCCGCCCATGATAAGTCCTCCGGTCGGAAAGTCAGGACCCTTCACGATGCTCATCAATTCCTCTAGCGTGATTGCAGGGGATTTCATATAGGCGATGCAAGCATCAATGACTTCGCGCAGATTGTGAGGTGGAATCTCCGTTGCGAATCCGGACGAAATGCCGCTCACGCCGTTAACGAGCAGATTGGGATATCGCGCCGGCAGTACGACCGGTTCCTTCGTCGTGTTGTCGAAGTTGTCCTTGAACAGCACGGTCCGCTTGTCGATATCGCGAAGCAGCTCCATTGCGATCTTGGACAGCCTCGCCTCGGTATAGCGCATCGCCGCCGCAGGATCGTCATCCAGAGAGCCCCAGTTGCCGTGACCGTCTACGAGTGGATGCCCCATCTTCCAGGGCTGAGCCATGCGCACCATCCCTTCGTAGATGGACGAGTCGCCATGGGGATGATAGTTGCCCATGACGTCGCCGACCGTCTTCGCGGATTTCCTGTATGGCTTGTCCGGCGTATTGCCGGAATCATACATCGCATACAGAATGCGCCGCTGTACCGGCTTCAGTCCGTCCCTTACGTCCGGAATAGCCCGATCCTGAATAATATATTTGGAATAGCGCCCGAATCGGTCGCCTACGACCTCTTCCAGATACGCCGGCAAAAATTGCTCCAGAATACTCATGCGTTTCTCTCCCTATTCTTCGTATTCCGTAAAATCGACATTTTCGATTATCCAGCGCTTGCGCGGATCCACTTTGTCCCCCATCAGCGTGGACACTCTACGTTCCGCCTTGGCAGCATCCTCAATGCCTACTTGCAGCAGCGTTCTTGATTCCGGATTCATCGTCGTCTCCCACAGTTGATCCGGATTCATCTCACCTAAGCCTTTGTATCGCTGCAACTCCACGCCTTTGCCGAATTCTTTCATATAATTTTGCAACTGCTCGTCGCTCCATGCATACCGGATTGTTTCCAGCTTGCCTGACTTTTTGGTCATTTTGTAGAGTGGCGGCTGAGCGATATAGATTCGTCCACTGTCGATCAGCGGCTTCATATACCGATAGAAGAAGGTGAGCAGCAGCACCTGAATATGAGCGCCGTCCGTATCGGCATCCGTCATAATGATGATTTTGTTGTAATTGCTCTCCTCCGCTTCGAATTCAGGCCCGACGCCCGCTCCGATCGCAGCAATAATCGCTTTGTATTCCTCATTTTTCAAAATGTCGACCAGCTTCGCCTTCTCTGGATTCATCGGCTTGCCCTTAAGCGGCAGAATCGCCTGATGCTTGGAATCGCGACCTTGCTTGGCCGAACCTCCGGCAGAGTCTCCCTCAACGATGAACAGCTCGTTGCGTGTATAATCCTTGGACTGAGCCGGTGTCAGTTTGCCGCCTAGATTGGAGCTCTCACTCCGCTTCTTGCCGCTGCGGATTTCCTCTCGCGCCTTGCGTGCCGCTTCCCTTGCCTTCGCAGCTTGAACCGCCTTCTTCAAGAGCGATTGTCCAACCTGCGGATTCTCCTCCAGGAATACGCCCATATTGTCTGCCACTACGGCATCTACCGCACCGCGCGCTGTCGAACTGCCGAGCTGGTCCTTCGTTTGGCCGACGAACTCCACTTCAGACATTTTAATGTTAATGACCGCCATCATGCCTTCCCGTAGATCGTTACCGTCCAGATTTTTATCCTTGTCCTTCAGCAGACCCATCTTGCGGGCATATTCATTCATAACTCGAGTATAAGCCGTCTTGAATCCCGTCTCATGCGTTCCGCCGCCCCGAGTCGGAATAGAATTGACGAACGAAGCTAGTGTCTCGGTATAACCATCATTGTATTGAAGCGCTACCTCCACCTCAATATCCTCGCGCTCGCCTGTGAAATGAATCACATCATGAAGCACGTTCTTATCTTCGTTCAAAAACTGGACGAATTGACTAGCTCCGCCTTCGTAGTGGAACACATCTTCCTTGCCGTGACGTTCGTCCTTAATCGTTACCTTCAAGCCGGAATTCAGGAAAGCAATTTCCTGAAGGCGCTCAGCGAGAGTGTCGTAATTAAATGTCGTTCCGTTCTGGAACACCCGAATGTCAGGCTTGAAGGTAACCTTGGTTCCTGTGCGATTCGTATTCCCTGTCACTTCCAGACCCGTTACCGGCTCGCCTACATGCTCCTTGCCGGTGTCGTCAATCCAGTATTCGAAGCGCTGCTTATGCGTCTTGCCGTCGCGGAATATTTCCACCTCCAGCCACTCCGATAAGGCGTTCGTCACGGATGCCCCTACGCCGTGCAAGCCGCCTGACTTCTTGTACCCGCTGCCGCCGAACTTGCCCCCGGCATGAAGAATGGTGAACACGACCTGCGGCGTCGGAATGCCCGTCTTATGGAGTCCAGTCGGAATGCCTCGTCCGTTGTCATATACCGTTATAGAGCCATTCTTATGAAGTGTCACGTCGATTGCATTGCAGAATTTAGCCAGATGCTCGTCCACAGAATTATCGACAATTTCCCATACGAGATGGTGCAAGCCGGAAGTGCTGGTGCTGCCTATGTACATGCCAGGACGCTTTCTTACAGCGGTCAATCCTTCCAATACCTGTATATCATCAGCCTCATAATTTCGATTTACGGCTGGTGCGTTCGCGAATAAATCTAATTGTTCAGTCATGAGCTTCCCCCAATCAAAGTCCTCTTTGACATGCCTCAAGCTATTTTAATGCAAAATATCCACTTTCGTAAAGACAGTTCGCAGGATGCAGCCCGATATAAAGTAACACAATATGCGCATCATAGCAATGGTAATCGCTTGCTGCCCACGTCCAAATCAACAAATAATTGTGAAATATTCCATATTGACACCATGTTACCATGGTTTGCATTTGCTCTTGTCATTATGCCAGAAGGTAAAAATTCTTGTCCGGTGATTCAAATGAGTACTTGTATCAGGCATTGAAAAAAGGGCTTTCGCCCTTCTTCCCGTACCGCTGTTTACTTATACTTGCTCCAGTCCGAATCACTGTTGTTCAATAAGTAGGAGAAGTCGTTCTCCAGCCGCTTCTGTTCCTGCCGACGGTCTTCTTCCTTCTCCTTACGGGCTTGTTCCTCTCGCTTCGCTTGCTCTTGCTTCAGCTCGCCAGCCTTTGCCTGCAACTTATTCAACACATCTGCGCCTAGCAACTCCTTCAGTGAAGCGCCGGCCCCGTCGCTATGGAAAGCTGTCCGGCCCTTGGACGCTTCAGTGGAATGCTTTACTTTCTTGGCCATCGCCAGTTCACCTGCCCATCTCTTGTTACTCGTAGTTCACGTACAAGCTCTCCGCAGCTTGACGTGCGATCCCTCTTGCCGTCTCCGTATCGGATGCGGTGCTTAATGCGACCGCCATCCGTCTACCCGGCTTCGTCTCCGGCTTGCCGAATAGCCTCACTTGCGTCCGCGGCAGCGACAAGGCCTCTTCTATTCCGCCGACAGAGAAGGACGCACTCTCCCTGTCCGCTTTCAACGTGTGGGAAGCTCCTGGCGTCATCAATGCAACTGAAGGGATCGGAAAGCCCAATATGGCGCGAACATGCAAGGCGAATTCAGACAAGTCCTGCGTCACCATTGTGACCATCCCCGTATCGTGCGGACGCGGCGACACCTCGCTGAACAGCACGCCGTCAGCCGTAATGAACAGCTCTACGCCATAGATACCATAACCGCCAAGTTCATCGGTAATCGTCTTTGCAATCTGCTCCGCTTCCCGGATATGAGCCTTACTCATCTCATGTGGTTGCCAGGATTCGATATAGTCTCCGTCCTTCTGTGTATGACCGATCGGGGCGCAGAAGGCTGTGCCCGATACGGAACGAACGGTCAGCAGCGTAATCTCCGATTGGAACCGGACGAAGCCTTCCACGATGATGCGGTTTTTCTTCGCGCGACCGCCTTCTATCGCATAACCCCAGCAGTCAGCCAGCTCTTCACGGGAGCGGCATACACTCTGCCCTTTCCCCGACGAACTCATAATCGGCTTGATAACGCATGGATAACCTAACTCCTCCGCCGCGGCCTCTAACTGTACCAAGGAGTCGGCGAAGCGATACGGAGCCGTCGGCAAGCCCAGCTTCTCCGCCGCCAGTCTTCGGATGCCTTCGCGATCCATCGTCAATCGTGCCGCGCGCGCCGTCGGCACAACATGGTACCCCTCGCTCTCCAGCTCCACCAGCATATCCGTCGCAATCGCTTCAATCTCGGGTACGATATAATGAGGGCGCTCCTCTTCAATTATGCGGCGTAGCGCATCTCCGTCCAGCATGTCCGTTACATAGCTTCGGTGCGCGACACCCATTGCCGGTGCATTCGCGTAGCGATCGACGGCAACTGTCTCCACCCCTAGCCGCTGTGCTTCCATGATGACTTCTTTCCCCAGCTCTCCTGAACCCAGCAACAACAATTTGCGCCCTTGCGGCGTTAGCGGTGATCCATACATCGTAAAGAAAGAACCTCCCTTTTTTCTTTCATTGTGGAGGTTCTTTCGATAAAAATCAAGACTATAAGTGCATGTTCAAAAAGTGATGGAAACAGACTTCGAAACATACGCTTGTTCCGGTTGAGTTCAATATGCGATGTCGAATACTCCTCTTGGTATACTTCGTGATCAAAAGCGGGCTTTTTGAACAACCTCTATAACGATTAAAAGCGATACTGCGCCTCTATTAAGCCGTAGTATACACCCCGCCGGGACATCAACGCCTCATGATTGCCCTGCTCTACAATCTCGCCATGGTCCAGCACGACGATTTCATCGGCATGGCGAATCGTAGACAAGCGGTGCGCGATCATGAACGAAGTTCGCCCCTCCAGCAGCGTCTTGAGCGCTTCCTGGATTTTCAGCTCTGTCTCCGTATCGATGCTGGCCGTCGCTTCATCCAGTATGAGAATCTTCGGATCGGCCAGCAGCGCCCGGGCGAAGGAGAGCAGCTGCCGCTGTCCCATCGACAGCACGTTGCCTCGCTCCTCCACTTGCGTATCGTAGCCGTCCGGCAGCCCCATGATGAAGTCATGGGCATTCACAGCCTTCGCCGCTGCAACAATTTCCTCATGTGTCGCGTCCAACCGACCGTAACGAATATTGTCGCGAATGGAACCCCCGAAGATGAATGTATCCTGCATGACGATTCCTACCTGTGATCGCAAGCTGCTGATCGTCACGTCGCGAATATCTGTCCCGTCGATCAGCACCCGACCTTGAACAGGATCGTAGAAGCGGCACAGCAAGTTAATGATCGTACTCTTCCCGGAGCCGGTATGCCCGACAAGCGCGATCGATTGTCCCGCTTTCGCGTGCAAGCTGATTCCCTTCAGAGCCGGTCTGCCTTTCTCATATTCGAACACGATATTGTCGAAGTGAACATCCCCGCGAATAGATGGGAGCGGGGGGGCCTGCTCCGCCTCCGCAACAGTAGGCTTCTCATCAATGAACTCGAAGATACGCTCTGACGAGGCCATGGCGATCAACAGCTGCGCATACATCTGACCAAGCCGGTTAATGGGCTCCCAGAAGTTACCCATGTAGTTCGCGAAGGCGACCAGCAAGCCGACCGTAATAGCCGTGCTTTGCACAAGCGACGAACCATACCAGAACAAAATGCATGTGCCGATCGCCGCCGTCACTTCAATGACGGGACCAAATGTCTGGTTGAGCGCCGATGCCTTGTTCCACGACTTCAAATTGATGCCGTTCATTCCATTGAAGAAGTTCATATTGTCCTTCTCCTGCACGAACGCTTGCGTCACCTTCATCCCTTGAATGCTCTCATTGAGATGCGCATTAATGCGGGACTGCTTCATTCGAACATCCTGCCAGGCGAACCGGATGCGCTTGCGCAGCGAAGTCGACACGATGAACATGAGCGGGACGGTGATCATGATGGCCAGCCCCAGCTTCACATTAAGCATAAGCAAGATGATGACGATCCCGACAAGCTGAATGCAGTCCATCAGCAGATTGACGACCCCGTTCGTGAACAGATCCTGCAGCGCGTTCACATCGTTCGTAACTCTGACAAGCACCGATCCTGCCGGGCGCTTATCATAGAAGCGGAATGACAGCTGCTGAATATGCTGGAACAGATGCTGCCGCAGATCGAATATGACCTTTTGTCCGATAATACTCGTATGTTTGATTCGATACGTATTGGCGGCCCACTGAATGCCGTAGAGAACCAGCATGGCCATCCCCATCAGCACCAGCTCCAGCTTGTTACCGGAGCCCTTCTGCGGATCAATGATCCCGTCAATGACCAGCATCATCAGGAACGGAATGGACAATCTGGTCAACGTCCCGACCACCATCATAGCGATGACGGGCATCAACTGCTTCCTGTAAGGCTTCATATAGGAAAATAATCGGCGCAGCTGCGACCAGTTAAACGGCTTCTCGATTGCCTCGTCGTCCTGATACACAAATCGTTCATTCCGGCTGCGGCCTTTCACATTCGTTCCCGCACTCATGACGTCATACTCCTTCTTCTTGCCGAGTCGCTTCCGACCAATGCAGCTTCATCGTTGAGGAAATCGGCATATTGAATATTGTAGGTTTCCCGGTATAATCCAGGCTCGCTAATCAATTGCTCATGCTTGCCGCGCTGCGCGATATGTCCGCCGTCCAGCACGATGATCTCGTCCGCATGCTTTAGCGATGAGATACGGTGGGCGATTATGAAGGTCGTTCTACCGGCCATCAACTGCTTGAAGCCAGCTTGTATTTCTTGCTCCGTCTCCATATCAACCGCGCTTGTCGCATCGTCCAGAATAAGAATGCGCGGATTTTTAATGAAAGCTCTCGCAATCGCGATCCGTTGCTTCTGGCCGCCCGACAAGCCCATCCCGCGCTCTCCGACGACCGTATCGTAGCCTTGAGGCATCTCCATAATAAACTCATGGGCTTTCGCCAGCTTCGCCGCCTTGACTATCTCTTCTTCGCTAATGCCTGCGGCTCCGTATGAGATGTTGTCGCGAATAGAAGCGGAGAACAGGAATGTCTCTTGAAAGACCGGCGCGATTTGCCGACGCAGAGAAGACACATCAAGTTGACGTATGTCAATGCCGTCAAGTGTAATGCTACCCTTTTTCACATCATAAGCACGCATAAGCAGTTGGATAATCGTTGATTTTCCCGATCCGGTTGCTCCCAGCAGCCCGATTACGCTGCCTGGAGCGGCGTCGATGTCAATATTCGTTAGCGCCGGTGATTTGTCGGGGTAGTGGAAGACAATATCGTTGAATTTGACATGCCCCTTCACAAGCGATTCGTCCAGCAGGATTGCGTCTTTTTCGTTTTTAATATGAACGTGCTCATCCAGCAGGCCAAGCACACGTTCGCCGGAAGCCTTGAATTGGGTATAGTTGTTAATGTGGAAGCCAAGACCCCACATCGGACCGATAATGAACCAGATCAAGCTGAAGAAGGCAACGAACTCCCCAAGAAGCAGCGACTTTTGAATAACGAGCAGACCGCCCGCTATAAGGAGGATAACCGCGCTCATATTCGCCACTAGTTCCATTGTCGGGAAGTAGCGGGCCCATATCGCCGCCGCCCCTACCTGATTACTCTGATACGCTTCGCTCCGAATCGAGAATTTAGACACTTCATGATCTTCCCTGGCGTACGATTTCACGGTACGCACACCCGTAATATTCTCCTGAACGGCAGTGGTCAAGTTGCTCATCGCCTGGCGCATCTCGCGGAAGGCAGGGTGAATATGACGCTCGAAGCGAATGGCTAGATAACCCAGCAGCGGAATCGTCAAGAGTGTGAACAAGGTTAACTGCCAATGGATAGACAGCATCATAATTCCGCCGAACACTACCATAAGAATCATATTGAGAATTTGGGCGAAGCCGAAGCCGACAAAGTTGCGAATCGCTTCCAGATCGGCGGTCAGTCTGGACATCAAATCGCCTGTCTTCGCTCGGTCGTAATACTGAAATGATAGTTGTTGCAGCTTGCTGTAAAGCGCATTACGCATGCTGTACGCAACCTGGTTGCCAAGCCGGCCGCCAAAGAAACCGTGAAGAAATTGATTAAGTGCCTTCAGTGAAATAATGCCGACGACAGCAAGCGCAAGCATCGGCACTTGGTCGAATCTCCCTGGGGTAATCACCTCGTCAATCAAGTAGCGCAATAGGTTGGGATACACCAATCCAAGCGCAGTAGCGCACATCAGAAAAAATATTGATGCGAACAGCTTCTTCCTTTCCGGCATGTAGAAAGCTTTAAGCCGTTTTAAAACGTCCAACGAAATCCATCTCCCTATCCCAAATATTTTGATTTCATAAGTTATGAATGAATATTAGCAGCATCGCAATAGAGGAGCAAACGTGATAATCCGGTCAAAAACACACCGTTTTCGCGAAATATGGGATATGCTGAATAGGATGGGGCGATTGCTTCATAATCATCACCGTTGAACATCTACATGTGTGTATTCCTCCGTTTTTGCACAGAAACACACAAAAAACAAAAAAAATCCGCAATTGCAATCGTTGAGTTCTACCCCGCAGCTTACTGAGGTCAATTGCGGGAGCCCTGATACTTATTCCATCTTTCGGCACAAAAAATGCTTCCGAATAGGCGTTTGACGCCCTATCGGAAGCATTCAGCCCCATGTGAGATAAGTTCAGTACGTTATGATAGAAAAAAAGTATCGATCCTTCAGACTCCCTGCAGCTTCTGCAACTGCTCATGAAGCTCTCTCATTGCACCTATGTCGGCACCTTCACGTAGCGAATTGCGCTTCCCCTCCGCATAGGCCTCCACATCGCTTCGAAGCAATGCGCTATCCATCACCGCATGGTTAGACCACAGCACTTCATAGTGCTTCATCCAGTCCAGTGCGACATGATCCATCCACTGCTGCATGCCAGATGACAATAGCGCCTCCAATTCCCTTCGCAGAGCCGACTTCCCCTCACCTTCGAAGAAGTGGCGCGGAGACTTGAATCGGCTCCAGAGCCATTTGGCGTCTACACCGCTTCCCTCCCAGACGAGAGACTCCTCCGGTGTAGTCAACGAGCTCTCCGAAGTCGACTTGCCGGTATATCCCTCCAGAAGTGTGGACAACCGGTGTACACACCGTCCGTATGGCTTCTTCCATACGGAGAGTAATCCCTTCTCCATGCGCAGGGAGGTGGCAAGCAACTCTTGCGACAGCTCCCGTTGGATAATGCGCTGAAGCTCCAGCCACGCTGCCCATATCGCTCGCTTCAAGTCACTGCCGTCATCTTTCAATGTCGCAGGATTGAATGCATAGTTGTAAAAGTCGCCGAACCGGAATTGCACTCTCTGTACAACATAGAACAGCAACTCCTTCAGCTCTTGCTTCAACTCGTCCGGCATGCTGCTTACTGCCAGCTCCTCCAGCGATGTCATCGCGGCATCCATCGCGACTTCCAACTGCTGCAGCTCTCTTTCCTTCGTCGCCTTGTCTCCCTGCGCGCTGCGCAGCCACTGCGATACCATGCCTTGCGCACGTTGCAATTCACCTTCAGCCGCTTCAATCGCCAATCCGCCAAGATCATGACGAATGAAGGAGAAGAACGCCTTCTCGAAGGTTGACAGCCCGGAGGTCATTAACAACGATTGATCATGGTCCAGCTTGCCGTCAAGCGCCTGCAAGCTGGATACGGCATATAGACGCGGATTCAGAATGCCATGCTGTTGCAGATTGGCCTTCACATGCTCCTGCACCCCATGCAGCTCCTCATCGCTTGCGGCCAGATCGGCGGCATTGACAAGGAAGAACATTTTGTCCATCTCGAATTGATCCTTCACCCGACCCAGTTGATCCAGGAACTGCCTATCCGCTTGCGAGAAGGCATGGTTGTAATAGGTGACGAACAAAACGGCATCCGCATTTTTGATGTAATTGAAAGCGACGCCCGTATGTCGCGCGTTCACGGAATCTGCGCCAGGCGTATCCACCAGTACGATACCTTGCTTCGTCAGCGGACAATCGTAGTGAAAGTCAATCTCGCTAACGAAGCAAGATCGCGTCTCATCCGCCACATAAGCCCGATATTGTTCCGCATCAACAGTCAATTGGTTGCCCAGGTGCGCTTCGTGCACCTGCCATCCTGTCGCTGCAGCTTTCAAGAAGCTGTAGTGCGGACGCCCCCCCGCCGGGATCGACTCCGGACTCAGCTTGCCGATTACGCGCAGCAAGGCATCACTGTCCGGCAGCTTCTCCGGGGAAGCATCCAGCCCCAGGAGCGCCAGCGAGTAGCGAAGGTCGGCCGTAACGGCCTCACGTTCTTTCATCGTAATGAGCGCCGTATTATGGGGATGCTGTGCACTGGGCGGCACAAGCCGATTGATAGCCGCAGTAGTCGGATTCGGGGATACCGGCAGTACGCCTTCCCCGATCAAGGCGTTCGCAAGCGAAGACTTGCCCGCACTGAACGCGCCGAACAGTGCGATAGTGAACGAGCTCGCGCGCAGTCGCTTCGCCTTCTCCTTCATCGAATTGATCGTATCCCTCATCGACGGGTATGGCTCCAGAAGCGCTGCAGCCCGCTGGAGCCGATCAGCCGCCTCATATTGCTCCGTCATATCCAGCGTATCCTCTGATGCGTTCTGCATCGAAGGCGCTAAGTCGGCCTCATCGCCGCTCACCTTATTACGCTTCTCCGACTTCGAGTGAGCTTCCGCCTGCCCAGCCGTCGTATCATTGCCTGACCATCCCGACGCCTCAGCGCCCGACCCAATGAATGACGTAGCCGGCAGCATCGGAGCTTGCGGCTGCTGAGGCAGCATAGCCTGAAGCTTGCTTCGATAGTCTGCAGACTGGTTGTTCAGCTCTGCTAATTGTTCCAGCGCCTTCGCCGCTTCGGCAAGCTCGTCAAGACGTTGCTGCTTCTCCGCCACGATTGCTTGGCTTGCAGCAGCTCCATGAGCCGCCAGCCGCTCAATCAGTTCCATCGCTCTGCGTCTGAACTCTCCCTTTACGTCTTGTGCCAGATCCCGACAATAGACAATCGTATAAGCGTTACCGAATTCTGCCTTCGTATTGACGCGGTTCACCAGCCAAGCTTCTTCGGGAGTCCAGCTCAACCTTTGCTCCAGCAGAGCTTCCAGCCCTTCACTGTCGTATCGCACTTCTTCGCCAGCTTTCCTGAGCATCGCCTTAGCATGCCATTCAATAGAAGCACGGATGAGCGTAGCCAGCTCCTCATGGAACGCTTTCAGCCGTCTCTCCTGCTCTGCTGCCGTCTTCGACGCTGCGAATAATAATCCCGTCTTGAAGCCAGGTTTTCGGCTCTCCAGGAAGTGCTGAGCCAGATCCCTTAGCGCAGCTGGCGTAATATTGGCGTTGTCAAGCAGCGTCTGCAGCTCAGTCCGTCTGCCGATGATCCATTCATCACTTTCTTGCTGAACGCGGTCTACATCCCGCTTGATCTGAGCAATCTCATGAGCTGCTGCAGCGTCCTCCCCGCCCGCTTGCGCTTGTAGCGCTGCCCTCTCAGGCTCTTGCCTCTCTTGCCGCCAAGCCAGATGGCTTTCCGTCAGATGCCTGAGCGACTGGTCGACACTGAATGCGCACAGCTCTTCTCTGCGCGCTGTCAGCTCCTGCAGCAACCCCGTCAGCTTGTTCCATTCATGATGCGGATGCTCTGGCTGTCGCAGTGACAGGTAGAGAATGCCCGACGGCTGAAGATGCCATGCCTGGAACGCCTCTTCTACACTTCGCCTATAGGCTTGGAAGCTTAGCTCCCGTTCCCTATGCTTGTCAATCTGATTAACAATGAGATATAATGGCTTGCCCCAATCCTTCAGCTCCTTGGCGAAGGAGAAATTGATCTCGGATTGAACATGATTGTAATCCATCACATAAAAAACAACATCCGCAAGGTGAAGGGCGGATTCTGTAGCCATCCGGTGAGCATCATCGGTAGAATCTATGCCGGGCGTATCCAGCAGCACCATCCGGCTGCCCAGCAACGGACTGGGATACGTAATCGTTACGGATGAGAACTGTTCGCCATCGATGCAATAGCGGTCAAGCTCATCCAGCTCTACGCTGGTATGATGAAGCCTGCCGTCTCTGATCATCTCCACAGTCGCGCATGCAGGCTCTCCCCCTCTAATCGCAACGACGTTGGCACTCGTCGGGATCGGGCTTGACGGCAGCAGCCGCGCGCCGCATAACGCATTGATTAGCGTTGACTTACCAGCTGAGAAATGTCCGCATAATGCAACAGTAAGCCGACCTTCGGTCAGCTTACTGCTTAGCTCCTTCACTTGCTCGGAACGGATGGCATCGTCCGCTGCGGACATGACACTTGCAATCTCTTCCAATGTTCCTGTCATGTTATGCATCGTTTCTATTGTCATCCCATGCTACTCCTATACAGCTTCCTCTTCGTCGGAAGGAAGGCATATTTCGAATACGTCGCCGTGCTGCAAAATCATAATATTGCGGGCTTTCTCCTTCATGACCACAACTTCAGGCTTCACACGCATTCTTTCGATATACTGCTCTGGCACATGGCCGGAGCCGCTTACGGTAACACCTTCAATTACGATATCCTCATTCTCTTGGGGCGGAGTTTGCAGCACTTGCTCATAAATGTCAGAGAACAGCTCGAAGCTATTCGTGTAAACGGAAATGCATTTCATCCTTCATCATCATCCTTCGTTCGCAATTTTGGTGTTACTTTTACTATTTTTGGATTTGGGAGCAGGCTTCATACGTTTCTTGCCTTCCTTGCATACATCAAGCAGCGGACATAGCGGGCATTGCGGACTTTGAGCCTTACAATGGTACCTTCCGAAGAAAATAAGCCGATGATGAGTATCGCTCCATTCCTCTTGAGGGATACGGCGCATCAGCGTCTGCTCGACCTTCAGTACGGAATCGTCCGGTTTCGCGATGCCGAGCCGCTTTGATACACGTTCCACATGCGTATCTACAGCGATGGCCGGCACGCCGAACGCTACCGACATAACGACGTTGGCCGTTTTGCGTCCTACCCCCGGCAACTCCGTCAGCTGCTTGTGACTTGCGGGCACTTCACTATGATATTTATCCACAAGAATACGGCATAGCTTCTGAATATGAGATGCTTTGCTTCTGAAGAGGCCGATTCTTTTAATATCCCCCTCCAGTTCCTCCAAAGGCACGCTTAAATAATCTTGCGGCGATTTGTACTTCTGGAACAGGGTAGCCGTTACCTTATTCACGGTAGCATCCGTGCATTGCGCGGACAACAGTACGGCTATGGTCAGCTCGAACGGATTGCTGTGAACGAGCTCGCATTCTGCATCAGGAAACATGTCGGCTATTGTATCCAATATATGACGCATCTTCTGCTTCGCATTCATCCATAAGCCTCCACTTCATTACTGTCGTTCAAAGTGTAGCGAAATTTGTCACGCTGCGCAACTGTTATTCGGAAGAATTCTAAAAAAAAAACTGCCTCTGGGGGCAGTTTTTCACAAAACCTTCCTTCTTTACGTCTGAACAGGCCATTAACCGTTGGAGTTGCTGGAATTAGCTTGTATCTTTATAGGATTGTCACCGACGAAATCAACGGTAATCCAGGAGCCGACTTTCAAGTCCTTCAATAATGCTTTGCTTCCGTCCGCTTTAAGCAGCTCCACTTTGTCTACTCTTAAATCATCCGATTTTACAGTGGCGTTTTTCACTTTTATAGTTTTCTTAACAGAATCTATGGACACGATTTCATATTGCATTTGCTCATGAAGCTGAATAAGTGTGACTTCCACTTTATCCATCCTCATATTCAGCGTGACCGTATCGCCAATTCTCAGATCCAGATGGCTAGATAACGGACGAATAATTGTACTTACGGCAATTTCACTCAAGTAAGGGACTTTTACCAGTTCGCCGTCTTGCAGCTGTATCGTAATTCGCTTGTTTTTTGTATCGATTTCATAGATGGTGCCAGTATAGCTTGTGACGAACTCAATGGATACGACATTCCCGTCCGTGTATCGGATAATGACGTTTTTGTTTTGTGCGATGAACGACATCGCACCTTGCTTGTCCAGCTTCGTGCCCAAATAATTGTATCTCGTTTTGTCGGTCAACGTAAGCAGTTGGGATTTATTGTTTGTATAATCGTAGATTGTAATATAATTCCTGTCTTCGTTATAGCCTTCAATCTCTACGCCAGCAAGCGTCTCCACTTGTCTGTTCAGCACTTTAACGCCGACAACTTGTTCTTCCAAGTTCAACGTAAGCTGCAACTGATCTTCTTTAATGACCAGATCGTCCACATTCGCGCCGGAAAGCCCTTCTATCTGTATTGGTGCGTTAGGTGCCATATAATAAGCCATCGGTTTCCCATCACTTTGAATGGTAATGAGTCCGGCATTTACCTGGAGAAGATCCCCCTCCACTGTCGTCGTCTCCGGAGGCGCCTCGGTTACAATCTTCAAGGCTACAGGTTGCTCCCGGAAGTTATCTCGCAGAATGCTAAGCTTGGCGTCACTCCGCAGATCCTCTATTGTAAGCGGCATTCCTTCCGTGTCTTCAATGAGGATGCCATCATAATAATTGACTTTCAAATAATCATTACCTTGCCACACATAGATCTGTTGATCGTCCGCATTATACCGCTCGAATGTGCCTTCAATGGTCTCGATATGCTGAACGTCTCCCTGCACTTCTACATAGCGTGCGACTCCTTCTTCTTCGATGATCATTATGTCGCCATACTCCAGTATGCTTCCCAGATCAACAGGAGAATCGGATTGATAATGGAAATAGTTCGTATACATATCCATGCTGAACGTCGTCTCTTCCCCGTCCTCATAGATCGTAATCGTGTCACCGGTGTATGACGTGACGACACCTTCATGTTGGTTCTCGAAGGCGACGGGATATTGTCCCTGCGCCCTGCTGAACAAGGTCGCCAAGCTAGCTCGATTCACCGGAGCATCGGGATCGAACCTCACGGGCGTCTTCCCGGTAACAAGACCCATCTCCACCGCCGCGTTCACATAGCCCAAGTAACGGTCGTCGATAGCTCCGGCATCATGGAAGGCGGAGGGTACCTGCATCAGATCCTCGGCCGCATTCTGTTCACCGATCGCCTTCACGATCAGCTTCGTCACCCATTCGCGGCTGGCAGGCTTCTTGCCCCATTCCGACTCCGGATCTGCTACAGCCAGTTCGAACTCTTCCTTCTTGTCCAGCAGGCCTTCACGGAAAGCCAGTTCGATGATAGGAATATAAAACTCACTTACTTTGAAAGAGTCGCCGAATACGACTTGCGTACTCCGATCGACATAATCGTAAAGCCCCGCGAAGCGGATCGCCATCAATACCGCTTCCTGCTGGGATACACTCTTGCCAGGCTCGAACGTGAAGGTCTCGTCATCCATCTTGTATCCCGTAATAATGCCCTGCAACGCTAGCTTGGCAATATGCTTCTCCGCCCAATGTCCTCCTTCTACGTCCTGGAACTTCGTAGCTCGCATTTGCTCCGCGCTGACGATTGCAGGCGAGGTAGTCAGTGCCATCGTGCCGCTGCCCGCAGCAATTGAGAACGCAAGTGCTCCCGTCATGATTTTCTTCCAGGTCATGTGCATTGGCATAATATAATTTCCCCTTATCTATAATGTAGTCTACTCAACTTTACTTGAATTACGTTACGGTCTAAGGAAAGGGTGCGCCAGTTCGACATGCCCCATTAAGCTCTCAACTGCCTCTCCGTCAGCAAGCAATTGAATCGAATGTACCTCCGGGAACTGGAATAGCGTCTTGAGTAGTGATTCCACCAGTAACTGTTCACCCGGAGCACCTAGCCTTGCTTCATCAGGGATATGTATATCAATCGTTGCGGCACCATCGTTGTCCAGCTGGATTGCGTGAATCTCGATGCGTGACCATAACGACAGCTGCCCGTCATTCCCCTTCATCTGAAGCTCGGCTACAGCCTTCTCGATCAACTCCTGACCGTCTACATATGAGATAGCCGCCTTGCGCTCCGTCAGCTGAAGCAGCTGATCATCAGAGCCATAAATGACAGCCTCCGTCTGTTGCGAAGCCTCTTCCCACACATCTTCTTCCTGAGGCTCCCCCTTCGATTCGTCATTCGCCGCTTGATTATTGTTGTTGGCGGAGCCTTCCGTAGCACTATCATTCCGCTTCGATCCTTCGGAATCATTCACTGGTTTCGACTCCGCACCGCAACCGCTCAGGACTGCAACAATCAAGCCGGTCGCCAGCAGCAAGCTAATCGTGGTTTTAGACTTCATGACGCATCGCACGCCCCTTTCTACTTCAGATGCCAATACTCTTTAACGCCTTTTACGATTGCTGCCACGATATCTTTTTGCTTATTGTTATCGAACAGCACCTTCGCTTCTTCCGGATTTGACAAATAACCGGATTCCAGCAGAACGGCAGGCATCGTCGTCTCCTTAATGACCTTGTAAGCCGCTTGTCTTACACCTCGGTCGTTAAAGCCGGTTGCACCAAGCAAATGCTTGTGCATAATTTCCGCAAGCTCCTTACTGTTCTCTCGTTCATAATACGTCTCCGTTCCACTAACCGAAGTCTTCGTGTAGCTATTGGCGTGAATGGAGATGAACATGTCCGCTTGCTTCTCCTCAGCGAAGGCGACACGGTCAAGTAAAGCTATATAGGTGTCGTCTGTACGCGTCATATGCACGCGTACGTTATCCAACTTCTCCAGCTCAGCTTGCAGCATCAAGGACACTGTCAGATTGAATTCCTTCTCCCATCGGTTCAACGACTTGCTCTCGGATCCGGGATCGCTGCCTCCATGACCTGCGTCGATTACGATATCGAATACGCCGTCGTCCGGCTCCGGCAGATTCGGCTCTGCATCTGGCTCAGGTTCCGGGACAGGCACCTCATCGGCAGGCATTAATGCGATTTCCACCAAACCACGCGATTCCTTTACGACATAACCGGTGTCCTCTCCAATCTCCAACACCAGCCTGGCTGTAAGCGGTTCGACGCTGAACTGTGAGAATCGGTATCCAGAAATATATGGATTTTCTTCCACCACGACTCCAGTCTGTCCATCCACGAACCCCGCCATTAAGTCCGGAATATAGGAAGTGGAGGGGAAATCAAATACTAGTCGGCGCGGTCCCTCTAACTGAAGTGGCGCTTTCGGCAGCTGAATGCCTGAATTCGTAATGCGAATGACATTGTCTTCGCTTAATGAAATAGATGATATGTATTCCGTTGCTAGCTGCGGCTCTTGCTCCGACTCTGTCGTCTCTTCCTCGTCAGGCTTGTCCGTCTCGCCCGTATCTGGTTTATTGTTCTGCGTGCCTTCGTCCTCTGTCCCCTCTTCATCCGGTTGTTCCGTTCCCGGTTGGTCTGGATCGGGCTTCGGTTGCTCCGGCTGCTGTCGCTTCTCGAACATATGTACTTCGCGCTCAATCTCTTTCCACTCGAACTCCAGGCCCAGCAGCTCCCCTACGAATCGGACTGGCACCATCGTGCGCCAATTGATGAGCTGAGGCTTCACGTTCGTCTCGACAATATCTCCGTTCACCAGGACTGCCGATTCCCCAATAATTAATTCAATCTGTGTGCTGTCATCCTTTACGGTTACTTTCCGTATCGTGCCGTCCCAATCCACTTCGTAACCCAGATCCTCTGAGAGCACGGCCAGAGGCACCAGCGTGCTTCCTTCCACGATTCGCGGCTCCACATCGGATATAATTGGCTTGCCGTTCAGAAATAGCTTGGGCGGGGGTGAAGCAGCATGTCCGACGGAAGCGAACAATGTGAAAAACATCGACAGTAACAACAATATGGATAACCTTTTCTTCATTTCCCACCTCGATGACTGAATTGCCCGCTGCCGAATGAATCCGTAGTCATCGACATGGACAGGCAAAGTATTAGACGCATTCTGTCGGAAAAAGTTGCGAAAGGAACGGAAAAAGAGGACATTCTCCGTCTCTCGTAGGAAATGTCCTCTGTAGTAGATTATGACTAGGCCTGCTTGGCGGAGCGTTGCTGCTCGTAAGCGGAGATTTTGTCCTCATGCTGAAGCGTGAGACCGATGTCGTCAAGACCTTGAAGCAAGAATTGGCGACGGTGCTCATCCAGATCGAAAGCGATGGAAAGGCCCGCATTATCCGTCAGCAGCTTGTTCGCAAGGTCAACCGTCAGGCTATAGCCTTCTGTACCGGCAGTGCGTTGGAATAGTTCCTCTACTTGCTCTTCGCTCAGTTTGATGGGCAGAATGCCGTTTTTAAAGCAGTTGTTGTAGAATATATCGGCAAAGGAAGGCGCAATGACAACCTTGTAGCCGTAATCCAGAATCGCCCATGGCGCATGCTCGCGTGACGAGCCGCAACCGAAGTTCGCGCGGGAGATCAGAACGGAAGCCCCTTTGTAACGCGGCTTGTTCGGTTCAAAGCTTTCGTTCACTTCTCCATTCTCGTGAAAGCGCCATTCGTAGAACAGGAACTGGCCGAAGCCGCTGCGTTCAATCCGCTTAAGAAATTGTTTCGGTATAATGGCATCTGTGTCCACATTGACACGGTCGACTGGCGCTACAATACCCGAATGCTGTAAAAATGGTTCCATGTGAGTAAATCCCCTCTCTTTGATCAAATCAGGCTACACCTGTATCGTCGCATCAATTAACTGATTAACTGACAACCTCAGCGTTAAGCTTCCATTCCCGCACATCGGTGAAACGTCCCTTCACGGCTGCAGCCGCAGCCATAGCAGGAGACACCAGATGCGTTCTTCCGCCACGGCCTTGGCGGCCCTCAAAGTTGCGGTTAGAAGTCGATGCGCACCGTTGTCCCGGTTGCAGCACATCCGGATTCATCGCCAGACACATGGAGCAACCTGCTTCGCGCCACTCGAAGCCCGCTTCGATGAACACTTCGTGCAGCCCTTCCTTCTCCGCTTGCATCTTAACGCGTCCAGAACCCGGCACAACTATCGCCGTCACATTCTCGTGCACCTTGTAGCCTCTCGCGATATCCGCAGCTGCCCGAAGATCCTCGATACGACCGTTCGTGCAGGAACCGATAAACACATAGTCGATCGCGATATCCGTCATTGGCGTACCTGGCTTCAAATCCATATACTCAAGAGCCTTCTCCGCCGCCTTGCGCTCATTGTCCGCCGACATGTCAGCCGGATTGGGAACAGCTGCCGTAATGTCCGTACCCATGCCTGGGCTAGTTCCCCAAGTCACTTGCGGAATAAGGGAATCCACATCGAAAGGCACGACCTTGTCGAACGCCGCTCCTTCGTCTGTCGTCAGTTTCGACCATGCAGCAACAGCCGCTTCATAATCAACGGGCGCATACTCGCGGCCCTTCAGATAGTTGTAAGTTGTCTCGTCTGGTGCGATCAGACCTGCGCGGGCGCCGGCTTCAATGGACATGTTGCACACCGTCATGCGCTCCTCCATCGTAAGGCTTTTGATCGCTTCCCCCGTGTACTCGATCACATAGCCGGTTGCGAAGTCCGTACCGTACTGGGCAATGACGCCAAGAATCAAATCCTTCGCAGTTACGCCCGGCTTGCGCTTGCCGCTGAAGCGCACTTCCATTGTCTTCGGCTTGGATTGCTGCAGACACTGCGTGGCAAGCACATGCTCCACTTCGCTTGTGCCGATGCCGAACGCCAGCGCGCCGAACGCGCCGTGCGTAGACGTATGACTGTCACCGCACACAATCGTTTTTCCGGGATGAGTAAGACCAAGTTCAGGTCCCATCACGTGCACGACGCCTTGATCGATGTTGTCCAAGTCGTACAGCTTCACGCCGAAGTCTTTACAATTCTGAGTCAGCGTATCGATCTGTTGCTTGGAGATGGGGTCGGTAATGTTGTAACGATCCTTCGTCGGAACGTTATGATCCATCGTGGCGAACGTCAGCTCTGGACGGCGCACTTGACGACCGGACATGCGAAGCCCTTCGAACGCTTGCGGAGAAGTAACTTCGTGAACAAGATGCAAGTCAATGTAAATGATGCTTGGCTTGCCTTCTTCTTGATGAATGACGTGATTATTCCAAATTTTTTCAAACATTGTCTTCTTCGACATTATGATCACCCCATGAGTTCATTTCAGTTTCAGCGTTGCAATTGAATTAATGTCATCATACCATGTCTTTCTTGATTGATCTAAGATATAATATCTATAATAACTATAGTTATTCCCTATAACGTAATGTGAATTGATTTCAATTAAAAGGGAGGACCTTCACTTGGAACTACGCCAACTGAATTATGTCATTCATATCGCGCAGGAGAAAAACTTCTCCCGTGCCGCAGATAAGCTGCATATCGCACAACCTTCGCTAAGCCAACAGCTGTCCAAGCTCGAGCAAGAGCTGGGACTAATGCTGTTCAGGCGCACGACCAACTCTGTCGAGCTGACACATGCGGGTGAATTATTCGTTCAAAAAGCGCAGTATATACTGGATGCTGTGGAGCAGCTCAAGCAGGAAATGGACGACATGGGCGAGATGCGCCGCGGCCGACTCATCGTCGGCACGCTGCCCATTACCGGCTCCCATGTGCTGCCGCTCGTACTGCCGGTCTTTGGAGCCATGTATCCCCAGATTGAAGTGTCCCTTGTAGAGGATACGACCGCAAAGCTGGAACAGCTGACGGCCAGCGGCGGAACGGATCTGAGCCTGCTATCCTTACCGCTCATCGACAGCTCATTGACATGGAAGCCCTATCTCGAGGAAGAGATCTGCCTGGCCGTCCCGCCGCAGCATCCTCTTGCGGCAGAGAATAGTCCGGTAGACATCGCTCGGCTCGCCGAGGAACCGTTCATCGGCTTGAAGCGGGGACAAGGCTTCCGACAGATTACAGTAGAGTTGTGCCAGCAGGTCGGCTTCTCCCCTCGCATCGTGTTCGAAAGCAGCAACATCGAGACCGTTCAATCGCTTGTAGCTGGCGGAATGGGCATCGGCTTCGTACCAAAAATGCTCACTCGCTCACGCGGAGAGGAATTCGCCCCGGTATACTTGCCGCTTAGCGCCAAGCCGACCAGGACGCTTGTAGTAGCGAGTCGTAAAGGGCGTTACCTGTCCAAAGCAGCGCAAGCTTTCATCGAGACGCTTAACAAGACGATGGGTAGCTATCGTGAATGACAGTTGGGCTTCCTCGTAAGTCTTTAGTTTTTGGAATACAACGCCGGTCGTCTGTCCTCAAAGATAGGAATCTTCGCGCGAACGGAATCGACGAGCGCCATGTCGATCTCTGCATGTAATATGGTCTCTTCTTCTCCTGCTTCCGCTACGATCTCCCCCCAAGGGTCGACAACCATGGAATGGCCGAAGAAGGTCGTATCTCCACTCTGTCCCATTCGGTTGCAAGCAATCACGAACATTTGGTTCTCAATCGCCCGCGCCATCAACAACGTTCTCCAGTGATGGAGTCTCGGATTCGGCCATTGCGCGGGAACGAACAGCAGCTTGACGCCGCCAAGCGCAAGTCCGCGCGCCAGCTCGGGGAATCGGATATCGTAGCAGATCATCATGCCCGCCTGTTCTCCATCGATCGTCAGGTTCCCATGCTTGTCCCCCGCAGTCAGGTATTTTTCTTCATCCATAAGACGGAACAGATGCATTTTGGAATAATCGCTAATCTGCTCCCCATTCCGATCGAATGCATAGATCGTATTGAATACTTCGTTCCCCCTCAGCTCCGCGATCGATCCGCCCACAATATAGACGCTGTGTCGCTTGCTGAATCCCGATAGTAGTTCCTTCGTCCGCTTGCCTTCCGGATCCGACAACTGTCTAATTTCAGACAAGGCGTAGCCCGTATTCCACATTTCCGGGAACAGAATAACGTCAGGTTTATGGGCGACTCCCACCGCCTCTTCCAGCTTTCGTTCCAGCGATACGAAGTTGGACTCCGGATTTCCGACGTGCACATCCATTTGGATGATCGCGAGCCGCAATTTTTTACTCATGATGCAGTTCCTCCCTAGTTGGTTTATTTCCCTAATCATACCGGCTCATGGTTCTCTGTCAAGATGGGCAACGTAACGGAAGAAGCAATGAATGCCATCAGTCATGGCGAATTCTGATCATAAGGAGGCGTTATCCATTGCGCAAAATATATGGAATGCTCTTATCCGCTGTATTGTTGCTTGCATGCATCGCAGTACCGGTATCCGCGAAAGAAATAAACGCAGCTCCGCTATTGCCCGTACAAGCGTTCGACGTGGCTGCAGGGAAAGTCGTTAAAAGTGTGCCTAACGACAGTGAGTTCCAGGCGATGGCGATGTCCTGGCTGCAATCTGTAACAGGTCTGGCTCCGCAGGTTACAGCCGACGATAGTTGCAGTTATGTATACCGCATACCTCTGGCATCTCCGGCCACAGTGAAGACAGACGACATCTCTATTGTGACGAATGACTTGTTCCTGTTTTATTGCACGGACAAACCGCCGACCCTGCTATTGTTTGACCAGAACAAACGGCCCTATTTGTTCCTGTTCAACGTGGATATTGCACCGTTTATCAAAAAGATGGGCATACCGGCCACTTAAACCATCGTAGAGCTTGTTCTTCAAATCTTGTCGCGTTCATGCTACATTATTTATATTTGAACATTAAAAGTAGCGTGTGCGGAGAGTGATGATGTTTTGATGGATACACAATGGAAAGTGACGCCTGCCGACAGGATGTTGGCGCTTCCTAAGCAGTTTTTCGCCAATCTGGTCGAGAAGGCCAATGTGCGAATCGCCGAGGGACATGACGTAATCAATCTGGGCCAAGGCAATCCTGATCAGCCGACTCCCCCCCATATTGTCTCCAAGCTGCAAGAAGCGGCAGCCAATCCGCTCTACCATAAATACCCTCCCTTCAGCGGTTACTCGTTTTTGAAGGAAGCGGTAACGAAGCGGTATAAGGCAGATTATAACGTCGAGCTAGACCCGCAGACCGAAGTGGCCATTCTATTCGGCGGCAAGACGGGATTGGTGGAAATCAGCCAATGCCTGCTGAACCCGGGTGACGTCTGTCTCGTTCCCGATCCCGGCTATCCCGATTATTGGTCCGGCGTAGCGCTTGCAGGGGCAGAGATGTTCTTCATGCCTTTGAAGGAAGAACATGCCTTCTTGCCCAATCTTCACGCGGTTGATGATGAGACGGCGAACAAGGCCAAGCTGATGTTCATGAACTATCCGAATAATCCCACCGGAGCGACTGCAGATGCTTCTTTCTATGAAGAGGTCGTGGCGTTCGCACGGAAGCATGGAATCGTGGCGGCCAGCGACTTCGCGTACGGAGCAATTGGCTACGACAATGTCAGACCCGTCAGCTTCCTGCAGACGCCTGGCGCCAAGGAGGTCGGCATTGAATTCTACACGTTGTCGAAGACGTACAATATGGCCGGCTGGCGTGTCGGCTTCGCGCTGGGCAACCGTGATATCATCTCCCTTATCAACACGATTCAGGATCACTATTATTGCAGTCTGTTCGGCGGTATTCAGGAGGCTGCCGCGCTGGCATTGACCGGTCCGCAGCAATGCGTCTTGGACTTAACCGCTCGCTACGAACAGCGTCGCGACGCCCTGTTCCAGGAGTTGGAGAGCATCGGCTGGCGTGCGCAGAAGCCAAGCGGCTCCTTCTTCTGCTGGCTGCCGGTGCCGCAGGGCTACACGTCGGAGAGCTTCGCCGACAAGCTGCTGCAAGAAGCGAATGTTGTCGTCGCTCCCGGGAACGGCTTCGGCGTGCATGGCGAAGGTTACGTTCGGCTAGGCTTGCTGGCCGACGAAGTGCGTCTGCGCGAAGCTGTGCAGCGGATCGGCAAGCTTGGCTTGTTCTGACGGTCCTGCCGCTCTCACTATTCGTGCGTTTACCTTTCTTTACAGTACCATGAGATCGTGATATTCTTATTATAATTGAACACAAAACGTAACGACGGGACCAGTAAGCAAGTTGAGCCGCGTACAGAGAGTGAATTCCAATGGCTGCGAGAATTTACCGAGTGGCAACTGCCGAAGCCTATCCCCGAACGGCCGGCGACAAGCCGGACAGCGCCTGCTGTTATCAGGCCAGAGGTGGGTGAACGCCTTTTAAGAGCGCTCATCAACAAAGGTGGTACCGCGGAAGCAGAGACTTTCGTCCTTTTCAGGGGACGGAGGTCTTTTTTTGCTGCACAATGCGCATTGGATGTACATCTGATTATGGATTAGGACGGGATCGATGATGGAACGAATAGTGGTTAAAATCGGAAGCAGCTCGCTTAATACGGAAGAAGGCGGGTTGAATCGAGAGCGGATTGCTTATTTCTCCAGAGAACTCGCCTCTCTTCACAGGCAAGGCTGCGAAGTGCTGCTCGTTACCTCCGGAGCCGTGGCGGCAGGATTCCGGAGAATCGGCTATACGGCTCGTCCGAAAGCCGTACATGAGAAGCAAGCTGCTGCCGCCGTCGGTCAGGCGCTGCTTATGCAGGCTTATCAGGAGGAGCTGGCCCGCTACGAGCTTGTCGCGGCCCAGATTCTGCTGACGCGGGCCGACTTCTCCAACCGCCGCAGAATGAACAATGCGTTAATGACAGTTGATGAATTGCTGAAGCAGCGCATTATTCCTATTATTAACGAAAACGATACCGTTGCTACAGATGAACTTGTGTTAAAATTTGGCGACAACGACAATTTGTCCGCGCTTGTCGCGGCCATGACCCGCGCAGCCAAGCTGGTCATTATCACGGATATGGATGGACTCTATACGGAGGACCCCCGCATAAATCCGCAAGCGGTCAAGATCGAGCGAGTCGATCGGATATCGGACGATATCCTCAAGCTTGCCGGCGGTGCCGGCTCAGCGATCGGCACAGGCGGCATGCGGTCCAAGATTGAAGCCGCTCGTATCGCCATGCGCGGCGGTGTCTCCGCCTTCATCGGCAAAGTACAGCAGGATGGCGAACTGACACTCGCCGTTAACGGACAAGGACGAGGCACCTACTTCGATACGAAGCTTCACAGCTTGTCGATGAAGAAGCAGTGGCTTGGCTTCCACTCTGTACCGACAGGCGTTATCACAGTGGACGAAGGAGCGGAGCAAGCGCTGCTCACTGCGGGCAGAAGTCTGCTGCCCGCAGGCGTAACGAGCTGTGAAGGAGACTTCCATCCCGGCGATGTCGTCGAGGTCCGGAGCAGCGGCGGGAACCCGATCGGCAGAGGCGTCGTTAACTACGCCTCCTGGCAGCTGCAGGCGGCAGCCGGATTATGTTCCGACGAGGTGTCACGCCGCGTTGAAGTGACAAGGCTGGAAGTGATTCATCGCGACGAGTGGGTAACACTCTAGCATCCAATGGATTGAAAAGAACAGGAGGTTTTCATATGACTATAAGCGAGGTCAGAGAGAAGGCAATGCTGGCGCAAGAAGCAGCTGCCGCAATGAATCGTATGACAACGGAGCAGAAGAACAAGGCTCTGCTCATGATGGCGGATGCCCTGCTGGAGCATCAGGGGCAGATTATTGCTGCGAACGGGCAAGATTTGTCGCGCGGCCGCGACAATGGAACAAGCGACTCCCTGCTCGACCGGCTGGCGCTGGATGGCGTGCGAATCGCCGGAATTGCAGAAGGTTTGCGTCAGATTGTCGCCCTGCCAGATCCGGTAGGAACGGTGTTGGACGACTTCCGGCGACCTAACGGATTATCCATCCAAGCCGTACGCGTGCCGCTAGGCGTCATCGGGATGATCTACGAAGCGCGCCCCAATGTGACTGTCGATGCGGCGGGCCTCTGCTTGAAGACCGGCAACTGCGTCGTGCTGCGAGGCGGCTCCGCCGCGCTGGAATCCAATCGCGCGATCGTGGCTATATTAAAGCAGGCGCTTGAAGCGGCGGGATTGCCGCAGGATGCCATTGCTCTCATTGAAGATTCCGATCGTGCTTCCGTCAACGAAATGCTGAAGTTGAACGGTCTGCTCGACGTCGTAATTCCCCGCGGAGGCGCATCGCTCATTCGCAATGTCGTGGAGAATGCGACTGTTCCTGTCATTGAGACGGGAGCCGGCATCTGCCATACTTACATCGACGAATCCGCTCAACCCGGCATGGCGTCCGACATCGCCTTCAACGCCAAGGTGCAGCGCCCCTCCGTCTGCAACGCGATGGAGACGCTGCTCGTACACAGCAGCCATGCCGGCAAGCACCTTCCCGCTCTCGCAGCGCGACTGCGTGAAGCAGGTGTTGAACTGAAGGGCTGCAGCAAGTCGCAAGCGATCGTAGACGGCCTTTTAACTGTGGAGGAATCTCATTACGCGACGGAATACAATGACTATATTTTGAACATAAAGGTTGTGGAGAATCTGGACGAAGCGCTGGCCCATATTCGCCAATTCGGCACGAAGCATTCCGAATGCATCGTGACGGAGAACACAGAGCATGCAGAGCGGTTCATGCAGGAAGTGGATGCGGCGGCTGTATACCATAACGCCTCCACTCGCTTCACCGACGGCTTCGAATTCGGGTTCGGCGCGGAGATCGGCATCAGCACGCAGAAGCTGCATGCGCGTGGACCAATGGGCTTGCCTGCATTGACATCCACGAAATACCGCATTGCCGGCTCCGGTCAAATAAGAGGATAATCACCTAAAGCTACGAAGGAGGGAAATCACCATGTCTACACTAACGCAAGGCAGCATTGCCTCCATGCACCTATGCTTCTACGGCGCTGGCTCCATGGCGGAAGCGATTGCCCGGGGACTTATTAACAATGAAATGATACAAGCGGAACGCATTACGATGCTAAATCGGAGCAATGAGGACCGTCTGGCGGAGCTCCATCAACAATACGGCGTGCGGACGAAGCTGCAGGGCTGTTCCCATGCGGGAAGCCTTCGCGAAGCCGACGTCATCTTTCTGGCCATGAAGCCAAAAGATGCAGCGGAGGCGCTGACTGAGCTGAAGCCTCTTCTGACGCCGCGTCAGCTTGTCGTATCCGTCATTGCCGGACTGTCCATCGCATCGATGGAACAACTGCTTGGCGGCGACCAGCCTATCGTCAGAGCGATGCCGAACACCTCTAGTACAATCGGACTTGGCGCGACAGGCATCAGTTATTCGGAAGTCGTCTCAGAACAACAGCGATTGATTGCGGAAGCCATTTTCCAATCCATTGGCATCATTACAGTAGTGGAGGAATCGCTGCAATCCGCCGTCACCGGCGTATCCGGCAGCGGACCCGCGTATGTGTACGCCTTCATGGAAGCGATGATGCAAGGCGCCGACGAGCTGGGCTTGACAGAGGCGGCGGCCAGAGAGCTCGTCATCCAGACCGTTCTCGGCGCAGCCCAGATGGCCCGGACGACCGGCGAGCATCCTGCGGAGCTGCGCAGGAAGGTTACGTCGCCGAACGGGACGACAGAAGCGGCGCTGCGCGTAATGGCGGAAGGCCACCTCGCGCGCACGATCGTCAGCGGGATGCGCCGCAGCGCGGACAGAGCCGACGAGCTGGGCGAAGCGATTGAAAGGAGTATGGCGCAATGACAACAAGCAGCGTATGTATTGCCACTTACAGAGCTTATGACGACAAGGCCGACTTCCACAAGAAAGCCCACTCCATCGCGGTCGGTCTTACGGTAGGAAGCTGGACGGAGCTACCGCAAGCGAAAAAAGAGGAAATGGAGAAGCATCTCGGAAAGGTGGTGTCCGTTGCCGTACACGAGCCTGATGATGCGCTCCCAGGCAGTCGCTATGCCGATATTGCCATTGCTTATCCTGACCTGAATTTCAGCAGGGATCTGCCCGCGCTCCTCGTCACCGTATTCGGCAAGCTAAGCATGGATGGACGCATCAAGCTCATGGATCTGGACGTGTCGGAATCGTTCGCTTCCGCGTTCCCGGGACCCAAGTTCGGACTGCAAGGCGTCAGACAGCTGCTTGGCGTGCACGACCGACCGCTGCTGATGAGCATCTTCAAATCGGTCGTCGGTCACGATCTGGCGAATTTGAAGGAGCAATTTTACCGGCAAGCAATGGGCGGCGTCGATCTGATCAAGGATGACGAAATATTGTTCGAGAACCCGCTTACCCCGCTGGAGAAGCGCGTGGAGACCTGTATGGCAGCGGCGCGGCAAGCCGAGGAACAGACGGGCCAAAAGCTGCTGTACGCCGTTAATTTGACCGGACCGACCTCGAGGCTGGCGGACAACGCCCGCAGAGCGATTGCAGCAGGCGCGAACGCGCTGCTGTTCAACGTACTGGCATACGGCTACGACGTATTGCACGAGCTGAGCAGCGATCCCTCCATCTCCGTTCCCATTGCGGCCCACCCCGCAATGGCCGGTGCGATCTATCCTTCGCCCCATTACGGGATGAGCGCTTCGCTCCTGCTTGGCAAGCTGATGCGATTGTCCGGTGCCGATCTGGTGCTGTTCCCTTCCCCTTACGGCTCTGTCGTCATGCCGAAGGCGGAGAATCTGGCTATTAAGGAAGCTTTGCTGCAGCCGCTGCACAACTTGCGGACAAGCCTCCCCGTTCCATCCGCCGGCATTCACCCCGGTCTCGTGCCGCTTATCCTGCAGGACTTCGGCCATGAAGTCGTAGTCAATGCCGGCGGCGGCATTCACGGCCATCCTATGGGTACGGAAGCCGGCGGCTCCGCATTCCGTCAAGCGATTGCGGCCGCTATGAACGGCGTGCCGCTGGAAGAGGCGGCGAGTCAAGTGGGCCATGCGCCTTTAAAGGCAGCTATCGAAGCATGGGGGATCAAGACATCATGAGCAACAAGCAAAGAACAGACAAGAAACGCATCGTATTTTGCGACTTCGACGGGACCATCACCGTCAATGACAACATCATCGCGCTTATCAAGCATTTCAATCCGCCAGGCTGGGAAGACATCGCGAGCCGAACAATCGCTACCGAGCTATCGATCAAAGAAGGGGTAGGGCGTATGTTCCGCCTCCTCCCCTCTTCCATGAAAGAAGAGATGATTCAATACAGTATCTCCAACGCACGCATTCGAGAAGGTTTCCAGACATTTCTCAATTACTGCAAGGGAAATGATATCCAGGTGCTTGTGACAAGCGGGGGCATCGATTTCTTTGTCTTTCCTCTGCTGGAGCCGTTCGGCATTCCGAAGGAGCATATATTCTGCAACGGCAGCGACTTCAGCAGTCCGCAGACGGAGATTCTGTGGCCGCATCCATGCGATGATCACTGCGCGAACGATTGCGGCATGTGCAAGACGACGATTATGCGCCGTTATCCGGCAAGCAAGTATGAGCGGATTATTATCGGAGACAGCGTGACGGATTTCGAAGGCGCCAAGCAGGCGGATATCGTCTTCTCCCGCTCCCACTTGACCGAGAAATGCCGGGAGCTCGGCATACCGCATAACGAATATGAGACATTCCACGATATCATTCACGCCATGGAAGCAGAAAGGATTAATGTAACATGAGCTTTGAACAAATTGCGTTAGAAGACAAGCAACGCGCGCTGCTGGAGCTTCGTGAAGTAAAAGAGCTATTCGCATCCCGCGGCTGGTTCCCGGGAACGAGCGGCAATCTGTCCATTCGGGTGGGCGACTACCAGCCCAATGATTTTCAATTCGCGATTACGGCAAGCGGCAAGGACAAGACCGTTCATACGCCCGAAGACTACCTGTTCGTGGATCAGCACGGCAAGCCATGCGAGCAGACCTCGCTTAAGCCATCCGCCGAGACGCTCATTCATTGCGAAATCTATCGGCTAACGGGCGCCGGTGCGATATTCCATGTGCACACCGTATGGAACAACGTCATCTCCGAATACTTCTGGGACCAAAAGTCCGTGCCAGTCGATGGCGTAGAGCTGATCAAGGGCTTTAACATTTGGGACGAGGAAGCGCATATTGACATTCCGATCGTATCCAACTTCGCCCATATCCCTTCCATCATTCCGGAGGTGACGGAGCGCATCCAGAAGCATATTCCCGGCATTCTGCTCAGGAAGCACGGCATCTACGCCTGGGGCGCCAACGCTTTCGAAGCAAAGCGACATCTGGAAGCATTTGAATTCATCTTTGAATACGTCTATCGCTGGGAGCTGCTGAAGCGAAGCGGCCAGCGTTAAATCAGCAGCGCTTGCTCCCCATCCCTTCGATGGGGAGTTTTCCTTTCCGCTTGACCTTGACGCTGCGTCAACGTTCACAATGAAGGGCAGGAGGTGTGTCAGGTGAAAGTGCATGAAGCGGCCGCCAAGGTCGGAGCAAGCCCGCGGGCTTTGCGTTTCTATGAAGAGAAGGGGCTCATCGCGCCCGTAAAACAGGACGATAATGGCTATCGCCTATACAACGACAACGATGTGGAACGGCTACGGTGGATTGTCGCGCTGAGAGAGCTTGGATTATCCATCGCCCAAATTAAAAATGCGCTTGCTTCAATCGATAAGCCGAGTGCCTTTTTGGAGAAAGTGGATGCCGCCCGGGGAAAGCTTTACGAAGAATGGCTTGCTGCTTCGCAAATGCTGCGTGCCTTCGATGAAACATTAGCGCGATGGCATCAAAAGGAAAACATATCGTTAGATGAAGCAGAAGCAGCCGCTGAGAACATTCGCTCCATCCGCAGCCTGCGCGATAAGTGGAGTGATAAGTGGGACTTTGACGGCATTGCGCGGCAATACGGTACGCATGCTCCTCTGACCGTCCTGCAACATTTCATCAGCCCGTCCGCTTATGACGCAGCACTGGCGCAAACACTGGAATGGCTTGATCCGCAAATGGAAGAAAAGGGACTTGAGCTGGGAGCGGGCAGCGGCAATTTAACGATGCTGCTGGCCGAATCGGGAGCGCAGTTGACAATTGTGGAGCAATCGGCGGAGATGCTAGCCATTTTACGCCAGCGAGTGCCACAAGTTACGGCACGGCGCGGCAATATGCTCAGCTTGCCTGTTGCTTCAAGCCATTACAACTTCATCGCAACCAGCTTTGCCATGCAATATCTTGACCGTCAGCAGCAGCTGCTTGCACTCCAAGAGATGGACCGTGTGCTGCTGGTCGGCGGAAGACTGGTCATTTCGGGATTAATGGCGATTGAAAGCGGGAGTCAACCGGCAGATGAGCCTAAAAGCCGGAATCACGAAGAAGCTGCTCATGCCATCACACCTTCCACTCTGTCTGAGCTGACGGGCTGGCTAAAGCAGCATCATTATGATGTTGTCTCCCGGCATATAACGGAGTCGATTCACATTATTATTGCTGTGAAAATGTAAAAGCGGGGAACCATTATGCGTCTCTAGCAGAGATCAGATCATCCTCGTGTTTTATATTTTTATGAGTACTTATTATTTTTCCATCTCACTTCAATCATTTGCCTAATTGGCTCTCTCCGCCTTCTGCAATAAGAACTTTGCGTTGATTAGTATATTTCTCCAACAAACGTTACGCTCTTACTGCTTGCTTGTTCCGTAGTGCTGCTTCGCGTGGGCTCTGGCCTCGTCGGGATTGGTAACGCGATTGCGGCTCCACTCGAACAGAATACGGTCGATATAGCGTAAGTTCAGCTTGCCTGCGAATACCGCTTCCTTCAATGCGAATCGGATAATCTCCTCCGTATAGCCGTCCACATCCAGCCAGCTGCTGATCGTCTCGCATTCCATCGGCGACAGCAGCCTGCCCAGCTCTTGCTCGAATACGGTGAACAGATCGTTCTCCAGCTGACGCTTCACGTGCGAAGCGTTCGGCTTGTAGTCGGCCCGCTTGGATTGACGCTTCCGATCAGACGACCATTCTGCGGCCTTCAGCAGCCAGCCGTTCCAATTGTACCGCTCCGCTTGCATCCCGTTCGTATCGTCTACATATTCGTCAATCGTAAGGAACCCGTCTTTCATCAGTCTTCCAATCCAGGCGCTGACGTTCTTCTCGCTAACGCCCATCCGTACTGCCAACTGCGCCAGTGTCGGGAAATCATTGTGCTCCGCTTCTCGGAACATGACCAGTTGCAGCATCAGTAGAGCCTCCGTATCTGACAGCCCCAGCTCCTTATAACTACGCAGAAGAACGGACGGCAAGTAAGCGCCGCCTTCTCCCATTGCGGCCGCCATGCCGTGAGAATAGGCTTTCCATAGCTCGTCACTCAACTCCAGCACTCCCCTCTCTTCTCCCGAACAACTCTTGATACAGCACATGCCTGCATCTTCCGCAGAAGATACAAGCATGATGACAACTGGCTATTGAGCTTCATTCACAAGCGCATAGGTGTCTCGTGCAATCAGCAATTCCTCATTCGTCGGTACGACTAGCGCTTTTACCTTCGAACGATCTGTCGATATCTGTCGCGCTTCCTTGCTTCTCGCAGCGTTTCGTTTCTCATCCAGCTCCAAACCAAGGAAGGTCAATCCTTCCATAACAGCTTTTCGCAATACGACGGAGTTCTCGCCGACTCCTGCTGTGAACACGAGCACGTCCAAGCCATTCATGGCGGCAGCATATGCGCCGATATACTTCTTCACGCGGTAGACATACATATCGAATGCGAGCTTCGCATTCTTGTCCCCTTCGTTCATTGCGTCTGTCACTTCTCTCATATCGCTGCTAAGTCCGGATATCGCCAGCATGCCGCTGTGCTTGTTCAGCATGGAGCTGGCCTCGTTCAGCGTCAGCTCTTCCTTGTTCATAACGAATGGCACAATAGCGGGGTCGATATCACCGCTGCGTGTCCCCATCATCAACCCTTCCAATGGCGTCATACCCATACTGGTATCGATCGACTTACCGTCCTTGATCGCCGTGCAGCTGGCGCCATTGCCGATATGGCAGGTAATCATCTTGAGCGATTCCAGAGGCTTATTCAGTACCCGGGCCGCTTTATCGCTCACATATGCGTGAGAAGTCCCATGGAAGCCGTAACGGCGAACGCCGTGTCTGCGGTACAATACCGTGGGAATCGGGTACAGATAGGAGGTGTCCGGCATCGTCTGATGGAACGCCGTATCGAAGACAACGGCTTGAGGAACGCCAGGCAATACATTCTCGACAGCAGTAATGCCCATCAAGTGTGCCGGGTTATGAAGCGGAGCAAGATCGAACAGTCGTTTGATCTCTTTCTTCACTTCCATTGTGACGAGAGCGGAGTTCTTGAACACCTCGCCGCCATGCACAATGCGATGGCCGACTGCCTCGATCTCCGACATGGAAGTGACGACGCCGTATTCCTTATGCGTAAGCAGATCGATTACCCGCTTCACTGCCGATACATGATCTAATATTTCGCTGACGTCGCGAACCTCGAGAGCGCCGACAGGCTCGTGCGTGACGATCGAGGAGTCCATTCCAATCCGTTCAACCCGTCCGCTTGCGAGTACGGACTCGTCCGACATATCATACAGCTGATATTTCAATGATGAGCTACCTGCATTGATAACGAGTATTTTCATGAGATTCGGTCCCCATCCTTGTCGTATTTGAAAAATCCAGAACCGGACTTCACACCCAGCTGACCTGCGCGTACCATCTTCTTCAGCACAATGGATGGACGGTACTTCAGCTCCCCGTATTCCCTGAACATGCGTTCCAGAGCAGCCAGGACAGAATCGAGGCCGAACCGATCCGCCATCTCCAGCGGCCCATGCTGGAAGGAATAGCCGATTCGCATCGCATCGTCGATATCTTCCGCATAAGCGACACCTTCTTGCAGCACATGCAGCGCTTCATTAATGAATAGACAGATGAGCCGTGTCGTCACGAAGCCGGGCGATTCGAATACCATAACACCTTTCTTCTGAATAATCTCCTCGACGAAATGCTTCGTCTCTTTGAACGTTTCGTCAGAGGTTTTCAGTCCCCGCACAATTTCCACCAGATCGATCTTGAATGCGGGGTATATGAAATGAAGACCGATTACCCGATCAGGACGCTTCGTGACACTGGCCAATTCTGTCAAGCTTAGCGTTGAAGTATTACTGGCCAAGATGGCATGCGGCGAGCAAATGCGGTCAATGCGGCGGAAAACTTCCTTCTTGGCTTCCAGCTCCTCTGATATTGTCTCGATCACCAGCTCACACTTCACTAAAGCATCGTAACCGCCTTCTGTATGAATGCGTGACAAGATCAGCTTCTTTTCGGAAGCTGTCAGTGCCCACTTTTCAATTTGCTTATCCAAGCTTACTTTAATCATTTGCAATCCGTATGCAAGGCGCTCCGGAGTTTGCTCCACGAGCACAACTTCCAGCCCGTTCGCGGCAAGCATTTCCGCGATGCCTTGTCCCATCGTGCCAACGCCGATTACGCCAACCTTTTTTATCATGTAGTGATAATGCTCCTTCAAGTCAGAAATTTCACATGCACCTTTATTATAACGGTTTTCAATAAAAAAAGAAGGCAGTCAATGTCACTGCCTTCAAATTGTTAGAAAGTTGAGCGCTTACGCTGCGGAATTTCGGTTCAGCAGGTTCCGGAATTCATCTCCGGACAGCTGTTCTTCTGCCATCAAAATATGCAAGGAGGTGCGGAACACGTCTTGCTTCTCCTGTAGCATATCCTTCGTTCGCTGCATTAAATCATCAAGAATAGCTCCAGTCACCTTACTCCATTGCATTTTGGTAATCATGTCCGCATCTACGATGCCCAGATCCGTCAGACCGGATTCCACCAGTGTTTTCACCAGGTCCAACGCTTGCTGGAAGTCGCCTCTCGAGCCTGTGCTTCGCTCGTCATAGAAGATTTCCTCGGCTGCCGCGCCGCCTAATGCTACCATAATTTGCGATTCCAGGAATCGCTTCGTGTACAAATATTGATCATCCTGCGGATGCTGACGGACGTAACCGAGCGCTCCGCCTCTCGGCGACAAGGCGACTTGCGATACGCTGCCCGGCCGCAGCAGCTCGGCCATAATCGCATGACCCAACTCATGCAGCGCCACCCGTTCCTTCTCTTCATGCGTCGTCTCGCGATCGGTGCGTTCGCCAAGCATCACCTTGTCAATCGCCATCGTCAAATGCTTGTTCGTAATGAGTGCTTCGTTCTCCCGCATGGCATAGATAGCGGCTTCGTTCATGACCGACTCCAGCTGTGCCCCGGAGAAATTGAACGCCTGTGAAGCGACAGACGCGAGATCGCTTCCTTCATGAAGCGGCTTGTTCTTCGCATGGATGTTCAGAATATGCAGCCTGCCCTTCTTGTCAGGCAGTGTGACTTCGATATGCCTATCGAATCTGCCGGGCCTCAGCAAGGCGCTATCCAGCATCTCTTTCCGGTTAGTAGCGGCAATAAGCAAGATGCGCGGCGATTCATTGCCGTATATGCCGTCCATCTCCGTCAGTAGCTGATTCAATGTCTGATCGTATTCGCGATGCTGACCGCCGTCGCGCTTCCCGCCGATTACTTCAATCTCGTCGATGAAGATGATGGCGCTGCTCTTGTTCTCCTTCTTCGCCTTCGCTCTGGCATTCTTGAACAACTCGCGGATACGGCCCGCGCCTACGCCAACGTACATCTCGACGAATTCGCTGCCCGATGCGGCGACATACACTGAATCCGTATGCTGCGCAGCCGCTTTCGCCAGCAGCGTCTTGCCGGTTCCAGGAGGACCGGATAGCAATATCCCCTTGAGCGGGCGGATTCCGAGCTTCTCGATCTGTTCTCTCTTGACCAGGAAGTCAAGCGCTTCGACAAGTTCCTTCTTCGCCCGTTCCTGCCCGCCGATCTCATCGAACGACAGCGGCGCAATCCTGGATTCGCTCCTGCCGGCTCCGCCCGGCATCGCGGCAAGCTTGCCCTTGCCGCTTATCGCCAGGAACAGAACAGCTCCAATCATCATGGCGAACAGTAGCGGAAGCACATTAATCCCCATGAAAGCCACGAACAAAATCGCAACGGGAACGACGCCTATAACAAGCTCAAGCCATCTTTTACGCATTTGGCCACACCCCAAGCTGCTGCGGCGTACGCGGCAATACAATATGCTTGGTTGCCGCTCCGTTCTTCATCGTAATATACACATTGGTATTGTCCATCTCTGTATCCACTTCAAGCTGCTCTGATCCTTGAACGGCCTTCTCCATGGCTGCAGGAATCGCAGAATAGGTCTTCGTCTCCATCGCCTCCGCAATATCGAACAGGGAGGCGTGCCATAGTCGTTCCAGCTCTTCATCGACTTCATCCTTGATCGACACCTCAAGCTGCTTGTCTCCTGCGATATCTTTCACTTCGCGAGCGATATCCCCGTACACTTCCCGCAAGCTTGCGTCTTCCGACAATTGCACAGTTACGGCTACCTTATCCTTGTCAATGACGGGTTCCGCTGCATAAGCAATGCCATTCACTTCATGCAGCATATCATGCAAGGGAGCAGATACCGCTAATTGCTTATATATTCCCCATCCGCCGAACAGGAGAACTGCAGTAGCAGCCGCTGTCAGCACTACAGGTATCAAACGCGGTTTTTGCAAGGTTTTCCCCTCCAGATGTTGTAGTAGATAGATTATCATATATACAATCTTGATATATCAAAGTATATCATATCTTGAGGGGATCAAGTGGGTGTAAAAACAGGAAGCGGAGCATAATCGCTCCGCTTCCTGTCTAGTGAGTCGCTATGAAAAAATGATTCAACTCTTCTCCGTTTCGAAGGGAATAAAAGTGATAAAAAAAACCGTTACTCCCTTGCTGCTTATATTGCATTTCCCAAGCAGGCTGATCCCGAAACCATCCTGGCTGAATGGCCACTAGCTTCGCATCCGCGTGCTCTCTATCGAATAATTGCAGCATATCTTCCTTCGTCATTGTATTCCCTTCTTCCGTCCGGAAGACGACTTCACCGTTCTGCAGAAATACAATCACGGGCTGTCCAGAAGCGTCCGACCCTTGCGCAACCCAGGTTACCTCGTCCCAGATATGCTTGGTCAATGATTCGATTCGCACAAGGCCTGCCGTTTCCGTCACAGCTTGCCTCACTTCCTGCGATTCGGTCCAATTCGGCATTTGAACGCTGCGATAATAGAATACGCCCCATACAGCCAATGTCAACAGGCAAGCTGTAATCAATACCAGCCATCGCTTCTTATTCATCAGCGGCGGTGACTTCCTGTCAATCACCCTCATGTTGCTTGCAGCAACCGCTCGAAGCTGGCCTGCGCATCGCGTCGCAGCTTCTCCTCGTCCAGGAACAGGCATTTCCCTCCGGCAACCACCTGCTTGCCGTCTACCCACACATCGGTCACATCGCGTCCGCTACCCGCATACACCAGATGGGACACGATATCCGTCAGCGGATAGTAGTGAGGCTGATCGATGTCAAGAGCGATGAAGTCCGCCTTCATCCCTTCCCTAAGCACGCCGATATCTTCGCGCCACAGCGCCCTCGCGCCATATACTGTTCCAAGCTTCAGAGCTTCCATGGCAGGAACGGCAGTAGGATCGTTAGTCACTCCCTTATGAAGCAGGGCCGCCATAGCGATCTCCTGGAACAGATCCAGGTTATTGTTGCTTGCGACGCTATCGGTGCCGAGAGACACCTTCACGCCGGCCTTCATCAGATCCGTCACTCTGGCAATGCCGCTTGCCAGCTTCAGATTGCTTACAGGATTATGGGATATTGAGGCGCCTCTCTCTGCGAGCAACGCGATCTCCTCATCGTTCAGATGTACGGCATGGGCAAGAAGCGCCGGACGCGAGAAGAAGCCAAGCGAATCCAGATGCTTCACCGGCCTGCTCCCGTAATCACGAACATTCTGCTCCACTTCCGCGGTCGTCTCTGACATATGGGTGTGCAGCGGCAGATTGTAATCATGTGCTGCCTGTACGAATTGCTCAATGAACGCTGGAGGACACGTGTATGGCGCATGCGGCGACAGCATCGTCGTGATGCGGCCCCCCGCTGCCCCGTTCCAGTCTTTCGCGAATTGGACAGAGTCCTTCAGCTTAGCGCGCTGCTCTTCCTCAGAGCACAGGCCGATGACTCCGCGCATCAGCACACCGCGCATGCCGGCCTGTTCTGTCATAAGCGCTACCTGCTCCATCCGGTCGTACATATCGACGAACGTCGTTGTGCCGCTGAGCAGCATCTCCGCAATCGCAAGACCGCTTCCGACACGCGTGTCTTCACTTCTGTAACGCGCTTCCATCGGCCACATTTTTTGTTCCAGCCACACTTGCAGCGCTTCATCGTCCGAATAACCGCGCAATAGCGTCATCGGTGAATGGCCGTGCGTATTAATGAGGCCAGGCATAATGGCATGGCGGCTTCCATCGAACTTCTTCACATCGGATTGCAGCCATTGCGGCTGCGGCTCCTCTTCGCCGATATAAGCGATGCGATCGTCCGATACGAGCATGTGACCCCTTTTTACGACGGGCAAGGCATCATCCATTGTAACGAACAGGCTATTCTGTATCCATAGCTGACTCATCGTTTTCATCTCCTTCATGATTCAAGTAGTAAGCCAGGCTCAATAATTCCTTCGTGAAGTCCGCATAGTGAATGCGAATTTCTTCCGGGACCCGAAGAATAGCCGGCGCGAAATTTAGTATGCCTTCAATACCCGCATTTGTCAGCTCATTCGCTACGTTTTGCGCTTCATGAGCGGGTACTGTTATAATGCCGACTCGAATATTGTGCTCCTTGATGGATTCAGCAAGCTTGCTCATCGGCTGTACGGTCAAATGGCCGATACTGCTTCCTACCTTCTCGGGGTGATTGTCGAACACAGCGGTAATCTGCATATTGTCTTTGGAATATTTATTGTAGTTGCAGAGCGCCAGACCAAGATTGCCTGCGCCGATCAACGCGACCTTAATCGTTTGGTTCACCTTTAATATTTGACGAATTTTCTCGATCAGATACACGACATCATAGCCGACGCCCTTCCTGCCGAACTCTCCGAAGTAAGCCAAATCTTTACGAATCTGAGCAGGATTCAAATCAAGCTTCACTCCCAGCTCCTGAGAGGACACCGTCTGCACCTCACGTGCATGAAGCTCGTTTAACACCTGTAAGTACAACGGAAGCCGTTTCACTACCGCTTCCGATATTTTGGTTTGCTTCATTGCCGCTATTCCTCCTCTATCGCTGGCACGATCTTTGCTTGGTCATCGGCTGCAACAGTCCGGTCTGACAGCCACTCTTTCATTCTGGGAACGATCTGATCCACATGCATCGTCTCGATTTTTGGGCCGGGCAAGGAATACAGGAAGTGCTTGCCGTAGAATGTTTCGATTACTCTTGTGTCGTATATAATAACAATCCCCTTGTCTTGCGAGGAACGGACCAATCGACCGAATCCTTGCTTGAACTTGATGACGGCTCCAGGAATGGACAGCTTCATGAAGGGGTTCTGGTTCCTCCGCTGCAGTAACTCCGCTTTCGCTTCCAGTACAGGATGGCTTGGCGGCTGGAAGGGCAGCCTGACAATAGCTAGACAGATCAAGGATTCACCAGGAATGTCCACCCCTTCCCAGAAGCTGCTCGTGCCAAGGAGGACAGATTCCGGTTGCTGAAGGAATCGTCTTGTCAGCTTCGATCGGTTGCTGCTGTCAATGCCTTGTCCCAACACATTGATGCCTGCTTCGGCAAGCGATTCCTTAAGAGGATCGTATACGCCTCGCAGCATCCGGTAAGATGTGAATAATACCAGCATTCTCCCCCTTGTTCCGCTCGCCACATCCCTTAATGATTGCACAAGCCTATTCACATAGTCGTCGTTGTAGGAAGCTCCTTTCAGTACCGGAAAGTCTCTGGGAACGATAACCAGGGCCTGCTCGCGGTATTGGAACGGTGACGGCAGCTGAACTGCACGAAGCTTGCCCTTCTCTTCGTAGCCTGCAAGTCCAAGCTGTTCTTCCGCATATTGAAATGTCTTCTTGACCGTCAGCGTCGCCGAAGTCAGCACTATGCTTTCCTTCGCATCGAAAAAATACTGCTGCAGCTTGCGGCTGACATCGATCGGCGCCGCGTACAATTGAACGGAGCGGTGACGGTAAGCGCTATTGCCTTCAATCCAGAACACGAAATCCACCTGTTCCAGCTTCGTCATCGTGCGTAATTCGTCCTTCAGTCTGCTCAAGTCACGCAGGCAGCCGTTCAGGTCCGTCAATACGCCTTGCACACTCTGTTCTTCGCTTCGTTCCTTCACATCGCTAATAAGCTTTTCAAACGTCTTGATTAACCGTGCAAGCTCGACATGAATATTCCCTTCAACTCCGACCGCTTCCTGCCAATGTTCCGATGTCTCTCCTGGAATTAATCGCTTCACAAGCGTACCGTCGCCTTCGGCCTGGACAGAAGCAATATCGCTGAACAACAATTCGAACAGCTTGTCCCATTGCTCCTTCAATTCGCCCAGCTTGGGCAGGCAGTCGTCAATCGTTTCTACCCAAGCTTCTGCGTGGTCATCTCCATCTTCTCTCAACTTATGCCGAAGCGTATGTAAAATCCCTGAACGGGCATCCTTCTGCAAGCGAGTTAATGTACTAATAAGCGTGAAATAGTTCACGAGCGTTCCCAGATGCTTACCCGCCACTTCTTCTACATGATGAGCCTCGTCTATAACAAGGTGGTTATAAGTTGGAAGCAGGCGGTGATCAGCTTGCACATCGGTGAACAACATAGAATGGTTTGTTATACAGACATCGGCGATATTGGATTCGTGCTTGGCGCGATGATAATAGCACCTCTTGAACCAAGGGCATGCACGGTTCAGACAGGAATTGGCGTCGCTTGCTACCGTCGACCAAAATTCAGCACCTCTGCTGCTGAAGTTCAATTCTTCCTGATCGCCGGTCTCGGTCTCACTCAGCCATACGAGCATGGCGGCGGCGGTTATCCCGTCCTCCCCCTTGCTCATAAAATCTCTTGTATTCAACTTATGTTCGAGCTTGCGCATACAGAGATAATTGCCGCGCCCCTTCAAGATGGATGCCTTGAACGGAAAAGGCAGCACTTGGGCGAGTAACGGAAGATCACGATGGCGAAGTTGTTCCTGCAAGTTAATCGTATGGGTGCTGACTACCATCTTCGTGTGATGGCGAATACTGTAATACAATGCTGGAATTAGATAACCGAGTGACTTGCCCGTTCCCGTGCCTGCCTCTATTAACAAATGCTTGCCTTCTTCGAAGGACTGATGCACTTCCTGGAACATCCGGGATTGCGCTTCACGTTCTTCATAGCCGGGGAACAGCTCTTGGAATCGCTGCTTTACACCGTTCAAATATTGCTCGAAGGTCGTGTCAGCGAGCCATTCCTCATCCATCCCTTCATCTTGCCGCGGCGCCTTCTCTTCGCCCCATTCGCCAGCCTGAAGGGCAAACTGCCGATAATAATCATAATCGCTTGCTTCGAATACGGTATGCTGCTCCATGTGAGCGGCCTGCTCCGCGAGAAACCACTGCACATCCTTGCTCTCATCAATCAATGAAGACAGCCGCTGCACAGTAAGCAGCGGCAAAGATCTTAACTTCCGGACACATGTCATGAATATTTCCGCTGTAGCCACCGCATCGCTATCGGCCCGATGGTGATGTTCGTGCACAATGCCGAACTGCTCCGTCACCATGCCTAGCTGATAGGACGTGAGCGACGGATAGAGGATACGAAGAAGCTCAATCGTATCCAGCTTTCGTCCCAAAAATGGCATATACCCGCTATCCTGCAGAGCCCGATCCAAGAAGGAAGCGTCGAAGCCTACATTATGCGCAACAAGTACCGCGTCCTCCAGATACGGCAGCAGCTTTAGAGCAACTTCATCCCATTGCGGGGAGTGCTCCGTCATCGCATGGTCTATACCGGTTAAATTCGTAATAAATTCAGGGATGGCAATCGTTGGTTTAACAAAAGTGCTGAAGTTATCCGTTATTTGCAGCTCGTCATTGACAATGACAAGCCCCACTTGAATAATCTGATCTTCTGTGCCATGTCCAGTCGTCTCCAAATCCAATACGGCATATTTCATTTGCTTCCCCCGACCTTTCACATACAGCACAGCTCCGTGCTACCAAAATATAGGGATAATTGCTTAGGTGTTTCCTGACACGACTTCAAATTGCTTAAAGAGTCGGCGAAGCGGGGATAAACTTCATAGGCCTTCTGGAACAGCTTCTCCGCTTGTGCCAAATTCATGTGGATCGCCTGAATGCATCCAAGAGCATTATAGCCTAAAGCGAGCCACTTCGGAAAGTCCGATAGCACAATAAGCAGTTGAAATTGCCGCTGTGCCTCATTCCAGCTTCGCATATGCATCAAGCTCATCCCCAAGTAAAGCCGCGCCAAATTGCATTCCGGAGCTTGCGCAAGAACGTCGTGAAAGATCGTTGCCGCTTGCGGGAACATGAACAGCTTGTAATATCCCTGGCCTTTGCTCACATCACCGGCAATGTCATCTGGAATATACAGATCCGCTGCGCTGCAGGGCGTGCTGTCAAGACCAGGAGCGCAGATTTCAGCGTCAGATTGGCCGTCTATCGCAGAGTCAGAAGCCTTCTGGCCGCATGCAGCAGCGTCTAAGCCACTAACCGCATTACTGACATCGTCCGCTTGATTTTGTTTGAACTGGGAAAGCTTCTCCTCGAAATTCAACCACAATTCGATAAAGCAATCGCTGGCTTTCTTCAACTCGCTAAGCTGAAGCTCATAGTGCTGTCGCTCCTGCTCCGACGCAGTGGGATACTGTCTCATAATGCCGTCGAGCAGCTTGTGCATCGTCATGAACATATGCTGGAACATACCGCATCCCGCCTTCGTTTTGAATTAAGGAGTGTCACGGTCATTTTTTGTTTTCGGCAGGCTTTTCATACCGTCATCCAGCCGTTACATAATGCAGGAATTCGCGACTAGCGATTAGATGCCAGTTATTACAATACGGTCGCGTGCATTTCTTGAGAGAGCACTTTCAATGGCTTATTGTTCTCATCAAGAATAGTAACTATTGGCTTGTAGCTTCGCGCCTGTTCGTCTTCCATAGCGGCATACGAGATAATAATTACCTGATCCCCAGGCTGAACAAGCCTTGCAGCAGCGCCGTTCAGGCAGATCACGCCGGAACCGCGTTCGCCTGTTATGACATATGTTTCAAACCTGGCGCCGTTGTTGTTATTGACAATTTGAACCTTTTCATTTTCAAGCAGGTCGGCCGCATCCATCAAGTCTTCATCAATGGTAATGCTGCCTACATAGTTTAAATTCGCTTCCGTCACCGTCGCACGGTGAAGCTTGGATTTCATCATCGTTCTATACAAGGCTTCTCACCTCTCGCCGATAGTATACAAGGCATTGTCGATCAATCTCGTCGCTCCGAACTTGACTGCCAGCGCCAGAATAACCGTACCGCTTGCTTCCTGCAAGCATTGCTTTCCCGGCACCCTCTGTAGGGAAGGATATTGCATCAGTTCGACGTAATCGATCTCTGCTTCCTTCATCTTCCCGATCTCCGTCCTGACAGCCTTCAGCAAGCTGTCGACCGTCATCTCCGGCCCCTTCAGCCAGCGTGCTGCATCCTTCAGCACCTTGGACAAGACTAGCGCCTGATGCCGCTGCTCGGGCGATAAGCGCACATTCCTGGAGCTCAACGCCAGACCGTCCGGCTCTCTTACCGTCGGCATCCGGACGATCTCAACATCAAAGTCCAGATCATGCACCAGCTGCTCAATTACGGCAACCTGCTGCGCGTCTTTCATCCCGAAGTATGCGCGATGTGGCTTCACGAGATGGAACAACTTGGCGATGACAATGCCAACGCCGTCGAAGTGTCCCGGTCGGGAAGCACCGCACAGCTGCTCGGTGATTTCGCTCACCTTCACGCTTGTCAACGGCCGAGACGAATACATCTCTTGAACTGACGGGATGAATACGATATCTGTATGGCAGGAACCCGCTAACGCAATATCTCTTGTTTCATCTCTAGGATACGTATCCAGATCTTCATTGGCACCGAACTGCAGCGGATTGACGAATATGCTTAGTACTGTCACCTCGCACTGCTCACGGGCTGCCGTCAAGAGACTGGCATGGCCTTCATGCAGGTACCCCATCGTAGGAACCAGGCCTATCGATTGTCCGTCGTCTGCCATCTCACGTATAGCATGTCGCAACTCCTCTTTCGTACGAACAATGATCATAATTACTGGCTCCTTCCGCCATACAGCGCTTGCGATGCTGCTTCAGCAGCGGATGAAGTTGATTCTGATTGCGGCTGGAACACATGTTCTTCCGCAGGGAATTGTCTTGTCTTCACCTCATCGACATATTGCTCGATCGCTTGCCTTATCGTTGACGCGACGTCGACATAAGGCTTCACGAATCTCTTCTCGATATAAGGGGAAGCGTATTGCAGCAAGTCGTGATAGACGATTACTTGCCCATCGCATCCGCGACCGGCTCCGATGCCTATAACAGGAATAGTCAGTGCTTCACCTATAGCGGCGGCGATCGGCTCTGTCATCAATTCCAGCACGATGCTGAACGCTCCTGCCTGCTGCAGTGCCAGCGCATCTTCCATTAACGCTTTCGCTTCTTGCTCCACCTTGCCCTGCACTCTGTATCCGCTCAACTGATGAACGGATTGCGGCGTAAGTCCGATATGGCCCATAACAGGAATGCCTGCCTTCACCAATGCGCTAACATCATCAGCAATTTCAGCGCCGCCTTCCAGCTTGACAGCCTGTGCGCCGCCTTTCTGCATAATAACCGCAGCGTTATTCAAGGTTGCTTCCCTGCTTACTCCGTAAGTCATGAAAGGCATATCCGAGACGATGAACGTCTCTGCTGCTCCTCTTGCCACTGCGCGGGTGTGGTATACAATATCATCAATCGTTACAGGAATTGTCGTATCATATCCAAGCACAACGTTGCCAAGCGAATCTCCCACCAGAATCATATCGATACCCGCTTCCTGGGCGAGCCTCGCAGAGGGATAATCGTAGGCAGTCAGCATCGTGATCGGCACTTGTTTCTGTTTCATTTTTTGCATGCTTGCAATCGTTAGTCTTTTTTTCATCCGTTTTCCTCCTTACAGTTATTGTGAACACAAAAAAACCTTTTAGCCGCTGCTAAAAAGGTTCCCGTACGTAAAAAGGAAACGTTGTGCAGAACTGCTTCCTTCTGTCTCGGTCCCTACGGCTCAGAGCAGAGTGGGCATTTCCAAATGATGTTAGTCTTGTCATGAGGCATTGCCTTACTCCAGTGCAGTTTCATTGCTGAATACCGCCTGTAAATGTAGTTTAACAAAATTGCTTCCGTTCGTAAACGAGATTTAATGCGGCTCACCCATCTCCGCGGAGAATACAGGGATGACGGAGCCATCCTCGCGCTTGACAGATAAAGCGCCGCTTGGCAGCAGCTCCAGCGGAGTCCCGAGGAACGATTCCATTGGCGTGGTTAATCGCACAGGCTTGCCTAGAGAGACAGACAGCGATTGCCATAATTCCCGGATAGGCTCGAAGCCTTCACTCTTGTAAAGCTCATATAGGTGGTCCCATTGGGCAATAAATGCTGCGATCAACCGCTCTCTGCCAAACGGTTCTCCGGCTGCCAGCCGCAAGGATGTGGCCCGCTCCAGCAGCGATTCGTCACCGTAATCCGCCGCGTTCATATTGACACTTATGCCGATGCCAGCAATGACATATTTCAAGCGCTCGTCTTCTGCAGATGATTCTAGCAAAATTCCGCTAATTTTTTTGCCCTCGACCAACAAGTCATTTGGCCACTTGATGCCAATGGGCAGAGAGGTCGACTCACGCAAACCTTGACATAACGCCACTGCCGTCAGCAAAGTCAATTGTGGCGCACAATGAATCGGCATGGACGGCCTTAGCACCATGCTCATCCAAATTCCTTTTCCTTTCGGGGATACCCAGTTGCGGCCCATGCGGCCTCTGCCGTTCAGCTGCTGCTCGGCAAGGACAAGAGTACCCTCCTGCGCTCCTTCCTCAGCAAGCGCTTTGGCTACATTTTGCGTGGATGCGACCTCCTCCAGCAGATGAATGTCCCGCTGCTTCTCTGTCGAGTTGGCCAAAACATGCCGAAGATGCTCCAGGTTCCAATAATCCGGTTCGAAAGTCAGCCGGTAGCCGAGCTTGGTCGATGCTTCGAATTCATATCCTGCTGCCTCCAGCTTGCGTATATGCTTCCATATCGCCGTTCGGCTTACTTGAAGCTTCTCGCTTATCATCATGCCGGATAGGAATCCATCCCGAGATTGCCTGAACATCTCCAGCATCGTCTCATGGGTTTGATTGCTCATCAATGTTTACCTCGGTTCTCCATATATTAGCTCTTTCAAGTAATTCAGCTTCCGTATTCGGCAATTCGCCGGATGCCGCCTCGCTCAGCAATAGCTGTAGAAGCTCCCGCACCCATGGACCCTTGCGCATGCCCAACGAGCGGCAGAGATCGTTGCCGTTCACCTGCAGCTCCTTCAACGTCCTCACAGGCATCTCCAGTAGCTGCCGTCTTAACCCTTCCAGTTGCTCGGTATCTCTGTGCAGCGGAGCACAACCGGCCGCCTGCGCACAGCGAAGCCAGCTGTGAGCGATAGCTTCTCCATGCGCGAGCACGACATTCAGCCACGCGCTTCTTCGCTCGCTCTCAACTGTTGCCACTGCCATTATAGCATCGACATGAATTATGCTGTAGATGAAGCGGATTCTGTGATTGCCGAAGCGCAATGACTTCAATGCAGACTTGACCTTGTCCGCGGTATAAGACAGAGCGATGAATATGGAAGCCCATCGTTCATCAAGACTGTCCAGCAAGTCCAGCCTTGAAGACTTTAGAGCCTCATGATCTTGTGGTGTCCAAGGCAGTTCTTCCTTCGTATAGTTCAGCAGTCGGCTGCCACCCAACCAGCCAAGCGCACTCGCTGGCGCATCACTGCCGATCATCTTGTCCAGTTCTGCTTGCACTCTCTCCATCGCGATATGGCGCATCAGCTCCCGATGTCTGATTAGAGCGCGCCACAAGCTGGCTGTAGGATAAAGCCTATACACCGCCAGGAAGCGTATAGCTCTCAGCATACGAAGCGCATCCTCCTGGAATCGCTCGTCCCCGGCGCCAACGGGTCGCAGTCGTTGAAGGCGAAGATCCACCATTCCTCCATAGGGATCGTATAAAGCGCCATCTTGACGAATCGCCATCGCATTCATCGTAAAGTCGCGCCGTATCAAATCCTGATCCAGATTATCGATGAACGCCACATGATCCGGCTTCCGGCAATCTCTATATCCCGACTCGATCCGATAAGTTGTCACTTCATATCCGATTCCATCATGCACGACAGTAACGGTGCCATGCGCCAGCCCGGTAGGAATGCACTTCGGGAATATGGCCATCACTTGCTGGGGCGATGCCGAGGTCGCAATGTCAATGTCTTTAAGGGGCAAGCCCAGAACAGTGTCCCGAACAGCCCCTCCTACGAATACGCCTTCGAATTGATGGTCATGTAATCGGTGTAGCAACGGCAGCGCAGCCGTCATTGCAGGCGGCAATTGCAACATAACAATAGCACCTTTCTGTTATCGAACATTCATAATGAATTTATTGTCTGTAACAAGTCTTGCTTAGCCCTAGTCATTGCATATTGCGACAGACTGCTGGGCAAGATCGGACTCTCGGGCAATCCCGAGCACACGATAATAAATATCCTCATATTGCATCGTAATCACATCATTGCAAAATTCATGGCGCGCCCGTTCCATACAAGCGGCTTTAAACCGCTGATGCATCTCCTCGTCCTTCAGAAGAGCGATAACATGCTGCGCCATATCCGCAACGTCGCCTATGTCAGACAGGAAGCCAGTTTCACCGTGAACGACAAGCTCTGGAATGCCTCCGGCTCTAGAACCAATTGTGGGCACACCGCACGCCATCGCTTCCAATGCGACTAGACCGAAGCTTTCTTTCTCTGAAGGAAGAAGAAGTACATCTGCAAGCGAAATAACCTGCGCGACATCTTCCTGCTTGCCCAGAAAGACGACGGAATTTTCCAAGCCCATATTTTTAATTTTGCATTGCATTTTGGACAACTCCGGGCCTTCACCTACCAGCAAAAGCTTCGCGGGCATGACTTCTTGTACGCGATGGAATATATCAATCACATCAGTCACACGCTTTACGGGCCTGAAGTTGGATATATGCATCAGTATTTTCTCGTTCGGATCCGCATAGTCCACTCTCAGACTGCCCACCTCACGGGGATAATACACCCTCTTGTCCACAAAATTATAGGTCAAATCAATTGGTGTAACGATATCCAGCAGACGTCTCGTTTCATGGATGAGGTCTTTCGACACCGCCGTAACCGCATCGCTCTGATGAATGGCCAGTCGGATCAAGTCCTTAAGCGATTCGTCCTGCGCAAGCACGGTAATATCCGTTCCGTGCAGCGTCGTCACTGTTTTCAGACCGTTGTTCATCATTTGCTTCGCCAGGTAGGCGCATACGGCATGAGGAATGGCATAATGCACATGAAGCACATCCAACTGCTGCATCGTCGCTACTTGAGCCATTTTGCTCGCAAGCGACAGATCATACGGTGGATATCGGAAAACATAATAATCGTTCACTTCCACTTCGTGAAAGAAAATATTTTTATGATATTTGCCTAGCCGGAACGGCATGCTATGCGTAATAAAGTGAATTTCATGCCCGCGCTCCGCCAGAAGCTTGCCTAGCTCAGTGGCAACTACGCCCGAGCCTCCGAGCGTCGGGTAACAGGTAATGCCTATTTTCAATTTTCTCGTCATGGCAATCGCATCTCCTATCTGGGAATGATCGTCTAGCTATTGTATTCCCATAGGGTCGTTCAACTTGTCAAAACATTTTGACGGGATACGGTATTTTCGCTGCAAATCCTTCTCCGAAAAGAATCCCCTTGGGTCCGCCAAGCAACGCGTCGCGCGCCTCAACACGTTCCAGATAACCACCAGTCAACGGCGTTTCCACTGCATTGTCGGTGGCTGACAGTTCGAATTGGGACCGATAAGCCCGCAATGCTTGCCGCTTCTGCTCGTAATGGTCCGATACGTCGACAAGCAGCGTGACGTCTTGGCAATCGTTAATATAATAGAAGAGGAGCTGATGGACGGTTATGGCCTCGCCTAGCTCCGGCTTGTAATTGCGCAGCTTCGCATTGAATACAGCCTCTTCCACAATCTTGCTGCATGCGATATGATCAGGATGCCGATCAATCCAATAAGGGGCGAATACCAGGCGCGGCTTGCACTTTCGTATTTCCTTCACGATCAGATCCAACTGTTCTGCCGTCTGAATAATTCCCCGATCAGGAAGCCTCAGATTAGAACGGTAGCTTAAGCGAAGCACTGCGGATGCTTCTTCAGCTTCCTTCTTGCGCAGCTGTACCGTTCCATTGGAAGATAACTCCGCTTCTGTCAAGTCACATATGCCGACGCGATAGCCTGCGGCGGAATGCTTCGCAATTGTCCCGCCCATACCGATCTCCGCATCGTCCGGATGAGCGCCGAATATGAGAATATCCAGCGACTCCATTAGATCTCAACTCCCGGCTTGTACTTGTGCACTAGCTCTCGCCATGCAAAGTCTCCTCGTTCCACCGCTCTTACCAACAGCTCCGCCGTGGCAATATTTGTAGCAACCGGTATCCCCTGCACATCGCATAAGCGAAGCAAAGCAATAATATCTGGCTCGTGAGGCTGCGCCATTAACGGATCTCGCAAGAAAACGATCAGATCCATCTCATTTTGCGCGACCATAGCGCCTATCTGCTGGTCCCCTCCTAGCGGGCCGGACATGAAACGGTGAATATTCAGAGACGTCTGCTCCATTATTCGCATTCCTGTCGTCCCCGTGGAATACAGTGAATGCGGTTGAAATACATGCTCGTAGGCGGTTACGAAATTAACCATTTCTTCTTTCTTCCGATCATGTGCAATAAATGCGATATTCAACATATGTGATCTCCTCTTTCTGTTAGCTGGCAATCCATGTGTTAATCCATAATATGTTCGAATCCATAAATCAAGCCGCTGTAAGTCATAACCTTCTTAACGGCATGATTGACGCCTGGCATATAGCCGGCGCGCTCGTAAGAATCGTGTCTAATTTTCAATGTCTGACCGTGCCCGCCGAAGATAACCTCCTGTTGGGCGAATACGCCCGGGAGACGGACGCTATGTATGCGGAATCCGTTGTAATACCCGCCTCTTGCCCCTTCGATCGTCTCTTCTTCCTTGGGATTGCCTTGACGAAGCTCCTGACGCGTCTCCGAGATCAGTTCTGCAGTCTTGATCGACGTTCCCGACGGCGCATCCAGCTTTTGGTCGCCGTGATATTCGATGATTTCGACATGAGGCATATATTTGGCCGCTTCCGCTGCGAATTTCATCATCAGAATTGCGCCAATCGAGAAGTTAGGCGCAATAAGCGCACCGATCCCTTGCTTCTGGCACAGCTCGTCCAACTCCGTGATCTGCTCGGGCGTGAACCCTGTTGTCCCAATAACAGGACGAACGCCATATTCAATCGCTGTTCTTGTATTGGAATAAGCGGCTTGCGGGACAGTGAAATCGACTAGCACATCCGCTTTCACCGTATTGAGAGCTTCCGCGAGATTAGCGCTAATTGTCACGCCAGTTTCCCCAGCGCCAATAATGGTTCCTGCATCTACAGGACCTGCTGAAGGATCAATTGCTGCCACAAGCTGCAACGCTTCATCCTCCAGCACCATTTTAACGACCTCTTTTCCCATTCTTCCTCCCGCGCCGGTTACTGCAACTTTTATTTTATCATTCGACATATTTATCACCTGTTCCTTATTTTCTTCTATTATTGGTCCGATTCCGCTGCATGCGCCGTTTGCGGTTAAGATCGGCGAACAATCTTCTGGCGGCGGCATGCTGTGGATCAAGCCGAAGTGCTTCTCGTGCATTGCTAGCTGCTTCATCCAGACGGTCAAGTTCGCCGTACACAAGCGCTAACGTATAGTAGCCTTCAAAGCATATGGGATCCAGCGATACAGCCCGCATGAGCAAGTCTTCCGCCTCATTCCAGGACGGCCGTTCTGCAGCAAGTAGATGATTCGCTTCCAAGATGAACAGCTTTGCTTGCACCACCTTCGCATGATAGCGATATTCTTCATTATCAGGCTCCATCTGTTCCGCGGTATCAGCATATACTTTCGCTCGCTGCCACTTCTCGCTTCTCGCACAAGATACAGCACATCGGTGGTAATAGCTTGCATTGCCAGGGTCTGCAGCAATAGCTTGCTCGAACCAGTGTATCGCACCTTCAAAGTCATTTTGCAAGATAAGTTCAAATGCTTTTTTGACGCTGCTCTCACCATCCATATGCCCATCCTCCTTATACAGGGGCTCGATGGTACAGCATATGTAAGGAGATTACTTACGGTTCGTCGCTAATTCTAGTCCATCTATCCGCATCGCGCGTATTGAACTTGTTCATCACTTTGTTATGCGCTTCCGTCAAATCGATGTGGAGCGAATTGGCGAAGCAGTTCAAGATGAACAAGATGTCACCAAGCTCCATTTCTACGGAATTATCTGCCTCTTCCGGCTTCTTAGGCTTCTCGCCATAAGCATGATTCACTTCCCTGGCCAGCTCGCCGACTTCTTCAGACAATCTGGCCATCAGCGCAAGCGGACTGAAATAACCTTCTTTGAATTGGGAGATGTATGCGTCGACTTCTCGTTGTATTTCCGCTAATGACTTCTCCTCCATGAGCTTCCATCCCACTCCTTGTCTGATGCTTTGTATATGCTCTCTATGTTACCGTAAGCGCGTTCCATAAATCAACGTTTTTCGTTGCGTCGGCAGGAAAACGAAGAAACCGGATCGCACGAGCTGCGTCCGGTCTAAGCAATAGGTTTGATGCCATATGGTCTTGTTCTGTACTTGCGCCAGCCCACCAAGGTAAGGACGGCCGAGATCATCGTACCGATCATAAATATCCACCTCAGCGGCTTCCCCTGCTCCGGGGAAGCTATGGCGGGGTAAGACATTCCGTCATCTCCACTATAGATGGCGGATATGACGTTGTCCATCGTCGCTAATGTCCGCTCCACTTCCTGATTGGAGATTGGCCTCAGCTTCTCAGCCCCTTGCTTCTCCATGGCGACTAATATGCGCCTGCCGTACTGAATACGCTCCATCAGCTCACGCATTCTCAACTGATGACCCGCTATGTTAGCCGCCGCTTCGATCCGATTCGCATGCACATGCATACGATGCAGCATAGCTGCAGCTGCGGGCCCCTCAGAACCGTCTCCCCTGTGCCATGCCTGGCGAATGGAACTGACGTCATCGCGAAGAAGCTGTTCGTATGGCAGCCACAATGCTCTATCGGGTCTTACCATCGCATCAACTGCAAGTCTGATACGCGTAACTTGCTCCAGCCAGTTCATGTCGGGCTGTCCGTCAGTCAGTGCGCGTTCTACCTTATCGGCATCCGCAATCATCAGTCTCCAGCCATCTTCCGCGCCGTATTGCTGAATGATCTCGTCTTCCAGATAACGTTTCAGCGTCAACAGATGCGAATAAGCTGCTTGACGATTATGCGAATATGACGCTGTATATAAAGATTCAGCTATAGTATCCAGCTTCATCAGCTTGTCGAATCTCGCATCCCGAACAGCATGAACGGAAATATCGGAAGCACCATAACTTCCCAGCATACCTGTAGCCCCTAGCGCCAGTATAATTGTCGACAGGAATGGCAATAGGATACGTGTAAACATAATCATCCCCCCATACCTTACTGTATGAGGAGCGTGGACAAGTTATGACCGCTTCCTGAACGACAGAGCCATCGCTCCGCACAGGAAGCTAGCTGCCGATAAGCCAATTGTAAACCACTTCACAGTCACAATATCATCTTCCAACTCATTCGGCAAATACGGATATACCCCGTATGTGTAGTCTACCGTATCGTTAAGGAACAGCCAGCTCGTTGCAACAGCCAATGCGCCGAGCCGAGCCTTCATGAATCGAACGTACAATAACGCCTCAGCTGCCATACCTAGATGAGAAGCGACCAACATATAATGTTGCCAATTCAATACATCTCCTTGCGCTTGTCCGGCGAATATCATGACGACTGCCCATACCCCGTATTTCACAGAGCATACGACCGCCAACGCTTCAATGACGAGCCGACTAGCAGAGGCAAGCTTGGACAGTCGACCGGGAGGAAAAAGCAAGTAAAGCAAAGCTAAAGTAAAAAACAAGCTCGCGGTAGGCGAATCAGGCACAAACGGCAGCATCCAACCCGGCTTGGTAGCAGCAGTTACCTGCAGCTGATGACCATACCAAATGTATCCATAAATTGTGCCGATCAAATTGACCATAAACAATAGCCATAAAAAGCGGCGGTCCAGCAAAAATGCTCGGCTCCAAAAAAAAGATATGCCCACCTTTCTTCCCTCCTATGTCTATTGGAATAGTAAAAAACTAATAAATTCTAATCGGTTGAAAAAAACCTGATCGTTGACACGATCAGGTTTTTTTCAAATGGCTATTTACTGTGTTTGTTTCGTTAACCAAAGTGCTAGTTTATCAATATCATCGCTGGACAGGGATTCACCGAATCCAGGCATCATTTTATTCTCACTGCCATTGGTAATAATGCCAGCAATTTCTTCTTGAGAAAGCTTATTGCCTACACCCAGCAATGCAGGGCCTGCTCCACCATTTAAATCAGTCGCATGACAACCCATACATTGCGATTGGTAGGTCTCCATTGCCGGATCTTCCGGCTCGATAATGGCTGCCGCTTTCTTAAGCGGGTTCGGACGAGGCTTGCCCGCATTGATCGCTTCCTCCGCACGCTCTGCGCGCAGATGATGCTCTGGCGTCTGTCCATTCTTCTCCAGCATATCCTGGTAATGGTCCCAGGATACGACTGTCAAGTAAATACAAGCGACGAGCGACAGCATCATCAGAGATGACGCAATTGGACGGCGATAGAAGCGGCGTTCCTTGCCTGTGTCCAGGAATGGAGCAAGCAGCAATGCGCCGAACATAATTCCAGGAATGGCCATCGTGCCAAGCAACACGTACTCTTGCGAAACGTATGGATATTTCAAAAATTGATACAGGAACAAGAAGTACCAGTCCGGCATCGGAATAAATGCCGCGTTCGTAGGATCTGCGGGATAACCGAGCGGAGGCGGCTCCGCGATAACCCATGCCAGGAATCCTACGAGCACAACGCAGCCTACCATCCATTCCTTCAGTAAAAAGTTCGGTATGAAGGCTTCAGACTTCCCGGGGAAGGCTGTATAATCCGGAGGCGTCTGCCACGACTCGCCCTTCTTCACCCGAGAATCGCCTACGAATACTACTTTCTCGTTCGATTTATGACCGTGCGCCATTAGTTAGCCTCCTTTCGCTTATAGTGGTCCAGATATGCCTTGCTTCCGTATCATCAGGAAATGCGCTGCCAACAGAGCGATCAGTGCGCCAGGCAGGAAGAACACGTGAATCGCGAAGAAGCGAGTCAATGTCTGAGCGCCAACAATATCTCCGCCATATAGGAAATCGGCGATATATGATCCGATATAAGGTACGGATGCCGCAATCTCAACCCCTACTTTGGTTGCGTAGTAAGCTTTGTTGTCCCATGGCAGCAAGTATCCTGTGAAGCCCAGGCCAAGCATGATGAAGAAAATCAACATTCCGACTACCCAGTTCATCTCTCGAGGAGCCTTGTAGGAACCCGTGAAGAAGACGCGCAGCGTATGTAGGAACATCATGACGATAACTAGGCTTGCCCCAAAATGATGCATACCTCTGACAATCTGTCCGAAGGCAACCTGATGCTGCAGGAAGTCAACGCTTGCATAAGCGTGAATAATATCCGGTACGTAATACATAGTCAGAAACATGCCGGATAAAATTTGGATAATGGTGATGAAAAACGTCAATCCGCCGAAGCAATACACGAATGCAGAGAAGTGATGGGCCGGGTTTACGTGCTCAGGCACTTCATGATCGGCTACATCTCTCCATAACGGCGTAATGTCAAGACGTTCATCGATCCAGTTGTATACGGTTTTAAACATCTGAAATACGCCCTCCTTACACTCTAGTATTTGGCTTCAATGGTCCCAAATAGACGAATCCGTTTTCTTTGTTCACTTCGACTTCATATTCATCCAGCGGCGCATTGGCAACTGTGATGTTTTTGCCGTCTTTGGAATAGCGGGCATCGTGACAAGGACAATCATATTCGTTCTGCCCCTTGGTATTCCAGAAGATCGTACAGCCTAGATGTTTGCACACTGGCGACAAAGCGAAAATATTGCCTTGCGCGTCCTTGGAAATCCAAGCAACAAGCTCGGGCTCGCTCTCATACCATCCGTCAATTTGATGGATCTTGAACTTCACTTCCAACGGTTCGGTCGTAATTTTGCTTTCTTCCACAACCTTCACGAAAGTGCCCTCGCCTTTCTTCACCAGCAGAGGGTCAACTGCAAAACGAACCATCGGCAATACCGCGCCGCCCATCATAAAGGCTGTCGTGCCGCCGAGCGTGTAGGACAAAAACTGACGCCGAGACATCTCTTTGCGCTGTACTGGCCGATGTGCCGCATCATGTTGTTCTTGGTTACTCATTATCTGTTCCAACCCCCTTTGCCAACCATCTCTCCTGTTTTGCCGCATAGCAAAAACACATTACGAACTAGGACATTACTTATAATAGCCTAGGTGCATGGGAGCGTCAAGAATATGGCTGGATATTTGCGTCATTATGGAAATCACGTTCATCAATTTGTTGTCATTTTGTCACATTTGACCTTCGATAAGTTATGTTTTCCCCCAAAAGGATGGCATTTATTCAGGTCCCTTCCAGTTTCGTGTCACATCTTCAACTCCACAGTTCTCTAATGGCGCTCGTCACCTCGCTTGGTTGAGGTAGTGTCCCATCCGCTGTCGGCCGCAAGACAAGATCCGCCGCATCGCATGTCAACTCTAAGGTGGCGTTCGCCGTTGCAACAATGATATATGTAAAACCTATACTTCTTAGCGCCTCACACCACTTTGCCAGCATTTCGTCAAAATTCAACCCATCCGCCCAATAGTGACATGCCGGATACGTTACGACTCTGCCCCTGAACGGAATTTCTACCATATCCATCATATCCCTCAGCTGTTCAAGGCAGGCTGTCGCCTTAGGCGGAGACTCCAGGCCCGACATTCCCGTAACAGGCAGCAGACAGGTATCCAGATACGGAGCTAGCTCCTTCCATTTATCGTCTTCGATCTCACTGAACTTCATAAGAACTCCTCCAATATGCAATCGATTGCATTTTACTAATCACTTTTTATGATTGTACAAAAGAAAGCTTCCAATTGCCAGATCCGTTTTGAACAGTTGCTGTTCTCACCCTGGTAATCGGAAGCTTTTCTTTCAATCCTTTTGTAGCTCATTCAATTGTTTGGTTAGAGAATAGAACGTATCCTCGTCCCCAGCAGCAAGCGCCTTGTCGATGGCAACGTTCAGCTGTTCCGATTGATACTTTTGAATCGCTTCATCCAGAACCATTTCGGCGAACAAGCCGAGCATTGCCTCGTATGTGATTTTCATTTTGTCCATAGGATACACCTCCATAGCGGCGTTAGCTCCTATATTCAATCCCTTTCGTCACATAGCTCTCCATCGTCCATTTCATTCGCTGCAGATCATCCTCTGTCAATTCTCTTACGACTTTGGCAGGTGTTCCAAGAGAAAGCGTATAGGAAGGTATTTTTTTGTTCTCTGTCACAATCGATCCGGCTCCTATTAAAGCATATTCACCGATGTCGGCGCCGTTCAGTACGATTGCCCCCATTCCGATCAATGTACCTTTGCCTATCGAGCAGCCATGTATGATTGCGCTGTGGCCGACAGACACCTCATCTCCCAGCAGCAGCGGCTGATCTGTGTTCACATGTCCGACGACTCCATCCTGAATGTTGCAGCTGTGACCGATAATAATCGGCGCCAGATCGCCTCTTAGCACGGCGTTGAACCACACTGTGCTCTTCGCTCCAATAGACACTTCTCCGATCACTTTCGCTCCCTCAGCAATATAACAGTCGGAATGAACTGCCGGTACTATCCCCTTATAAGGCAACAACATATCGCCAACTCTCCCTTCATTTATTCGGAGAGATTCTAACAAGGCTGCAGATCAAAAGTCAACCTTTATTGCTTTGTTGCGACCTTGCCGGAGACAACCGCATGCCCCCATCTTGTCATGCGTATGACCGTTCCGTGCTGAGGGTGCTCGCCAATCCTCAATAATCCCAGATGCATCATCATTGTCAACACGCGCACTTCCAGTATGGAAGAGGCATTATCATAGTAATACGGCTTGATGAACGGCTCCAGTGCTTCCTTGATCGATAGGAACGTTACCCACTCCTCTGCCAGTGAATGAATCCAATGAACGAGAGAGAGCAGATTGGGAATCGATCCCCTGTAAAGCTTAAGCCAGTAATGATACATGCTCTCCTCCTCCAGTTCAGGAGAAGCCGAGAGGCGTTCCATGCCTTCAGTCGTAACCTCCAACGTCTCATGATTCTCGCGCAGGTAGCCGGAGTAGTAACAATAATCGTACAGGAAGGACAGGCGATTCGGATAATGATTGAAGTGACGGCCGTAGCCGAATCTCCACGCCCCCTTCTGCGGAAGCTTCTCCTGCACACTGAACCGATCCAGCAATGCTTGAATATACCTCTTGTACATAGAACCGTCTGCAGACAATTGCACATGGTTCTGGCTAACGTAATGCAACATTGCTTTCACGTCGTGTCCGAGCAAGTGCTGTTCATCCCGGTAGAGAGGAGGCTCATCCATGTAATGTAGCTGTGAAGCCAGCCTGCGCTTCATTACTTCCTGGAATCTTCCCTTCAAATCATTTGGTACTTGAAACAAATATTTGCCTGGGCCTGTAAATCCGTTGAACAACCACCCTTGATGTTTGAAGCGGAGTATCATTTCCCTTGGACTAGGTGGCTCCTGCTTCGCAACTTTTTTACGATTACTCTTGCGAGTCTTAGTCTTCGATGCCGCACGATCGGCCTCTTCGGCTTCCGTCTTCTGTTCTAATCCGAATCTGCTTTGTTGAACCCGCGCCATCAGATCCTCCAGGCTGTAAGACTCTCTCGTATCGAACAATAGCGAATTGAGGAATCGCAAGTCTTCCAGCTTCATATCATGCACTTGTCTCTCGAATACGTCGTTACGTCCCATCGTTGACAGAATTGCTTGGATCAGCTCGTTTTTTGAATGGCTGCTGCATTCGCACGAATAAGCATTCGCAATTTCAGTAAGCTGTCCAATATCCGCATATCCCAGCATATCCGATAAATTCATAGCTCTCTCCTTTCCGTTATGTTGGGCAAGAAGCTATTTTTAATCGAAGGTGTTTACTATCATTATGGGAATTTTCACATATTTCATACGTATCGTGAACCAATCGAAATCGAAGAAGGCCAGCTTATCCGAAAGCTTACGGATATGGCTGACCCTCTTCTTATTCACTTTTTAACCACTCAAGTGCTTCGAGCAATTATAAAGGAGCGGCTGCCAGCTATCACCATGCCGTTCCAGTATAGAATACGATACATTGCCAAGCCTCTCGTCCTGCAGATTCGGACATAATGACAGGAGCATCTCGGCGATAAAGCTGCCATGCGTGACGATAAGGACGTTCCCGTCATCCCAATCCCATTCATCCAGAAAACGTCTGCCCCGCTTCACAATTTGCTCCGAAGTCTCGATGCCCAGATCCAGCTGGCGCCAATCCGCCCCCCAACTGGCGATGCGTTCCGACTCCGTCGTGCCTTCCGCTTGTCCGAAATGTCGTTCTCGAAGGGACGTTAGGGGCGTCATCAGCGGAATGTCCAATGCACTAGCGATTTCTTCGGCTGTCACCCGAGCGCGCAGCAAATCGCTTGAGATCACACAATCCCATATCCGCTCATCCTCCGCAAGCCGATCCGCTATTGCCTTCGCTTGCCGCAGCCCTTCCCTATTCAGCGGAATATCCGTCTGTCCCTGAATGATGCCATTCGCATTCCAGTCTGTCTGTCCGTGTCTGACGAATCCGATTAGCATCCCTTTCTCTCCCCTACTTCTGTTCTTCTGTTAAGTAACATTGCGTCGACTAGTTTCTCACCCTTGCCAGCCAATTCAATACCAGCAGACATAAGATTAATCCTATCAAAGAGAGAGCGATATAATAATGGGGAAACCCAGGGACAACCTCCAGCACAACAGGATCGCTAATACTGGCGACTGGTATTTCGGCATATAAGGATGCTTTCACCACCGAACCTGTCGTGGCAGCGTTAGCTGTCTCTATTAGACCGGATAATTCGCTTAGCTTCACGGACTGATCAACATCTTTGCCATCCAAAACAAATACAAACAAAGCGCTAGCAAACATCGCCATACATGCAGCGATTACAATTGAAATATTTCGTTTGAACGCCTGTGTGAATTTGTAACTCTTGGTCGGTACGGACATTAGGGATGTACTGGCGTATATACGATCCATCACATTTCTGTTCATCAGCTCCAAGGAGCCGAATATCTCAGCATTGATAGAGGAGTCCTTAATTAATTGCTGGCTGGCTTCCCAGATCTCATATTGCTCATTGCATGCTGAACATTGCGTCAGATGGAAATCGATAGCTGTACGCTCTTCATCCCCTTCCATCAAGTCCCAATACTCACCAAACTTCTGCTGCACTTCTGTACATTTCATCGTGTATTCATCCTCTCGAATTGTTCCGTCTCCGATGCAGCTCCGAAATAAGGTTCAAGTTGATCTTTCACACTTGTCCTTGCACGGAACAACAGTGACTTGACAGAACTGACCGTCTGCCCCAATATGCTCGCGATCTCTTGATAGTCGAGCTGGTCATATTCACGAAGAATCAGGGCCGATCGCTGCTTCTCAGGCAACCGGTTAATGGCCTGTCTGACGAGTGCCATTCGTTCCTTGCGCAGCGCGTGCGCTTCTGGAGCCAATTCGTCAGATTCCGGCGGCTCGAATCCGACGTCCTCTAGAGACACATTGATCGCTTTCACCTTGCGAAGCTCGCTTAACACTGTGTTCCGGGCAATCGTATATAACCAAGTAGAGAAAGAAGCATCCATCTCTCGGAAGGAATGCAGACTGCGATAAGCTTTATAGAACGTCTCAGAACAGAGATCCTCCGACATCTGCTCCAGCTTCGAGCTCTTCAGCATGTGATAGATGAAAGCCATGATCTTTCTCTGATACCGTTGCATAAGTTCTGAGTAAAGCTCAACATTGCCATCCTTTATCTCACGTATTAATTGGGAATCCGTCATGACAGGCGAACCTCCTCCACCTGCACAATTGCTCCCCGCGCATTTGTTGTAACATTGTACTGTACGGGAAGCAAAAAGTTGCGGTCTTTTATTTAAATAACGAAAAAAAACACGAGTAGTATACTATTCGTGTTCGATATGCAAATTCCTTCCCATTTCGACAAAAAGGATTTTCATCCTTTTTTATAATCTATTTACAAATATCATTCAGTGCATGAAAGAGGACAAAAAAAAACCACTCTAATGAGTGGTTAGCGCTCATGCCGAGCGCTGTAGATATTGGATAGGAGTGGAGAGAAACCATACTGTATTTTTATTATATGTATACGCTTCCAATATGTCAATAGCAAAATTAAACTCCGCGCAGATCGACAGGCGCGGAGTTACATATCTCTTATTTAAGTCGATACGGTATAGCCATTGCTCCGGAGAAGCTCGATCGCCAAATCCAGATATTCCTGACTTCGAAAACTTAGCCTCAATACGCCAGGCACATCCATTCTACTTTCAATAATCTGAATATTGCTCAAGTTGATTCTATTGTTGCCTAGCTCGCTTGCGATATTGCCGATGATACCGGGGTGATCTGGAACGTCCACATAGCAATCATAGATGGAATGAATCATGCCTTTCCTTCGTTCAGGCATCTGGCCACGGAACTCCCCCGCCAATCGGAATGCTTCTGATATGCCGTTGCCATCGCCTTGCTCCAGCATACGGACGAATTCTTCTATACCGTTATTCCAATCCTTCAGATGCTTCAGCAATACTTCTCGGTTATCCAGCAATATATCCCGCCATAAGGCAGGGTCTCCTGATGCGATCCTTGTAATATCTCGGAAGCCGCCTGCTGCAAGAGCTTCATACAAGGGATTGCTTTCGTTATATGCACGAACCTGATTAACTAGAGCAACAGCGATAATGTGGGGCAAGTGGCTAATGGCTCCCACAATATCGTCATGCAGCTCCGCTTCAACCTTCACGATATTCGCCCTTGTATGGGACAGAAGCTGTTCCAGCGCTTGCACCGCTTCCTCTGTCGCATCAGGTGCAGGAGTCAATACATAGAAGGCATTCTCAAGCAGATGGTAGGAAGCCGCCTCAACGCCTGTACGCTCCGACCCCGCCATAGGATGACCTCCGATGAATGTGATGCCCTCCTGCTTCAGCACCTCCGCACTATGCATGACTGAAGCTTTCGTGCTGCCGACATCCGTCACAATGCAGCCCTTCTTCAGCTTGCAGGTACTGAGCTGTCGAAGGTATTCGTCCATATGGCCAACTGGAACGCACAGGAATATAAAGTCCGCATCTGCGGCGGCTTCCTCTACGGAAGTCGTGGCCTCATCCACTACGCCTCTCTGGACGTATTTCTCTGCCGACGAAAGACGAGGAGAGTACCCCATTACTTGAATGCCGGGCTTGTCCTTTAAACATAATGCTATTGAACCGCCTATTAATCCGACACCGAAAATCGATACTTTCATCATGTTAGCTCTTCTGCACCGCCGCTTCCTGCAATACTACCTCCAATGCGGCGATAAACTTCACATTCTGCTCCGGAGTGCCGACGGATACGCGAATGTACGAAGGATAATGCGCCCAACGAGGCCTCACGATGACGCCCTTCTGCAACAAGCTCTGGAATACTTCCTGGGAAGGTCGCTTGGCATCTACCATAATAAAATTGCCGTATGCCGGAAAGTAGTTCAGACCGAGTTCATCGAACTTCTCGCACATGTACGCCAGCCCCTGACTGTTATGAATGCGGCAATTCGCTACAAACTCGTCGTCCGCAAGCGAAGCTTTCGCCGCTGCCTGTGCGACTCGTGTCGTATTGAATGGTTCCCTGACCTGATTAATGAAATGGATGACGTCCGGATGTCCGACACCGTATCCGATGCGAAGAGCGGCAAGTCCGTATATTTTGGAAAATGTCCGCAAGACGACAAGATTGCGGTACTCCTTCAGCATCTGAACGCCATCGCTGTATGCCGGGTCATCAATATATTCGCCATAGGCTTCGTCCAGCACGACAAGAACATGCTCGGGAACGGCTTTCATGAACGCGATTAATTCGTCATGCTTGACGATGGTACCGGTAGGATTGTTAGGATTGCATATCCACAGCACCTTCGTCCTGTCGGTAACCTTCTCCAGCATTGCCTGCAAATCATGAACGCCTTCCTTAAGTGGAACCTCAATAATATGGGCATTTTCGACCTCTGCATTATGCTTGTACTGGGAGAAAGTCTCATCCGCCATAATCGTCTCGTCTCCGGGGGCCAAGAACGCTCTGGCGATCATCAGAATGATCTCGCTGGAGCCGGAACCGAATATGACGCTCCTTGCATCAACTTCCAACTTGCCCGCCAATGCTTCCGTCAGCTCGATGCTCGCGCCATCGGGATAAATGCTGGAGCGTTCAATTTCCTCAAGTACAGCTTCTCTTACTTTACTGGAGCAACCGTAAGGATTTTCATTGGATGCCAGCTTTATGACTTCGCTTAAACCCAATTCTCTCTTCACATCTTCTACAGGCTTGCCCGGCTGATAGACCGGCAAATGAACAATATTGCTTTTTGGCCGCATAGACATATCCTCTCTCTCATCTCTATATCAATGTGAAACAATCGTTTCTATCTCTCTATTGTCTCATATTCGATATTGCTTTAAAAGAGGATTTGCAAGAAAGAAGGAAGAGCCTCCCGCCTGCACTTCGGGGAAACTCTTCCTCAAGGTTACATTATACTTTCAACGATGTTACAAATTGGGTAATTTCCGTTATGCCCTGCTCCTTCGTCACGGGCGACTGAAGCAGCGGAATCGCCTCTTCTATCTTGCGTACGATGGCGCTTCCGACGATAACGCCATCGCACTGCTGCTGGAATCTGGCGACCTGATCACGGTTCGATATGCCGAATCCGACTGCAATCGGACAATCAGTCGCTTCCCGAACAGTGGACAGAAATTCGTCAATGCCGTTATGGAACTCAGAGCGAACGCCTGTAACGCCCAGAGAAGATACGCAATAGACAAATCCTCTTGCATTCTCGGCAATTCGTACGATTCGCTCCCGTGATACCGGGGCAACTAGAGGGATCAGGTGAACCCCGGCGGCATCGGCCAGGGGCAGCACGCTCTCGCTCTCCTCGATCGGCAAGTCGGGAATGATCATACCGCTAATTCCTTTGCTCGCGACCAGCTCGAAGAAGCTCTCAAGACCGTACTGAAGCACAGGATTGTAATACGAGAATAAGATAAGCGGCATTCGTACCCCTTCGCTCTGAAGCCGCTCCGCGACATTGATGCAGTCAAGCAACGTCACTTTGTTGCGAAGAGCCCGCTCCGACGCCTTCTGAATGACGGGTCCGTCCGCGAGCGGATCGGAATAGGGCACTCCAAGCTCAATGATGTCGGCTCCTGCTTGCTCCAACGCCTTCACAATATCAACCGTTGTGTCCAAGTCCGGATCGCCTACCGAGATGAACGGAATGAGCGCTGTCTTCCCTGCCGCCTTAAGCTCTGTGAACACTTTATCGATCTGATTCATTGACCGCACCTCCCAAGTAGCCCATGATGGCTTCCACATCTTTGTCGCCGCGTCCGGACAGATTCACGATGACGATCTGGTCCTTATTCAGCGTAGGTGCCAGCTTGATCGTCTCGGCAATGGCATGCGCCGACTCCAGCGCCGGTATAATGCCTTCCGTACGCGACAACAGCTGCAGCGCATCCAGCGCCTCAGCGTCCGTAGCAGGTACGTACTGCGCTCGGCCGGAATCCTTCAAGTACGCGTGCTCCGGACCAATGCCGGGATAGTCGAGACCGGCGGAGATGGAATGCGCCGGAAGCACTTGTCCGTGCTCATCTTGCAGCACGTAGCTCATGGACCCCTGAAATACGCCATGCGTCCCCTTCGTCATCGTCGCCGCATGCTCCTGCGTATCAACGCCTCTCCCGGCAGCCTCAACACCCAACAGCTTGACGCCGTCATCCTCCACGAATGGATAGAAGATGCCCATCGCATTGCTTCCGCCGCCGACTGCCGCGACGACGTAATCCGGCAATCTCCCCTCTTCCTCCAGAATCTGCTTCCTTGCCTCATCGCCGATAATCCGCTGGAAGTCGCGCACCATCATGGGATAAGGATGCGGCCCCGTAACCGAGCCCAGAATATAATAGGTATCCGTCACATGACTTACCCAGTAGCGCAGCGTTTCGTTGCAGGCGTCCTTCAGCGTCCGCGTGCCGGACGTGACGGGCACCACTTCTGTCCCCAGCAGGTTCATGCGGAATACATTCAGCTGCTGCCGCTTCATATCCTCTTCGCCCATGAACACCTTGCATTCCAGTCCCAACAGCGCTGCAATCGTCGCCGATGCGACGCCGTGCTGCCCCGCCCCCGTCTCCGCAATCACCTTCGTCTTGCCCATCCGCTTGGCGAGCACGCCTTGTCCGATCGTATTGTTGATCTTGTGGGCCCCGGTATGATTCAAGTCTTCGCGCTTCAGGTAAATCTTGGCACCTCCCAGCTGATCAGTCAGGCGGGCTGCATAATAGAGCGAGGTGGGTCTTCCTGAATAACGGTGCAGCAATGTGCGCACTTCCTCTTGGAAGGAAGCATCCCCGGCATAATGTATATAAGCTTCTTCAAGCTCCAACAATGCGTTCATTAACGTCTCCGGCACATATCGGCCTCCGAACTTGCCGTATCTTCCTGCCGCATCTGGCACTACAGTCATCTCTCCATCACCCTTCGAATAAATAATGCAATTTTCCCCAGATCCTTGCGTCCTTCTATCTCCACGCCGCTAGATACATCGATGCCGTCAGGCGAATGCTTCTCTAGCAGCTCCCGCACATTATCCGCATGAAGTCCGCCAGCCACGAACAGCGGAAGTCCAAGCTGACGGGCGGCACGGCCATAGGCCTCGATCCGTTCCCAGTTGAAGGTCTGGCCCGTCCCGCCTCCTGGCGCATCTATCAGCAGCGCATTAATGGTTGTGCGGTATGCGCTGAGTTCCATCAGAATTTGCTCGTATTCCTTTGGTTCTTCTTTGGCTACTGAACATACTTTCCATATCTGAAGATGAGGATATGCCTCTCGCAGCTCACGCATGTCATTCGCTGATTCCTGACCGTGAAGCTGAACGACATCGAGCGGAGCATCGTTCAATACTTCGCCGATGTACGCAATGGATGCGTTGACGAATACACCGACGACAAGAGGACGATTCCCTCCGGCTCCCTTGATCTTCCGTGCGGCTTCCACAAGTTTTCCCGCTTGCTTTCCCGTCACCTGCCGACGGCTGGGAGCGAATACGAGACCCAAGTAGTGAAACGGCAGACCGTTCATACCTTCAATCGTATCCACATCCGTCAAGCCGCAAATTTTCACCTTCAATTCACGTTGCGCCGTCATCCTCGTATCGGCCCCATAAGCGATTCGACGGCAGCTCCCACATCTGGCTGACGCATGAAATGCTCTCCGATCAGCACGCCGTCGGCACCGACGGTTTGCAAATAATTCAAATCCGATCTGCCTGCAATGCCGCTTTCGCTAATAACAGTGACCGTCTCAGGAATCGTCTTCATCAGCTTTTCCGTCGTCCGCAGATCCGTTACGAATGTGCGCAGATCACGATTGTTGATACCGATCAGCTCCACCTTGTCCAATGCAAGCACACGATGCAACTCCTCCTCGTCATGGACCTCGACGAGCGCGTCCATGCCTAGCGCATGAGCCAGATCATAGTATTCCGACATTTGCTGATCCGTCAGAATAGCTGCAATGAGCAATACGGCATCTGCACCGATTGTACGAGCTTCATATATTTGTCGGTAGTCAATTGTGAAGTCTTTGCGCAGCAATGGCAGATCGACTGCCGCTCTTACTTGCTCAAGATACGCATTTGAACCTTGGAAATAAGGTTGATCCGTCAATACGGATATGCAATCCGCTCCGGCAGCCTCGTATGCCGCCGCAAGTTGCACAGGATGGAAGTCCGAGCGAATAAGCCCTTTGGAAGGCGACGCCTTCTTCACTTCCGCGATGAGCCCCGTCTGGCGCTTCCGCCCCTCAGCCGTCAACGCGCGGTGAAAACCTCTGCACGGCGGAAGATCGGCAATGATACGTTCAGTATGTTGAATGGAGAAGCTTGCTTCGAGCGATTCAACCTCGGTGCGCTTCGTAGCGACTATGCGATCAAGAAACATGGGCCAACTCTCCTGTCATCTCGATTAATTGTTGCAGCTTGGCGCTTGCCGCACCGGAATCGATTGTAGATGCCGCCAAGTCAACGCCCTCTGTCAAGGAAGACGCGCCTCCCCCAATATAAATGCATGCGCCGGCGTTGGCAAGCACGATATCGCGATATGCCCCAGTCTCCTCCCCTTGGAAGATGGCGCGGATAATGTCAGCGTTCTTGGCAGGATCTCCGCCGCTTACCTGCGAGATTGGAGAACGCTTCAAACCAAGCTGTTCGGGCGTCACATCATAGGTAGTAATTACGCCGCCGTTCAACTCCGATATTTGGGTAGGCGCCGATATACTGATCTCATCCAGTCCGTCATGACTACTGACGACCATCGCACGCTTAAGCCCCAGTTCCCTTAGCACTTCTGCAATCGTCTCTGTCCTGCTGCGGTCGTACAATCCCAGCAACTGGCGATCCGCTCCGGCAGGATTCGTCAACGGGCCCAGCATATTAAAGATCGTTCGCACGCCAAGCTCCCGACGTGGCGCTGCGGCGTGGCGTAGCGACGGATGATAAATTTGGGCGAACATGAAGCACAGTCCGATCCGCTCCAGGCAAGCGGCCGCTTGTTCCGGCGAAAGCGAGATCTGCACGCCAAGCGCTTCCAGCACATCGGCACTACCAGCCTTGCCTGACATTGCTCGGTTGCCGTGCTTGGCTACTCGGATCCCGGAAGCGGACGCAATAATAGAGGAGGCTGTAGATATATTGAACTTATGAATACCGGAGCCTCCCGTGCCGCAAGTGTCAAGCAGTCCGGACTGCTCGGTCTGCACGCGGCTGGAGAAGGCGCGCATCGCTTCAGCGAAGCCCGTAATCTCCTCCCTCGATTCCCCCTTCATGCGAAGCGCCGCTGCAATGCCGCCGATCTGCGCATTTGTCGCTTCTCCATTCATGATCAGCGACATGACATGGGCCGCTTCGCCTCTTGTCAGATCACTGCCGTTCATAATTCTGCCAAGAGCGTTCTGCATTGTAATCGTCATTGTACTCATCTTATCCCAGCCTCCCGTTCGCTGTTCGCTGCGACATCATAATCCGCATTAATGGATACCTTGTGCGCCTTCTCTTCCCGCGAGGCGAAGCTCTCCTCCGCTGCCCGAATCGCCTTCAGCATCGCCTTCGCCTTATTGACCGTCTCCATATATTCGTTCTCCGGCACAGAATCCCACACGATACCTGCCCCGCTCTGCACATAAGCCTTGCCATTCTTGAAGATGATCGTTCGGATCGTTATACACGTATCCATGCTGCCCCCAAAGCCCAGATAGCCGATTGCTCCTGCATAGGCGCCGCGCGCTTCCGTCTCCAGCTCCGCGATAATCTCCATCGCGCGCAGCTTGGGAGCTCCCGATACAGTACCTGCCGGAAGACATGAGATGAAGGCGTCGAAGAAGTCCTTCTCGGGATGCAGCTTACCGCTTACATTAGATACGATGTGCATAACATGGGAATAACGCTCAATCTCCATGAAGGAATCGCACTTCACTGTTCCGAATTCCGACACTCTGCCAATATCGTTGCGGCCAAGATCGACCAGCATCAGATGCTCGGCGCGTTCCTTCTCGTCAGCTAGCAGATCCAGCTCTAGCGCCTTGTCTTCCTCCGGTGTCCCCCCGCGCGGACGAGTCCCGGCAATAGGTCTCGTCTCCACCCGATCGCCATTCACCTTCACAAGCGCCTCCGGCGATGTGCCTACGATCACTTCATCCCCCATCTTCAGGTAATACATATACGGAGAAGGGTTCATGACGCGCAATACTCTGTACACATGCAGCGGATCGACTTCCGTCTCGATACTGAATCGTTGCGACAGCACCACTTGAAAAATATCGCCCGCACGGATATATTCCTGGGCCTTCACCACATTCGCCATATATTGTTCCTTCGTCAGATTGGACTGCACATCGCCAAGATCGGGATCGGAAGGGATGGGAGCTACTGGCGCCGCCGCCGGCTCCACACGCTTCTGCAAACGCAGCATCATCGACTCTAACTTGCTTACAGCTTCGTTATACGCTTGCTCGATCGACTCATCCGTTGCACCATCCGGGATGTGTACGTTGCCGATAAGCTGCAGCTGCTGTTTGAAATGGTCGAAGACGATAACCGTGTCGCAGAACATAAATTGCAGGTCGTTCATATTCAAATCGTCAACTCGATGAGCCGGCAGACGTTCATAATATTGCAGTAGATCATATCCGAAAAACCCGATTGCTCCGCCTGTAAACGGGGGCAACTCCGGGATAGACGGACTACGGAACGTGCGTAGCTTTGCCTTCAGCTCGCTAATCGGTGAACCGCTAAGCACCGCCTTGCTGCCGTCATGCTCCAGTATCAAGTCGCCATTCTTGCCATATAGCATCATGAAGGGATTCGTTCCAATGAAGGAATGTCTGGCCCACTTCACTCCACCCTCTACGCTTTCCAACAGAAAAGCATGCTTCTCCTTGGCAAAATGCTGAAACAATGAGATCGGCGTCTCTGTATCCGCCATGACATGACGAACAATTGGGATTAAATTGTAACTATCGGATAACTGAATGATACGTTGCAGCTCATGATTCATCATTGGACCCCAACGACCTCCTTTTGCTAAATGTAAGATGAGCCTGCCGACTGCCGGCGTCTTCTGTGGTGTATAGAACAAGAAAAAGCCCCTGCCGCAGCAGGAGCCCGATATGAATGGATGATAACGTTAATGAATTGATTAGAAATAAAGGGATAGCGAACAAAAGACATTCCATATGCCTTATAATGAATCCGCAGCTCACCAGACTACCTATAGAAAAAGGCGCCGCTGCAGTTCGCACGATCTATCCCTGCTGCAAAGTGCACAATACACGCACAGCACGATCTCTGTTCAATTCCACTCGTCTCGTCTCATCTCAACTCGGCTAAAATCTCACTGCTCTCATCTCATCTACGTTTTACTATATAACATGCACGGTGATGCGTCAACCGCTTGCATGAACGTTCATTTATTTCGTCGACAAATCAGGACGCAATGCCTTGGCCCCGCCCAGATAAACATGCTTGATGTCTTCCTGTCCTTTATCCGTATTAACGAGTGCCATTACCCGTATGCAACGCTCCAGGCTCCCCTTCACCGGCACTTCCAGCGCACACATTAACGGTACCAGTTCCCACCCTGACAGCTGTCTGATGCTTTGGGCCGGGAACGTCTCGTCCAGATCGTTCGTAACCGTAATTAATACGCTGCATATATCGACTGGCGACAGTTCATTCTGTTCCACCAGTTCCTTCATCATGTCCAGTGTAGCCGATGCAATCAGCTTCGCGTCATTGCTGTCGACGGTCACAGCCCCACGAATTCCCCGTACGCTCATTGTTGTTCATCCTCCAGTTTCAATTGCTCTAAGACTTCTCTCACCCAATCCACAGGGATATCACGTCTGATTTCCACTTTCCCGATCGCTGTAGGCAATACGAATACCATCGTACCCTCTGCGAATTTCTTGTCATGCATCATTGCGCTCATCACTTTGTCTACATCATACTTCTCCGGCAAGACGACGGGCAAACCAAGCTTGGCAAGGGTTCGCTTCGTCTGCTCATACACTTGTGACGGTGCGCCGAACTTCATGGCAAGGCGAGCTGAACCGACCATTCCGATCGATATTGCCTCGCCATGAAGAAGCTCGTTATAACCTGCGACCGCTTCAAGCGCGTGGCCGATTGTGTGACCCAGGTTCAGTATGGCGCGCAAGCCTTGCTCCGTCTCATCCTGCGAGACGACAACGGCTTTCACACCGCAACCTTTATGGAGCGCATAGCCGAGCGCGTCAGGGGATAACGCCAGCAGATCATTGGCATGCTTCTCACACCAGTCCACGAACTCCGCATCCCATATAAGTCCATGCTTGACCACTTCCGACAGTCCCGCTTTCACCTCTCGCAGAGGCAGCGTCTGAAGCGTGTACAGGTCATATAATACGAACTCGGGCTGATGGAACGCTCCGATAATATTTTTGGCGAGCGGATGGTTAACCGCAACCTTTCCACCCACACTGCTGTCATGTGCTAATATCGTCGTTGGAAGCTGAACGAATTTGATCCCTCTCATGTAGGAAGCGGCCACGAAGCCCGCCAGATCGCCCACTACGCCACCGCCAAGCGCGACAATCGCAGATTTGCGGTCGAGCCCCGCCTCTAGCGCCTCGCCTACCAGCTCTCCCAGCATATCAAGCGATTTCGAATTCTCTCCAGCAGGGATGATGGCGCTGTGAACCCGATACCCACCCGCTTCAAGCTCGGTCTGCAGCGGTGCCAGATAATGCGCGGCAATCTCATCATTCGTTATAATCATCAATGGCGATCTCTTACTGATGCCATGACGTTGGAAGTAAGAAGAAGCCTCACTCAAGAGTCCTTCCCCAATATAAATAGGGTATGACCGTTCCCCCAGGTCTACTGTTAGCTCACGCATATTAATACCTCTCCAATTGCTCTAGATAGTTGTTCAGGTTGTCGCGAATTTCTTCCATAGAGTCTCCGCCGAACTTCTCCAGGAACGCCTTCGCCACTTCCCAAGCCACGACATGTTCCATGACGACGCTTGCTGACGGTACCGCACAGCTGTCCGAACGTTCCACTTGAGCAGTGAATGGCTCTCTCGTATCGATATCAACGCTTCTTAACGGTTTATACAACGTTGGTATCGGCTTCATAACGCCTCTCACAACAATGCTCTCACCGTTAGTCATGCCACCTTCGAAGCCGCCCAGCCGATTGCTTGCACGATAATAACCGCGCTCCTCGCTGTACATAATTTCGTCGTGCACTTGCGAACCGCGCAGCTTCGCCGCGTTGAAGCCGATACCTATCTCGCAGCCCTTGAACGCATTAATGGAGACCACCGCCCCTGCAATTCGACCGTCCAGCTTGCGATCCCATTGCACATGGCTGCCCAGGCCGACCGGCACGCCCTCGACGATGCACTCCACGATCCCTCCGATGGAATCCCCCTCCGCTTTGATCTTGTCGATATATTCAGTCATCTTAGCCTCAGTTGCCTTGTCGGCTACACGAACAGGCGATTCCTCTGTCAAAGCCATCAGTTCATCCAGCGGTATATCGTTCGGTGGCGCCGTAATCTCGCCAATGGATATGACTTGTCCCGCTATCTTAATGCCGAATGCCGCCAGTAATTGCATCACAACCGCTCCTACCGCAACACGGGCAGCCGTCTCCCGCGCACTGGAACGTTCCAGCACATTGCGCAGATCCTTCAGATTATACTTGAGCCCGCCGTTCAAATCGGCGTGTCCCGGTCGTGGACGATGGACGCGCCGCTTCTCCTCGTCGGTGCCTTCGGTCGGCTCAATATTCATCACCTTCATCCAGTGCTTCCAATCGTTGTTGCGGACAATCAGCGCGACAGGCGCTCCCGTCGTCTTGCCGTGCCGAACGCCGCCGACGATCTCAGCCACATCTTGTTCTATCTGCATTCTGCGGCCTCGACCGTGTCCCTTCTGCCGGCGCTGCAGTTGAAAGTTCAGCTCCTCGAAGTCTAGCCGCATATTGCTGGGAAGCCCTTCAATAATCGCTGTGAGCTGAGGACCATGCGTCTCCCCTGCCGTTAAATAACGTAAACTCAAGCTTAAGCTCCTCCTTCGACAAGTTCCTCTTTATCCGAAAACATCTTTGCTCATTATAGTATAGCCGCCATGAAACGGCAACAAAAAAGCTCCGCTGCCGGACTCATTCTCATGATTGAGCGGCAGTGAAGCTTGCAAAGTTACCTAACTTACAAGAATGTAGCTGAAGAGGGCCGATCACGGCTTTCAACTGGGAGCGCGCGCTCTCCTGCAAAATCGCGATCGTCCAGCAAGCCAGGCAATTGACTTCTCTCCAGTCCCAGAATTTGCGCACATTCCTGAATCGTGATCATGCCTCGCTTATATGCGGCAATCACTTGACGCTTATCCATACGAAATCCACCTTCCGTGCAGGTTTATTTAGACCTATTATCGGAAAAGAGGGAAATTCGTATACCTGCAAGCTATATTCGACGGTAGAAAAACGTGTCGGCCGCCTCAAATCCATACTGCGATGGCGTAAATATTTGTTCTGTACTCCCTACAAAGAGCAGTCCGCCAGGCTTGAGCGCCGCAGAGAATTTATGATAGAGCTGATGCTTCGCATCCTCGGTAAAATAGATCATAACATTGCGGCATACAATCAAATGAAATTCGCCGTCGAAACGGTCATGCAGCAAATTCTGTTGCTTGAATTGAATGGCTCGGCGCAGCTTGTCGTTAACCTCGTAGGCTCCGTGTTGCTCCGTAAAGTAACGATCGCGATAGGTTCGAGGCACATCACGAAGCGCCCGGTCCAAGTAGACGCCCTGCTGCGCCTTAAGTAGCACATTGCTGTCCAAATCCGTTGCAAGCAGCTTCGTACGCTGTAGCGCTCCCAATCCGTCCAGAATCATCGCAATCGTATAAGGCTCTTCCCCCGTCGAGCACGCCGCGCTCCATATTTTCAAATTGGAGTGGGCACTTAGCATGTCAGGCAAAAAGCGGTCCTTCAGCACTTCCCAGCGTTGCGGATTGCGCCAGAACTCCGATACGTTGATCGTCATCCGATCGAGAAATTCATTCATTAGCGCTTTATCGTTCTCCAACGCCTTCCAATACTGATCAAAGGTAGTATAGCCATGCTTCATCCGAAGCGTGGTCAACCTTCGCTTCATTTGGGCTTCCTTATACTGGGATAAGTCAATGTCTGTCTTATGCTTCATCCGCTCCACGAACCGCATGAAATCCTGATTGTCTGACATTTCTACCCTCCTGAAGTAACGATTATTCTACCATCCTTTAAAGTTTACGCATGTGGAACTATATCGCGAGCTCTATACCCATTTTTGCAACGAATGCTCGTAGTGTACGATTTCTTCAGGAGCAAAAAACAAGCCAATCTCCCGCTCAGCATTAGCAGGCGAATCGGAACCGTGAATAAGATTGAAATTCGTATGTACAGCGAAATCAGAGCGGATCGTACCAGGAGCGGCTGCCAGTGCATCCGTCTTACCAATCAACGCTCGAGTGAGAGCGATGACATTGTCTCCGCTCCACACCATGGCAAATACCGGTCCGGAGGTAATAAATGTAAGAAGCGGTTCGTAAAACGGCTTCCCTTTATGCTCGGCATAGTGAATTTCGGCCAGCTCTTGCGTAACGGTCATAAATTTGGCGGCTGACAATGTCAGCCCCTTCTTTTCGAAGCGCGACACGATCTCTCCGATCAAGCCACGCTGCACGCCATCTGGTTTGATCATCAGAAACGTTTTTTCCATCCCTCATCATTTCCTTCCTGCATCTCATTTCTCTTCTGTTGCTAGTAATTTCTTTTGCCTACAAAATGTGCGATGTCCATCAAGTTTTTTCGAGCCGGAATAGCGGGTAATTGCTGCAGCGCATGAAGTGCCTTTGCAATGTATCGGTTGGCGAGCTCATCCGCTAAGGATCCGCCGACGCTGTTCTTGATCAGGCCGATAGCCCGCGAAGCATCTGCGTACAAGCCTTGCTGGCGAATAGCCGCAATCTCGTGCAGCAGCGATTCACGGATACCTTCATCCCGCAGAGCCAGAATAACTGGCAACGTGATGTTGCCTTGTCTCATATCTGATCCTGGCGGCTTGCCGATTGCTTTCTCCGTACCGTACAAATCCAACAAGTCGTCCCTGATCTGGAACGCCATGCCCACATTGTATCCGAACCGATAGAGCTGATTCGCCGTCTTGCGCTCTGCTCCTGCAGCAACAGCGCCCAGTTGGCAGCTAATTGCGATAAGAAGCGCAGTCTTACGTCGAATTCTAAGCAAGTAGTTGCGGACGGATTGATCCGTATTGAAGAAATCCCTGATTTGCTCCATCTCACCAATGCACATCTGAACCAATGCGCTAGACAGCACTTGATGGACAAACGGGTCCTTCAACTCAGCCGCTACAGAGAGCGCACGGCCATGAATGTAATCACCTGTGTACATGGCGATCCGATTGTCCCACTTGGATTTGACGGTAGGCTGACCGCGCCTGGTGTCAGCATCATCGATCACATCGTCATGCACAAGCGATGCCATATGGATCAATTCCAGCGGTACAGCCACCTTTTTGAGCACGTCAAGTTTGTAATCGCCAAACTTTCCTGCAAGCAGCACAAATACCGGTCGGATGCGTTTTCCTCCCGCCTTGAGCAGATGCACGGACGTCTCGCTAAGCAACGCATGCTCGTCCCTGACGCTGCGCTCAAGTTCCTTCTCTATGCCGTTTAAATCGCCTTTCATTTTGGCGTACAGATCTAATAGTTTCATTCGTTCACCTTATAAGCAGATTGTTCTTCGAGAAAAGCAATTTTCGTCTCTTGCTGCAATAACCCCAGTTGTCTTGCGTACTTGAAATATAAAGACAGACCGTCCTGAAGGCGCGAGTCAAAATCATATTGCAATGACCGGAAGTAGGTTGTCCAATAGGGACGGCTGCCGCCAATGCGCGCACATGCGTGTACGATCAAGTCATCCACATGGCTCAAATTGTCGCGCTTTGTCTCTAGAAGCATGGACCCTACCGCTCTCACCAACTTCGGCTCCCTGTCGATCATATCGCGCCTTGCCGCGACGACCGCATACGTCATGCCGAGCCCCGTCCAATCGTGCCATAACTCACCTAGATCCATCATATGAAGGCCATGCGATAGCCATGAAGCCCGGATGGCGGGATCGCCAATCAGCAGCGCAGCATCAGCATGATGAAGCATCTCGTCCAACACAGGCTCGGTAGTAATGTAATCCGGCGTGCATTGGAATCTTAACGCCATAATAATTTTGAGCAGATTGACTGAAGTGGCAGATGCAGACGTTAAAGCAATTTTTTTCGGTTTCGTGACATGGATAGGTTCCTTCAGGAATAAGAGAATGGAATGCACCTTGCCTACGGATCCCACAGACAATCCTGGAAGCAGCCTGTATTGCTCTGAGAATTGACCGTAGGAGAAGGAAGATATGGCCGCCACATCCAGTTTGCCCTCGCTGAGCAGTCCATTCAACCGGGAAGGCACTTGGGCAACCAGCTCGTAGCTGTCATTCCCGCATGTTCCTTGCTGCGCTAGGCCATGAAACAGGGGCCAGGCGTTAGCGTAATCAATCTCCCCTATTCGAATTGGGCGTCCCAGCCCCATGCTGATCATCTCCCCATCTTCTGTACAAATCATGATCAATGTCTAAGCTGTCCAGTACTTTGCCGACAAGGAAATCAATCATATCTTCCATCGATTGCGGCTTGTAATAAAAGGCGGGCATGGCCGGAACGATTCGAACGCCCAATCTGGCGAGCGTCAGCATATTCTCCAAATGAATAGCGTGCAGCGGCGTCTCCCGCGGCATGAGAAGCAACGGACGCCCTTCCTTCAGCATGACATCCGCTGCACGCGTCAGCAGATTATCGGAGCTTCCGTGGGCAATTGCGCTTAATGTTCCCATCGAGCATGGAGTAATAACCATTCCCTGCACACGGAATGAGCCGCTCGCAATTGAGGCGCCAATATCAGCATTGGGATGATAGTGCAGACTACCGTCCTTAAGCGCCGTTCCAAAAACCTGATCCAGCGCAACCGTACGTCTTGCCACCTCCCAGCCGAGTTCTTCCTTCAGCACCCGCCAGCCCGCCTCCGTAACAACCAGATGCACGCACCAGCCGCTAGCAAGCAGTTGTTCAATCAAGCGGATGCCGTATATGCATCCGCTTGCTCCCGTTATGCCGACGACCAACCGCCGCTTACCGTGAGCTACCATTGGCGCAGTACCAACAAGTCAAAAATAGCGAACAGGAACAATACGACACTTAGCGTCCCGTTCATGCCAAAAAATGCCACTTGAACGCGGGACAAGTCCGTTGGTCGGACGAGAAAATGCTGGTAAAACAGTAATGACACTGCGATTACGGCACCAAACAGATAAGCCCAGCTCAGTCCTGTCATCCAGAACAAAGACAAAAATCCAACAGCCGTCACAGCATGGAGCGCTCTGGCAATCCACAGCGCTCCTGCAATTCCGAATCGGACAGGAATGGAGTGCAGGTCTGCGCGCTGATCATATTCCCGATCCTGTGTCGCATAGACGATATCGAATCCGGCAATCCATAACGAAACTGTCGCATACAGCACCCAAGCTGCGGCATTGAACTCTCCGGTAACGGCAACCCAGCCGCCCAACGGAGACAATCCGATCGTCAAGCCCAGTATAATATGGCAAAGCCAAGTGAAGCGCTTCGTGTAAGAATAGAACACTAGCATGAACACCGCAATCGGCATAAGTTTCATCGTAATGGCATCCAAGTTGGCCGAAGCATAGACCAGCATAGCGAAGGAAGCCACGATGAATAGCAGCACTTCAACCGAACGGAGCAGCCCAGCCGGCAGCGCGCGGTTACTCGTCCTCGGATTGCTGGTGTCGATTCGCTTGTCGATCAAACGGTTCAAGCCCATGGCTGCGCTTCTGGCGCCGAACATGGCCAGCGTAATCCATCCGATTTCGCTCCATAATGGCAAGCGATCTTCCATGACGATTGTGCCGAGGATAGCGCCCATATAAGCGAACGGGAGGGCAAAAACAGTGTGTTCAAATTTAATCATTTCAAGTATAATGCCAAGTTTGCGAATCATTACCCTTCCTCTTTCCCTTTAGTTCCCATATGAAGGGCGGCTACCCCCCCGAAAAACAGTTTTACATCGACTTTCTCCAAGCCCGCCTTTTGGAATAGCTCTTTCAATTGCTTGGCATCCGGGAACAACTTGAGCGAATCCGGAAGCCATTTGTATTCCTTGAACTTACCGGCGAACATCTTGCCGAATAGAGGCAAGATCCGTTCAAAATATAAATAATAAATTCCTTTAAACGGCTGCCAGGTCGGCTTGGACGTATCCAGACATACGACTTTCCCACCAGGCTTTACTACACGTCTCATTTCCTGCAGAACCTGCAGGTAATCCGGCACGTTCCGCAGTCCGAAGCCAATTGTGACATAGTCGAAGGTATCGTCCTCGAATGGAAGACTCATGGCATTCCCACGGACCAGCCGTATCCGATCTTGCAGCTGCAAATTGTTGATTTTGGCGGCGCCAATATCCAACATATTCTGGCTGAAATCAAGCGCGATGATGTCGCCGGTGCCGGTCGTCCGGGCCATGTCAATGCTCCAGTCGCACGTGCCGCAACACACATCCAGCGCAGTGTGACCGGGCTTCATCCCCATTTTTTTCATCGTGAACTTGCGCCAAGCCTTATGTCTGCGGAAGCTAATAATATCGTTCATCGTGTCATACTTAGGCGCTATCGCCTCGAACAGAGCATGCACATGATCCTTTGAACCTGATTGTGTCATAACATCACCTCGTCTCATTTAGGGCAGGCACATGATCGCCAAGTGTATTCAGCATGTGGTCGACAATGCGGGACATCTCATCTACAAGCCTCTCAGACTCCATGCGGTTCACGATCGTCTTGACTTCTTGCCCAGACTGCTTCAGCAACTGAAGCAGTTGAGAATGGATACCGTACTTCTCCACAAGCCCTTGCAAATATCTGTTCTCCATAGACGCGCTGGTCAGCTTGTAGCGCTCCTCGTCCGTACCAACCTGAATTATATACCAATATCCCCAACTGCTTCGGAACCGCTCCCAGCTCTCAGTCCGCCTCATCTCATCCAGAGCCACCTCACAGCTGCTAAGCTTATTCAGGAGCTCCGGCCACAATCGGGACACGGAACCTTCCAACAAGTCGGCAAAATGATGGAATAAACCGCTCTTTATCCTTACGGCCTGGCTATAATAATCCTCGGCGGTTACTTTCAAACTTCTCATCTTGGTATACAGGGTCACCTTTAATCGGTTCACTTCGCTAACGGCCCCGCTAATGCGAGCGATCATCTCGATCTGGCCGGCTTGCGCCAACAACTGGTAGAAACGGGAACTGAAATAATCACCCGCAAGCACATTCAATTGCCTGGAGCGCATCTCCCGTTCGGAGCGACGCTGCCCGTCCGTGTCGATCAAGTCGTGCGTATCCAATCCGACCTGTACAAGCGATGTAACGAGCGTGAACAGCTCGCTGTGCTTTGCTGTAGTAAGCTGGCCGTTCAGTGCGGCATGCAGGATGCGCAGTCTCGGTTCAGACAGTGGAGGAAGCTCCGTGAAAGATTGTATCATGTCATATTTCATATACTTTTCTGCTATCTCAGGAATACGGTATCTATTCATTGTGGAAGCCTCCGAACAGTAATGACAAGGTCGCTGCCTAATTATCTAAACTATTATAGCATAACTTCGATGATGAGCATACGACCTGGCCAGCTTATTCATCTTTTTGCAATATCTCTTGCATTCAAGGCCGATCTTCAGCCAAGTCGGTACTATAGCCTTGTACCGGTCCATACCGCTGCACCCACGCCGTAGTAAAGCTGAGTCGCAGCCTGTTGCGCCACTTCACATCGTGAATAGGATCGATATAAGCAGGAATGCTCTCATTCGCCAACCACCCATCCCGCTGCCTCACGTCGACCGCCGCCAAAATACGCTGCTCGCCGCCGCTGTGTTCCATGAAGCGAATAAGCAGTCTGTCCACATTCGTCAGACGCTTGTAAGACAATCTGATCAGCTTCACCATATCCGAGAACAAAGCCTCTGGTCTTCCTCCTTGATTGGAAACTACAAGATCTACGGTCAGCACTGGAATGTGCCACTTCACCTTACCTAGCCGCTCCCGCAACTCTACTTCGGAAAAGATATCCACTACGTTCTCATTCGTTATTCGATTCATCGGCATCTCTCGGAACGCTGCAACGGAATGCCGGTCGTCGGCTTGATTCTGAAGTTGATCGGGAATCCATGCCAATGACGCAGTTACGACGAGTGCCGCCAAGCATGCTGCAGCTAACGATTTAGCTGTGCGCACGTCAACACCTCCCAGAGGGGGGAATTCGTGCCCTATCACAAGTGTGGACATCTCAAGATGCGCTCATACAGGATAAGGGCCCATACAACATTGTACGAGCAGCCTCTCGCGATTATACTAGTCCGACAGCATCTATATCCGTCGTCTATACCGACAAAAAGCAGGCTGCGCCTGCTTCTCACCGATTGCTATTGATCTGTTTCCACCGTACCGTATTTCGTCATGACAACTGCTTTGCCTCTAATTTTAATTGCGGATGTATGATCTGTGAATTGGCAAATCAGCACTTCGTTTCTGTCCAGCTTCTCCGTATGATGAAACTTCGTATCTTGACCCCGGGTCAGCCCTATAACCTGCACGCCCTGATCCTTTGCTTTAACAACAATATAATCGTTCGTTGATTGTTCCAACGTAATCCCTCCGTATCCTTCAATAGCTTAACCGTCTCTGAGAATTATAGAGGATGTCCCACCATTGTGCAACGTATCCTTCCAACGTTTCAATCGCAGACCCGATATCGCTATTTCCAGACTCTTTAATCGCGGCGGCAACCGACCCATTTCCTTACAACTTATAATTTCTATGCTATTAAAAAACGCCCAAACTTGTTCAAGTTTGAGCGTTTCATACCGTTTATGCGTTATGGGGATACGAGGTCCTTTAGAGATTTGCCTGGTTTGAATGCCGGCATCTTGCTTGCAGCAATATCAATCTCCTCGCCTGTCTGAGGATTGCGGCCCTTGCGCGCTTGACGTTCGCGCACTTCGAAATTGCCGAAGCCGACAAGTTGCACTTTATCGCCGTTCTGAAGCGCTTCAGAGATCGCTTCGAACACAGCGTCAACTGCTTTCGTGGCATCTTTCTTCGGAAGCTCGGTAAGCTCTGTCACTTTTGCGATCAGATCTGCTTTGTTCATGATTTCACCTCCTTATAGTTTTGCGGAGCAAAACTGACTTCGTAAGCATTAGCTTAGTTTTGCGGAGCAAAACTCACTTCGTAAGCATCATACTCTTCATATTTCCTCTTATTCACCGAAAACTTGAAATATATACCTCATGATCGAACAAACATATATTAATACAGCCAAAAAGCAATTTCAAGAGGAAACCGATTAAACCTGTATAAAAAAGCCGCAATCGCCACGCTCCCCTCACTACGCTAGGTAAAATAGCCTATTGCAGCTTATACCATTCTTTCCTCTATAGTTCGTTCGTCTCGGATCGTTCACTGCCCTGTTCAGACCAACATTGAAAAGCAGTCAGGCCGCTTCGCCCATAGCGAAACGGCCTGACTATTCCCCCCCTTATTGGGTGGCATTCTACAAAATGATAGCGATCAATCCGCCGGAGCCTTCATTGATAATCCGTCCCAGTGTTTCTTGCAGTTTATAACGCGCATTATCCGGCATCATCGCGATTTTTCCTTGTATACCTTCTCGGACGATAGAATGCAAGGAGCGACCAAAAATGTCGGACTCCCATATTTTGATAGGATCGTTCTCGAAATCCTGCATCAAGTATCTGACCAACTCTTCGCTCTGCTTCTCTGTGCCAATAATCGGCGCAAATTCCGACTCCACATCAACGCGAATCATATGGATGGATGGCGCAGTCGCCTTTAACCGGACACCGAAGCGCGAGCCTTGGCGTATCAGCTCCGGCTCATCCAGCGCCATCTCCGCGAGAGAAGGTGCCGCAATGCCGTAACCGGTCGTCTTCACCATCTCCAGCGCCTCTGCGAACCGGTCATATTCCCGCTTCGCATGAGAGAATTCCTGCATCAGTTGAAGCAAGTGATCCTTGCCCCGAATCTCGACGCCGACAACTTCCATCAAGATGCGGTCATACAACTCGTCTGGCGCATACAGATCGATCTCCGCGACGCCTTGCCCCATATCCATCCCGCTTAAACCCGCTCGAGCGATAAAGTCGTATTCCATGAATTGGTTAACAACTCTGTCCACATCTCTTAATCGGCGGATGTCCTTCACGGTGTCACGCACGGAATTTTCATAATTGCTACGTAGCCAATGCTTGTCGTTTAGCACCATAACCCAGCTCGGCAGATTCACATTCACCTCGTGAACCGGGAATTCGTAGAGCACCTCGCGCAGGACGGACATCACTTCTTCTTCTCCCATCGTAGCGGCGCTCATCGCCATGACAGGGATGTCGTATTTAGCTTGAAGCTCGCTGCGCAGTTGCTGCGTTTCGTCGCTGCGCGGCCGAGTTGAGTTAATGATCAGGACGAAGGGCTTGCCCACTTCCTTCAGTTCTTCGACGACCCGTTCCTCCGCCAAGACGTACGAGCTTCTTGAGATTTCGGCAATTGTTCCGTCTGTCGTGACAACGACACCTAAAGTGGAATGCTCTTGAATTACTTTGCGCGTACCGATCTCGGCAGCTTCTTGGAACGGAATAGGCTCGTCGTACCACGGAGTTGTAATCATTCGCGGACCGTTTTCATCCTCGTAGCCTTTGGCTCCTTCCACCGCATATCCAACGCAATCCACCATTCTTACATTTACTTCAAGCCCTTCGGCCACACGCAGCTGAACAGCCTGGTTAGGCACGAATTTCGGCTCGGTCGTCATGATTGTTTTACCTGCGGCGCTTTGAGGGAGCTCATCAACGGCTCTGGCGCGATCTGATTCATTGGCAATGTTGGGAAGTACGACCGTCTCCATGAACCGTTTAATAAATGTTGATTTCCCCGTCCGGACCGCCCCGACCACGCCGAGGTAAATATCCCCGCCGGTACGTTCGGCAATGTCCTTGAAAATGTCTACTTTCTCCACTGAATATCCCCTCCCAATTGATTTTCCGGTTCGCCGCCTTCCACCGGACAAGAGGGCAGGCCAGCGACGCAACTCGTACATACTTTTTGGACTAGTAACATCTTATGTTCAGACTGTCCAATTATGCCGATCCCGTCTACGAAATCTTTTTCCTTCCAGATTAGACTGCCTTCCCTTCCAAGATTGAAATATATGAGCCTACTGCCGCAAACATGACAAAAAACCTCCTGCAAACGTAAAAGATTGCAAGAGGTTTCTTCAGTATGAGGCTATTCCGGCATATTATTGCCTTACAGCTACCGGCTCCCCGTCACGATAACGGTATGAAGGAGCCTTTACGGGCACGAAAGAGGAGGAAGCAACCAACAGATCGCGCAAGTCGCCTTCCTCTTCTAAAGCGGTATCGCCATTTTTTTGCAACTGCTGCATGATGTCAATTCCATAATCCAGATACACGATCCCGGACTCGTCCACCACAGCTCTTAAGGTCTGACCGGAGAAAATGCTTGTCAATATAGGAGCCGATTTGCCTAATACCTTGTAATCAATTTCATAGAATCCAGGATATACAGCCGTTGCCTGATTGGGCAGCTCACCCGTTTCCTGTATATGCAGACTTACCCAATTTTGAATATCGTTCACCTTCTGCATAGAGACGATATCCATCAGCTTTACCGTAGGATTAATCTCCTCGTCAATGACGATAAAATAAAAATTGCCGCCCTTCTCGAAAGCCACAGACGGAATCTCCCCGATTAACTCCTTCGCCTGCAACTTGGTGAAATCGACTTTGAATTTCTCGAACTTCGGAACGTCTGGCGTACTATTATGAATCGGTAGCAGTCCCGTCACTTCCAAATATTGATCCACAGCCGCTTGCACATTACGAACAGCTTCATTCGCCGCTCCCCTGTTCTGCTGCGTATTCTCCTTCGGATACAGACAACCAGCCAGCAATACGACCATTGCCGCCAGACACAACATGACATATACATGCCTCAATTGCCGCAAGCTATTCCTTACTTTCATCACTCAGCCCTCCACATGGCTACCAAAGCTTATCATCATTTTCTTTCTTGCGAGCCAGTTCAAGCTGCTTCTGTACAGCTGCCCGCAGCGGGTCCATCGGCACATGGACCTCCACCTTCCCCGCCGCACGCGCCTGGCAAGCCAGTCGGAACGATTGCTCCTGCATGCCGGCCAGCTTTCGTCGTTCAACATCTCCCATCGGCAGAAGACCGCGATCATCGGATACTTTAATTTTGCACATAAAGCATCCCGCTTTCCCGCCACATCTGGTCGGTATATGCACGCCAGCCTTTCTTGCTGCATCCAACAGACTCGTTCCTCTGCGGACTTTAACGGAGCTTCCGGAAGGAAGAAAGGTTACTTCAGCTTCCATTGTGGCACCTCCATGTTCCTGCCAGCCATCAACTCGCGAATATATACGCTCATCGCTTCAGGAATGCTATTATTCCTCTCCAGCGCTTCCAATGCAGGCAAGTGTCGCTTAAGGTCCCGCTCCATCATGGCAACGATCGGCGTGACGCGGTCGCGACGCTCCCGTAGCACATTGAATAACAGCTCATGGGCCAACGGTACGACATACACGGACTCTTCCGCTTCAGGCAATTGCACAAGCTGGGCGTACGGAATTAGAAGCTCCTTCACTTTAATGGAATATGCGCAGCCAAGCGCAGAGACAACAAATCCGCCAACCAGCTCAATGGCCAGTCCTTCGATCCGGTAATGAGCCAATCGAGATCGATAGATAGCCGTTGAGCTATGTTCAGGATGGTCGATGGCATATTTCTTTAACGCATGATGAACATATGCTACATCCTCATCGTCGCAATAAATGTCTACATCATTCGGCGACAGCGGCAAACCTCGCAACAACAGACCTGCACTACCCCCGATTACCCATTTCGAGCTTCCCACTGCTTTGGCAATGGCAGTCAATGCACGGTACACCCGATTGACGTCGTTCATACCGACATCCCTTTCCGTTACCTAGAAATAGGTCTTATTAACAGCTACGATCCGTCCGGCGCCTTCCCGTACGACGGCTTGACAACCAAGTCTGTAGCCTTCATCGAATTCCTCTGGATCCAAGCGATCCCATTCTTCATCCGTCACTTCTTCCAAAAAATCCATGCCTTCGGATACGAGGCAGCGGCAACGTGCGCAAGTACCTCGTGTACACGAGAAGCTCCAGTCGATATCATGCTTCATAGCAAGGTCAAGCAAGCTCAGACCCGCTTCCGGCTCCACCTCGGCCGTTTTCGTTTTACCCGTTAGAACAATCATTTACTCATGCTCCTCTTCCGAACTTGCATTCTGTGATTTATGTATTTCTCACTGCTAATGCTATATGATAGAGAAAAAACCGTAAATAAAGCCAAGCAGCAAACAAAAGAAAGCAACAATCGACAAAATGATACGAATAAACCCTTTCGTTTTCAATCTTGCAATCGTAATGATGACAGCTGCAATTGCCATCAAGCCTATGCCCAAAAAAGAAACCCACATTTTTGTCATCGGATCCATCAATCATACTCCCAACTGTCATACTTAAAAAAAGACAAACGCCAGCAGCAGAAGCGGTAGGTCTCCCCGCAAGTTGCCGGCATTTGTCAAAAGCATGATCATTTTTTAATCATCATTTTGATCAAGGATTCCATACTAGACTGGCTCATGCCACTCGCTTTTACCGCTTTGACAATGTCATTCATTGTGGAATCCGGTACTTTTATTTTTGCCATATCCGCAACCCGCTTGATCAGCTTGCGCAGCTCCGCTTCATCAGTAAGTGTGTTGGCATCAACCGTTCCAGCCAATTTTTTAACGGCGTTCTCGGATATATTTTTGCCAGCTTTCTTATTGATAGCGCTCAATACGTCCTTAGGAATACCTTTCGACAAATTATCCACCCTCCTTAAGCCATATGAGTACTTACCATCATATGAAGTGGGCGAAAAATTGGTGTAGGCAGCTATCCTATTACTTCCATTTCATGCGTCTTCACTCTTCCCATCAGATGAGACACCGCTTCGCGAGGCTGCTTGCCCTGGAAGAGCACCTCATACAGTTGAGTCGTAATTGGCATATCTACTTCGTACTGTTGTGCAAGCGAGTATGCCGCCTTTGTCGTTTTTACGCCTTCCACGACCATGCCCATCTTGTCCAGCACTTCGCTGAGCGGCGTTCCGTCGGCCAGCATATAGCCCGCGCGCCAATTGCGACTATGCTTGCTTGTGCACGTGACGACAAGATCGCCAACGCCAGCTAATCCAGCGAACGTTAACGGATTCGCACCCATAGCTGCTCCCAGCCTGCCGATCTCCGCCAACCCGCGTGTAATGAGCGCTGCCTTGGCGTTATCGCCGAATTGCAACCCATCGATAAGTCCCGCCCCAAGAGCGATAATATTCTTAATAGCGCCGGCTACTTCCACACCAATGAGATCCTTGTTTGTGTACACCCGGAAGTCGCTGTTCATGAAAGCATCCTGCGCCTTCTCCGCCTTAACAATATCTTCAGAGGCCACGACGACCGTCGTAGGCTGCCTGCGAATGACTTCCTCCGCATGGCTAGGACCGGACAATACGATGACACTAGATTGCTCGCGACCCAATTCCTCAGCAAGCACAAGCGACATCGGCTTCAGACTCTCGCTTTCGAATCCCTTCGTGGCATGCATGCACAGCATGGCCGATTCAAGATGCGGCGCCGCTTGCCTAGCTACCTCCCTCATCGCTCCGGATGGCGCGACGAACAAGCACAGCTCCGCCCCATCCAGTGCAGTTCGCATATCCGTTGTGGCGTGAATTCCGACGGGAAGCTCGCATCCCGGCAAATACCTGTTGTTGCGACGTTGCGTATTGATCTCTTCGGCTTGCACGGCGTTGCGCGTCCAGAGTGAGACTCCATAACCATTACATGCAAGGACGGAAGCCAGAGCTGTGCCCCAGCTGCCTGCGACAAGTACTGCCGCCCTCTTGATAGGTGGATGTTGATTCATGCTGCGTCACGCTCCCTTCTTCACGCCCAATTTATTCTCTGTCCCTTGCAGCAGCTTGCCGATATTGCTTCGATGACGCAGGAATGCGAACAGGGTAATGATTAATGCGCCTGCGAACAACGGCAAGGAATACTGAAATACGACAATAAAGATCGGTGTGAGCAAGGCGAACAACAGCGAGCCGAGTGATACATACCGCGTAATGGCGATGGAGATGATCGCCACGATGCCTGCGCACAGCGCCGGCCAGAAAGCAAGCGTTGCGATGACGCCTACTGTCGTCGCGATACCCTTACCGCCCTTAAAGCGGAAATAGATCGGCCAGTTATGGCCGATGATTGCCGCAAGACCGCACAATACGGGGACCCAGCCGTTGTCGCTTGCGACGTGCCCGATCAAGACCGCTCCGATGCCCTTTCCGATATCCAGGACGAATACCATTAGTCCTGGACCTCTCCCTAATACACGCAGTGTATTCGTGGCGCCTGCATTGCCGCTTCCATGCTGACGAATGTCGATGCCCTTCACCAACTTGGCAATTACGATACTAAATGATATCGATCCAATCAAGTAACTAAGCACTACCGCCAAAATTTCTAGCACCAAACTTCTTCTCCCCTAGTCTTCCTCTGATTTCCGTCTCGTATAAATCCGCACCGGTGTTCCATCGAACTGGAATGCGGCACGAATCTTGTTCTCCAGGTAACGCTCATAAGAGAAATGCATCAGCTCTGGATCGTTGACGAAGCATACAATAGTCGGCGGTTTCGTCGAAACCTGTGTGACATAATTAATGCGCAGACGCTTGCCTTTGTCGGAAGGCGGAGGATTGATGGCCACTGCATCCGATACGACATCGTTGAGCAGATGGGTCTGAATGCGAAGCGCATGTTGCTCCGAGACATAGTTGACGACGGGCAGCAATTTATGCAGTCTGGACTTGGTTAGCGCTGACAGAAAGACGATCGGCGCATACTGCATGAACAGGAAATGATCTCTGACCTTTGTCATGAATTGCTTCATCGTTTTATCGTCTTTGTCCACAACATCCCACTTGTTAACGACAAATATGGAGGCTTTTCCCGCTTCATGCGCGTAGCCTGCAATATGCTTGTCCTGCTCAATAATACCTTCCTCGCCGTTAATAAGCACCAGCACGACATCTGCGCGTTCAATCGCTTTCATAGCTCGCATGACGCTATACTTCTCCGTCGTCTCGTACACTTTGCCTCGCTTGCGCATGCCAGCTGTATCAATCAGTACATACTTCTGGCCGTCGCGCTGGAATGGCGTATCGATCGCATCACGTGTCGTTCCCGCCACATTACTGACGATAACACGATCCTCTCCCAAGAGCGCGTTCACAAGCGATGACTTCCCAACGTTAGGTCTCCCGATCAAAGCGACGCGTATGACGTCGTCGTCGTAACCGTCATCCTCCAGCTCCGGAAGCAGATCAGTAGCCGCATCCAACAGATCGCCAAGGCCAAGACCGTGCGAGCCGGATACCGGTACCGGCTGGCCGAAGCCAAGTCCGTAGAATTCGTACACTTCATCCATCCGATGCTCGTTGTCCACTTTATTCACGGCTACGACAACAGGCTTGCGCGAACGGAATAACAGCTGCGCAACTTCGTCATCGGCATGCGTCAGCCCTGTTTTGGCATCCACCATAAAAATAATGACATCCGCCTCTTCAATAGCCAACTCCGCTTGCATGCGAACAGACTTTAATATTTCATCCTCGCCGTCAATCTCAATGCCTCCGGTATCGATTATACTGAATGGCTTTCCGTTCCATTCTCCTGTGCCGTAAAGTCGGTCACGCGTAACACCTGGCTTATCTTCAACAATTGCCAGCCGATCACCGATTACCCGATTGAATATGGTAGACTTGCCCACATTCGGACGTCCGACGATGGCGATAACGGGTCTTGCCATAATTGGTTTTTCACTCCTTCAACAATTCTCACGTAAATCATCATAGCAAAAAAGTGCGAGCTTGGCTAACCTTTCGTTGAAGAAGGGGCTATAAATTATTGATGGTCCACAAGAATGATCGTGCCGTTCTTCAAATCGTGAGCGCTTGCATCCATAATTTTCTCAAGGAGAAACGCCGTCTCTTGTAGTCCCTCTTCACTTTGCATGATGAATATGGGGGCTCCTCCTCCTGCTACTGTGTCTCTGTTCATCGTGACGACGGCAATAATATCAGCTATGCTGACCCTCTCCTTTCTGATTGACCGGTGACTCTGTCGGCATTCTTACCGCTGACTCCAGGATCGGTACGCGAAGGATAACTTCCGTCCCCTTCCAGGTGCTGTGATCTTGAGGGATAAAGAATATGGCCAGTCGACCATCATTCATATCCAACTTGGCCATTGGAATTAGAGCTGGCTCCCCGTCGTCACGATATACACCCATAATGGTTGCAAGATCGTAGAGTATCGCTTGGCGCTGACCCAGATTACTGAGTGTCACTCTTGCGTTCGGATTGATCGGCGTTAATATGTACCCCGCCCCGCGTTCTGCAATAACATCCTGATTCGTCTTCAATCCCACATTCATGATGTAGATATCATCGACGAACAAGTCCGGGCCGTCCACCTTCACCTTGCCTTGATGGACTTTAGCGATATGCGAGATATTATGTCCCGACTTCAGCTTCATAACGACGAGCAAAGTAATGATGCCGGCGGCAAGTCCATACCCTACGTGAAACAAAATCGCGAACAAGCTAGTAACTAGCGCCGACATGATCACAAGATAATTCCGGCCTTCGAATACCATGGCAATCCCTTCTATATATGTCGCTCCCCTGCTTACGAGCTCGAGACTGTCGATCTTCGTCAATGTTTCCCGTTCCATCTTTCTGACGTCACGGAATTGTTGAGCAGCCAGCGTCAGGAACGTAATCGCCGTATAATCCTTCTTGAACAAGGCAGGCACCGCGACCGCTCCAAGCGCAGCTGCTATGACACCGAGTGAAATATGTATTATTCTCCCATGAGGGTATGTCGGATACTGTCGGTAATCCGTCTTAAGCAGCAAGATACGGGCTATAACGCCTATTACAATACCGCTCAGTACGCCAAGCAAGTATTTATTCTGCTCCAGAAACAACATCATCGCTATGACGACCCCCTATTCTTATAAAACAATGCCCCGTTAAGCCAAGAAAGGATTCGCTGCCACATCTTGACGCCGACTGAGCACAGTATTCCTGCCGCAACCGCCGTGCATAGCTCATCCCACCAATTTACGGATCCGATTAGCGTGCCGCTATGCTGCTGCAGAGCGAGCAACATGGAAGCAAGTGTGGAGCCCCAAATAAGCTGAGTGAATTGCTGTCTGTAAGAGGAGGCGAACGCACTGCTTAGTATTCCGCACAACAGTGGCGCATCCATCTCAGGAGAAACCCAATGAAACAAAGGATCATGTGCATAAAGTGAACGCAAGCTCGTCCATACAAGTGTCAGCATCAACAGGCACAGCACTTCGTAGCCAATCGCCGTCTCTCTCTTCCCCATAAACAAACCAACTGAACAAGCGATCAGCAGCAAGATCGACGCCACATGAATTTGAAGGCCATCATAATCCGGGATCGGCTTAAACCATAGAGGGAGCTTGCATAAAATTCCAAACAAGATTAGAAAGCACCAAAAAGTGTATTTTCCGATGCCGGGAAAGAAATGGGTGCGCCAACCTGTAATGAGCAGAATGATGCCGATCATAATAAAAAGGGTACTGGCGTAACCTGTAACCATGACCATACACCACCTTTCGTTCCTCGTTTCCCTATTATGCGCCAATACAAAAAGGCTATTCCCAAAAGAGGGAATAGCCTTGATTAATATAAAGGATTACTTCAGCTTGCTAAGCTTGTCGCCGAAGCGCTCGCCGAGCGAGTAACTCATGCTTGAGCTGTTCAAGCTGACATTAGGGTTATTGATGTTCTCCACCTTAGGAGCGCGTGGAGCACGCTCTTGCTTCGCGCGTGGTGCAGTCTCCTCCGGAGCTTCTTCCGTTTCCTTGATGCTGAGGCTGACACGCTTCTCAGCTGCATTGAAATCAAGAATTTTAGCCGAAACTTCTTGCCCTTCCTTCAGCACTTCATAAGGAGTAGCGACATGACGATGCGCGATTTGGGAGATATGCACAAGTCCTTCTACGCCCGCCGCAATCTCAACGAAAGCACCGAAGGATACGATACGGCGTACTGTGCCTGTTACGATATCGCCTGTTTTGAATTGATCGGCAGCCGTTTCCCAAGGACCTGGCTGAGCTTCTTTCACGCTGAGGCTGATTTTACCCGCTGCAGGATCTACCTTCAGCACCTTCACCTTAACCGATTGGCCTTCCGACACGACATCCTTAGGATGCGCTACATGTTGCCAAGACAACTCTGATACGTGAACCAATCCATCAACGCCGCCGATGTCAACGAATGCGCCGAACGGCGTCAAGCGTTGAACGGTTCCTTCCAGTTCTTGACCTACCTCAAGCGAAGACATAACTTCTTGTTTCTTCTGCTCGAATTCCGCTTCCAGCACTTCTTTAGCGGACAAGATGACTTTATTGTTTTCCCGGTCAATTTCTTTCACTTTGACGCGTAGCGTACGACCCTTATAATCGCTGAAGTCTTCTACGAAATGACGCTCAACCATGGATGCCGGAATGAATCCTCGAACGCCAACGTCAGCGACAAGGCCGCCTTTAACGACATCCGCTACAGTTACTTCGAACACTTCGCCATTTTCGAAGCGCTGTCCCAGAACGTCCCAAGCTTTCTCTCCGTCGATAAGCTTCTTGGAAAGAATGAGGCTCTCTTTATTGTCGTCGATGCTGACAACCTTCACTTCAACCTCTTGGCCGATTTCCACTGCATCTGTTGCATTTGCCAACTGAACAGCGGACAGATCGCGAAGCTGAATGATACCGTCATATTTATATCCAAGGCTTACATAAGCTTGGTTGTCTTCAATTTTGACGATTGTACCCTTCACTGTGTCGCCTTTCTTCAGCGTCACCATGTTGTCCATTGCGTCTTGTGTTACTTCCTCTGCAACGGATTCTTGCACATTGATCTCTTCTGACATTGAAATAACCTCCTCGGTTCTTACCCCAACTTTATTTAAATCCGCATAACACTATTTAGTATACGGTATTTAAAACGATTCGTTAACTGTTTGATGAAAGCTTTTTTATTGCAGCCATAATGGCATCTGTCGCCTGCTCTAGCTTATCTGATGATGATGCGTCAATAATAGCGGATAATGTAATCGGTTCGCCATAGCAGACATACATTTTGCGGAATGGCTTATAGCTTCCCTTGATGGCGACGGGTACGATCTTCGCATCGCTTCGCAATGCGATCATGGCTGTTCCCTTCTTGGCGGCACCTGAACCGCCTCTTGTTCCCTCCGGGAAAATGCCCAGCACCTTGCCGGAATCCACCAGAGTAATCGCCGACTTGATCGCGTCCTTGCTGACACCTCCGCGTTTTACCGGGAATGCGCCAAAGGCTGTAATAAGCGCGCCGAAAACGGGAACTTTGAATAATTCTTCCTTCGCCATGAAATGAACCTTTCGCTTCACATAAATGCCCACCGTAGGCGGATCGAGATTGCTAATGTGGTTAGAAGCAAGAATAACTGGGCCTTCAGCTGGAATATGTTCCAGCCCTTGCGCTTCAAGACGAAATAGCAGCTTGTAGATGATGCCAAGCAGACTGCGAAAAAAAATGTATAGCATAGTTTACTTCGCCTCCGCCAATTTGGTGCGGCATAAGCGGATAATGTCCGCAACAACTTCCTCGATCGTCATTCCGCTGCTGTCCAACACATAGGCGTCCTCCGCTTGAATAAGCGGGGCAATCTCCCGCTTCGTATCAAGGTAATCTCGCTTCGCGATTTCTGCTTCCAGTTCATCCAGGCTAATCTCGTGATTATTCATTTCCTTGTAACGACGCAATGCCCTCTCGCGGGCAGATGCTGTCAGGAAGACTTTCACTTCCGCATCAGGGAGCACATGCGTACCGATATCCCTGCCGTCCATGACGACTCCCTTGCGCGCAGCCATCTCTCTTTGAAGACTAGCCAGCACTTCCCTGATGGACTGGGAAGCGGCGTAGTAGGATACTTCGCGGGTTACTTCCAAGGAACGAATATCGGCTGTGACATCTTCCCCGTTCACTAGCACGGATTGTCCCTCTTCGCCCCGGATTAACGCTATCTCCAGCTTATCAAGAAGCAAGGAGAGCGCTTCATCTTGGTCGGCGGCAATGGCCAAGCGCTGTGCGCTTAACGTTACGGCTCTATACATAGCACCAGTGTCGATATATATATAACCCAGTTGCCCGGCGACAAGTCTTGCAACCGTGCTCTTGCCGGCGCCTGCCGGCCCGTCAATTGCGATATTGATGCGGTCGCAGTCACCAGTCTGTTGCGTCACTTACAGCCAACCCCCTTTAAGTTCAAGACGGCCATCCTCATCAATCCGCTCAAGTCAAACAAAAAGCAGGCATTGCCTGCGACGTGAAAATTATACCACAGATTGTTGTGGGATGCAAAAATGATCTCCTTGTACATTAGGTTTACTCAAGGCCGCATCAAGCGGTTTCCTTCCCACTTCTCAACATTCGTTATCCAATACCTGACACTGTCGATTTGCGATATAGACTGTACAAAAAGCAGCAAGATAAAGAGAATAAGAATACTCTTTCCTAGCCACTTGCAAATTTTATCCACCAGAAGCAAAGCGAGATCAAGGCTAAGACGCTCTCTCCATTGATATATTCCCTTCACAAACAGCCCCTCCAAAACATCGGATGGTCGTTAGGATGGTTGTTTATTCCACGTAATATTCATCTATTACGATACTCTAGCTGCCTTTCAAAGCAGAAGCGAATAATTTTTTGACGCTCTGTGTCGCTAATCGCGATGAACTTGATCATTACCTGATTGCGTCCCGATTGAAGCAAATTAACGCGAACGACTTCTGCTTTAAATGGCACATGCTCCACTGAACCGTTCTTGAACGGAACGAGCAGCCAGCAGTCAATCTGTAATTCCTGCTGGAATGACCATTTCTTCTCGCAAAGGAACGATATGCCTCCGCCCCCAACATCGTCAGTCTGGCACAAGAAGCGGACTTGATCGGAGAACTTTACGGCAAGCTCAAGCTCGGCAGGCACGCGTAAAAAGCTGCGCCTCTGCACTTTGGTCATGCGTTCGGGGTCGGGTTTCATGATTTTGACCAATTTCAAGCCGTACTCTTCCTTGAATCCGACGACATGTGAATCAAAAAAATGTTTCACGCCGTCGCCGGTGATGAAATAGACGGACAGCTCGTCTCCCAGAAAGAGCCGTTTCATGCGCCCGCTGGATTCACTGATGGGATATTCGATATGTAACGATTGGTCTTCTTCATCAGCAATACGTGACTTGTACACGATCGCCGCTTCTGCTTCATCGGATGAAGCGATCTGGTAATACAGCATCTGATTGACTTTAGGCAACAACAAGCTCTCCCCTCCCATACTACAGCATTATAGCATGTCGAAGAGAAGGGAGCTATCATTGATTTTGACTATCAACCTTAGGAAGCCGCCTGCATATCCTCAGCAGAAATAACCTCTACAGATTCCTCTAAGCCCGATTGCGCATTAATATATACCCGATACATAGAGCCGTTGATCTTGCCCACGAATTCATAACAGAGAACCTCCTCGCCGGTATCCCCCTTAATGAGCGCCAGACGCTCATCTTTCACTTTCAACTCCGGATTAATCGACTTTCGAGCCTCCGCCTTGGTCAATACAGGCCCCGTCAATTCTCTCTTCCGATGCTGGAACACATAATCGCTGGCCTGCAATCCGATCACTTCTCCGTTGTCGAGCGCAACCTTGACCGTTACTTTGTCAGGATAGATGAGCACGTCATTCTGTGATTCAACTAGAGTGAATACGCCATTATGACGATACTCGTCGTAGGTTACGGCTTGCATATTTTTGAAACCATGCTTTTGCAAAAATTGATCTGCGGCCGTCTTTGCCTGTTCGAAGCTAATGGTCGTTTGTCCCACTTCACGTGTTTTCATATACCAGATCAGCGCTCCTCCACGCTGGGCAAAGTCCATCTGCACTTTGTTGTTGCCATCCTCATCGCCTTGTACGACTGCCGAGAAAGAAGCATACTCCGTCCCCTTGCCATTCTCGCTAACCTCTACCATAGAGGGATCTACTTGAAGAAATGATGCCGCACGCTTCCTAATCTCCACGTTATTCATCATTTCGCCGCTCAGCATCTTCATGGTGCGTTTCTCATACATGCTGGTGACGGAAGGGCCCCAGTCCAGTTCCGGATATTCACCTACTTTCTGGTCAACTCCCCTTAATCCCTGTACGACGGTGTTCTTTCCGCTTCCTTCCTCGGCGGCGATCGCAAGCTCCACATCCGTCCAGCGCAAGTTGTCTAAGAGAACATCCTGCTGCATGTGATGCAAATCTTTGGCGATATCATCCGACTTCGCATACAGTTCCTTTAACGTTTTGAATTCCGCCTCCGACAACGGCTGTTTCGTCAAATCCCTGACAGCGGTCTTATAAGCAAAGTTGGAAATATGCGACAGGAAATTTTCCATCTCTGTGAACGGCAAATAACTTAGCGGCAGCTGGCTAATTTCATTTTGCGCTTCACTTGTTAACCGCCAGACGTTGACAAGCCCTTTCTGATGAAAACCTTTCGATGTGGAATTGACCGCTAACGTATTGCCAAGTTGCTCATGAAGCTTTTCCACATGGAACGTCAAATTATGAAAAGCCCGTTGATACTGATTTTCCGCCTTTATTAATAGTTGATTTTTATCTTGCTGAGTCTGATAACCCCAATAAACAGCTCCAATCAGCATCACGGTGACAATGGGGAACAGAACCGAGCTTATTTTCCGGTACATATGCAAAAAACTCCTTTCTATTGCCAAACCTGGTGTTAGTTTGGTTTTCAGAATGGAGCTTTATGCATGTGGGCATCCACTATTATCTGTAGACTCATAGATCGTCAATTATAGCGCATTGTATTCTTCGATATGAAGATTTTCGCTGTTGCTGCAAATGCATTGCTTGAAGCCTGTATCGAAGGAGCCTCTGTACTTTCGGCCCCGAAGAACAAACTTCTCTCCGCAGACGTTACAACGAATGATTACCTTTACTCTGTCCGTCTCCATCCATACCTCCGTCAGTATAGTAAGTTTGGTGCGAGCCCTCGCTTGTTAACTATAAGCAGTATGGACGAAGACGTTACAGTTTAATCTCCTCTTCCCGATGCATGAGCCTGAACGGAGATCTGGAATTGGCGCGATTCATGCCGTACAGTCCCCCTATCCAGAGTAGGACCATGAATGGTGCAATGAACCATAGCCAGCCATCCTTGAATATGAGCAAAATCCAATCGTACACGCCGTGCAGTCCGAAAGGCAATAAGAAAGATATCGCCAGGAACAATCTGGTATTCTTCCCACTTGCAAACTTGGCCTTCCCGACGTAATAGCCCATTATAACGCCGAATAACGCATGACCTGACACTGGCAGCAACGCACGCAATAGCAACGAGCTGAACGATACAGGCGTAATTAACGCGTATAACACGTTCTCCATCGTGGCAAAACCTATCGAGATGGAAGCGGCATACAATATACCGTCGTAATGTTCGTCGAATTCCGTATGGTTGTAAATAAAATGATAAAGGACGAACCACTTCAAAAACTCCTCAACGCCGGCTGAGTGAACGAAGGCGGACAAAAAGGGCGTCTCGCCAAGCCATAGCTGCAACCCGCGTTGAATAACCATGATAGGGATCACGATTAGCACACCGAGCAAAAACATTCTAAGTACCATATGAATCGGCTCAGCGTTGTACCGGTCGCGCAAATAGAAATAAAGAAGAAGTGAAATACCGGGAGCAATAGCCGCGGCAATAACCGAAAACAACAAATGACTTCCCTGCTTTCTTACACCCACCCGCGAAATCGGACCGCTTCCGCTACCTTGCGCACACCTGCCATATAAGCGGCAAGCCGCATATCCACCTTCCGGGTTCTGTGTATCTCATATACATTCTGAAATCCGCGTATCATCATCAACTGCAGTTTATCGTCAACTTCCTGCTCGGTCCAATAGTAACCTCCGTTGTTCTGCACCCATTCGAAATAAGATACGATAACGCCGCCAGCACTCGCGAGAACATCCGGAATAAGGAGAATTCCCCGATCCGTAAGCATACGAGTCGCTTCCAGCGTCGTAGGCCCGTTGGCCGCTTCCACAATAATGGAGGCTTTAATAGCGTGGGCATTATGTTCCGTAATCTGATTCTCGATTGCAGCCGGCACCAATACTTCGCATTCCAACTCCAGCAGCTCCTTATTGGTCATGGAGCTGGAGAAGAGATTGGTCACATTGCCGAAGGAATCCCTTCGGTCAAGCAGGTATGGAATATCAAGCCCATCTTTATTATACAATGCTCCGTGCACATCGGAAATAGCAATTACCCTGCAGCCCGCCTCATGCATGAATTTGGCTAAATAACTGCCGGCATTGCCAAAGCCCTGTATAACGATCCGCGCATCCTTGATCGGAAAATTACGAAGCCGTAATGCTTCCTGTATCATAATAACGACTCCTCGAGCCGTCGCAGTCTCGCGTCCTTTCGAACCACCCAGCACAATTGGCTTGCCCGTTATGAATCCCGGGGAATCGAATTCGCGAATACGGCTATACTCGTCCATCATCCAAGCCATAATCTGAGAGTTGGTCATCACATCCGGAGCGGGGATATCCTTGGTCGGTCCTACAATCTGACTCACTGCTCGCACGTACCCCCTGCTTAACCGCTCCAACTCGCCGAATGACATATTGCGCGGATCGCATATGACGCCTCCCTTACCGCCTCCATATGGAAGATCGGCGATACCGCACTTCAAGCTCATCCAGATCGAGAGCGCCTTAACTTCTCGTTCCGTCACTGCAGGATGGAAGCGGACTCCGCCCTTCGTCGGGCCGACAGCGTCATTATGCTGCGACCTGAAACCAGTGAACACCATCGTAGATCCATCATCCATACGCACCGGTATTCTGACTGTTAGCATCCGAAGCGGCTCCTTCAGCAGTTCAATCATATCCTTGCCGTATCCTAAACGCTCCAAAGCCTGTTCGATGACAAGCTGAGTCGCATGCAACACATCGCTTTTTTCGTTATCCACCATATCCACCGCCTTCATACTTCTAATATGAGCCCTCGGTGCACTTCATATTCCAGTGAATAGCCGACTGAAGTCTGCGAAATAAAAAACATCCGCAGTGCGTTCGACTGCAGATGTTACTAAGTAGAATCCAAAAAGGCTAGAAATTAAAATGATCGCAAACGGTCTTGACCGCATCCTCCGCCATAATAACCTTCCCATACTCCTCCAGCATAGCATAGGTGACAGATGTCGCTTCACCGTATTCCGCCAACAAAGCAATGGCAGCGTTATGCCGGGCGGAATCGATCTGGGATGGCTCCAGAACCATAATCCACTTGTCATTATAAGAATAGAGCTGGCCGCCCTCCGTGATGCCTGCCGACATTAATCCTGTGGATATGGAGATTACATCTTCGAAGTCACGGAAAGCGTACATGATGATATCGCTTAGTTCCATCGTCACTTCCATATCATATATGTCATCGTCGAGTTCGTCTTCGTCACGCAACCCATCATCGACGCTTCCCTGCTTGCCTCTGGTCACGATGACTACCATACCTTGCGCTGGCATAGCATATACTTCTACTGCAAGAGGACGACCGCTTGCTTCAAAGCCGAGTTCATTGTAAGCCTGCTCCATCATCTCCAGGAACAGTTCATGAAGCTTCGGAGGCTCGCGCCACATATCTTCCTTCTGGATCCCACGTTCCAACAAATCGTCGAACGTTAGGAAAATCCTTATTCTGTCCCCACTAATCCGTTCGATTTTCATGACAGGATCCTCCTCTGCAGCAGCTGTCGTAATAGCGTATGATCATTTCAACCCAATGTGCCAAGAATATGCGCACACCCATACTTACAACTACTTTACCACTTCTGGTTCAGGAATGCACTATTATTGCACAAAAAAAAGAACCGTTATAACGGATGTTTGCCTTTACAAACCAATCCGCAACGATTCTTGCATCAAGACTGTTAATGGGTTATGCCGGACGATGCCGCCTTTATTTTATCCACTTCTTTCTTAACGGCCGGGTCGCTGCTAATGATGGCTTCAATTTGCTCCCAAGCGACGCCGGATCGTTCTGCGGTATCGTCTGCAGGCTTTGGGGCTTCGGCAGCCGCCTTCTTCCTATCAGCATTCAGCCACATCGACATTGCCTTACCTGCCATTGCCGCACCCGCATCTGTCATCGCATTGCAGGCGCGTGCCATCAGCTCGGGACGTCTGCGCGTCGCGTACATCGCAGCCATGGCTCCCAACAAGCCTCCAAGCATGAAGCTGCTCATTCTCAAGTGGTTCACCTCTTCCTTGTCTTCTCGTTACAGCATTATTATTCCCTGGCGAATTCGGCTCATGCTTCGTTCTCACAGGAAATGATTGACGTTGATGCCGTACCCCCATATGATATTTAAATGAACCTATTGTAGCTCGTTACCCGAATATTACGGAGGGATTAGAATATGAAAAAACGTAATTGGCGAATGGTCCCGCTTCTGTTCTTCTTGCTAGCCGGCTGCAGCGGAGGCGCAGCGACTCCGACTGCGGAACCGGTCGTACAGTCACATTCTATCACTGCTCCGCCACAGGAGGCAGCTCCTCGCGACGCTGTAGTCACAACCACAGCCCCTGTGCAGAGCATAGCACCGTCAAGGACACCCGATCCAGAAGCTGTGCCTGAAGGATCGGCGGAACCTATCAAGGCAAAATACAGCATGAATAAGGTGTATCGCTTCGTTCCCATCGATGAAGACGAAGCCCCTGAGAGAGCCGTGCTACTGACCTTCGACGACGGACCGAAAGACGAGACGGTGCTGACCAGCATGCTGGACACATTGGATAAACACGGAGCTAAAGCGATATTCTTCGTCAACGGCTATCGGGTCAAGCAGAATCCGGAGCTACTTAAATTGATGCATGAAAGAGGACATACGTTAGGCAACCATTCCTATGATCATATCAATCTGAAAAATGAGGAATTGGAAAAAGTGGAGAGCCAACTGGGAAAGGTGCAGGAAGATGTGGAAGCTTTGATCGGGGAAAAGCCGAAGTTTTTCAGACCCCCGTTCGGAGCCGGAAGCGATATCGTCAAGGACACCGCCAAAAAACAAGGAATGCTATATATGACATGGTCCAACGGGTCACTCGATTGGGACAAGTCAGCAAAAGGGAAACCTGAAGTTGTCATTGCCAACGTCATGGAGCAGCTCCACCCCGGGGCCAACATTCTCATGCACGAGCTGGAATGGACAGCCAAGGCGTTGGATGAGCTGCTGACCCAAATTGCCGGAAGGGATTACGTATTCATCGATCCTGCGACGATTGGCTTTACTCTTGATGAGTAAAAGTCGTCCCGTACCAGAACAAGCAGACAACCAGAACTAGAAACAGCACAATCATGATATTGTAGTACCATTTGGATATTTTATTGGTGCTGGATGGAAATTTTATGCGTCTTGAAGGCAGGGCTCGATCTTCTGAAGAAACTGCTTCTTTGGAGACGACGCTCTGTTTTTTGGCATGTATGTTTACCGGCTCCTTCCGGCTTCGGCTGTACTTCTCCCTTCGGTTCATGACTCCCTCCTGAAACGAATGATGAGACCCATCACGAAGTCGATCACAAAATGTGCTATAATGGGAGCCCAAATGCTACCGCTTTGGATATAAATCCAGCCCAAACCGTAGCTGATGGAGAATACGAGTCCTGTCGGGATCCAGTGGCGCAAATAGCGGACATGAATCGCCGCGAATATGATGCTCGTCCAATAAGGACCTATCGCGTGCTGAATCGCTCCTCTGAACAGCAGCTCTTCACATATCGCAACGACAAGGGACAGGAGTCCGATATGCCAGATCGGCCTGTTGCCGAATATTCGCTCATTCACGCCGCCATCGTCTGCAGCCTCCTCCGGCACCCAGCGAGATATGAGCAAATCGACGAGAATGACACCCCCTGCGAAAAGGAGACCCCAGGCTGCAAAATGAAACGTTGCGGGAAACGCGAACAGTTCCAAGAAATTTTGATGCTGAAATAATATCCATATGAAACCGATAATAAAAGTAAGCGCCTGAGTGACATATAAGTTGATAAGCAGCATCCGGTCATCTAGTTCATCAACGTTCACCTTGCGGATGCGTATGTTCCGAATATCGAATTTTTTCATACCCGAATGTTTCCTCCTAATTGCTGAATTGTGATGTCAACCTATACTTCATACATAGAAGGAGATTAATCATGGAAAAAAGATTTACAGCAACAGCATTGTTATTTAGCTTAGGGTTCCTGTTCATGCTCATTCTGGCTGTCGGAGCATTCTTCTACGGCGTTCAGATTGGCTCTGATCGAATCGAAGCGAAATATTCCGCACAAATGGAAGCTGAAGCGCTTGATGAATTCGCCGTCCCTTATCAGCAACAAGATCTCGTCTCTTTCTATCATACTGTATTTTCTCCGTATCGTGAATTTCAAAACGAATGGTTAAATACGATGAACAAGCTGGCCCGCAGCGAACATGTCGAAGCAGAGGCCGCATTCAAAAATCTGGGCAAATTGTCCAAACGGAAAGCGGAAGAGGCCAGCGCTTACGATATGGGTAAATCCTTGCTGTTGGAAGAAGCGCAAATTCAGTACATCCGCAGCATGCAGCTGTTCCAGGATGCAGCGGCACAAGCTGAGAAAGCTGCAAAAACCAAAAATGATGACGAGCTTTATCATTATATTGTGAATGATGAAACATACCTTAAAGCAGTCAAGCAATCACTAGAGGCTCAGAACAGTTATTACTTGGCGATGCAAAAATGGGCTGCATCCGTCGATCCTGAAATTCCGGGAGAGTATAACGCGCCGGACCTGCTAGCGCTGGACAAATGGCAGGACAAGCCGCTCGTTGTGAAAAACAGCATCGTATCGGGTTACCTGGCTGACAGTTCCAATCTATATCCCTTCTTTCCGCATGACTTGACGAGCAGAGTGGATCTGTTCATCGATTCAGGCGGAGCGGCAAAGTTGAAACTGCAGAGCTTCAATGCATTGATGGATCTCCTTCTAAGTACGGAAGCTGTACCAAGCGGCCACTTCATTTCCTTCAAGAACAAGCTTTACAACGATGAGCTGCTGCCTCAGCTCCCCTTCTTTCTGCCGGACATGAATTAAGAGGAAAAAAGGGCAACATTTTTGTCGAACACGATCAAGGATGACAGAATCATAACGAAAAATTCATAAATGAGCAAGTTAGAGCATTGCAATAAGCCATAATCATGCTATAAAATAGAGAAAGTCCGAACGATCGTTGATGGAACTCTCAACCCGCCATACCAACAACGCGGGTAGAGGGTTTTTCTGTTCATAATACGGCGAAGCCAGCAAGCATGGCTTCGTACAGTCTAGGAGGCCTGCAGTATATGTTCAAAGTGTTAGTATCGGATCCCATTAGCGATATGGGTATCCAGCAGCTTGTTGATGCTTCAGACGTATTAGTAGACAAGAAGACAGGGTTAAGCGAAGAGGAGCTTATCGCTATTATCGGTGATTATGACGCCATGCTTGTTCGAAGCCAGACACGCGTCACCGCAAACATTATGGGAGCGGGAAAGAAGCTTAAAGTCGTTGGACGAGCAGGTGTCGGCGTAGACAACATCGATCTGGAAGCTGCGACACAGAACGGCATTATCGTCATTAACGCCCCTGACGGCAACACCATTACCACTTGCGAGCATACTTTCGCCATGATGATGGCGCTGGCCCGTCACATTCCGCAAGCGTACAAGAAGACGGTATCGGGGACATGGGATCGCAAATCGTTCCTTGGAGTAGAGCTTCGTAACAAGACGCTGGGCGTCCTTGGCATGGGCCGTATCGGCAGCGAGGTAGCCAAGCGAGCTAAAGCGTTCGGAATGAATATTCTTGGCTTCGATCCGTTCATGACGGAGGAGCGTGCGGAGAAACTGGGCGTGAAACTGGGCAGCGTCGATGACATTGTCAGAAATGCTGATTTCATCACCGTTCATACACCGCTAACACCCGAGACTCGCCACATGATCGGCAAGTCGCAATTCGACGTCATGAAGCGCGGCATGCGTATTGTGAATTGTGCGCGAGGCGGCATCATCGACGAGCAGGCGCTAGTTGAAGCTATTGACGAAGGCATCGTCGCAGGCGCTGCATTCGATGTGTTCGAGAAGGAGCCTCCAGCTGCGGATCACCCTTTCCTGGGACATCCAAGCATTATCGTCACGCCGCATCTTGGCGCTTCGACAGTGGAAGCGCAGGAGAATGTCGCCATCGACGTATCGGAGCAGGTGTTGCATATTCTGCGTAACGAGCCGTTCATGAACGCCGTTAATATGCCTCCTATTCCAGCTAATCTTCAGAGCAAGCTGCAGCCGTACTTCGAGCTTGGAGAGAAGCTGGGCAGCTTCATCGCTCAGGCGTCCGAGGGAGCCGTTCAAGAGATTACCGTCCAGTATGCCGGCGAGCTGGCAGAAGTGGATACACAGCCAATTACGCGTTACATTATGCGTGGCTTACTCTCCCACCATCTGGGATCGGAACAGGTGAACATTGTCAACTCCATGCACCTTGCCAAGCAGCGCGATATTAACATTATCGTTCAGAAATCGCACAAATCGAAAGATTTCACCAATTTGGTTACGGTAAGCCTTCGCACGAAGAAGGAAGAGCGTTCTGTTGCGGGTACTCTATTAACAGGGTATGGTCCTCGCATCGTGCAAATCGACAAGTACCCTGTTGATGTTACGCCGGAAGGCAATTTGATTTTGATTGCTCATAACGACAAGCCCGGTATTATCGGCAGCGTTGGCACGCTGCTTGGCAACAATAATGTCAACATCGCCACCATGCAGGTAGGGCGCCAGTTGGAAGGCGGCTCCGCCATTATGGTATTGCGCGTCGACAAGGGCACACCGAAAGAAGTGCTGCTGCAATTGACCGACATGTCCGGATTGAATACGGCCAAGGAAATTATTTTGCCATAGCAGCAGTCATGTTAATAGTACGCCCTCTCGCTTGCAACCTTGCAACCTTGTAAGCGGGGGGCTTTTTTTGTTTCACGTACAACAAGATTAATCGGCTTGCTTCAACAAAAAAAGCGTCCCTGGACGGAACGCTTTCGATTAAATCACTTATTCGGACAGAAATCGCACCAATACGAGCTCGCTTATTCATGTGCTTCGACAGGCAGCAACAACGTAAAGGTCGTGCCTGAACCCGCTACGCTGTCGACAACGATCCGTCCATGATGAAGGTCGATCAAATTTTTCACGATCGCGAGACCAAGGCCCGTGCCTCCTGACGCCCCACGCTTTCTGGCTTTGTCCGCCTTATAGAACCGTTCGAAGATGTATGGGGCGTCTTCCTGCGGAATGCCTTGCCCTTCATCCTTCACTTGAAGCTGAATGTAGGAAGTGCCGTTCACTTGCAGATGCTCCCCTGTAATCGCGATGGACTTGCCCGCCGGCGTATGACGAAGCGCATTGTCCATCAAATTCGTCAGCACCTGTTCCAACCGATCCTCGTCCGCCTGACGCAGCAAGAGGGCTTCATGCGGCATATGCACATGCAGATCCACTCCCCGTTCCTTCGCGTATACGCCGAACTTGCGATGAACCCTTGTGAGTATATTCCGCAAGTCAATCTCCTGGAAGTGCATATCGACATGCCCCGCTTCCATGCGCGCGATGTCCAGGAAATCGTTCACTAGTCTGCCCATTCGAAGCGATTCATCGTAAATGACCTGAACGAGCTCCTTCCGATCCTCAGGAGAAGCGACAATATCGTCCAGCAGCGCTTCACTATAGCCCTGTAGCATAGAGAGTGGCGTTCTAATCTCGTGCGAAATGTTGGCGACGAAGTCCCTGCGCATCTTGTCAAGCTTATGCTCCTCCGTGACGTCCCGGATAACGGCTACTGCGCCGCGAACGACTCCTCCCGATTGCAGAGGAGCCATGACCACTGACCAGACGCTGCTGTGAACATGAATATTCTCCGTAAGATCTCTCCCCCGCTCCTTCACACTGTAGAATAACTCTCTTAACGGAACCGGAACGCTCATAGTGAGAGACGATCCAGCTGTAGGATCATCCCAAGCCGATTCCAGTCCGGACCATTGATTGAGAAGCAGGTGCCCACTCGGATTCGTCAGCGTAACCTGCCCATCCGCATCGAATGTAATGACGGAGTCGCCCATGCTCCTCAATATACTGGCCAAGTGATTGCGTCCGTCGTTCAAATCGTGAATCAGCTTATCCAATTGCTCTGTCATATGATTGAACGTATTGGCCAGCTGGCCGATTTCATCCGATGAACGAATATTGACCCGCGTGCTGTAGTCGCCTTGCGAGACGGAATCGGCCGCATTTTTCAGCTGGAGCAGCGGTTGCTGGATTTTAGTCGATAGGAAGAAGGCGAAGAAGGTGGACAGCAGGAACCCGATTGTCGCTGTAATGACGAATAATACTTTAATGTCATGCGAATTCTTCTCGTCGAACCAGATATCGATGTATTGCAGCAGGAATACACCTAATATGAGCAGCACGACCGCTACGAGCAACATGATCGTCGCCCATAGCTTGCCGATGACGCTGTACCAGAGCAGTCGAGCGAGGCGGTTCCACAACTTCATGTTACTTGGGAACCTCCAGCTTGTATCCTACGCCCCATACTGTCGTAATCATCCCGGCTGCCTCTGGCGACACCTTGTTCAGCTTCTCCCGCAGCCGCTTCACATGTGTATCTACCGTTCGCAAATCGCCAAAGAACTCATAATTCCAAACATCCTTCAGCAATTCCTCCCTGGAGAACACCTTGTCCGGCGAGACAGCCAAATAATGCAGCAGCTCATATTCCTTCGGAGTTAGGCTTACCTCCTGGCCGCCTGCTGTTACTCTATGTGCGTCATGCTCAATGACAAGATGAGGGAAGACGATATTGTTGCTCGTATTATTCTCCTTCGTCAGAAACGCGGTAGCCGAAGATCGACGAAGAATGGCCTTCACCCGGTAGATGACCTCCCGCGGGCTGAACGGCTTCACGACATAATCGTCAGCCCCTACCTCGAAGCCTTGCACACGGTTCATCTCTTCTCCTTTGGCTGTAAGCATAATAACAGGCGTAGACTTGACCTGGCGAAGACGCGAGCACACCTCTACCCCGTCTATGCCAGGAAGCATGACGTCCAGCAGAATCAACGCATAATCGCCGCTCACTGCCATTCTCAGCGCGGATTCTCCGTCCTCCGCTTCATCGATTGTATAGCCTTCCTTCTCCAAGTACATCTTCAACAGTCGTCTTATTCTCTCTTCATCGTCGACGACCAATATGCGATTACCATAATCCGGCATCATTACAACTCCTTCCCGCTACTTTCTTTTCCGATATTACACACCTGCATACGAATGCAGACCCGCGATAATCAGATTGACCCCGATCAGCGTGAATAATACGATGACGAAGCCGATAACCGCCAACCACGCGGACGGACGTCCCTGCCAGCCGCGAGACAGCCGGAAGTGAAGATACGCACTGTAGAACAGCCAAGTAATGAGAGCCCACACTTCCTTGGGATCCCACCCCCAGAATCTACCCCATGCAATCTCAGCCCAGATCATCGCGAAGATCAATGCTCCCAGCGTGAAGATAGGGAAGCCGATCGCGATGGCGCGGTAACTAATCTCGTCCAGATCATCAGGATCAATGCCGTCCATGACGGGATGAATCACAGCTCCGAGACGCCTCCTGAATGCCAATCGCAGCAGGCCGTACAGAATCGTACCGGCAATGATGGACCATATGACCGTATTCAGCTTGCGGCCTGCGCTTACACCGTTCATCCAGTCTGGCGCTTGGAATAACGGCTTCTCCATGCCGAGGAACGGCTGCATAGCAACAACTTCGCTATTGTACGGCTTCACGATCGGTGGCAGCGTGTAATGTTCTTCTTCCACTGTCGTCTGCACCACACCTTTAGCGTCTACCACCGCTTTCTCTCTCGTAAAGTCCGCTTCGTAGCCGACAGCGCGGAACGCGAACACGACAATAATGAAGCCCACAATGACTGTAATGGAATACAGTGTGAATTCTACCCAGAACTGAGCCCTTCTAGCTTGCTTGCTCTTATCATTATAGTCTGTAACCCTTAGCAAATACATCAAACCCGCGGCAAAACCGACGGCGAAGAAAGCTTCACCAAGCGCTGCCGTCGTGACATGCACCTTCAGCCAGATGGAATCAAGCGCAGGAATAAGCGGCTGCACTTCCTGTGGAAAGACGGATGCGTACCCAATGATAATTACCGTTAGCGGAAGGGCGAACATACCCAGCAATGGCTTGCGGTAAATCAAGTAAACGATGGTATACGCGATCATGATGGCCATGCCAAGAAATGTCATGAACTCATACATATTGCTCGTTGGTATTTGGCCCCCGCCAATCCAGCGGGTAAAAAAGAAGGTGAGATGGGCAGTCAAGCCGAGACTTGACACGATAAAAGCAATTTTCCCCCACTTCTTCTCATGCTTCTGAGGATCCCGGTTGCTCCACTGTTTCCCCGCAATTGCAATCATATAAAACAGAAACGCAAAGCAGTACAGAAAAAATGCCGCCAAAAATACATCACTACTAAAATCGAGTAAACTCACGCGTTTTTCCCTCCGTTATCCAGAGACTTAGGGTCGATATCGATCCCTGTCTTCTTCAATACTGCCGCGACATCTTGACGCATGCCGAACCAGTTTTTATTCGTATGTGCGCCCAGCGCAAGCTCGCTGTCATCCACACGCAACCAAATGCGGCGATGCTGCCAGTAAGAACCCATTAACAAGCCAATCATGGAAAATGCCGCGCCTATCCAGATGTAGGGGAGCGCTCGATCTACACGGACGTTCAAATACGTTGACGCTTCTGAGAACTCTACGTTCTCCATGCCGTCCACTCTGATCTCAATCTTCTCGGACAACTCCCGATTGATCGTATCTTGTGAGAATCTCACCTTATCCTTCTGCATTGGGAAGTACATATATGGCTCGCCCTCCGGAAGAAGTCCCGGTCCTTTCACGGTGAAGATGAAGGCAGGCGCATTGGGATCCCTGGAGAGAGTCGTAGGATCACCATTGCTGTCCAGACCGAACTCCATAAAGTTCGCATACAGCTCTAATGTGAACGGACCGAGCTGATGCCTTGTCTCGCCATCCTTCATCGGCAGATAGAATGGGCCGTATGTTTCACCCGTACGCTTGTCTTCCAACACGGGATGGACAGCATTGAGCCGGGGATTCAGATCGAAATCGAATTGATACAGCTTCAAGCCTTTGTATTTCAGCGGATCATTCACGATGATGGAGTGCCGCTTCACTTCCTTCAGGATGGGTTCGTTCAGCGATTCCAGGCCGCAGTTTTCCACACATTCGTACAACACGGCTTTCGTCTCGAAGTTTTTGGCACGCATCGTGCCCTTCAGTTCCTCGGGAAGTTCCTCTTCGGCGTAATATTCCACAATGAACTTTTCGCTTTTAATATAATACTGATCGTTGGTGCCAGGGACAGGCACTGTATCGCCATCCGTTATTTTCACATACTCGTCCATCTCCCAGCCAGGGATGCTTCGAGCCAGCGCTGCGAGCAGGAACAGAATAAGACCGATGTGATTAATATAGGGCCCCCATCTGCTGAAGCGGTTTTTCTCAGCAAGCAATGCGGTACCGTCGCGATGAACCTTGTACCTTTTGCCCTTCAGCGCATCGGCGACCTGTTCCGTCCATTCGTTGACATCGCTTTCTAATCTCGTCTTATAGACTGTCTTCTGCCTAAGAATAAATTGGTGATGCTTGCGGATCTGCTGCTTCTTAAGTGCTCGATACAGCGGTAGCACCCGATCCAGACTGCATATGATCAGAGATGCGCCAATCATGACAAGCAGCCCAATGAACCACCAGCTCTCATAAGTATGAGACAATCCCAGTAGATAATAGATTTTTCCCGGCAAGCCATATGATTCCTCGTAGTGAGAAGCCGCATCGAATGTTTTGCTTATGAATGTGCTCTCTTGGGGATAAATCGTGCCGAGCATCGCCCCAAGGAATGTGATGACAATTAAGTAGATGGCTATCTTCACCGAGGAGAAGAAATTCCATATTTGATCAATCGGATTGGGGTTGCTCTTCTGCGATCTTCTGGCTACGCCGTCATAACGCATCTCAAGCGGTGATTCCGCTTGCAGCATCTCCTTATCCAGCGGCTTGCCGCAAGATTCGCACAGCACGGTTCCAATAGCGTTCTGGTGACCGCACTCGCATTTCGTATTTTCCGGTAGTAACAAGTGATGACCTCCTATGACTGCAGCAGACGCTCAACTCTCGAGTTGATCTGCTCTTCGCTCATTCCCCCGACGACGACCTCCATCAGCTTGCCGTCAGGCTTCACGAAGAATGTCGTCGGATACTGGCGCAAGCCGTATTTGCGCTCGGTTTTGCGATTGACATCGCGCAGGATGGGATAGCTTAAATTGAACCGTTTTACGAAATTGTTGACGGAGAGCGTGTCCTCGCTCAGATTGATCGCAAGAATGACCAACCCCCTGTCCTTCCACTTCTCGTATTGGCGTTCGAATTCGGGCATCTCCTTGACGCAAGGTTCGCAGAACGTTCCCCAGAAGTTAATGATGACGGGCTGTCCCGTGTAGTTAGACAGAGATTGGGGATTATCGTCAAGATCAGCCAGCGTGAACGGAGGCGGTTCCATCCCCACTTTGATCTGTCCCGTATCTTCTTCGCCGAACAGCGTACTCCCGATGGCGTATCCCCCGATGATGAATACAGCGATCAGAATCACAATTTGCACTTTCTTTCGGTTTTTTCTCATTATGTGTTCTCACCACCAATATTTCATGAGCAATGATTTCATTATAACGAAAAGTCGACGGCAATTACTGCCGCCGCCGTTCACTATTTATGAACTTTATGTGTCTTGCGCGCCCCGTCCAGCAGCTCCTTCACCTCTTGCGGCGTCAAGTGTCTGAACTTCCCCCGGTGCAGCGATTCCAGCCCCAGCTCACCGAATCGGATACGTCGCAGACGCGTTACCTTATGGCCGATCGCTTCGAACATCCGCCTGACTTGCCGATTGCGCCCTTCATGGATTGTAATGGATACGGTTGACTTGTTCCCGTCCAGATCCACATCCACATACTCCACTTCAGCGGGAGAAGTCATGCCGTCCTCCAGCTTAATCCCCTTCTGCAGCCGCTCCAATGCAGTGCCGTGCGGGATACCGTTCACGGTAGCATGATACGTCTTCGGTACATGATGCTTGGGATGAGTGAGCAAGTTCGCGAACTCCCCATCGTTCGTTAGAAGCAGGAGCCCCTCCGTATCGTAGTCCAGACGTCCAACGGGATAGACGCGTTCTTTAATGCCGTGCAGGAAATCCGTGACGACCTTCCGGCCTTTGGGATCGGTCGCGCTAGTAATAACACCCTTAGGCTTGTTCAACATCAAGTATAGCTTGTTCTCCCCGCGTATCGGCTTACCGTTCACGGTGATGATGTCAGCTGCGGCATCCGCCTTGACTCCAAGCGCAGTCACTTTCTCTCCGTTAACCTCTACGACGCCGGATTGAATCAGCTCTTCGCATTTGCGGCGGGAAGCTACACCCGCTTGCGCTAATATTTTCTGTAAACGATCCAATTCTTTCACCTCACTCTCCATCATAACGATATCGAGTGCAAATCTCAAGCCAGTTTATCCGAATATGTACATACAGATCATAATTGCCGCGACGAAGCCTACCAAATCAGAGAACAGACCTACCTTCAGCGCATAACGCGTACGTCTCACGGCGACTGCTCCGAAGTACACGGTCAGCACATATAACGTTGTATCCGTACTGCCCTGTATCGTCGATGCGATTCGGCCGATCATGGAATCCGGTCCGTACGTGCCAATCAGATCTGCGGTAAAAGCAAGCGATCCCGCGCCAGTCAATGGTCGCAGCAAGCCAAGCGGCAGCACTTCGCTCGGAATGCCGAGCCAGTCGAACAGCGGGCGTACCGCCGATAGCATCAGCTCCATCGCACCGGATGCCCGGAACATACTGATGGCCACCATCATGCCAACCAGATGGGGAATGATGCTGATGGCAGTACCGAAGCCGTCCTTCGCCCCCTCCACGAACGTCTCATAGACGGGCAATTTCCTTCTCATAGCTGCATACAGAGGAATGAAGACGATAATCGCGGGAATCATCCATGAGGATATCGAGGCGAACCAATTATACAACCTCGCCACCTCCCGAGGGCTGAGCTAAGCTACTTGATTTGTCCGTAGTTGGAGTTCTTGGCGGTGATTGCGCCTTCCGTCGATACCACCTGTCTGCGGCAATTGCGGCAAAGGTGGCGATGAAGGTTGCGGCAAGCGTCGTACCGATAATTTCTGCGGGATTGGCGGAGTTGTAGTTCATCCGAATGGCAATCAAGGTGGTTGGCACAAGGGTTATGCTAGACGTATTGAGCGCCAGCAATGTACACATCGCCGGCGTCGCCGTTTCTTTGTCCCGATTCAGCTTCTGCAGCTCTTGCATTGCTCGAATACCCATCGGTGTTGCCGCGTTGCCGAGGCCGAACAGATTCGCGCTGAGATTACTCATTATATAGCCTAATGCAGGATGATCCTTGGGCACATCGGGGAACAGCCATCGAACGATTGGACCCAACATGATCGCCAGTTTTTTCAACAATCCGGCATCTTCGGCAATACGCATCATGCCCAGCCAGAATACCATTATGCTGATCAGCCCAAAACTGACCGTTACGCCTGATTTTGCGCCATCGAAGGCGGCCGCCGTCACCGTGTCCATCTCACCGGTGAATGCGGCTACTAATACGCTTGCGACAATTAAGAACAGCCATATCCAATTCACCATAGTTACGCCTCCCCTCCCATACTCGCTATCGTCCAACACCAATGATTCGTTTCCATTTTTTAATGATGGAGTCTTCATACTTGCTCGCTTTGCGAAATTGTTTCAACGATTGCTCAGAGCGCTTGGCGTGTGCTCGTGTCTTCAGCTTGGCGCTGCCTGACTCATACAATGGCACGGAGCCGATCGTCTCTCCGTTAAGCCTCCAACTCATTTTGCCTCTGTCGCCGAGCGCATGAGCTTCGCTTCCCTGTTCCGTCCAGACGATTTCACTGGTAATACCGGAATACTCATCAGTTGTCAGAGGGTAATGAAAGCTCTGTCCTACCACGATTGTCGTACCTTCTATGGCCTCGCCTTTGGAAGTAATCTGCTGCAAAGGGTAATGGCGGAATCCCCAATCCAGCAAATCTCGATGATCCGCCCAGTCATCCCCATCGTTAATCGTCACTGCTACGAGCTGCTGGCCGTTACGAGTAGCTGAGCTGACAAGACAGCGAAACGATTTTTTCGTATAACCGGTTTTCACGCCATCCGCCCCTTCATACATCGTCAGCATTTTATTTTTGTTCCTCCAGCTGTAATCCCATGAATCATTGGGATTAGGCGCCTTTTTCTGCTTCGTTGCCACGATTTCCGCGAATACCTGATTATGCAACGCATAGGCGGTAAGCTTGGCCATGTCATTGGCCGAAGAATAGTGCCCGTCGGCATCCAGCCCGTGCGGATTACGGAATTGCGTATGTGCAAGTCCGAGGAACGCCGCTTTCTCATTCATCAGATAGACGAAGCCTTCTTCCGTTCCTCCAACATGCTCAGCGATAGCTGTTGCCGCATCGTTACCGGACCGAAGCATCAATCCGAACAACATATTCGACAAACTCATTTCTTCGTTCAGTTGCAGATAGATGGAGGAACCTTCTTTACCGACAGCACGCTTTGACACTTTCACGGTATCACGAATATCGCTATGCTCGATCGCTACGATTGCTGTCATTATTTTAGTCAAGCTCGCAATGCGAAGCTCTTCATCTCCATTGTAGCTATATAGAAGTCTCCCCGAGGTTACATCAATTAAGGCAGCTGCTTTAGCCTTCGTTTTAATAGCATCCGGTTTGGCGGAGATGGCTGGTGTCACCCCCAATATGGTTACCAGCATAACTGTTATCGTCATCAAAATAGATCGACTGGCATTGATTCTGAATGTGAAGCCCATCTTGTTCGTTAACTCCTCTCGTTGGCATTGCATACTAAATATTTGCTTTAGCGTTCCATCGTTAAGGGTAGTATATGCTTGTACATGGAAGTGTAGACGAACTTAAAGGGGTAAAAAATGAAAAACTGCCCTTTCGGGCAGTTCGCGCGTCACGATGATGGTTCATCAGGCTTATTGTAGTGAATCGTCATCGATAATGGCTGCAGTTTCGACGTAATCCGTACCGCTGTCATTAGATGGTTTTTTTGAACATCGTTTGGAGCTTATCCACAACGCCAGGGGCGGACTCGATAATGCGTTCATACAGATGCGTTTGATTGTCCAGCGGTACAATTTTCACGCCATGCGCTCCTACTACGAGGAATGCGATGGGGGTAATGGATACGCCGCCGCCGCTGCCGCCGCCGAACGGCATATGCACAGATGCTTTATGTGCGTCGGACCCACCTCCGGCCCCATCGGTGCCATGAAGTTTTTCCGTCTCCCCCATCTTGAATTCACTGCCGCCTGCCACGAAGCCGAAGCCTACTTTGGATATCGGCATAATGACACTGCCGTCCGGCGTTTGAACGGGATCGCCGACGATTGTATTGACATCGACCATTTCTTTGATATTTTCCATTGCGGTTTGCATTAGGCCTTGAATAGGATGTTCTGCCATGCCTTGACGCCTCCTTTCCATTTCTTCATGCGAACCAATAGCTGCAGTCCGGCAAGCATAGCATAACCGAAGCGTATTTTCGCTATGCACGTCCATTCCGTTGAAAATGCAGGTCGCGCAAATTGGGGAGTGACGTTCATCACTGGCTGGACTTTCAATTGCACCAGTTGCGACAGCACGCCGATGATCGACGACTTGACCGACCATATCAAGCCTGTCGTCATCGCCGTCCACATCGCGTCGCCTGTTCCAACAGAAGTTGACCATCTCCACTCCACCAGTTTCACTTTGGCAAGCGTTCTCTTCGCCCACTCTTTCATATTCCGGGTCAAACGGAGTGCATGTTTGAATTTCTCTACTCCGTTCGCTACCTTCTCTGCATCGATATCTTCCTCATCGTGTCTCCAGGAATTGATGCCTGCTCCGACTTTCCTACTATCTTCTTCCACTTGCAGCGAAGCGCCCTGCCATTTCATTACCGGTACTTTCAACTTATAAGAGAGAAGACCGAATAACCCATTCACCCTAATCTCCATCTCTTCATTTTTCCCTTGCTTGGCAAATTGTGCCGTAATAACGATTGGCGATAACATCGCAGTGGCGAGCAACACAAAAAAACCGCAGGCCACTATCCAACCGTACAGGGTTCCGAGCATCGTTATCCTCCCCGATTCCCCAAGTATGGTTAAATATAGTATAGCCATGCGGTCAGTTCTCATTCTTTTATTTCTTCAATTGTTATTTGACGGCCTTCCAGCCGCTCGAACAGCATCTGGGTACCGTCATCCAGTTCGTCGTCCAATTCGATATCGCGGGGTTCAGGTAATTCCTTCAAGGAAGGAAGACCGAAATAATCCAGGAATGATTTCGTAGTACCATATAGAATCGGTCTGCCGATCGCCTCCGCACGACCCACTTCTTCGATCAGATCCTTGGACACAAGCGTCTGAATAGCCCGGTCCGACTTCACACCACGAATCTCTTCAATATCGATCCGCGTTATCGGTTGTCTGTAAGCGACAATCGAGAGCGTCTCCAGAGCTGCCTGGGACAGCTGAGCACGGGTTGGCGTGTATGCCATCCTCTCGAAGTAAGGCGCATGCTCCGCATTAGTTGTCAAGCGGAACGCTGAGGCTACCTCCGCGATCTGGACGCCTCTTCCTTCCCGTTCCAGATCGCGCTGCAGATCATAGATCAAGTCCACCGCGAATTCTGGATCGATCTCCATAATATCAGCCAGTTGCCGCTTCGTTAGGCCTTCGTCTCCGGCCATGAACAGCAATCCCTCAATAATTGATTTCAAGTTCTGATAATCCATCCGGACTGACTTCTCCTCTCCACTGGATGACGATATCGTCGAACAATCCATGCTGATAGCAGCTAATATTTTTCATCTTCATCAGCTCTAGAATGGCAAGGAATGTAACCACGATCTCATGTCTGTCCATATTCTCGCGAATCAGCTTGGAGAACCGGACGGTCTCATGCTGCCTCAATATATCGACGATGTCGACGATGCGATCCTTGACGGATATCTCATCCCGTTGCACCGTCGCAATGATATTGCGCCTCGCCGCTCTGCGCAGCGCCTTCTGGAATGCGGCGATTAAGTCGCTCAAGCGAAGCCCTTCCACTGGATTGACGAAGCGTTCCTTCAAGAACGGCGTCATATCTTCCGGCTCTCGCGAATAGACGAGACTGCGCTGCAGCTCCTTCTCCTGCAGTTGCTCCGCGATCACTTTGAACTTCCGGTATTCCACCAGCTTATGAATAAGCTCGTCCCGAAGATCCAGTCCGTCATCTTGCCAGTCCTCATAGATTTCATCCTCGAATACGGGTGGCTTGGGCAGCAGCTGCTTGCTTTTGATGGCCAGCAGCGTGGCCGCCATGACCAGGAATTCGCTTGTCACTTCAAGCTCCAGTTCCTTCATGGCATCCAGATATTCCATATATTGAATCGTGATTTCGCTTATCGATATTTCATGAATATCAATCTCGGCTTTATCAATTAGATGAAGCAGGAGATCAAGCGGGCCTTCGAATGCTTCCAGCTTATACAGCACAGACAAGTTGCTTTCCTCCCGAATATACCTTCTTAGCTACTTATTATATAATAGTAGATTTCGTTTCGGGAAGCTACTCCCTGCTTAGCCCTCGAGCTGTTTGGTCAAATTAGCCATTTCGATCGCGGTAACTGCCGCCTCGTACCCTTTATTGCCGGCCTTCGTGCCTGCACGTTCAATCGCTTGCTCGATGGAATCGACGGTTAGAACCCCGAATATCGTTGGCACGCCTGTCTTCAGATTGACGGCGGCCACGCCTTTCGCCGCTTCGTTGCACACATAATCAAAGTGCGGCGTGGAGCCTCTAATGACCGCTCCTAGCGTAATCACGGCGTCATATTTACCGCTCTCCGCCATCTTCTGCGCGATAAGCGGGATTTCGAAGGCGCCTGGCACCCAAGCTACGTCTACGTCTTCCTCATCGGCGCCATGACGCTTGAAGGCGTCCAAAGCGCCTCCCAACAGCTTGCTGGATATAAATTCGTTGAATCGCCCTACCACTACACCATATTTCAATCCGCTAGAAATCAGGTTTCCTTCAAATACGTTTGCCATCTTATTCGCTTCCCTTCATCTCTAATTGATCTAATCGGAGCATATGCCCCAGCTTGGATTGCTTCGTCTTCAAATAATTCCGGTTGTTATCGTTGGCTTCCATCTGAATGGGCACGCGTTGCGACACTTCAAGTCCGTAGCCTTCCAGTCCTTTTATTTTGCGCGGATTATTCGTCATCAGACTCATCTTCCTGACGCCCAGATCCCGCAATATTTGCGCTCCGATGCCATACTCGCGCAGATCGGCGCCGAAGCCGAGCTTGGCATTGGCCTCCACCGTATCCAACCCCTGCTCCTGAAGCGCGTATGCCTTCAGCTTGTTAATCAACCCGATGCCTCTTCCTTCTTGTCTCATGTAAAGCAGAACACCGCATCCCGCTTCATCGATCTGGCGGAGCGCCGCCGCAAGCTGAGGCCCGCAATCACAGCGGTGGGAATGGAATACATCTCCGGTCAGACATTCCGAATGGACACGAACTAGAACCGGCAGGTCAGAGGTGATCTCCCCCTTCACGAGCGCGACATGTTCCTTGTCGTCCACCTGATTGCTGTAAGCGACCGCACGGAACTCGCCGAAGTCCGTCGGCATCTTCACTTCAACAACCCGTTCTACCAGTTTCTCCTTCGCATTGCGGTAGCGAATCAGATCTTCTATCGTAATCAGCTTCAAGCCGTGCTTCTCGCGGAATTCAGCCAGATCAGGCAATCGGGCCATCGATCCGTCAGCTTTAATAATCTCGCAGATAACGCCTGCTGGCGCCGCGCCGCACAGTAGCGCAAGATCGATAGCTGCTTCGGTATGGCCGGCTCGACGCAATACACCTCCTGGCTTCGCAATAAGCGGAAAAATATGGCCGGGACGTCTCAGATCGGAAGGCGATGTGGCGGGATCAATCATCGCTTGCACACTCATCGCGCGTTCATGGGCGGAAATGCCTGTCGTTGTGGACACATGATCCACGGATACGGTAAAAGCTGTGCCGTGATAATCCGTATTCTGCTTCACCATCGGCGGCAAATCCAGCTGTTCGGCCTTCTCTTCGGTAATTGGGACGCAGACTAGTCCTCTTGCTTCCGTAATCATGAAGTTAATAACTTCCGGAGTCGCCTTCTCCGCCAGAGCAATCAGGTCACCTTCATTCTCACGGTCCTCATCGTCCACAACGATAACGGGACGTCCTTGCTTCAAATCTTCAATTGCCGCTTCAATCGAATCAAATGCTATTTCTCGCTGTTGCTCCATGATGTCTCTTTCCTCCTCCAAATATCATATAAAGCCATGCTCGGCCAAATATTGCTCTGTTAAAGCGGATTTCGAAGCGGATGCCCCCGACCCTTCGCTTCTGCCCTTGAAATGCAACAGATGATCCACATACTTACCAATAATGTCGCACTCGATATTGACCTTGTCGCCGGTCTGCCGATGCTGAAGCGCCGTCTCGGCCAGCGTGTGCGGGATAATCGATATGGTGAATGCCGTATCCGTCGTTCCGACTACAGTCAAGCTGATGCCGTCTATCGTGATGGAGCCCTTTGGCAGTATATGTCGAAGCTGCTCCCGATCGTCGAGATCAATTGTGAATACGACAGCGTTCGCATCTCGTGTGCGTCCCGCTATACGACCCGTTCCATCGACATGTCCTTGCACGATATGTCCGCCGAATCTGCCGCCGGCTTGCATCGCCCGCTCAAGATTGACAGAATCGCCTTGACTTAATGCATGCAGCGTTGTCTGGCGATATGTCTCCGGCATGACATCAACGCTGAACGAGCGGCTGTCGAAAGAGATGACCGTCAGGCATACTCCGTTAACGGAGATGCTGTCGCCAAGCTGAATGCCTTCCAACACCTTGGCTGCATGTAGAGTCAGCACCATCGCTTCCCCTTGTCTTCTAATGCTCTTCAGTTCACCTACTTCTTCCACCAATCCTGTGAACATGTCCTTCCTCCTCTCACCTGGTCCCGGATGAATAGACGGGATAACCTACGACGCGTATATCTTCTCCGGCCATGTCCACTTCCACATCTCTCAGTCTGACGGCATCTGCCATTCGTTCCATGCCAGGAAAGGTGAACGCACCGACGGGGCCTCCGACAATTTTGGCTGCGTAATACAGGATCACCTTATCGATTAGTTCATTTTCCAGCATAGCACCATTCAATCTACCGCCGCCTTCCAGAAGGATGGATCCGATCTCCAGCCGACCCAGCAGCTCCATAGCCACAGTCAAGTCGATATGGGGACCGCTGCCGCAAGTCAGCACCTCCACTCCCGCTTCTTCCAGCTGGGCGCGTTTGGCGGCATCGCTATTGTCTGTCGTCAATATGATTGTTCTGGCCGTGCGGTCCGATACAACCTTTGCCGTTAAAGGCAATCGCAGCATGGAATCTGCTACAATACGAACGGGATGCAGCCCTGGGGTTGCCGTCCGGGTCGTTAAGGATGGATCGTCCGCTATAACCGTCTCGATCCCGACCATAATGCCTTGATGCCGGTGGCGCAGCGTGTGTACCTGTTCCCTGGCAACGGGACCTGTCACCCATCTGCTGTCACCGGTTCTGGCGGCGATCTTGCCGTCCAGCGTGCTCGCCGTCTTCAAAGTAACATACGGCATTCCTGTCGTAATGTACTTGTTGAATTTCTCGTTCATTCGCTCAGCTTGCTCCTGAAGCACTCCCGACACGACCACAATGCCGTTATCGAACAAGCGCTGCAACCCTCTCCCTGACACTTGCGGGTTGGGATCGGTAGCCGCGACGACAACCTTCGCGACCCCGGCATCGATAAGCCGGTTCGCGCAAGGCGGCGTATGGCCATGATGGCTGCACGGCTCCAGTGTGACATACGCCGTGGCGCCCCGCGCCTTCTCGCCCGCCATGGCGAGCGCATGCACCTCCGCATGTCCTTCGCCCCGCTTCAGGTGTGCCCCCATGCCGACGATATTGCCATTCTTGACGATAACGCAACCGACGATCGGATTAATGCCGGTCTGTCCCTCTGCTCCAGCAGCCAACTCGAGCGCCAGCTGCATGTAATACTTATCATTCAGAACTTTCATAAGTGCGCAAAAAACCCCCTAACGGCCAGCTTGCCGACGGGGGGTGTCAGTCAGGATAATTCGACAATAGGAAACAAGCTTGCTCATCGCAAATAGAGGATGATAGTTGAGCCAGCTAAATACAACGCCATCACGATGCATGCATACCTCAAATAAAGTCCCCCGTTTCGGGCAACTGGTCAAGGGTAATTGGTGAAATAATGCACAATGTAGCTGCTGCAATTTCTATTGCCGAAGTTCCTTCTTCTCCCATCCAGACTATACTGTCGGTCCCGGATTTTCACCAGGTCCACCGCTCGGCGACACTCTGCACGATGCAGCGAGACGTCGAGACGGGTCACGGACTTACGAGCTAATAGAGTTGAAGGCTTGCGCCGACAAATTTTTTATGCCCGATCACCGCCGGTTGGGAATTTCACCCTACCCCGAAGAAGCAAACTTTCATTTTTATAGTATGCATCGTACCACTATTCTGCAAAAACATCAACTGCATTATAATTGAACTTTACAAAACTCGCCCCCATCCGAAGATGAGGGCGAGGAGATTCTATTCCTTTATTCCGCTTCCGTTACTACCACCTTGTCCATCTTGGAGCCGCCGCTAAGCGCATCCACAAACTCCATGCCCTTTGTTACCTTGCCGAATACGGTGTGCATGCCATCCAGATGCGGTTGTGGCTGGTAGCAGATGTAGAACTGGCTGCCGCCTGTATTGCGTCCCGCATGCGCCATCGCAAGCGTGCCGCGCTCGTGCTTGTTGGGGTTGATCTCACAGTTGATGGTATAGCCAGGGCCGCCTGTGCCATTGCCTACCGGGCAACCGCCCTGAGCAACGAAGCCCGGAATGACGCGATGGAATGTAAGGCCATTGTAGAAGCCTTCGTTCGACAGCTTCTCGAAATTCGCAACTGTGTTCGGAGCATCCTGATCGAATAGCTCCAGAATAATCTCTTCCCCTGTTGCCAGCGTAATTTTTGCTTGTTTTGCCATGCTATCATTACCCTCTTTCTATAGTCCGTATAAGACTACGTTACCAATTCTGTCCCTATTTCGCAAGGGGCGATTTGTGAAGTCTTGCCGGAATCACGTCGTTGCACACAATATTGTCCAGTGACTCGCGCTTGACGACAAGATCTGCTTCGCCATCCTTGACGAACACAACAGCTGGACGGCGAATCCGATTATAGTTGCTGGCCATCGCATAATTGTATGCGCCCGTACAGAATACGGCGAGCAGATCGCCGCTCTCCGATTGAGGCAGCTCTAGATCCCAGATGAGCATGTCACCGCTCTCGCAGCACTTGCCTGCTACGGAGACTGTCTCTTCCAGCGGAGCGTTTCCGCGATTGGCGAGAATTGCCTCGTACTGGGACTGATATAACGCCGGACGGGGGTTGTCCGTCATCCCTCCGTCAACGGCAATATATTTGCGTACGCCAGGGATATTCTTGCTTGTCCCGATCGTATACAGCGTTGTACCGGCGTCGCCGACCATGCTGCGGCCTGGCTCTACCCAGATCTCTGGAAGCGGATAGTTCGCATCGGAGAAGTTAGACTTGACAGCGTCCGTAATCGCCTGAACATATTGATGGATGGGAAGCGGAGTCTCCCCCTCCACGTAACGGATACCGAAGCCGCCTCCTAGATTGACCACCTTGAACGTCAGATCCAATTCTTCGCGGATGGATACTGCGAACTGGGCGACCTTGTCGACCGCCATGCGGAAGCCTTCCACCTCGAAAATTTGCGATCCGATATGAGAATGAACCCCAAGCAAGATTAGATTCGACAGTGTCAGCGCTTTGCCGATTGCCTCTCTAGCAGCGCCATTGCCCAAGTCGAAGCCGAACTTGGAATCCTGCTGTCCCGTGGAAATGTAATCATGTGTATGCGCTTCGACGCCCGGCGTAATCCGAAGCAGAATATTGACCTTCTTGCCCTTGTCGCCGGCAAGGGCATTCAGCAGTTCCAGCTCCAGGAAGTTGTCCACTACGAAGCAGCCGATGCCAGTCTCAAGCGCCATATTGATCTCGTCAGGGGTCTTGTTGTTGCCGTGGAAGTGGATGCGCTCCACTGGAAAACCCGCTTGCAGCGCCGTGTGCAACTCTCCGTCCGATACGACGTCCAACGACAGGCCCTCCTGCTCCGCAATGGCGCACATGGCCATGACGCTGAACGCTTTACTTGCGTAAGCGACCTGGAAAGGCAAGCCGGATGCCTTGAATGCTTCTACATATTCTCTCGCACGCTGGCGGACGAGTGCCTCGTCCATGATATATAATGGCGTACCGAACTGGGCAGCCAGATCAGTTGCGTCGCATCCGCCAATCTCCAGATGACCTTTGTCGTTAATTCTGCTTGTTCCATGCAGATACATTGTTTCCCCTCGACTTTCCCTATCCTTTCATGGATAGAACGGATTTAATTTGCATCTATAGGAACAGTATAACGCAATCGACAACGATCCGAAATGGATTATTTCGCATTTCATTTGCATTTTTAGCGATGAAAGAAGCACTAATCATTCGATTTCGGCATCTTATCCTGCTGCTGTGGGCGCAGAATATTAGGCCGCTTTCTGTTAAAGAGCACCGGCTGACGCACTACAATGTTCCAGACCCCTCTGGCATCGAACGGAATGATCGGCCACATATACGGCCGATTCAGAGAACGCTCCTTCACCAGTAAGATGAAGATGGCCGTCGTCGCCACGACGAGTCCTGGAACACTGAAGGCGGCTACCGCCATGATAAGCGTGAGTCTGACTAGCCGATTGGCCAGCCCCAGCTCATAGCTGGGCGTCGCGAACATGCCGATTGCCGCTATCGCCATATACAAGATGACTTCATTCACGAATACGCCGGTTTTCACAGCGATATCGCCGATGAGAATAGCCGCCACCAGAGACATCGCAGCCGCCAACGACGTAGGGGTATGCACCGACGCCATCCGTAGCAGGTCGATTCCGATCTCAGCTAGGAGGAACTGAACGAATAACGGAATTTTCCCCTTTTCATTAGGTCCGATGAAGTCCATAATCGGCGGCTTGTATTCTGGATGCATAACGAATAGCAGCCATAACGGCAGCATGAATAACGACATCAATATGCCGATGAACCGCACCCATCTCAAGTAGGTTCCGATCGTCGGTGTCTGCCGATTCTCCTCAGCGTGCTGCATCAGGTCGGTGTATGTGGTCGGCAGCGTCATGACGCTGGGCGACGTATCTACGAATACGGCGACGGAGCCTTCCAGCAGATGCGAGGCAACCGTATCGGGACGTTCAGAGTAACGAACGAGCGGGAACGGACTCCAGCCACGCTTGATCGTTGCTTCTTCCAGCTGCTTATCCGCCAGCGGCAGACCATCCAGCTTAACCATCCCGATCTTATGCTTGATCGACTTCACCAGCTCTTCATCTGCAATATCTTCAATGTAAGCCACACATACGTCTGTCTTCGTCCGCTCGCCTACTTGCATCAACTCGTATCGAAGTTTTGGATCTCGGAGCCTTCTGCGCACGAGCGATACATTCACAAGCATCGTCTCGTTGAATCCGTCGCGGGCCCCACGCACCACTCTTTCGGTCGAGGGTTCTTCCAATCCTCTAGCCGGGTAATTTTTGGCGTCCACAATAAGTGCATTCGGCTCGCCATCGATGAACAACGCGGTCGCTCCTGACAGAACGAGCGTCATCAGCTTGATCCAGTCGTCGTGCTTATTCACCTGCGCAGCCGGAACATAGAGATCCAGGAACGCTTGCAGCGCATCGCTGTCAATATCCTCAGCCTGCAAGTAAGTGAGTCGCTTAATAATCTCCGTCAGCAGCTCGTCTTTGACAAGCCCGTTCATGCAAAATAATGCCGTCTTCCGATTGCCGAACGTCATCTCCCGGATCACAAGGTCGAAGCTGACCCCAAGGCCCATCTCCTCTTCCAGCTTCTTCAACACTTGATCAAGTTCACGGGGAATCGATTCCTTCTTCGCTTCTTGCCCTTCCTTGCCAGAAGAACTTCCGGACGGCTTACTCCAGCCACCCAGTTCCACCCCGTCCCCCCCTTCCCGCGGCTCCATGCCGGGAATCATATCTTCCGGCAGCGGCAGTTCCCGTTCGGGCGACTCCTGTTGTTCCTCTCCCCGATTCCAATCTGACATGCCCTATCACCTCGTTGCTTAATTAATTCCATTGAAAGATGAGCCAATCGAACAGAGATCCGATCGTCTTGCCCAGCACCATCGCCATGACGAACGCTATCATATAATGAGACAGCCTCAGACGCTTGGCCAGTATTGGCAATACGTTCATCACTTCCGTCAGCGCAGCGGCCAGCATACCAATGAACATGCCGTCCAGCAGTCCGATGCCGCTCAGGAACAAGGGCGCAGGCAGCTGCAGCTTCCAGTCCAGGAAGTCCGCGAATGTCCAGTATAGCGCACCGCTTACGATGGCGCTCTCGAACCAGGCGGACATACGGAACGCTCTGGTCAACTGGGCCAGCCGCGGCACCAGATCGAAGACAATCAAGAGCGCGACCAGACCGCTTCCTACCGCCAGACCGCCCGCTATGCCAAGCGTGGCGATGAACAAATGCAACAACCACTCACTCATGTCCACCTCCCCGCCTTTTCTCGTTTTCGGCGCGCTTACTTATTTCATCCGCTATAACGTATTGATTCAGATTTTCTTGATACATATACAACTCCACTTCCAGAGGATTGGGCTCCTCGTTGAGTCGCTTGCGGAATATATGATTGAAGAACAACGCCATGCCGAGACCGAGCCCCAACGAATACGGGATCTGCAGCCATAACGGATGCTCGTCACGCTCGCCTGTAACTAGCTCAGCAATGCGGATATGAACCTCCTTCATGCTGACATCAGTATGGAAATTCATTATCGCAAGCCCTGCCCCAAAGAACAGAAGCAGCCAGCTGACGGCTAGTAAGATGTAACGGGGCTTCATCGGCTTCTCAGCCACCATGAGCAGCACTTGAGGGTCGCCGTACACTTCCACTGTCATGCCAGGAACCGCCTCGCGCACGACTTTTACGATTTGAAGCACGTCAATGACGACACGATTGCCGTCTGACCTTCGATGCTCGTACAGCGGCAGCTCCGCTAGAGCGGAATGCAGCTCCTTGTCCTCCAGGAGCAGCCTGGCTGCCTGGCCCAGCGTGACAGTATGCAACGGCTTGATGTCTATTCTTTTTTTGAGCCGAAGATAGAGGACTGGGCTGGCACCGCTCATCCGCCATCATCCCTTCTGCCAGTAGTATGGCATCTGATTCCTGATTAGTATGAGATAAGGATGCTCAGGATAGTCATACATGTCGATGTAAAAAAAGGAAAGACCAAATCGCTTAAAGCGCGATTTGGTCACGAATGGACTGCAATATTTTCTTCTCCAGCCTGGATACCTGCACTTGCGAGATGCCTAACCTGCTGGCCACCTCGGACTGCGTCTTGTCCCGGTAATACCGCAAGAAGACGATGAGCCGCTCGCGTTCGTTCAAGCCTTCAATCGCTTCGATAAGCGCCAGCTTGTCGAACCAGCGTTCGCCGGATTCGTCCGCGATCTGATCCATCAGCGTAATGGGATCTCCGTCATTCTCGAATACAGTCTCGTGAATCGACGTTGGAGGCTTGTTGGCTTCCTGCGCGAATACGACATCCTCCGGCGTAATGCCGAGCCGCTCCGCCACTTCGCTGACCGTCGGAAGCCTTCCGAGCGTCTTGGACAGCTCATCCTTCATCTTGCGAACCTTGTTCGCCGTCTCCTTCAGCGAGCGACTCACCTTAAGCGTGCCGTCATCGCGAAGGAACCGCTGTATCTCTCCAATGATCATCGGCACCGCATAAGTAGAGAATTTCACGTCATAGGACAGATCGAACTTGTCTACCGACTTCAACAATCCGATACAGCCGATTTGGAACAGGTCTTCCGGCTCATAGCCCCTATTCATGAAGCGCTGAACGACAGACCATACAAGCCGGATATTGCTCCCTACCAGCGTATCCCTCGCCACCGTATCGCCGGATTGGCTTAGTGCGATTAGCCGCTTCACTTCTGCGTCATCCAAGTACGGCTGGGCTGTTTGCTTCAAATCGACATCCATGAGGCTCAACCCCTATGCCCTAATTGTAGAGCGCTTTTTTTGATTCGATACGTTTCATCATCGCTACCCGGGTTCCCCCTCCGACTTTACTGCTCACCTCGAACTGATCCATGAAGTTCTCCATGATCGTAAAGCCCATGCCAGAGCGCTCCAGTTCCGGTCTCGACGTATAGAGAGGCTGCCTGGCCAGTTCCAGATCTTCGATTCCGCTGCCTTCGTCCGAGACGATAATCGTCACTCTGTCTTGGTCGATAACACCCTCGACGCACACTTGACGCTTGCCGTCATTATCATAACCGTGAATAATGGCATTCGTCACGGCTTCAGACACGGCAGTCTTCAGATCGTTCAGCTCTTCCATTGTCGGATCAAGCTGTGAGACGAATGCAGCAACCGCGACCCTGGCGAAGGCTTCATTCTCCGATCGGGCGCTAAACAAAAGCTTCATTTCGTTAGTCCCTTTCATGACACCACCTCCAGACTGGTAATCGCACTGCGTTCGCTGTCATGCTCTTCGATAATCTTGAACAGCCCCGACAGTTCGAACAACCGCCGCACATTGGGGTTCACATCGCAGACAACCATTCGTCCGCCCTTGCCCTTCACTTGCTTGTACCTGCCAAGAATAACACCAAGCCCGGAGCTATCCATGAATTGCAAATGCTTCAGGCTTAAGATCACGTGATGCGCGTTATGGCGGACAAGCGCTTCTTCCATCTTGAATCGGACAATATTCGCCGTATGATGGTCCAACTCGCCGTACAAACGCACAATCAGCGTATTGCGGTAATGCTCCAGTTCGGTTCGCAGACTCATGTCGCACTCTCCCTCAAGGTAATGGATTCTCCTCGCGGATAGATCTAGCAATTCTCCATTGCAGTACCACATTCCTTCTCAACGACAAAACTAGAAGCATACCGCTACGACCTGACAAAATGGAACAAGCCCTTATTGAAACAATCCGGCTGCAGATCGCTTAAGCAGTCTCCACCACGTCGCCTTATCAACGGATTCCGGCGCTAGTAGTTCATATTCCTTCAGCACCTCGTCGCCTTGATAGACAATCAGCTTACCGATCGGCTGTCCTTTCTTCACAGGAGCCTTCAGCTCGCCTTCCATGACCAGCTCATGGCGGATATGCTCCACGCTCCCGCCCTTCCTCAGCAATACGCTGTAAGGACGTTCGGCATTCAGCTTCAACCTAGACTCCATCCCCTTCTCGATGTGAAGCGAACCAAGCTCGTCACCCTGCTGGACGATGGGATAGTTCATATACTGGGAAAAGGTGTAATCAAACATCGCCGACACTTCGGTATTGCGCTGCTTCGTAGTAGGCTCCCCCATCACTACAGCAATGACGCGCAAGCCGTCGCGTTTGGCCGTTGCAGACAAACAGTACTTCGCTTCGCTCGTATAGCCCGTCTTCAACCCGTCCGCGCCGCTATAGAACCTCACAAGCTTATTGGTGTTGACGAGCCAAAATGGCTTATCGGATGTTTTGCGCAAATAGTCCTGATACAGCCCCGTATATTTAATTACATCATTGTACTTTAGCAACTCTCTGGACATAATTGCGATGTCGTGCGCCGAGGTGTATTGATTCTCGGTAGGCAAGCCGTTCGCATTGGTAAAGCGAGTATCCTTCATGCCGAGCTCCGCTGCCCGCGTATTCATCATCGCGACGAAATTGTCCTCCGTTCCCGCCAGCTTCTCAGCCATTGCAACCGAAGCGTCATTGCCGGATGCGAGCGCGATGCCCTTCAGCATATCCTCGACGCTCATTTCCTCGCCTGGCTCCAGGAATATTTGTGATCCTCCCATGGAAGCCGCATACTCACTCGTACGTACCATATCTGTCAGCTTGATTTTCCCATCTTCCAGCGCTTCCATAATGAGCAGCATCGTCATAATCTTCGTAATGCTAGCCGGCGGCAGCTTATCGTGGCTATTCCTCTCGAAAATAACCGTTCCGCTATCCGCATCCATCAATACAGCCGAACGTGCGGACGGAGCCAGATCCGGAACAGCAGCCGCATTCCCGTTCTCGCTGACGGGAGTCGCCTCCTCGGCCCAGACCGCCGCGGGCAGCGCCATCGCGCAAGCGAGCGCAAGCGCCATAAGCGAGAGTAATCGTTTTTTCAAAGAATGTCCCTCCTGAACTAAGGCTATATTTTCCTTTTTAGTGTTTACAATCCGCATGAAAAATATTCCTTCTGTAAGGGTTGCTATAAAGCCTAAAAATCTCTTAGTCTCTATCAGGTTGTTGGAACGGTGGTAGGTGGGCTTGTTTGGCTCGGATACTTTAAAGCAATTATCGCTTTCAGGGCATCACTTTAATTGCAAAGAAAAAAGAAAAGAACCTCAGTCTCCGTATCGAATTGGAAATTGAGGTTCCTTGGGATGTGTTATTCAGCTAAACGTTCAATGCCTTCCGCTGTGACGATGGATAGCAGCAGCGGTCGCTGCCGGGGCTTCTCTTGTTGAAGCGTATAAGCGTCTCGAACCTGGGCGATCCGCTCCTCCAGCGCTTCGCTGTGAGACTGCGCATGCAGCATTGCCAGCGTATCACCCGCTTCCACATGGTCGCCAACCTTCTTGCGGAGCGTAATACCGACGGCATAATCGATTGCATCATTCTTCGTCGCCCTCCCAGCGCCTAGACCCATGGCAGCCAGGCCGAGCTGCTCCGCCTCGATCGCCTGCACATAGCCCGAATGAGACGCCTTCACTGCAATTAATCGTTCCGCTTGGGGCAACAGCTCCGGATTGTCCACGATGCACACGTCTCCGCCTTGCGCCGCTATTAGCTCACGGAATTTGCCAAGCGCCTCACCGCTGCTCAGCTTGTCTTCCAGCAGCTTACGCGCTTCCTGCAAGCTGCCGGCCTTCCCGCCAAGAACGACCATATGCGAGCCAAGCGTCAGACACAACTCCGTCAGATCTTCAGGACCGTCGCCTTGCAGTGTTCGAACCGCCTCTGCCACCTCAATCGCATTACCGATGGCGAAGCCGAGCGGCTGATCCATATCGCTGATAATCGCCGAAGTGCTGCGGCCGACATGGTTTCCGATTTCCACCATCGTCCTGGCAAGCTCTTCTGCCGCATCCAGCGTTTTCATGAATGCTCCGCTGCCCATCTTCACATCAAGCACGATAGCATCCGCTCCAGCGGCAATCTTCTTGCTCATGATCGAACTGGCGATAAGCGGCATGGATTCCACCGTGCCCGTAACATCACGAAGCGCATACAGCTTCTTGTCCGCAGGAGTCAGATTGCCGCTTTGGCCAATGACAGCCAGTCCGATCTCGTTTACCTGGTTCAAGAATTGCTCCCGCGTCATCTCGATCTGAAAGCCTGCAATAGATTCCAGCTTATCGATCGTGCCACCGGTATGTCCCAATCCTCTGCCCGACATTTTGGCGACTGGTACACCGGCGGCAGCAACAAGGGGCGCGATGATGAGCGTCGTCTTATCGCCGACTCCCCCCGTACTGTGCTTGTCCACTTTCACGCCTTGTATGCCGTCCAGGTTCACCTGGTCGCCTGATTGCGCCATCGCCAATGTCAATGCGGCTGTCTCATCAACGGTCATACCGCGGAAATACACAGCCATTGCCCACGCAGCCATCTGATAATCCGGCACTTCGCCGCTGACGTATCCACGCATCAAATGTAGAATTTCCGCCGAAGACAGCTCCCCGCCGTCCCGCTTCTTGCCGATCAGCTCCACAGATCGCATGCGGACCCCTCCTGTCGCTAAGTTCTCTAGTTAGCCCGCCGCTTAGGGCGTCTCTCCCACTGTATCTGAACGATGAGCTCATCCAGCGACTGGCTTAATATAAGCACATCGCGATGCAGCAAATCTTTTTCAATTAATGCCGTCTCAACCATCTCATTGCGCAGCTCCTCAAGCTGCAGCAGCAATTGCTTGTCCATGACTCGTCCTCTCCACCATTTTTCTTAGATCATGGACATTATACGACGAAGAGGTCACTGAACACTGTCACAATGAGTCGAGCCAAATGTTACAATTGTGTTACAGTACCGTTAGATTCTGGCGATTAATGACGTTACGAGTCCTAAAAACTGGGACTTCACCCGCTCCGTCGTCTCCATAACCTCTGAATGCGACAGCGGTTGGTCTAATATACCCGCCGCCATATTGCTAATGCACGATAGGCCTACAACCTCCAGACCGGCGTGTCTGGCAGCGATCACTTCGGCTACAGTGGACATTCCGACAGCATCTGCCCCCAGCGTTCGCAGCATCCGAATTTCTGCAGGCGTCTCATAGGAAGGTCCCAGCAATCCGACATATACGCCTTCCTGAAGCGAAATATCCTCTTCTTTCGCCACCTCCATCGCCAGCTTGCGCAGACGCGTACTGTATGCTTCTGACATATCCGGGAATCTGGGACCGAAAGATTCTTCATTAGGCCCGATGAGCGGACTCTTGCCGGTCAGGTTAATATGGTCGGAGATCAGCATCAGGTTGCCTGAAGCAAAGTGAAGGTTGATGCCTCCCGCCGCATTGGTGACAAGCAAGCTTGAGACGCCTAGCGCTTTCATTACCCGAACGGGAAATGCCGTCAGCTCAGGTCCGTAGCCTTCATACATATGGAATCTGCCGCGCATAAGCACGACAGGCTTGCCGGACAGCATACCGATCATCAATTCTCCCGCGTGTCCTTCGACTGTGGAGATCGGAAAATGCGGAATCTGATCGTAAGGAATGACGACCGCATTCTCCAGATGCTCGCCCAGCACGCCTAATCCAGAGCCCATGATAAGACCGATTTGCGGTTGTACGGAGATCCGCTCCTTTATATACTGTGCCGCTTCATTAACGCCTTGCGCAGTTACTACTTGCATCATGTCTATATCCTCCTTGAAGTTCATCTCTTTATTATAGCTTTAATTGCGCTAGAAAGCTCTTGCCGTTCGGCGGAGCGGCAATGCCGAAGTTATCCGCAATTGTAGCTCCGAGGTCAGAGAAGGTCTCCCTGGTCGGTAAGGCGCCGGGGTTGTTGAAAGCCGGACTGTAGAGCAGGATGGGAACATACTCCCGTGTATGATCCGTGCCGGGATGGGTAGGATCGTTCCCATGGTCCGCAGTTACAACGAGCAGATCACGTGGGCCGATGCTGCCAGCCAGTTCCGGCAGAGAAGCGTCGAATTCCTGGAGCGCCCGTGCATAACCTTCAGGGTCTCTTCTATGGCCGTACAAGGAATCGAAATCTACAAGGTTCGTGAACAGCAGGCCCCGGAACGGTTCCTTCAGCTGCTGCAGCGTGCGAACAATGCCATCCGAGTTACTCTTCGTAGGCGTTGTCGCAGTAATGCCCTCTCCGTCAAAGATATCATTAATCTTACCTATTGCAATAACGTCAAAGCCATGGTCCTTCAGCCCGTTCAGCACCGTCGGTTGCGGCGGCTTCAATGCATAGTCATGTCTGTTCGGAGTCCGTTTGAAAGCGCCCGGCTCGCCAATATAAGGTCTGGCGATCACTCTGCCCACTGTGAATCTTGGGTCTCTTGTCAGTTCTCTGGCGGTCTCGCAAGCTTTATACAATTCTTCAAGCGGAATAATATCCTCATGAGCGGCAATTTGGAACACACTGTCCGCCGACGTGTACACAATCCACGCTCCGCTATTCATCTGCTCGGCACCGAGTTCGTCCAGAATGACTGTGCCGCTAGCAGGCTTGTTGCCGATAACGGGGCGTCCCGTCAGCTCCTCGAAGCGAGCAATCAGCTCCTCCGGGAATCCTTCGGGGAAGGTCTGGAACGGAACGGTGATGTTCAGCCCCATCAGTTCCCAATGTCCCGTCATCGTATCTTTTCCCACCGAGCTCTCGGCCATTTTTCCGTAATAGGCTCCAGGTGTGCCGTCCGCGGGCTTCCAGTCGGAGATATCCGCAATACGGTCCAGTCCCCAGCTTCTCATATTCGGAAGTTGCAGCTGCGGTACCTTCTCCACGATATGGCCCAGTGTGTGCGAGCCAGTATCGCCGAAGGCATGCGCATCCGGTAATGCGCCTATTCCTACACTATCCAGCACGATAACGGCTATTCGTTGAAATGTCATGATGACGCCCCCTTCTCTCTTCTATCGTTAGGCGCGCGGATGCGCTCCTGTGTAGACATCCTTCAGGCGAGCTTTATGGCCATGCAAATATTTGAGCGTCGTCGCAATGTCGGCATGCCCCATCATCTCCTGAACGGCTCTCGCATCTGCTCCATGATTCAACAGATGAGCGGCCACAGAGTGACGCAACGTGTGGGGAGTGATCTCCTCACCAATGCCTGCTTCCCTCGCATACTTCTTCAGCATTTTCCAGAAGCCCTGTCTAGTCATCCGTGTGCCAAGATGGTTAAGGAACATCGCGGAATCGCAAGCACGACCTTTCAGCAAGCCGTCCCTTCCCTCGTCCAAATAAGCTTCTACTGCAGCAGCCGCATGCCGCCCGAACGGTACAATCCTCTCCTTCATGCCGGAGGAGCATTGTAGATACCCGAGCGCCATATGCATATGCTCCAGATTGAGCGATACAAGTTCCGATACGCGAATGCCTGTAGCGTATAGCAGCTCCAGCATCGCCTTGTCCCGCTTTCCTGCATGGCTTGTCGTATCCGGCGCTTCAAGCAACGCATTCATCTCTGCTTCCGTCAATACGGTCGGCGGCTTCTTCTCCCATCGCGGAGCTTCCAGATAGATAGAGGGATCACCATTAAGATATCCGTTCATCTGCATATATTGGAAAAAAGCGCGAATGGAGACGATGTGGCGGGAGATCGTAGCAGCCTTCCGCCCCTGTTCTTTCAGCGTATGGATGAACTTCGACAGGTGATGTCGCTGCACGCCGTCCCACCCTTCGACGCCTTGCAACTCCAAATGCAGCGACAGCGCATGCAAGTCTCTCTCATAGGACACCATAGAGCTTTCTGTCAGTCGTCCTTTATCCGTTAGAAATTCAAAGTACTGCTTTAATTCAGCCTTCATGTTAATATCCCTCTCGATTATCCATTCAACGGCAAGTTGACAATTCTCCCAAGAAAGATTCAACACTCGACACGGTAATTCCTGCCTGTCTTATTCGCCATACCAATAAAACCATCTCAAACGATCGGCGGCATTGCCGCCCTCAGGAAATTCAGGATCTACGTCGAAAACTTTCATCGCATGACCTTCCGGCTTCTTGTAAGGATGAATGGGCGATACGACTTCAACAAGCCATCTGTAACCTACTGTGACAATGATGAGCAGCATGGAAAACAGGAGCAAGAACAATATTCTCCCGATCCACTTGCGAATCGATACGATCATACATCCATCACCCCCCTTAAGGTTGTCCCTACCACCTTATGCCTAGAGAGATGCAATTAGTCCTAAATCCAATATCTATTACGGGATCGTACTCAACCACTGCTCCGGAGGCGAATAGGCATACCCTGTCGCGAGCGCCACACCTTCGTTCGTCACTTGACCTCCTATCGTATTGACTCCCTTCAGAAGTGGCGTGTGCTTCCTTACCGCCGCCGCCCCTTCATTCGCGAGCTGAAGGGCATAAGGCATCGTGACATTCGTCAATGCGAACGTGGATGTACGTGGCACAGCACCAGGAATATTAGCCACAGCATAGTGGATTACGCCATGCTTCACGTAGACCGGATCCTTGTGCGTCGTCGGACGATCGACCGTGGCGATCGATCCGCCTTGATCGACGGCTACGTCAACGATAACTGCCCCCTTCTTCATCTGCATGACCATATCCTCGGTCACCAAATGTGGAGCTCTCGAGCCCGGAATCAGGACAGCCCCAATAACGAGATCGGCTGCCCTGACCGCCTCGGCGATATGATAAGGGCTGGACATCAACGTGCGTATGCGCCCCGCGAACACATCGTCCAGGTAACGCATGCGATCCGTACTCTTCTCCAGAAGAACGACATTTGCTCCCATGCCAAGTGCGATTCGCGCCGCATTCGTACCGACGATTCCGCCTCCGATGACAACAACCTCGGCCGGAGGCACACCGGGCACACCGCCTAACAATACGCCTCGACCACCATTGAAGGCTTCCAGGAATTGAGCGCCCACTTGAACTGCCATCCGTCCGGCTACTTCGCTCATCGGCGTAAGCAGGGGCAAGCTGCCGTTATCGAGTTGAATCGTCTCATACGCGATACCGGTAACTCCGGCATCGATAAGCGCTTTCGTCAGCTCTGGGGCAGCCGCCAGATGAAGATAGGTGAACAGTAACAGACCCTTTCGGAAGTAGCCGAATTCCTCCTGGAGAGGCTCTTTCACCTTCATCACCATATCGCTCCTCGCCCACACCTCCTCCGCCTCCGAAGCAATGAGCGCACCTTCCCGCATATAATCATCGTCCGGGAACCCGCTGCCCTCGCCTGCTCTGCGCTCCACAATTACTTCATGCCCTGCCGCGCGCAGCAACGTGACTCCTGCTGGCGTGATAGCAACCCGATATTCACTTTGCTTGATCTCCTTCGGAATGCCAATATTCATCTCATCTCCTCCTTCGAATACTTCTAAGCGATACCATCTCCAGCTAGTAGTTATATTATGTAATGGGAGCTGGCGAAGCGATAAAAAAGCAAAAACGATTACGCCTCCTCCAAAAAATAAGGGGAAAGCATAACCGTTTCTAATGGGAAACCGATTCGTCGCTATTCTTCCGGCAATGGCGGCATATACCCTGAAAATCCAGCCTGTGATCCGAAACAAAAAATTGAAATTCCTTCTCCAGACGCTCCTCCAAAGAAAGCAGCCAGTCGTCCTTGATCTCTTCCATAGAGCCGCATTGCACACAAATCAAATGATGATGATGATGCTTGCTGCTGTCCGTACGAAGGTCGTATCTTGCCACTCCGTCCCCGAAGTTCATCTTCTCGACAACGCTAATCTCGCTCAGTAGCTCCAGCGTCCGATAGACGGTAGCAAGGCCAATATCCGGCGCCTTCTCCTTCACCAGCATGAACACATCCTCGGCGCTCAGATGATCCTCTTCGTTCTCCAGCAATACGCGAACCGTTGCCTCTCGCTGCGGAGTCAGTTTGTAGCCTTTGGACTGCAGCTGTTCTTTAATACTCTCAATACGGGACTCCATGACTTCCCCCCTACGATCCATAACCCAGTGAGCATTATTTTATCATTATATGAGCTGGAATGGGAGAAAGTCAAACGATTAATGTCAAATTATGCCGTCTGCAGAGGACAGGAAACCGGATGCCCACTGGATGAGAGATGGCGCCAAATATGCTTCGAAAAGCGCAGCTCCCGCGAACAGCAAAAACATCAATACCGCTGTCAAGGAATAGCCTCCCAACTGCGGCGGCAACGCCCCCTCCTGGCGAAGTAGACGATTCTTCACAACAAACATTGCAAAGCTGATCGCAGCTGCGCTAACGACGATCATCGCAGGAATAACGATCATATTATGAGGCATGACGGCTACAAGCGAGAAGGCTAGTCCTCTCCACGCATACTGGAGCACGAAGGTGCCGATCGTAAACCCGACCACGACGCCCTTCAGAAAGTTCAATGCCAAAACGGCTGGTATACCGACGACCGTAATGCCCAGCGCATAGACCAGAAAAAGCCATTTCAGATGGAAAAGCAGTCGACTCCAAAAATAGTCGGATTGCTCAAGGTCAAGACCGTTGCCGCTGTTCAATAGTTGTAGATAACGGCTGATCTCCCCGGCTAGATCTTGCTGCTGCTCCAGAGTCAACGTATGAACTAGCAGCACACCGAATACGGCCCCTGCCAGAAAGAGAACTGTGACAAAGACGTATAAGTTATAATGATATTTCACGGCCGTTCCTGCTCCTCTCCGTCTGTCTACAGAGCTCTGCCTCTAACCGATCCTCTAATCGAAATCAGGGATTCGCACATGGAGAGCTTGTCTATACAGCTTATGAGAGGAGCAGTGCGTGTATGACTTTCCTTACCCTCGCTTAACGATTAAAGCTGCGATCTCAGAAGGAGCCGGTTGCCACATACAGCTTCCAGGCATACACCGCCAGAATCGTCTTGGCATCGCTAATCCGGCCTTCCGCCATGTACGCTTCGGCTTGTTCCAACGTAATGGCTTCCACCAGCAGATCCTCATCCTCATCTGGATTAGCCTCTCCCGCCTCAAGCTCCGTCGCCACATACAAATACAGCTTCTCATCGGCAAAGCCCGGAGAGGTGTAAAATGCACGCAACAGCTTCAGCGATTTCGCACGGTATCCCGTCTCTTCTTCGAGCTCTCTTGCCGCCGCTTCCATGGGATCTTCATTCGCATCCAGCTTGCCGGCCGGAATCTCGATCTGATTCCGCTCCAACGGCTTGCGGAACTGCTCCACCACCAGCAGCTTGCCGTCCAGCAACGCCATAACGGCAGCGGCCCCGGGGTGCTTCACAAGCTCGCGCTTCGCGCTCTTCCCATCCGGCAGCGCCACGGTATCCACCTGCAACGAGATCATATGACCTTGAAAAATTTGTTCTGACTGGATCGTCTTCTCTTGCCAGATTTCCCGCTTCTTGTCCATTCCACTCTCTCCCTCGTCGTTATTCGGATCACAAGCACATAACTTGTCCCCCTGGCGCATAACTATGAACAAAACAGCACAAGGGGGATTCATCATGAAACAATATGTAACCGACAAGCACATTCGCCTCATCGGAAAAGGCTGGGAAGTTCGCCGGCAGCTGGCCGCCTTTATGGACATTGCAGGCAATGATACGCTGCTCCGGTTCACTTGCCTGCGAACGCCGGTCGTCGCGGCGATTGGCCGTCCGGCCGATATGGGCATCCGGAACGAATAATGCCCGGACAGCCAACGCCTTAAGAACGCTCAGCCGCCAGCTTCACGATTTCTACGACCAGCCGACTCGCTTTCACCAGATCGTCCACTTTGATCTGTTCCTTCGTTGTATGAATATGCTCATAGCCAACAGCAAGATTGACGGTCGGGATGCCGAATCCGTTGAAAATGTTGGCGTCACTTCCGCCGCCGGAGTGAAACGTGCTTGGCGTAAGTCCCATCGCCCGTATCGCTTCCTGAGCAAGCGCCACAACATCATCGCTCTCCTCGTACTTGAAAGCAGGGTAAATCACGTCGCTATGGAACTTGGCCTTCGCTCCGCATTCACTGGCGGCGCTTTCCACCGCTTCACGCATCGCTTCCACCTGCCGCTTCAGCTTCTCATCATCAATGCTTCTCGCTTCGGCGTCCAGCTTCACATAATCGCATACAATATTCGTCGCTCCTCCGCCCTGGAATTTGCCGATATTGGCCGTCGTCTCCTCGTCAATTCTGCCTAACGGCATTTTCGAGATGGCCTTCGCCGCCACCTGGATCGCACTAATACCATCTTCCGGATTAACGCCTGCGTGAGCCGATTTGCCATACATCTCGATCGTAACCTTCGCTTGTGTCGGAGCCGCGACGGCAATATCGCCGATATTGCCGTTGGAATCCAGCGCATAACCGAACTTCGCGTTCATGAGCGATGCATCCAGCGATCTGGCTCCCAACAATCCCGACTCTTCTCCTACCGTAATGACGAACTGGACCGGTCCGTGCTTGATGTCCTGCTCCTTCAGCACCTTGATCGCTTCCAAGAGCGCAGCGATGCCCGCCTTGTCGTCCGCACCCAATATCGTCGTGCCGTCGCTCCGGATGTACCCGTCTTCGTCCAGCTGGGGCTTGATGCCGACGCCTGGTGTTACTGTATCCATATGGCACGTGAAATAAATAGGGGGCGCAACCGAGGCTTCAGACGTCGCTTCCAGGCTGGCGAACAGGTTGTTCGCACCGTGTCCTGTTTTCTCCGCCGCATCGTCTTCCTTCAACGACAAACCCAATGAAGAAAATTTATCTTTCAGCACCCGGCTGATTTCGCCTTCGTTGCCTGTCTCGCTATCCACTCGCACCAACTCCATGAATTCCTCAACCAATCTTTCTCTTTCAATCATGACTGTTTCCTCCGTTCGTATATTGGTTTACAATAGGACATATATCGTCGAGCATCATGGCTCATATGGAAGGAGATCTGTCCCGTGCGTCAACAGAAGCTGATTCGGCTCATCGCCATCATCGTCGCAGCAGCGCTGCTAATTACAACACTGCTGGCAGGAGCAAGCTCATTTTTCCTGTTCTAGTAGCTTGCATTGGAACTGCCCGGCGAAGTGGGGAAGCAGCCCATGGGCAGCTTCCTCTACGGTTAGCGACAGGCCTGTCAATGCGTTAAAGGATGTGACGCCGTACTGCTCTATGCCGCAGGGAATAATGCCGCTGAACCCTTCCGATGCAATACCCTCAGCAATGTTAAGAGCGAATCCGTGGCTTGTAATGAACCCTTTTCTATTCCGGGCTCTATTGAACTTCACCCCGATCGCCGCAATCTTCTCATCTCCGACCCATACCCCTGTATATTCAGGCTTTCTACCCGCTTTTATACCATGCTCCGCCAGCCAGTCTATGATGGACTGCTCCAGACTGCGCAAGTACGCGTGCAAATCCAGACCTACCGTGTCCAGATAGAGCAGTGGATAACCTACCAGTTGGCCTGGCCCGTGATAAGTAATGTCGCCTCCGCGATCAATTTGGAACAGCGAGATTCCCTTCTCTTTCAGCTGTTCTTCGTTCAGCAGCAAGTGTTCAGGATGGCGGTCGGTCCCCATCGTATACGTTGGGGAATGCTGAAGAAGGAGCAGCGTCTCCGCGCGCTCCCCCTGATCAATTTGCTTCACGTATTTCTTCTGAAGCTCCCATCCCTCGGCATAATCCACCATACTGCCGATATACCGAGCCTCCAGCACCCTCTCCGGCCCGCCATGACAAGTATTCTTCATCATGGTTGTCCCCTTCTTCAGTTGTATTAATATAACTTGCTGTCCATGTTATAGCTTTCCAGGTTGTCCTTCACCCGCTGCAGGAAGCGTCCGCAGATGACGCCATCCAGAATACGGTGATCCAGCGACAGACATAGATTCGCCATGGAACGAACGGCAATCATGTCATCGATGACGACTGGCCGCTTGACGATAGATTCGAATGTCAGTATCGCTGCCTGCGGATAATTAATAATGGGGTAAGACAAGATGGAGCCGAACGAGCCTGTATTGTTCACAGTGAATGTTCCGCCTTGCATATCGGACAACGTTAACTTGCCTTCACGCGTCTTGCGCGCCAGCTCGTCGATTTCTTTTGCGATACCCGCTACGTTTTTGAGATCGGCATTTTTGATGACAGGCGTCAGAACGGAATCCTCTGTACCGACCGCCAGCGATATGTTAATGTCCCGCTTGACGATGATCTTATCGACCGCCCATGTAGCATTCATAATAGGATAATCCTTGATCGCATTGACGACAGCCTTGATCAGGAAAGCCAGATACGTCAGATTGATGCCTTCACGCTTCATGAATTCGTCCTTCAGATTGTTGCGAAGCATGACAATATTGGTGACGTCCACTTCGATCATGGTCCAGGCATGAGGAATTTCGCTCACGCTCTGACGCATATTGCGCGCGATATTATTGCGTATCGGCGTAACATCGATGAATGTCTCGCCCCGGCCCGGTGTGCTAGAGCTCTCCATTTCTATTTTCGGAATGCGAGGTGTCTCCGACAGATGAATGCCGGAGGAGCGCACTTGCACACCACGATCGCGATCCTGTGCGGGGGGAGCTGACTTGTGAGCGCCGGAAGCGACATAAGCCAGAATATCCTGTCGTGTAATACGTCCGCCAAGCCCGGTGCCTGTTAGATCCGACAAACGTACGCCGTGCTCCGCAGCCAACTTCTGAACGGCAGGGGAATATCGGTTGCGCATCGATCCGTTCTCCTCCTCTACGGCCGCTGGCGGTGCCGCATGTCCGGCAATGGCAGGCTGCTGCGCTATGCTTGCATCCGCTTCATCGCGAGCGGATTCTTCCGTCTCGATAAGGCCAATCGCCGTACCGACTTCTACCGTCTCCCCACTTCCGACCAATATTTTCTTCAATGTTCCTGATACGGTCGATGGCAGTTCCGCATTCACTTTATCGGTCAACACTTCACACACCGGCTCGTACATCTCCACCCTATCTCCGGGCTGCTTCAGCCATTTGTCGATTGTGGCCGACACCTGCGATTCAGCCAGCTGCGGCAACAGAATTTCGATTATTTTACTCATTTCTTTCAGCTCCCATCCGGTTCAAGCGAATCCATCCTTGCCCTAATATATCGCCAATTGTCGCATTGCTTCTTTCACCTTGTCCTGATTCAACAAGAAGAATTTCTCGCCCGGCGGATTGATCGGCATGGCTGGGACATCGGGTCCGCACAGACGCATAATGGGCGCGTCCAGCTCATACAGCAGTTCCTCGGCGATAATTGCCGCTACTTCGGCGCCTACGCCTCCTGTCTTGTTGTCTTCATGGACGATCAGTACCTTACCGGTTTTCCTTACGGCCTCCAATATCGCTACTTTGTCCAGCGGCTGCAGCGTGCGAAGATCAAGAATATGAGTGCTGATGCCCTCCTGAGCAAGCTCTTCTGCCGCGCCCTCGACGAAGCGAAGCGGGAGACTATAGCCAATAACGGTAATGTCCTCTCCTTCACGAAGCAAGTTAGCTTGACCGATCGGCACAATGTAATCGTCCTCCGGCACATCTCCATTCACAAGCTTATAGCTCTTCTTGTTCTCGAAGTAGATGACGGGATCGTCATCGCGAATCGCCGCCTTAAGCAGCCCCTTCGCGTCGTACGGACGGTATGGAGCCACAATCTTCAAGCCAGGCGTTCCGAAGAAGACGGACTCGGGACATTGCGAATGATACAGTCCGCCGAATACGCCGCCTCCGATCGGCGCTCTGATGACGATTGGACAGGTCCAATCGTTATTGGACCGATACCTGATCTTGGCGGCCTCGCTAATAATCTGATTCGTTGCGGGGAACATGAAGTCAGAATATTGCATCTCCGCGATCGGCTTCATGCCGTACATTGCCGCGCCGATCGCCACGCCCGCTATCGCCGACTCCGCAAGCGGCGTATCCAGCGCACGCATCTCACCGAACTGTTCGAACAACCCCTTTGTCGTTGTGAAGACGCCGCCCTTTACACCGACATCCTCTCCCAGCACGAATACATCCTCGTCTCGTTCCATCTCTTCCTTCATCGCCAGGCGGATTGCATCAATATAATCCATTTTCGCCATTATGATTGCCTCCCTGCATTGACATCGTCACCGTATACATGCAGCAAGACCGATTCCGGCGTCGGGAATGGAGCTTTCTCAGCGTATACTGTCGCTTCGTCAAGCTGGCTTCGAATGCCTGCTCTCAGCTGCGCTTCCTTCTCGTCGTCCCATAATCCGCAATTGACCAGATAGCTTTGGAGGATGGGAATGCCGTCTTTCGCACGATTCTCTTCCACTTCCTCCTTCGTCCGATATACCAGATCGTTGTCAGATGTGGAATGTGGTGAGAGGCGGTACATCATCGCCTCGATTAATGTAGGACCTTCTCCGGCGATAGCGCGCTCACGCGCTTCCTTGACGACTCGGAATACCTCCAGCGCATCGTTGCCATCCACTTGTTCCCCATGGAAGCCATAGCCGAGCGCGCGATCGGCTACCTTGCCGGCAATTTGCTTATGTACCGGAACGGAGATCGCGTATTGATTGTTCTCGCACATGAGAATGACTGGAAGCTTATGTACGCCAGCGAAGTTGCATCCCTCATGGAAGTCGCCCTGATTGCTGGAGCCTTCCCCGAACGTGACGAATGATACATGTTTCTTCCCCTTCATCTTAGCTGCCAACGCGATTCCGACCGCGTGCGGCACCTGCGTCGTCACCGGGCTCGAACCCGTCACGATACGGAGCCGTTTGCAGCCGAAGTGCCCCGGCATTTGACGGCCGCCGCTATTGGGGTCTTCTTCCTTGGCGAACGCCGACAGGAACAGCTCCTTGAGCGTCATTCCGACGGACAATACGAATCCATAATCTCGGTAATAAGGCAGGAAGTAATCCTGATCGCGATCCAGCGCGAATGCCGCAGCCACCTGCGCGACTTCCTGGCCAACCCCCGATACGTGAAAATTTATTTTGCCTGCGCGCTGAAGGAGCAGCATCCGCTCGTCGTACATACGCGCCGTTACCATCCATGTATACATCTCGACAACCTGTTCATCGCTAAGCCCAAGCTCCGGATGACGAATATGTTGCCGCTCGGAAGACAATAGAGACATGTGGCATTCCTCCTAATATTGTCTGTAATTGTAACCTGGTACTAGTACCACGTCATCCTTCATTATAACCCCTATCCCGCAAAAAAGAAAATGTCTGTTTAATAGCTAATGGATTTCCCCTCAACCGCAAGCATCGCCTCACCGATTGCCTCTGATAGCGTCGGATGTGGATGAATCATGGAGCCGACTTCCCATGGCGTGGCATTCAACCAACTGGAGAGCACCGCCTCTGAGATCAGATCTGTCGCATGCGCACCGATGATATGAGCGCCCAGAATATCTCCGCTTGTAAGGTCGGCAATGACCTTCACGAACCCTTCGGACTCCCCCAGCACAATAGCTTTCCCGATCGCCTGGAATGGAATCTTGCCGATGCGCACATCGTGTCCCGCCCTCCTGGCTGCTTCCTCGGTCAACCCGTAGGAAGCGATCTCGGGACTGCTGTATATGCAGCGAGGGATAAGGTGATCGGGAACAAGCACGGGTTGCTCGCCGCACAGATGATCGACGGCCACAATGCCAGCATGAGCAGCCGCATGCGCTAGTTGCATGCCCCCCGTCACGTCGCCGATGGCATAAATATGCGGCTCATTCGACTGGCCGAACGCATTGACGACAATGGCTCCTTTGTCGATGCGAACGTCCGTATTCTCTAATCCGATTCCTTCCCCGTTCGGTTGGCGCCCGACGGACAACAGCAGCTTCTCTCCCCCCAATACGACATCTCCGTCCGGGGTGCTTGCCGCAATCGATATACCCTCTTCACCAGCTGTATAAGTCTCCGTCTTCAGTTGAACGCTCGTCAGGACGCGAACACCGCGACGGCGAAGCGCCTTGGCAATCTCAGTTGAAATCTCAGCATCCTCACCGGGAAGCAGCCTTGCGCCTGCTTCCACGAGTGTAACGGCAACGCCGAAGTCCTGAAGCATGGAAGCCCACTCCACACCGATCACACCGCCACCAACGATAAGGATGGATTGCGGCAGTTGCTCCATAGCGAGCGCGTGATCGCTGTTAAGCGCGTAACGGCCGTCTGCCTCCAGCCCTGGGAGTGAGCGAGGAGTGGAGCCCGTGGCAATGATCAAGTTGTCGCATACGACAGATTCCATCTCGCCGCTAGCCAGCTCCACGGCGAGCGAGCCGCTCTTCGGCGAGAAGATGGAAGGTCCGATGACCCTTCCAGCGCCATTGATCAGCACAATACCGTGCCGCTTCATCAAGCCTTGTAGTCCACGGTGAAGACTATCGACTGCTTGCCCCTTGCGAGATTGCACTTTGTCGAACGCCAGACTGACCGCTCCGTTCTGCACCGCAATCCCGTAGTCTGCTGCCTGCATCAGTGTTCTGTATACCTCCGCGCTGCGCAGCAGCGACTTGCTGGGAATGCATCCCTTATGCAGACAAGTGCCGCCCAGCTTGTCCTTCTCTACGATTGCCACCGTCTTGCCCGCTTGCGCCGCACGTATCGCTGCCGTATATCCGCCAGGTCCACCGCCAAGTATCGCTATATCTACATGAATTGCCATTATCGTCGCCTCCGTTATCTTTCCATACAATATATGCCTGTTCGCACCTTGTTCATACATGTCCGCATGGGCTTGCTATGTAATGCCCGCCTCCCAGGAGACCTCTCTATCATTGTACCTGTTTTTTCTATTGATTTCACTTCCGGCTAGTAAAATGATGACACTTCCTAAGGAAACATTAGGATAGGCCGGATCAGTGATCGGATCAAAAACAGTTGTTTCCGAGCAACACGAATGATTGCATGACCTATCGTCCCAACCTTTTGCGGATTAAGCGAGAATACGATTGTGGCAAGATTGTGGTGATTGCTGATAAAAGGATGTCGACGGGGGATAATATTTGGTATACACTCTCTGCTGGGGATGGTTATGTAAAGTTAACGACACAGGCGTACATAAAGCTGTTCTTGCATGCACAATTGCAAGGAAGAGAAGGACTTCAGCATATTGCGGACGATGTTGAAATTTGTCAGCTTGACCAGTTAATTTTCTGCATTTCCCCAAAATAATTGACCATCGTTTCATCTTCTCTAAAACTGAGCCAACAAAATGTCGTATTATTTTGTCTAAAACGACTCGGCTTGCGATAGTCCATCCCCAAAGTAGAGAGCAAGAGGAAGCTATTAAAACCACCATGCGCAAATAAAGCTACTCGTTTGCCACTGTATTTCGCCAATAATTGCTCCACCACCTGTTTTGTCCGAATCATCGCATGTTCGCCAGTTTCTTCCCCTAAATAAAACCAGCCCTCTTCATCAACTTTTTCATGAAAGCAAATTTCCGGATAATTATTCAGAAGATATTCCTTTGTATGACCTCGATGTGAGGGATGACTCCGTACCTCATGGGTATTTAACCATACATTAATCGGTAAGTTTAATTCATTCGCTAATGGCTGAGCTGTCGTAATCGCACGAATAAGAGGGCTTGAAATAATACAATCAATCCCACTGTTCTTGAGACATTCCTTAGCGAATTGTGCTTGCTCCATCCCTAGTTTAGTTAACGGACTGTCGGGTACGTCTACGTCATCCGGGAACGTGTTTCCAACCGATTGACCATGTCGAATAACAATTAAGTCCATCATTGCCCTCCCATAATCATATCTACATGCTTGGTGTTTCATCAGGATGCGCCGTTCCGCATCATTTCTTCGTAGACAGATCCGGCTCCCTCCTGGCTCCAGCTTTTATATCTTAATGATTAAATTAATTACAGTTTAACAAACCTTCAATAAACATGTAAATAGATTTTTTGAATTTCAACTGTTAAACACGCTCAGCATGGCCAAAGCTGCAATAGGTCAAGCACCTGTTTTTCCTATCGATTTCACTTCCGTCATACAAAATGATGACACTTCCTTCACGAAAGGTTATGATAGTAAAAGTACGACCATAGCAACAAGGAGCTCATATTATGAAATTATTGATCGCACGATTCATCGCTGTTCTTTTCCTGGTCATCCCTGGCGTGCTTGCCTGCTTCGGTTTTTTGAAAATGAAAGATGCACTGTTTATTTACTTCTCCGACTTCGGCAATGACGCCGTGCAGCCGCAATTCGACTGGTTGACATTTCTTCTTGGCCTTGTCATGTTTGTCGCTGGCGCCGGCTTTATCGGCGGGTGGATTTTTTTCCGAGACCGCAAGCGTAACTACGTTGCACCAAGATTCAAAAAGAAGCGCCCTCGTCCGCCTAAGCCTCAGGCCTAGCGTCGATGACGCTTCTTTTTTTCATTGAAAGGTTAGTCCTTCCCTTCCTTTTCCCGTTTCTCAAGTAAAGCTACTTTCGCGCGAAGACGTTCCACTTCCCGCTCCACCTCTTCGCTGGTAATATTCGACCGCGGAAGCTCGTCCAGTTCCGGAACCATCTCTCCCAACGTGTATGTCTTCCTTCCCGTCTCATGCGATGGCTGCTGCTCTTCATGCTCATACGGCACCGCTTCAACCGCAGGCTCGCTCTGCTGTTCAGATTGCTCCGTGAGCTTGGAACGCGGCGATTGGGATGCTTCCCCAACGGACGAATGAACAACTTCCACATCCTTCCTCTGGGCCAGCAGGGCTGAGGTGATCACGGATGGCTGATCCGACTCCTCTTCCTGTCGGCCAATGACTGAAGCCTCCATCTTATGTTCCGCTTCTGTTCGTGCCTCTCTCTCTCCCTCCGTAACGACGTTGCGTGTACCGCTAAGACGTTCATAGAAGAGAAGCTTGTCCCCTTTCACCATACTGATAATTACATGCACGAATATTCCCAATATCAGCAGAAACTGCAGGAACAAGATCCCGATCGACGCCTGCATCGTAATTTCGCCGAATTGGGCTATCATGTTCATCACATCCAGTAGGCCATAAACGAAATATAGCAAGCCATAACGCTTCAGAAGACCTCTCCACGTCACATGCCTCGCATCGCTCTGTCTGACATCTTCCACAATATGAATACGTGTGATCCACTTGCCCAGCGTTCTCCCGCCGCACACTGCGGGAATTAGCACGAAGTACAAGAGCATTGCCAGACCGGCGGACAGAAGCCGAGAGGCGGATGCGTCCAAGGTGCCGCTTGTCAACTGGTACGTAAGCAATGTCGCTCCCGATAGCAGCAGGCTCATAATTGCCGTGACGATCGTCATGACGAACAGATCGATTGCGAACGCAATGCTCCTTCTAATAAAACCGACTCTGAGCTCTGATAGATTAACCTTCTCGTCCAGCTTCTCCGAACGAGGCAGGAAGGTATAGACAATCGGCGCGATAAGAAAGCCGATGATGCCGCCTGTCGTATTCAGCATAAGATCATCGACATCGAACAAGCGGTACGGGCATGTGTATATACCGTATAGTCCTGTCACTTGCGTCAATTCGAAGAACAGAGAAACGCCCAGCGATAAGAACAACGTTGCTCTAAAGCTACAGCGGAAGTAATAACGTAAATAGATGCCAAGCGGAATGGTCAGCACCATATTAAACAGCACCTGGAGGAACGAACGCTCCTTCAGCAATTGGGTGTAAGAGGAGAAGCTATTCCATGCAAAACTGGTCTCCCTGCCAATATCGCTTACGAATGTGAAGGGTTGCCACTGCATATACGACCAGAAGGATCCATAGGCCTCGCAATTATCCAGCAGCTTAGGCAAGGGCAGAATGACCAGGTAATAAGCTGTAATCGCATAAAGCAGCAGCGAGTAAAGAATCGTCGACCTTAGCTTGTTCACGTAGCCGTATTTGCGGTATTGCACGATAAGGAACGGCACAGTCAACGCTAGAGCAAGGAATGGAAATGTAATGATAGCTTGTTTAATCGGAAACAGATAGGCGTTCATTCTCTATGTTCAACCTCTCCTAAGGATTGCGCTCACAAAAGTATACCACAATTCGACACCTAGACATGTGACAATGATGTAAGGATTAGCCAACTGCCGCCAAAAAAGAACAGCCCGTATCGGGCTGCTCTCCATCTTTCTTTATAGCATAATCGTCTGAAGCGCCGCTTCCACTTCCGCCACAGCGTCAGCGCCGCATCTCCATTCCCTTACATAACCCAGACATGTATTCATATATTCTGTCCTGCCGATCATTATACGCTTGCGGTAATGCACATGTCCCGAGACGGCATAGCGCACGGAATCGTCATACGCCTCAATCAACTCGCCGTACTTCTCACTGCCCAGAAAGGCGTTGAAATAGCGCCATTCCTCATTCGGCAGCGGCACTGTGAATTCCCGATGAGTCAGCGTATGCGTCACGACAATCACTTGACGGTTCTTGACCGACTCTAGCTGCGCTTTCAACCTGTCATAGAAGAAGTCGCTGACCTCGCGATCGCTGTGTCCCCAGCGAACATACAGTTTATCTTTCCATACTCTCTCGTCTTTCGTCCGCTCCCGGAATTGCTCTTCGGAGAAGGATGAATCGCCGAACGAGTAGTCATACCAGCCGGCATCGCCGACGACCGCCCAGTCCGAGCCGATCAAGTATGGACCGTTGCCCAGATTATGGGGATAGGCTAACAATTCCTGATAAGGGTCTACGCCTATGCCGTCATCCGAACCGGACTCTGCACCTTCCCCATCCTTCTGCCACAGATCATGATTGCCTGGAACGAACAGGCACGGGATGCCGCTGTCCCGCTCCAGCCGCGTCAATGTATCCAGCGTGCTGGTATAATGATTGGACACATCGCCTGCAATAATCATCAGCTCCAGCTTCCGCTTCCTGATCACGCTGCACAGCGCATCTTCGACTGAAGGCGAGCACTGGCCGTTATTCAAGTCAACATGCAGATCGGATAGAACGCCAATGTTCAACCTCAATCACTCTCCCTTGGTATGGCTATGCTGTTCAATTAGCTCTTCTACGCTTCATGCTCGAGACACGTCTCGTGTTAACGGTCATTAGGTCAGGATACAACTTACTAGCCGACCTTCGCCAGCCTCGCGGAGCACTGGTGCCTGCTCCTTGCACGCAGACGTCGCATGGCGGCAGCGCGTATGGAACGTACAGCCGGAAGGCGGATGAATCGGGCTTGGCACCTCGCCTTCCAGCACGATGCGTTCCCGCTTCTGAGACGGCATGTCGGCGGGGATCGCCGACAGCAGAGCCTGCGTATAGGGATGCTGCGGCTGGCGGAATAGCTCTGCGGCTGGCGCAATCTCGACGACCCGTCCCAGATACATGACGGCAATACGATCACTAATGAGCTGTACGACATTCATATCATGCGACACGAACAACGTCGTCAGCGAGAAGCGCTTCTGCATATCCTGCAGCAGATTGACAATCTGCGCCTGCACCGATACGTCCAGTGCGGATACCGGCTCGTCTGCAACGATGAAGCGAGGCTTCAGCATCAAGGCGCGAGCTATCCCGATCCTCTGCCTCTGTCCGCCGCTCAGTTCGTTGGGATAACGGGCGGCATAGCTCTCATCCAGACCAACGAGTTCCAGCATATCCCGGGCCGCTCGCAACCGCTCCTCAGCAGAGCCTTCTCGATGAATACGGAGCGGCTCCTGCAGAATGCTGCCGATCCGATGACGCGGATTCAAGGAGGAATAAGGATCCTGGAAGACAACCCCAATCTCCTTGCGCAGCTGCTTCGCCGACTTGCTGGCATGATTGTGAATACTTCTTCCGTCGTAGACAATCTCCCCAGCTGAAGGAGCAATCAGATTGGCCAGCATGTCGCCTGTCGTAGACTTGCCGCAGCCGCTCTCTCCCACAAGCCCGAGCGTCTCCCCTGGATAGATGCGGAAGGATACATCGTTCACGGCATGGACGTATTGGCTTGCGCCCCACTTCCCGCTCCCGGAGGGGTAACGTTTCGTCAGTCCTCTCACTTCAATCAGGGCATCACGCGTAGGCAACCTGCAGCTCCTCCCTTCTGCGTTCCACCAGAAGGCAGCGCACTTCATGTCCCTTGCCTGCCGGCAGGAGCAGCGATTCCCCGCTGCCGCATGCCGATGCGGCGGATGCGCAGCGTTCGCGGAATGAGCATCCGCTATCGCGTTCGCCGGGTGCGGGCACCTTGCCGGGAATCGTGGCTAACGGGCTTCCTTTGCGGTCGGGCCGCGGCCGAGCGTTCATCAGCGCGACCGTATAGGGATGCCTCGGAGAAGCGAATAGCTGTTCCACTGTTCCGATTTCCACGATCTCACCCGCATACATAACAGCGACGCGATCGCACATCTCCGCAATGACACCCAGATCATGCGAGATCAGGATCATTGCTGTGCCTTCCGTCTCATTCAGCCGCTTCATTAACTCCAATATTTGTGCCTGTACCGTCACATCCAGCGCAGTCGTCGGTTCATCGGCGATGAGCAGCTTTGGCGAGCAGGCAAGCGCCATGGCGATCATGACGCGCTGCCTCATGCCGCCCGACAAGCGATGCGGATATTCGTCAAGCAGCTGCCTCGCTCTCGCCATGCCAACCTTCTGCAGCATAGCTGAGGCATGCGCTCTCGCCTCGCGGCGTGATAGCCCCAGATGAAGCCGAATGCCTTCGGTCAGTTGCTCTCCAATGGTCAACACAGGATTTAGCGAAGATAACGGGTCCTGGAAGATCATGGCCATCTCGCGACCGCGAACGGATTCCCATCCCTCCTCCTTCATCGACGTCAATTCCTTGCCGCGGAAAGAGATGGTACCGCCGCTAATAGCCGTGCCCCGGGGAAGCAGTCCCATAATGGACAAGGCCGTCATGCTCTTCCCGCAGCCGGACTCCCCAACGATGCCGAGCTTCTCGCCATGCCGGACGGACAAGCTGACATTCTCCAGCACCCGGCGAGTCTTTCTTCCTTTTCTGTCACCGATATCTACATGCAATTGATTGATCTCCAATAACGATGCATCACTTGTATACATCTCTATTCCTCCCTCGTGCCCTTATCCTCTCGGGTCCCGCTTGTCGCGCATGCCATCGGCAAGCAGATTGAAGCCGAGTACCGTCATCGTAATCATAATTCCTGGTGCTAACGTGTACCACGGCGCTCTGGACATATGACTTTGCGCTTCATTCAGCATGCGGCCCCAGCTGGGGTCGGGCGGTTGAATGCCAAGACCGAGATAGCTCAGACCCGCTTCCGCCAATATCGCACCGGAGAAGCTGAGCGAAGCCGCTACAATAACCGGCGACATGATATTGGGGAAGATATGTCTGAACATAATCGACAGATGGCTTGCGCCAATGGAACGGGCCGCCTTGACGTACGGCAGCTCCCGGCATTGCACGAAGCCGCTTCGCACGATACGGGACATGCCGGGTATCGCCATCACCCCAATCGCGATGATCGTATTGGTCAGGTTAGGCTGGAAGACGGCGATCAGCATGAGCGCGAGCAGGATACCGGGAAGGGCCATCATCGCATCCATAATTCGCATCAGCGCTTCATCTGCCCAGCCGCCCATGTAGCCTGCTGCAGCGCCTATGACAATTCCTCCGGACAGACCGATGCCTACGGCAAGAAATCCGACATAGAACGCCGTTCGGGAGCCTTGCAGAATTCGGCTTAATATATCTCTTCCGAAGTTGTCCGTTCCAAGGAGATGACTCCAGCTTGGCGACAGGAACTTGTCCTTCGCATTCATCGCGTTGGGATCATAAGGTGTATAAAACAGGCTGACAATTGCCATCATGAGCATGATGATGACAATTGCTATGCCTAATGGCAAAGTTACGCGATCAGCTCGAATCAACAGGGACACCTACTTTAATGAAATTCTTGGGTCAAGCAGTCGATACAATATATCCACGGTGAAGTTGATTACAATGACAATAAGCGCTGTGAACAATACAAGCCCTTGCACAAGTGGGAAGTCGCGCGCGCCAATGGACGAGATCAGCAATCGACCCATACCGGGCAACGCATAAATCTGTTCCACGATCAGACTGCCGCCAAGCACATCAGCAAATAGCAACCCCATCACGGTAATGACAGGGATAAGCGCGTTTTTCAGCACATGCTTGTAAATAACGATCGACTTCCTCAATCCTTTGCTGTAACCCGTACGTACATAATCCAGTTCCAACTGCTCAATCAATGTCGTTCGCAAATATCGAACCACGACCGCGATTTGCGGAATCGATACGGCTAGTGCGGGCAAAAACAAGGAACGCAGCGCACCAAGGGGATCTTCCGACCACGGTATATACCCGCTGGTAGGGAATAGCTTCAGCATAAGTCCGAACAACAAGACGAGCAGAATGCCCATCCAGAAAGATGGAACGGCCATGCCTAGCTGCGTGAGTGACGAGATGATCAAATCCAGCAGCTTACCCCTTGCCCTCGCGGCCGCTATCCCGAGCGGTACGGCAATCACTGCCGTCATCAGCATGGAAAGCACAGCGATCGATAAAGTAACCGGCAGTCTATTCCATATCAGCTCGCTGACAGGTCGGGCGAATTTCAACGATTCGCCCAGATTTCCTGTCGCCGCTCCTTTCATCCATTTGGTGAATTGCTCCAGTAGCGGCTTATCCGTGCCCAGCTTCGCTTCAAGCGCGGCAATCTGATGTTCGTCCGCATTCATGCCGAGAATCGTCAACGCCGGATTCCCTGGAATGATGCGGAAGACGATGAACGTCAGCATCATCACAAGCAGTAAGGTAACGATAAGGGACACTGAGCGTCTCCATAAGTAATGCATTGGCAATCTCCTGTCTTTACTTCAAATAATGAATGGACGACATATCCTGTACATACAGCGGATACAGCTTATAGCCGTCAAGCGCTTTGTCCATTGCAATCGTAAAGTTAGGGTCCATAATATAGACGGCTACCGCATCCTGTGTCAATATTTTTTGGGCTTCTTTGTAAAGCTCGACACGCTTGCTGTCGTCCAATTCTACTTTGGCGTCATTAATCAGCTTGTCGTAAGCAGGATTCACATAATTATAGAAATTGGCCTTGTAATCGGAGACGTAACGGACGAGCACTTCATGCGGATCAAGCTTGCCCGTCAAGCCGATAATGGTCATATTGTAATCGCGCCCCTTGTATATGCGCTCCAGCCATACCGCCCATTCCACCATTTCGATTTCCGCTTTTATGCCCACCTGGCTAAGCTGATCGGCGATCACTTGGGCAGTATCCACGTGAAATTTGTAGTTGGAAGGTACGGAGATCGTCGTCGTAATGCCATCCTCGTAACCCGCTTCCTTCAGCAACTCCTTCGCCTTCTCGATATTCACGTTGTACGTGTTCTCCAGACCTTCCTGAAAATATTTATCCATGACAGGACTCATGTTGGAGCCGAGCTTCGTACCCTTGCCGTTCGCGATCAATTCAATGATGCTGTCGACGTCTACCGCGTAGTTAATCGCTTGACGTACCTTCACGTCATCGAATGGCTTGCGGGTGATGTTCATTGTCATCAGCTGAACCATGTTTTGCATGCCATCCACATACCGGAATCCATCGCCCAGCTCGGCAATCCGCTCATCGCCGATACGCGGATAGATATCCACTTCGCCAGCTTTCAGCGCCAGCAGTGAGGATTCGCCATCCGGCATAATGCGGAATTCCACCTTATCCAGGTACGGTACCCCTTCCACGTAATAATCCTCGTTCTTGGCGATAACGACGCGCTGATTCGGGGAATATTCCACGAACTTGAACGGCCCGGTGCCGATTGGTGCTTCGTTATGCTTATCGTATCCGGCAGGCAGGATGGCGTTCGTCATAAAGCTGAGGAAGGAGACATCGTTTTGCTTCAGCTTCAGCTCCACCGTCTGCGCATTGATTGTCGTGACAGATTCCACATTAGCGAATGCCGTCTTCAGCGGTTGCCCTGTATCCTTGCCCATGAGGCGCTCAATGGAATATTGCACATCCTCGGCCGTGACGTCATTGCCATTATGGAATTTCACACCTTCACGCAGCTTGAACGTGTAAGTCAGGCCGTCTTCGGATATGTCGTAAGAAGAGGCGACTGCCGGTTGAAGCTCACCTTTCTCATTGGATTTCAGCAAGCCTTCAAATACATTGAACATCATCTCCAGCGTACCGGAAGCGGCTGACATATGAGGGTCCAGATAATCGGGGTCCTGCGGCACGACCATGACGACTTCGCCGCCGTAGGACGGCTTTTTCTCGTCACTGCCTTTGTCTTCTTTGCCATCGGTTGAATGATCCTCCGGCTTCTGTGACGCTGTATTTCCAGCTCCGCTATTTCCGCCGCTTTCACTGCCGCCATTGCCACTCGATCCGCATGCGCTCATCAATACGAGTACGATCACACTAATAAGAAGCAGTCCATGTTTCAATGCAGGTTTTTGCATGTTCACGATCCCTCATTTTCGTAAGTAGTATGAAGCTACACCAACATTCCTGATGACTGACTGTCCTTCTTCGTCTCTACCTGTGCGGGAACCTCGGCTACCGAGAAGATAATCTCCGCATCGCTCACTTCTTCGATGCCGAAGCGGCCGAATCGGTTAATGAGCAGGCAATCCATCGTAACCGTTCGCGCACCTACGACATCATCGTAATAATTGTCTCCGACATACAGACACTCGCTCGCGCTCACCCCGGCAAGCTGCATCGCATGATGGAAGATACGTGGGTCCGGCTTCTCGTAACCCGTCTCACTGGAAATAACGATCCTATCGAAATAATCGGTCAAGCCATTCTCCTCCAGTACTTGCCTGGCGCTGTTGTCCCAGTTGGAAATGAGGCCAATCCCAACCGATTGTTCCTTCAGCCGCTCAAGTGTACTGTGGGTGCAAGGGAAAGCTTGCCAATGTGTTTTGTTGTTCTTCATCTGTTCCCGTATGGCTGATGCCAGCCGGTACAGGTCGAGTTGAATGTTCAGCCGATAATTGACGACACCCAGATACCATGGGACAAATGATGCTGCGTCTCCCCCGAGAACGCCGGGATATTCGCGCATGAACAGCTTGTCCGCATAATGGTACGCCCGTTCAATTTCGTTCAACTCCTTGTCCAATCCGAACTGCTTCAATGCGGTCTGATAAGCGGATTCTCTTTCCTGATACACAAGGGTGTATCCCAAATCAAACCAAACAAATGACTTGCGCATGTCGAGCCTCCACTCATGTTTTTATCTTCATGTCAGTTGTCCGACATCACTTCCTAACGTTACAGGAGTTCTGTTATGAGATTGTTAGATAGAGATTGAGTTATTATGAAGATTCGCTTTAAATGACAAAAAAGCTCTGCACGACTCCCACTAGGGATCCGTACAGAGCTTTTTTCGATAGGTTACTACTTGTTTCAGCTCACCTTATGCTCAATCCGCAGCTTGTCAGCCACCATCGCGATGAATTCGCTATTAGTTGGCTTTGACTTGCTGATGTTGATGGTGTAGCCGAACAGGTGGCTGATGCTGTCAATGTTGCCGCGCGTCCAAGCGACCTCGATCGCGTGGCGGATGGCGCGCTCGACGCGGCTAGGCGTCGTTTTGAACTTCTCGGCAATAGCAGGGTAGAGGGTCTTCGTTATCGCACCTAGAATTTCGATATTGTTGTATACCATCGTAATCGCTTCACGCAAATATTGATACCCCTTAATATGAGCGGGGACTCCGATTTCGTGAATGATGCTCGTAATGTTGGCATCCAGATTTTTGCCCTTCGCCATCGGCACGACATTGGACTTCATAACAGATGAGCTGCCGCTGTAATTGGCGGAAGTGGAATACGATTGCGAATTGCCGACCAGCTGGCGAATTCGGCTGGCCAAAATATCCATATCGAATGGCTTCAGAATGTAGTAAGATGCTCCAAGTTGAACAGCCTTCTGCGTAATATTTTCCTGACCGAATGCTGTGAGCATAATAATCTTGGGCATTGGAGACAAATCCATATCTTTGAGACGCTCCAATACACCAAGACCATCAAGATGAGGCATAATAATATCAAGGATAAGCACATCCGGAATAGTACGCGTCTGTTCCAAATGGCGAATAACCTCTTCTCCATTGTATGCTACACCGCTTACATTCATATCGCTTTGATCGGCAATATATTCCGATAACAAGTTAGTAAATTCTCTGTTGTCGTCAGCTAACAGTACTTCGATCATGTGCAACGTGCTCCTCCCTTAATCTATGTTTTTTGTCCTCGTTCTTTTGCTGTCTGAATTACGTTTTCGACATCAGTGTTTGAATTCCTTCTGTCGAATTATTTTTTTCTTTATTTTTTTTCTGGAGTTCGATATAATATATATTTTGTTTCATATATCTTTCTTTTTCGCAATGCTTCGACAAGAGGGTGTCGAATGATCTATCCGCCCATAAACAGAAGGAACGTTGTCCGCACAATGCAGAAACGTTCCAAAAGCTTAAGCAGCGTTTTCTTCAGGGGACTTGGGTGGATGAAGGACCCCTGCGTCCTGTAGCATCCATTCAATAAAGCAACCATATCCTGATGTTGGATCATTCACAAATACATGCGTAACAGCTCCTACAAGCTTTCCATCCTGAATGATTGGACTTCCCGACATCCCTTGAACAATACCGCCTGTTTTGTTTATTAGCCGTTTATCGGTAATTTTGATAACCATACCTTTCGTAGCCGGCCCCGTCTGTTTGGAGACATGCACAATATCAATGTCGAATTGCTCAACCCTCTGGCCATTAACAACGGTTAAAATATGTGCCGATCCTTCCTTCACATCTTCTGCCAAAGCGATCGGCAGTGCTTTGGCGTTAAAGCTATGATCTGGGAGCTCCTTCATTTTTCCGAAAATGCCGAATGGTGTATTACGAACAATGTTGCCCAATATTTTACCTTCTTTTACGAACTGGGCTCTCTTTTCACCTGGATCGCCATTTTGACTTTTATTAATTGAAGTTACATGGGATTGCAGAATCTGACCGTCTCCCACCTCAATAGGCGTACCTGTATCCATATCCGTAATCATGTGTCCCAGTGCGCCGTATACTCCTTGTTCAGGAGCGAAGAACGTCAATGTACCTACACCGGCTGCCGAGTCCCGGATGTATAAGCCAAGCCGCCACGCCCGGTCTTCGGAATCATACATGGGATTAAGCTGTGTCTTGTACATCTTGCCGCTTCGTTTGTATGTGACCGATAGTGGTTTGCCATCACGACCATACTGCTCACATATCTCTCCGACCTTCCGAACTTCTTTAATCGGCACTTCATTAATGGATGTAATCAGATCACCAAGCTTCAATCCTGCCGCTTCGCCAGGTGATTCCTTCGTGCCGTCGACGTTTCTAACCTGATGATGACCAACGACAAGAATACCTGCCGATTTCACCTTTACACCAATCGTTTGTCCTCCAGGAATAACCCGTAAATCTGGCATTACATTGACTTTCACCGTCTTGAATGGAATCTTACCGAATAATTTCACTTTCATGTTCGTTTGACCGCTTTGATAAGGATGCAATGATAGCGGTTCGTTCAAATTAACAGTTTGAGAACCATCTGCTGATCCATTAATTTGAAGCATGTTGGGGTCGACCGTAACCTCGGCATGAACGGGAACACCGTATTGCAGCCGTTTCATTTGTCCGGAAAATAAGCGGAGCTCATTCGGGAAGGCGGCAAAGTGTTGAAAAGGGGTGGATAGCCCGATCATGCCAACGAAACAAACGAGGATAAGGCCAAACCATCGTTTCCGTTCGTTGGAATTCAATGATTTCACGCTCCCTGTCATTCCATCGCATGACGAAAAAGGATTAATCGCCATTGGCGTACCTTTAAGTTACCCCGCCCCCCAGCTTTTATGACCGAAAAAACATTCCCAAAATGCCTTCCATTACGCCCCCTTCAGTCCATGTGCCAGATCAAGCATTTCTTGTGCATGGTGCTTCGTCTTTTCCGTCACTTCCACGCCGCCAAGCATCCGCGCCAGCTCATTGATTCTTCCCTCCGCTTGCAATTCCATCACAGATGTGGATGTTCTGTTGTCGATGACGGTTTTCTTGATTTCGTAATGGTGATCGGACATGCAAGCAACCTGAGGTAAATGAGTAATTGAGAATACTTGACATCTGCCCGCCAAACGTGATAACTTCTCGGCGATTGCTTGTGCTGCTCTTCCGCTGACTCCTGTATCCACCTCATCAAATATAAGTACCGGGATATGATCAATCTCGGCGAATATGCTCTTCAAGGCCAGCATAATACGCGACATCTCCCCGCCTGATGCGATCTTGTTCAGCGGCTTCAATGGCTCCCCCGGATTAGTCGTCAACATGAACACCGCTTCATCCGTACCCGTACTATGTAACGGTATCTGATCTCCCGACTTATTCCATCCGCTGGATAATTCCACCTGGAATTCTGCGGACGGCATCTCCAGCCCTCTAAGCTCCCTAACCACAGCCTCCGACAATTGTTTGGATGCATGTCTACGAAGTGCAGACAGCTCCTCTGCCAGTCTCGAAGCTTGCCTATACAGCTTGTCCTCTCGAAAGCGAAGCTGATCGAGCCATTCATCCTTGTTTTCAATTTTGTCGCGTTCCGACGTGATTTTCTCTAAATACGACAATATGTCAGGGATGCTCTCGCCATATTTGCGCTTCATTCCGTTAATCATATCCAAGCGATCATCCACATAAGCCAGTCGTTCCGGATTCACGTCGATGCCTTCCCTGTATTCACGAAGCTGATAAGCGGCATCCTCTGCTTGATAGAATGCCGACTGAAGCTGCTCCAGAATGGGTCCCAGCCCTTCCTCGTCATACTGAATGGTGTCGACAAGTCTCGCAACGGCCGTTCTTACGGCATCCAGACCGCCCCCTTCATTCAGTAGACTGTACGATTCCGACAGGGCATGCATTCGTTTGTCTGCGAAGAGAAGTAGCTTACGCTCTTCCGCCAGCGCCTCATCCTCTCCCGGCTTCAGGGCAGCTGCCTGAATCTCATCCACCTGAAAACGATAAAGATCCAGCATCTGCTCATTCTGCCTCGTATGTTCGCTCAATTGCTGCAGGGAACGTCGCACCTCCTGCAGCTCCTTATAGATTGCCCCGTATTGTCCCTTCCGTTCCAGAAGCAAATCTCCGCCGTAGGCGTCCAGCCATTCCAGATGGCGCTCAGTTCGTAGCAGAGACTGATGCTCATGCTGACCATGAATGTTCACCAGACATTCCCCGATCTCACGGAGCATCGTCATCGTCACCAGTTGCCCGTTCACTCGGCTGCTGCTCTTGCCTTGCCGCGTAAGCTCTCTGCGGATGATAAGCATCTCTTCTCGGCTATGGCTGAGGCCCAGCCGTTCAAGCACGCTCCACACCGGATGTTCCGGGTTCATATCGAACATTGCTTCCATCTCCGCCTTGTCCCTACCGTGCCTAATCATGTCTGCAGAGCCGCGTCCCCCGACAATCAAGCTTAAAGCATCAATTAGAATGGATTTCCCTGCTCCCGTCTCGCCAGTTAGCACATGAAATCCGTTATGAAACGATACATTCACTTCCTCCAAAACAGCAAGATTGCGTATGGACAACTCACGCAGCATGATTATACCTCCTATATATAGTAAGCAGTGTGTATTATCAATTCAGCATTTCCAATAACCGCTCCACGACTTCTCCGCTTAGCTTCTTACTGCGGCAAATAATCAATATTGTGTCGTCGCCGCAAATCGTGCCCATCACTTCCTGCCATTCCATATTGTCGATTAGTGCGCCAATTGCATTGGCCGTGCCCGGCAAACACTTCATTACGACGAGATTGTCGCTGTAATCGATATGGGCGAAATGATCAAGAAGCGCACGCTTAAGCTTATGGACAGGATTCAGGCGATGGCCGTCCATCGGAATGGAATACTTGTAGCGCCCTTCAGCTGCCGGCACCTTGATGAGCATTAATTCCTTCATGTCTCGCGATACGGTAGCTTGAGTCACCTGCATACCGGAAGCTCTAAGCGCTTCTACAAGCTCTTCTTGCGTCTCAATCTCTTGACTGGCTATTATTTCTCTAATTTTGAATTGTCTTATCGCCTTCATGGGCTCTCCTCCATTGATCCATTCATTACTTCGGCAGCCAGAACGATATCTTCCTCAAGATGCCGTCCTTGGCATCAACATACAGAACGCCGCTGCAGTCCGGCAACAGCAGGGAGTAGACAAGAAATCTGTCTCTTACTCCGCTCGCCGTCCAGTCCATTGGCAGCCTCTCTCTTGCCGTCTTCACAACGAACATCTCTTCGTCCTTCTCCGCTATGTAATCAATATAGAGCCTGGAGCCCTGTCCAAGAGGAGCCCCGTCCATCGCAATATCAACCGTAACGGCGTGCTTGCCGGAGACGACCTCGTAGCCCCAGCGTTGCAGCAGTTGCACGTTCGCATCTTCGGGTTCGATCTTGCCGCCCTTCCCCAGCTTGATCCGATTCACGCTGACTGGTTCATGAAGCCATCGGTAAAACGACCTGTAAGCCCATATCAATAGCAGGCTGCCCGCAAGCAGCATGATGAACCAATCGCCATACGTCCCCATGAATCCGACACTCCATTCTTCATGAACGCCATGAAGCGAACGTTTGTTCCATTGCATACAGTGTAGCAAATCGAAGGTGCTCCTGTAAAGAGAAAAGATGCCTAATCAGTATAAAACTGTTGGCATCCCTCACGCATTACGTTATTCCTTGTTAGTAGTAAAGGTTCCTCTCGCTTCCAACACGAGGTTATGGATACGCGCCTCATCCGGCACGTCGGCGTTCGGCTCGTCCTTCCATATCCAATAAGCCAGAAACTCGATATTGCCTTCGCCGCCCGTTATCGGGGAGAATGTCAAGTCCTGCAGCAAGTAGCCCAGTTGGGCAGCCGCTTGCGTGACGGTTTTGATAACTTCCTTATGAACGGCAGGCTCCCTGACGACACCTGACTTTCCAACCTTCTCGCGCCCCGCTTCGAATTGTGGCTTAATGAGGGCGACGACTCCCGATTCCCTCTGCAGCAGACCGGACAGAGCCGGCAAGATCAGCTTGAGCGATATGAAAGAGACATCGATGCTGGCAAAGGTAGGATTCGGCCCTTGTAGCATATCGGGCTTCATGTAGCGGAAGTTCGTACGCTCCATTACGGTAACTCTGTCGTCTTGTCTGAGCGACCAGTCCAGCTGATTGTAGCCGACGTCGATCGCATACACATGAGCGGCGCCGTGTTGCAGAGCGCAATCGGTGAACCCGCCAGTGGAGGCTCCGATATCAAGCATAGTCACACCCGTCAACTGAATGCCGAACGACTTGACCGCTTTCTCCAGCTTGAGACCGCCTCTGCTCACATAGGGATGAAGGGCGCCCTTGACTTTAATATGAGCGTCCCGGGGCACCTTCATTCCGCTTTTGTCTACCGTCTCGTCATTGACAAGCACCAGTCCCGCCATCAACGCTTTCTTGGCTTTCTCCCGACTTTCGAAGTAACCGCGCTCTACGAGCAGCACATCAATTCGTTCCTTATCCACTGTTGTCATCCTTAATACTCCCCGTTGCTCCCGCACCCGCATTAGGCTATGCGGATATCCCATTGCAATTTATGATTGTCCCGTTACCCGCTTGATTACTTTGGGCTGCATCCGGCGTATTTCATCCGCCAGCCGTTCAGCGGTAAGGCCTACTTCACGACGCTGCTCCTTAATGGTGCCGTGCTCCACGAACAGGTCCGGAATGCCTATCGTTCGCACGATCATATCATCCAGCTCGCTTGCAGCATAGAATTCCAGCACGGCGCTGCCCAATCCTCCGAGCTCACAAGCTTCTTCGATCACAATTAGACGCTTCCCTTGATGAGCAAGGGCTTGAAGCTTGACTACATCCAGCGGCTTGATGAATCGGGCGTTAATCACTTCCACATTGATTCCTTCGCGCTTCAGCATGTCCGCCGCTTCCTCAGCTACACCCAGCATGGGGCCAAGTGCAGCGATCGCATAAGAGGAGTCGCCTTCTCTGACAGTCTCCCACGTACCAATCGGAATAAGTGGCGGATCCTGCTCCAGTTGTACGCCCAATCCGTTAATCCGGGGATAGCGCACGGCGATGGGCCCTTCATCATATGCCAGAGCCGTCTTCAACATGCTTCTAAGCTCGTTCTCATCCTTCGGCATCATAATGACAAGGTTGGGAACGTGTCTGAGGAACGCGATATCATACACGCCCTGATGCGTCTCTCCATCCGGTCCTACGAAGCCTGCACGGTCAATGGCGAATACGACGTTCAGATTCTGTCGGCATATATCATGCACGACTTGATCGTATGCGCGTTGCAGGAAGGTGGAGTATACCGCAAATACCGGCTTCATCCCTTCCATTGCCAGCGCTGCGGACATCGTAGCGGCATGCTGCTCCGCAATACCGACATCGATCATGCGGCCGGGAAAGCGTTCGGCGAATTCGATCAACCCTGAACCGCTCGGCATGGCTGGCGTGACAGCTACAATACGTTGATCTTGCTCCGCCAGTTGAATCAGCATGTCGCCGAACACTTTCGTATACATCGGCGGTCCGACGGCTTTCACCATCTGTCCCGATTCAATCTTGTAAGGAGAAGCGCCATGCCACTTGTGTGAGTCAGCTTCAGCAGGTGAATAACCCTTTCCCTTCACTGTAAGCACATGTACAAGCACTGGACCCGGAATGGCATCCGCTTGCTTCATAATGTCCAGCAATTGACTTGTATCATGTCCATCCACTGGTCCAAGATAAGTAAGACCGAATTGTTCGAACAGAATGCCGCTTACAAGCAAATATTTCAGACTGTCTTTGAAGCGCTCCGCTGTCTTGGCCAGCTTCCCGCCAATGGCAGGAATCCTGTTCAGCAGATGGTGCAGCTCTTCCTTCGCCTTTTGGTAATGACGATCGGAGCGTATTTTACCCAAATAATGATGAAGTGCGCCCACGTTGGGAGCGATCGACATCTCGTTATCGTTCAAGACTACAATCATGTTGCTCTTCTCATGGCCGATGTGATTCAGCGCTTCCAGCGCCATGCCTCCAGTAAGAGCACCGTCGCCGATGACGGCCACGACGCGATTGCTCTCTCCGCGCAGGTCTCGTGCCAGAGCCATACCCATTGCTGCGGACAGAGAAGTGCTACTGTGACCGGCTTCCCACACGTCATGCTCGCTCTCGGAACGTTTAACGAACCCGCACAACCCTTTATATTGCCTAAGGGAGTCGAATTTATCCTTGCGACCGGTCAATATTTTGTGGACATAAGACTGATGACCCACGTCGAATATGAATTTGTCTCGAGGACTATCGAATAAATAATGCATGACCAGAGTTAATTCTACAACACCCAGATTAGGAGCCAGATGACCGCCAGTTAGAGACAGCTTCTCAATAAGAAATTGCCTGATTTCCTCGGCAAGTTCATCCAGTTGTGCAGGCTTCAACGTTTTCAAATCCTGTGGTCCCGTTATTCCATCAAGCAGCACAGTGCTTACCTCACTTTCACGGAGAGTCTCAAATTGCAGCTCTCCCCTCTAAACGTCTACATTTTTCCCATTATAGCATATACGTTACAATGGCACCAAAGTTGCTCCTTCATAATCATTAATGATCGCGGCGCAACAAATAATCGGCAATTTGCAGAAGTCGATCCGGCTCGGCAAGCCTCGCGCTGGCTATGGCGGATTTTGCTTCCCGGGTCAGCGACGCCACCTTAGCCTTACTCTTCTCAAGGCCGATTAAATAGGGATACGTCACTTTATTCTGCTCTACATCGCCTTGCGTCTTCTTCCCAAGCTTTCCTTCATCTCCGATCACATCCAGGATGTCATCCTGAATCTGGAATGCAAGTCCCAGGTTACGTGCATACAAGGCAAGACAGTCAAGCTGCCGCTGGTCCGCACCCCCTAAGCGCCCACCCGCCTTGACGGCGAATTGGATCAGGTCGCTGGTCTTGTGTAGATGAATATATTCCAGCTCCTCGATGGAGGTGACGCCTTGCTCGCCGAGCATGTCGGCGGCCTGTCCACCGACCATCCCTGCTGCTCCGGACAGGAGCGACAATTCTTCAACGATGGCAAGCAATACATCTGAAGAGACAATCCCGCCGCGAGCGGTTCTCGCTACGAGCCCGAACGCATAGGTCAACAGCGCATCGCCAGCCAGTATGGCCATCGCCTCGCCATATACTTTGTGATTCGTTAGCTTGCCCCGGCGATAATCGTCGTTGTCCATTGCCGGCAAGTCGTCATGAATAAGCGAATACGTATGTATGAATTCAACGGCGCAGGCGACAGGCATTGCATGCGCAGCGGAGGCACAATCCCCTCTTACAGCGGCGGCCGCCGTTACAACCAGAGTGGGACGAATCCGTTTGCCGCCGGCTTGAAGCGAATAGAGCATCGCCTCTTGCAAGCGTGGCGGTATATGTCCCCAGCCGTCAAGAGCATGCGAGAGAGCTTCCTCGATCTGCGCAGTGCAGCTTTTCAAATAATCGTGAATCGACATGCTCGTTTCCAAACTTATTCCCCTTTATCATCGTTTGTGATCGCAAACGTTTTTTTATGAAAGCCTTCTCCCGACTGAATCAGCGTTTCAATCTTGCTCTCCACCAGTTCCAGCTTGCCTCCGCATAGCTGCGACAGAGCCATTCCCTCCTGGAACAATTCGATGGCTGTCTCCAGAGGGACATCCCCATTTTCAAGCTTCGTTACAATTGCTTCTAGGCGTTCCATTGCTTCTTCGAAGCTCAGCTCGTTCATCTCTTTATTGTCCACTGTTATCGCTCTCCCTTCAACGACTGTACTTGACAAAGCATATAACCGTCGGACAGTCTTATATTCACTTCATCGCCGACGCTTGCATCTTGAATGGATCTGATCAGGCGTTCTTCCTTGGCATCGTACGCCAGACTGTATCCTCTAGCCATCACCTTAAGCGGACTAAGCGCATCCAATTGGCGAACGGCGCTGCCGACTTTCCCCTTCCGCTCCTTCACGAGTGCGCTCATGGCGCTCTCCAGCGAGCGGGAAGCCGCTTCCAGACGCTTCGCTGCGTATCGAACGCTCTCGCCCGGGTGATGAGCAGCCAAGGTAGCCTGTAGCCGCTGAAGCCTGGCTTCCTCGCGATCCACCAGCCGTATAGCGCGCTGCTGCAGCAGCTCCTTCATGCGATCAAGCTGCTGGGCCTGTTCCAGCAGATAGCGGCGAGGATGTAGGAAGAACGGCGATCGCCGAATACGCAGCAATCGCTCCTTCTCCATGCCGACTCTGCCCGTGAGCGCCGACGTCAGCCGCTGCCGCAAGCGAGACAGCTGCTGCTCCAGCTCCATTAGATGCGGCACGGCCAGTTCAGCCGCGGCCGTAGGCGTTGCCGCCCTCACATCGGCTGCGAAGTCGGCAATCGTGTAATCCGTCTCATGGCCCACTGCGCTGATAACCGGAATGGAAGAAGCGGCAATCGCCCTGGCGACAGTCTCCTCATTGAAGGCCCATAGCTCCTCGAGCGATCCGCCCCCTCTTCCGACGATCAGCACATCGCATTGTCCGAATCTGTTCATGGCTTGGATCGCCGCTGCAATATCGGGAGCGGCGGCTTTCCCCTGTACGAGCACGGGATAGATATAGATCGGGATAACAGGGTATCTGCGTTGAAGCGTCGTAATGATATCTCGTACAGCTGCGCCCGTAGGCGATGTGATAATTCCAATACCGGAGGGATAGCGCGGCAATGGGCGCTTTCGCGCGGCCGAGAAGAGACCTTCCGCTTCCAATCTGCCCTTCAGCTGCTCGTACGCCAGATATAGGCTGCCGATTCCGTCGGGCTGCATAGCTTGTACATAAAATTGATAATTGCCGTCCCGCTCGAACACCGATACGTTACCGCGAGCCATGACTCCGGAGCCTTCCTTCGGCAAGAAGGGAAGCCTTGCGTTATGGGAGGCGAACATGACACACTTGATACGGCTGTCGCGATCTTTGAGCGTGAAGTACATGTGCCCGCTGGAATGATGCGTGAAGTTGGATATCTCTCCGCGCAACCATACATCGCCTAGCACGATATCGTTATCTAGCTTCATCCGAATATACTTATTGATTTCCTTAATAGAATAAATACGCGGCGTCTCCTTCATAGAGGGAGTCACTCCTTCACGCCGTTCGCTTTTTTGGCTGCTTTCACTGTATTGCTCATCAGCATCGTAATCGTCATGGGACCTACTCCGCCCGGAACCGGCGTCATATAACCGGCTGTTGCCGCACAATCATCATAGTCAACATCGCCGGCAAGCTTCCCGTTCGCCAGACGGTTGATGCCCACATCGATAACGACTGCCCCCGGCTTGATGTAGCGGCTGTCGATCGCTTTGGCCTTGCCGATCGCGACGACCAATATGTCGGCGCTTCTGGCCAGCTCTTCCATATTGGCCGTGCGGGAATGGCACATCGTAACTGTGGCGTTCTCGCGCAGCAGCAGCATCGCGACAGGCTTGCCTACGATGTTACTTCTCCCGATAACAACCGCATGCTTGCCTGCAATGTCCGTTCCGCTCCGTTTAATAAGTTCTATTACTCCTGCGGGGGTGCAGGGCAGTAGACTGTCATCGCCGATTACAAGATTGCCTACGCTGACGGGGTGGAAGCCGTCCACATCCTTCTCCGGGGCAATGGCATTGATAACCGCCTTCTCGTTAATATGCGACGGAAGCGGGAGCTGAACAAGTAAGCCGTTAATAGAGGCTTGTCCATTCAGCTTGTCAATAAGCGCAAGCAGCTCTTCTTCGCTTGTGTTATCAGCCAACCGGTGCACTTCAGAATAAATGCCCATGCTCTGACAAGCCTTCTCCTTGGAACCGACATACACCTTGGAAGCGGGATCTTCTCCCACCAGCACCACTGCCAGTCCCGGAACGATATTCTGTTCCTTCAGGCTTGCAACCTCTACCGTAAGCTCAGCTCGAATTTGCTCTGCGATTTTTTTGCCTTCTATTCTCAGTGCGCTCATGAATGATCGTTTCCCCTTTGCTAGATGAATTTGGCGTTTACTTGTTTCCCTTCAGCTGTTCCAGCTCTTTCAGCAGCTTGCCGAGCACGCCGTTGACGAATTTGCCGGATTCCTCCGTACCGAAGTGCTTGGCTAATTCGATTGCTTCATTAATGGCGGCCTTGGGCGGCACATCGTCGCGATAGACCATCTCATAGCAAGCCAGCCTCAGCACTTGACGGTCTACCCTAGACAATCGGTCTACATGCCAGCCTGTCAAAAATTGCTGCAGCAAATCGTCGATCGCCCGTTTGTTCTGTTGTACGCCATAAATAAGACTGCGGGCGAATTCGCCAGTCTGATCGGTTCGCTTGCCAGCAACATTCTCCCCATCCTGCTCCATCTCCTCCAGAAGCATATCCACTGCTTCCTCGGCCGTTACTTCATTCATTTCCATCTGATAAAGCCCGGATACGGCTATTTCTCTTGCAACTCTACGTTTCATGTGACCTCCATGGCATTCTTGCCAAATCTAATATGTCTTCTGTCCAAAAAAACCTATGATCTCCTCCCTGCCCCAAATAGCGGCAGCCCGATATTCGGAGTACGGAGGAGACCACAGGATTATCTGAATGGTCGAAATCGCTCCATAAGCTCATACCAAAGCTTTTTCCATGGTACAAGCGGACCATTCGACATTTCTTTCAATTTACCGAACCAGTAGCCAGCACCGATCAACAGCGCTACGAAAAGCATATCCCAAAAGCCGGATATCAAATAAATGATTCCGAACATCAAGCCTGCGGCTGCGCCTATGATTCGCTTCCAGTAGACGGACCACCATTCCCTCCACATGGGCATGTTCACCTCTATTCCCTATTCCACACGGCTCTTGAATGTATTGGACTGGATGACGTTTGCCACGAATACAGCCACATTCACGACAGGAATGCCCGTAATTTCCTCGACGTGCTCCTTGACGGCGCGTTGTATCTCTTCCGTCAATACGGGAATGGAGTGTTCGCCGTCGACGATCGCTCTCAGCATAATTTCGATTCCCGCATCCGTCACGCGCACCCTTGCGCGCAATTCCTTCACGCCGCGCTGCCGAGAGGCAGACTTCAAGGCTAGGTTCTCAATCGTCTCCATCGATATACGAATATCTCCGAATTCGGTGCGCTGGTCGATGGATTGAGCCGAGGCCCCCCCTCTACGCAAGGACATCACGAAGAATCGGAAGCTGATGAGCAGCAGCACGATTCCCACGACACCTATTGCAATTCGGATGGTATCGCTATTATTGAAGTCGGCGAGCAGATCCTGAAGCAGATCTTCCGAGATCCACCTGAATCCGATACCGGCCATGAACAGCGCGATAACTCCGATTGAGATGCTATACAAAAACAATAGCAGCTTATCTACGACTTTTATCACCCGTTAAGCCTCCAATCAAACGTATTAAACACCTTAGCGAATGAAAACCCCCTTGCGCCGAGCGGCATGCCCAATCACGAGGGGGTAGTTCATAGGTATAGCTATAATCTTATTTCACCCGATTGATCGATTCCTCTTCTTCAGGTCGTTCTGCTTGCTTGAAGTGGACATCATGGATATGTACATTCACTTCTACAACATTCAGCCCGGTCATCATCTCAATTGACCGTTTCACATTGTTCTGGATCTGGGAAGCAACCTCTGGAATTTGATTGCCGTACTCTACGATGATGGATACGTCAACCGCAGCCTCGCGTTGCCCGACCTCCACCTTGACGCCCTTGGACAAGTTCTTGCGTCCCAGCAGCTCCGCGATACCGCCGGCAAAGCCGCTGCTCATTCCGGCTACGCCTTCCACTTCAATAGTAGCAAGTCCGGCAATCACTTCGATGACTTCGGGAGCAATCTGAATCGTCCCCATATCCGTCTTCTCATATTCCGCAATTGTACTCATGACCTTGTACACCTCCTAGTAAAGTTGCGCGCCTGGCCGCACGGCCAAGCCGATATCCGCATCTTATTTCTATACTATAACATTCGCCTTGAAATATGACAAACTATACCTTCCAACATATCCAAGCGCGAAATCAGATCTCGTGCTCCTCTAAAAACTTGATGTCGAAGTCGCCCTTGATGAATACGGGATGCTCAAGCACCTTCAAATGAAAAGGTATCGTTGTCCGTATGCCTTCAATCGCAAATTCAGACAAGGCGCGCTTCATGCGGGCAATTGCCTCATCCCGCGTATTGCCCCATACGATCAGCTTCGCAATCATGGAATCGTAATGCGGTGAGATTGTATACCCGGGATACACAGCGCTGTCAACGCGTACGCCATTGCCGCCCGGCGGCAGGTAGAACGGCACATGTCCCGCTGAAGGCATGAAGTTACGCTCAGAGTCCTCTGCGTTAATCCGACATTCAATGGACCAGCCGTTGATCTTGACATCTTCCTGGGCGAATGAGAGCGGGTTGCCCTGCGCTACACTGATCATCTCTTTAATTAAGTCAATGCTTGTGATCATCTCTGTTACAGGATGCTCAACCTGGATGCGCGTGTTCATCTCCATGAAGTAGAAGTTCCCGTCGGGCCCAAGCAAGAACTCAAGCGTACCCGCTCCGGAATAGTCCACGGCGAGCGCAGCGCGAACGGCAGCCTGTCCCATACGCTCCCGAAGCTCCGGGGTTAACACCGGGCAGGGCGCCTCTTCGATCAGCTTCTGACGCCTGCGCTGCACGGAGCAGTCTCGCTCGAACAGATGGACCGCATTGCCGTGCTTGTCCGCCATAATCTGTACTTCTACATGCTTCATGCCCGTCAGGAATTTCTCCAGATAGACACCGGCGTTGCCGAAGGCGTTCTGCGCTTCCTGCTGAGCGGTCTTAATACCGCTAATTAGCGCTTCCTCCGTCTCGGCAATGCGGATGCCGCGGCCGCCGCCGCCCGCAGTCGCCTTAATAATGACGGGATAGCCAATATCGCGCGCAATCCGCACTGCGTCTTCCAGACTCTCGATCAGTCCGTCAGAGCCGGGAATGACGGGCACGTCAGCAGCTTTCATCGTCAACTTCGCCACAGACTTGTCGCCCATCTTGCTGATGGCCTCCGGGGAAGGCCCGATGAATGCGATATTACAGGATTCGCATATTTCAGCGAAATCCGCATTCTCAGAGAGGAACCCGTAGCCAGGATGAATGGCGTCGCATTCCGTGATGGTCGCTACGCTCATAATATTGGTCAAATTCAGGTAGCTGTCCTTGGATGGCGTCGGTCCGATGCAATAAGCTTCATCTGCCAATCGGACATGAAGGGCGTCCCGATCGGCCTCGGAATAGACAGCCACAGTAGCAATGCCAAGTTCACGACAAGCCCGAATGATTCTAACGGCAATCTCGCCGCGATTGGCGATTAATAGTTTATGGAATTTCACGTAGGATCCCCTTTCTACCAAGTTTCCCAGACGGGATCAATTACTCCGGCTTTACAAGGAACAGCGGCTGGCCGTATTCAACCAGTTGACCGTTCGTCACCAGAATGTCGACGATTTCGCCTCTCACTTCCGCTTCCAGCTCGTTCATCAACTTCATCGCTTCCAGAATGCAGACGACACTCTTTTCTTTCACACGATCGCCAACCTTGACGAACGCATCCGCATCGGGCGATGGCGCGCTATAGAACGTTCCCACCATAGGAGACACGATCTGGTGCAGATTCTGTGCAGGGGCGGCCGATCCCGTATCGGCCTTCGATTCCGCTGCAGGCGCTTCCACCGCATGCTGCGTCTGCGCCGGCGGCACTTGCTGCACGACCGGTTGCTGATATGTATGCGTAATGGGAGCGGCCGCTACACTGACAACTTCAGTTTTGCCCGGCTTGCGGATGTGCAGCCGCGCTCCATCATTTTCTATTTCGAGCTCCTGAAGAGATGTTTGATCGACCAGTTTGATCAATTCTTTAATCTCGCTCAACTTGAACATGAACGTAATCACTCCTCTTTTTCACATAACGTTAGTCATTATAACATAAATATGCCCTAACACGAATCAATTTTTTGTCCAAGACAACAAGCCCCATACATTGCCGGGCTGATCGCCTGGAATGAACGGGGCTTGTCGAATGCCGATTCGTGTTACGGAGCGGGAACATACTGTACGGATACTTGCTCCGGTCTAACTTCCAATACCGTGATCACCTGCTCAATGATAGAGGCCGCTTCCTTCTTCTCCAGCTTATCACTGGAAACAACTACCTTATACCGATCATTCTCCTCGGGAGATACGACCGCAATCTCGTAATCCTCCATCAGCTTGGATTCAAGCGTAGTCATCCTCGTATGCTTCTCCTCCAGCTTCTCCCATTCCGCGAATGCCGCCGTTGCCTCTTCCGGCTTCTGGCTGACGTCAGCGACGACGGACCAGATGCGGTTACCTTCCTCCTCGTTCATCGCCTGCCGCTTCGCCAGCAGTTGGCTGAATACGCCGCCCTGCGCGATTCCTTCCCGTTCGAGCTGCTCCAGCACTCTCTTGTCGGCTTCATTCATAGCAGTAGAGTATTCCCCTCCCGGCACGACAATGCCTTCAGCTGTGAATGCCCCTTTACCCGCCGTCTCCGCGGCCTGCTGTCCGGATGATGCATCGCTGGCCATCTTGCCAACGTCATCGATATCTTGAGTGAACAGATAATATGCGGACAAGAGCACCATCAAGCTCAACATCGATACCAGCCATATTGTTTGACGTTTCGTATTCATGCGAATACCCTCCCATTTCTACACATTTTTATTTGCTTATTGTTTGCTTGGCACGACCGAAATACGGTTTGGCGTAATGTTGACGCCCCTCTCTACCGCTTGAACGATAAGTCTTCTCACCGTCGCGTTCTCCGCTCCTTTGGCCACGATCAGTATGCCTCTCACTTTCGGATTGACCGTCTTGGTGACGATCGGCTTCTGATCGCCAGACACTTCATACAGCACTACCTGCCCTTCCTCATTGACCGTCGTCACATGACGCGTCCCCCCATTTTTGTCACTCTCGTCTGTAACAGACTGAGATTCCTGTCTATGGCGCTCCACAACGACTTCTTCTGTGGAATCCACCGTCACAAGCACGCTGACGGAATCCACTCCCACGATCTTCTCCAGAATAACCTTCAGTCTAGCTTCCAGCGATTTCTCGATCGTCTCGAACGGAGATTCGGTAGGGGCGCTCTGATTCCAGGCTGCAACCTCTGGCTCAGGTCCGGATTCCGGAATGGAGGAATCCACCTCCTTGAACGGCAGATATGCGTTCAGCAGCATGAAGAGCGCGCCGATCAATCCCAGAATCAACAATATTCTCAGTGTTCTGACGCGATTGGGACCCGACGGCCCGCCACCAATTGCCGACTCCAGCTTCTCCAGCCATCTTGCCACGTTAGCCCTCCTTCCCTCCGTTCGGAACCGTCTGCTTGCTTGCAACGTCCACTACATGAATGAGATCCTCTCGTACCGTCCAGCCGTTCGCCAGTGTTTTCTTGATGAATGAAGATAGGATTGGATCCGCCGGGGGGTGCTCATCCCGTTCCCTCTCAGCGAACGGCTCACTGCTATTCGAAGACTGAACAATAATATCCACTGACACAGGCTGAACGTTCTCCACCTCCTCAGCCAGCGGGCCGGCATCTGTCCCGCCGGCGACTTCATTGGAGTCGACGGTTACGGTGACGCCTGCAATGACAGGAGTCTGTCCGCCACCCCTCTCCTTCTTCCAATCCAGTTCCACAGCTATACGCTCGATCGGTACATCAGTGCGCTTCTCCAGCTCGCTCCTCATTGCTTCCTGCAGCGCGACCGCTGTCAGTCTGGCCGACTGCCGCTCTCTCTGTCTCTCGAGCTCTCCCGCCTCCTGCTTAATTTCTTCTATGGAAGGCATGATCACTTCCTTCGCCGCCGTCCTCTCGTCCCACAGCTTCAAGCCTGCTTCCAGATGGATACTCACATCATCCTGCAGCAACGATAGTACGGGTGACAGTATGGTAAGGAGAATGAACAAGCCAATGACCAGTCTCGCGTAACGAAGCATCGCCTTGCCCGGAAGCAGCAGCTCCACGAGAACCGCAAGCAATATGACTGCGATAATATCTCTTAGCCAGTCGCTTAGCCATGTTACCACATTCTCCTCACCTCCTAATCAGTGGACCATTCAGCGAACCATAAGCGCCGCATTGCCGGCGGTTAGAATAATGGTTACAGCCAGGAAGAACATTAGACTGACTGCAGCAAGAGCGGCGAACACATAGATCATCGTTTTGCCGATCGTCGACAAGCAATCAACAATCGGCGAATCGCCCAACGGCTGCATGACAGCCGCCGATATATTGTAGATCAGCGCTAATGTCAATATCTTGATGGCAGGAAATGCGGATAGAAACAACAAGATAATGACACCAGCGAGTCCGATCGCATTTTTGGCCACCATCGATGCGGAAATGACGGTGTCTGCCGCATCGGAGAACATTCTTCCGACGACAGGAACGAAGTTGCCTGTGACGAATTTGGCAGTGCGAAGCGCCACTCCATCCGTTACCGCTCCGGTTGCGCCCTGGACGGTTATCACGCCAAGGAATGCGGTAAGCAGCACACCTAACAGGCCAACAGCAACCGATCGAAGCAGATTAGCAAGCTGTGTCACTTTGAACTTCTCCGTCAGGGCGCTTGCAATATGAAGGACTGCCGAGAAGAACAGCAGCGGGAAGACGACGGTGTAGATCACTGTTCCCACAATGTGAATCATGAAAATAATTAGCGGATGGAGTACGGATACTGTTACAAGGCTTCCCATTGAGGCCAACAGCGTCAGCAGCAGCGGCACCATCGCCATCATGAACGCAATCATGCTCTGAATCGCTTCCTTGGCATAGCCGATAGCGACATGGAAGCTGTTCACGGCGATAATTATCAAGACAAAGTAAGCAATGGAATATGCCACCTTGCTCACGGCATTCCGCTCGAACGCATTCTGCAGCGTCTCCAGCACCATGCTGAATATCGTTAGCAAGACGATTGTGACAAGCAGCTTCCCGTTGTAGAGCACTTCATGCCACATATAGCGAAGCAGCCCATGCATCATATCCGACAGCTTGAAGCCTCCACTTCCCTGCCATATCATCTCTTTCAGACCGGGAACCTTCCCCTCCGGGAAGTAGCCTCCATATTCGCTGCTCAACTTGCTCCAGTATTGTTCGATGGATGATGTCTCAAGACCGCCCAACTGTTCCTCCGCGAGGCCTGAGCTTATTTCCCTTGCATTGCCGAGTCCGCTCTCGCCTGCCCGCACCGGGTCGCCGCCATCCGAAGCGAAGCCAATGCTCGACATCCCCGGCAGCAGGAAGCATGCGACCAGCAGCAAGATTAGCAGCTTCAACCTGTCTCCTCCGTTGGCGCGGTTACTTATCATCCCTGCAATCAGCTCCCTGCCGGCAGCAATCCGATCACCGTTTCGACGATTACACTAATGATGGGAATCGCCATGACGAGAATGAATACCTTGCCGGCAAATTCTATTTTGGAGGCTATACTCTCCTGTCCGGCATCTCTGACGATCTGCGCTCCGAATTCTGCTATATAAGCGATACCGATAATTTTTAGTACGGTTTTCAAATAAACGGATGGAATGCCTGAGCGTGCCGCCAAGTCTTCCAGCACGGTGATGACGGCCTCGATCTTACCGATAACGAACAGGAAGATAAACAGCCCGGTGAACGCGGCAAGCAGAAAGGCGAACGCAGGCTTCTGCTCGCGGACGATAACGATAAGCACTGTGGCGATCAAGCTGATTCCTACGATTTGAATCATGTCCATCCGCATTCACCTACTGGAAGAGAAAGATCGTCTTGATTTCTTGGAACAGCTCGTTCAACAACTTGACTACCATAAACAACACGACCACAAAACCGATCACAGTCACCCAATGCGCCATATCTTCCTTGCCCATCTGCTTCAGAACGGAATGAATCATGGCAATCACAATGCCGATTCCGGCAATCTGGAAGATGGCGCTCACATCAATATTCATCCCGGAAGCACCCTCTTACACCATCAAAATGACGACTAACGCAGCAATCAGCAAACCAAGGCTTTTCCACATTTTTTCATAGCGACGCTGATCGTCCCTTGCCGTCTCCTCCTCACCCCGCAGGCCAACTACTGCATGCTTCAAATGCTTTAACTGATCTTCCCTGTCGCTAATTCCCAGTGTCGTGCCAAGACGAACAATTATTCCCCGTTCCGCAGAGCCCATGGACAGCTCACCCCAATGGTCTGTTACAGCCGCCTCCCACACCTCAGAGAACGACCTCTCTTCCGATCGAATCAATTCGGAAGAGACTTGACGGAGCAGCGCCGCCAGCGGTTCCGGAGAACCTTCCGCCGTACGTAGAAGCGCTTCTGGCAGCGGCGTAGCAGCGAAGCCAATCTCCGTCTCAAGCCTCTGCAGCGCGTGCGTCAGCTGCCTGATCTGTCTCGGCCGCTCAGCGAAGCCGGCGGCCTTCTGAAAGCCGAACAGCGTACCGGCTATAAGGATCAATAACGCACCAACGAAACTCATCATCGAACGTCCGCCCTAGCGGTGATCGACTTCGACGAGGCCAGTGGCCAATCCACCTCACGACGCTCGCCTACCTCAGCACCTGTCCTCATTAACTTCCGGGTGTGAATAAGCCGGTGCATCACACCGCCAGACGTTCGCTTCAGCTCGACCACCTCGTGGAACGAACCATCTTCCAGCAACCTTGACAGCTCGGGACGACCCATCGCATCCTGGAAGTCATATGCATGCGCAGTCGCAATGACGCATACGCCGCCATGGCTCGCTTCTCTAATTGCTTCGGCATCTTCCTTACGACCAATCTCATCGACGACCAACACTTCCGGCGACATGGACCGCAGCAACATCATCATGCCCTCCGCTTTGGGACAGGCGTCCATGACATCCGTGCGGGGTCCGACGTCGAAGGTCGGAATTCCTCTAACGCATGCCGCGATCTCCGACCGTTCGTCCACGATACCGATCTTCATGCCTGCCCATCCAGAATGGCCGTTGGCGGGTGGCAAGCCATAGCTCAGTGATCTTGCCATATCGCGGATGAGAGTCGTCTTGCCCTGCTGCGGCGGAGCCAGTATAAGCGTGGACCTAACCTTGCCCCGACTGCGATCCAGCAGCTTGGGCAGTAAGAAGCCCGCTGCTCCGATGACCTCCCTGGCTATCCGAATGTTGAATCCGCCGATATCGCGTATCCCTCTTACCGAGCCGCCGTCCAGAACCGTTCTGCCAGCCAATCCGATCCGATGACCGCCTGTAACCGTTATGTAGCCTCTGCGAAGCTCCTCTTCCATTGCATAGATGGAATAGTTTGTCATCCGTTCAAGCAGCTTGCGGCATTGCTCACCCGACGGCTTGTACGCTCCGTCGCTCTGTCGAAGCAAGCTTCCATTGGTTCCCACGAAGCGGTATCCGTCGGCATAGACAATCTCCAGAGGCCGACCTTCCCTGATGCGTATTTCTTCAAGCGTAGCTTTTGCTTCTTGAGGCAGTTTTTCCACCAGCTTCTTCATATCCAGCGGCAACAATTGGAATACGTACGACAACATGGCTCATCACTCCCGGATGTTTGTCTCTTGTCGTTACATATGTATGCTTGTCTAGTTAGAATCATGTCTCGCTTTTTTTGCATCCGACTACTTCTTCAATATGCCGATTAACAGACAAGTCACTCCTGCAGCTACCCACAGGAATCTGGATGGCGACAGCTGCTCCGAGACGCCGACTAGCCCTACCGTCGTTGTCGCCATCAGTATAATCGGACCGACCAGAGCGAGAGAAGAGTTCATCACAAGCGCTCTCTCGATATCGTTGTAACGAAGCATGAACAGCGCTACTCCAATCTCAATACTGCCTGACAGTATTCGCATCAGCGCCATGCTGAGCACAATCTTATTGACCAGCAACCCAATCCCCTCCCCTTCAAGACTTCTAAGTCAGACTCCGCTCTATTCATATGTATGCACGCTTGTCTCCACTTCATGACGGACACAAGGGCACTCTACTGGGCGAATGTGCATATAGTACAGTATTGGCTGCCTCTACAGGCCGGCCAGAGTCTGAATGATGGGGAGAATAAGCAGATGGAGAATGCGTTGATGGGAATCGGAGCATGGCAGCAGGAGCTGCTTGACCCTGGCGGTCTAAGAGAGAATGGCCGCAAAAAAGGGCTTGGCAAGACAATGATCATCGACAAAGGATTAGGACTGTCCGCCTTCCGGGATCTCCTGGAAGTTAGCGGCCGCCACATCGATATGGTTAAGCTTGCGTTCGGAACTGCCGTTCTGTATGAGCCGGATGTCGTTCGCCAGAAATTGAATCTGGCTGCTAAGCAAGGCATCATCGTCATGCCTGGAGGCACGCTGCTGGAGACGGCCATTGTACAAGGCGCCGCTGAACCTCTAATGGATAAGCTGTGCGCAATCGGATTCACAGGCATTGAGGTCTCGGACGGAACCATATTCCTGGATCGGCTGCGACGCACCTCACTCATCAAGCAGGGGGTGCAACGCGGTTTATTTGTCGTGACCGAATACGGAAAGAAAATTGCCGGCAGCAGTATCGACGCTGATGAACTGGCATTCACAGCCGAATGCGATCTTCGGGCCGGCGCACAGCTGGTCGCCGTTGAAGCGCGGGAATCCGGTACGAATATCGGCCTCTACGATGAACAAGGGCATTGCCGCCAGGATCTGCTAGAGACGATCAAGGGTGCGATAGGTGAGATGGAGCCTCTTCTATGGGAAGCCCCACTGAAGCATCAGCAGGCGGAGCTGCTCAGCGCTTTCGGAGCAGGAGTTCATCTGGGCAATGTAGCGCCAGGCGACGCTTTGGCATTGGAAGCGATGCGCCGGGGCCTCAGAGCCGACACATTCCGCCTCGCCAGAGGGTCCGCTGTTTACGAGAACGGCTGTGAGTACATGATTTGACAGGAAGGGATGTTGGAACATGCAGGTACAGGTCATCTCCAACGTGAACGAAGCTTGCTCGGCGAAGTTTTGCCATAAGACGGCCATTGTCATTGATGCACTTCGTGCAACGAGTACAATTGCGACTGCACTTGCAGCAGGGGCCTCCTCTGTTAAGCCAGTCGAGACGGTAATGGAAGCCCGAGAATATTACACGGAAGGCGACGTGTTGGGAGGTGAGCGCTTCTGTCGACGAATAACAGGCTTCCAACTCGGCAATTCCCCTGATGAATACGTACCGCAGACGGTGGCCGGACGAAGAGTCATTCTGACGACTACTAACGGAACGCGCGCCATATTGAAATCGCTACGAGCGCAAGAAGTCATCGCCGCCGCCTTCTTGAATGGAGGAGCGTGCGCAGCTTATGCCGCAAGACAGCGGAGAGACATCGTCATGATTTGCGCGGGCAGCCATAACGAATTTGCGATTGAGGATGGATTGTGTGCCGGCTTCCTGCTGCACAGCTTACTGGAGCATTGCATCAGTGATTTGAAGATGGATGATTTCGGGGCTGCGATGTACAGCTTATACAACGACCGCAAAGACGCTATATGCAGCACGCTATTCGACAGTACGACGGGAAGAAGACTATTGAAGCTGGGACAATCACAAGACATTGAGGCATGCTCCAGGCGTAATCTGTACCACAATGTGCCGATATGGCGCAGTGGTCAACTAATCGACATATCCTGAACAGCCCGTCCATATAATGTGATGTAGCCACCTGACGCAGGCTGCAATTTATAGGGATAGGGTGTATGACTCATGCTGGGTGAAATCGTGCTTGTCTTGCTCATAATCGTCGGCGTCGTAGGCCGTTCATCCATTATCGCGACGGCGGCATGCATACTGCTGGCGATCAAGCTGGTTCATTTGGAACGATTTCTGCCCGGTATCGAACGACGCGGATTAGAGTTAGGCTTACTATTTCTAACGTTAAGCGTATTGGTTCCGTTCGCATCCGGCAAGGTCGGTCTGAAGGACTTTGTCGCGGTGATCACTTCCTGGCAAGGTATTCTAGCCTTGATTGGAGGAGCTGCTGCCACCTACATTAACAGCAAAGGACTTCAGCTGCTTCAAGTGGAACCCGGCATGATCGCAGGACTGGTGCTGGGATCGATCGTCGGTATTCTCGTATTGCGCGGTATCCCCGTCGGTCCGCTGATGGCAGCGGGAATTACCGCTATCCTGTACAAACTGTTCAAGCTTCTTGGCGGTTCATGATGGATTTGAACTTGATGGGGCTCCGCTTCGATGCTTATCAGGGTATAAATAAAAAGAGCCTGCTGGAGCGCCCGGCGAGTACGCCGAAGGCCAAAAGCAGGCTCTTACTTTTTTGTGTCAGGGTTTTAGCGACGCTCGGACGGGCCGCCAACGAACGCTTTCTCTTCCGCATCCAGACCGTATGCCGTATGAAGCGCTTGAATGACATCCTGCAAGGAAGCAGAATCAATCACGCAAGAGCACTTGATCTCCGAGGTGCTAACCATCTTAATACTTACTCCGACTGAGGATATCGTGGAGAACATCTTCGCCGCAACCCCCGGGTTGCTTACCATTCCGGCGCCCACTATGGACACCTTCACAAGTCCTTCTTCGGATGACGCTTGATCATATGACACTTTCGAACGGATGCCTTCGATGACGTTCAGCGCCTTTTGCTTATCTTCACTGGAGATCGTGAAGGAGAAGTCCGCTTTGCCGTCTTGGACGAAGCTCTGCACAATAATATCCACATCAATGCCGTTTTCCGCCAAAGCCTCGAACACGCCTGCCAGCACGCCTGGAATATCCTGCACGCCCAGAATGCTGATTCGCGTCACGTTCTTGTCGAAGGCAATCCCCCGTACGACGATTCCCTGTTCCATAACCGCATCCTCCTTCACACATGTTCCTTCATTACCCGTAAAGCTGGACCGTACAACAAGCTTTACATTATAATGCTTCGCATATTCCACTGCTCTGGGATGCAATACGGCTGCACCCAAGTTGGCCAGCTCCAGCATCTCATCATAAGATATTTCATCCAACTTGCGAGCGTTCTTCACCACTCTAGGATCCGTTGAGTACACGCCGTCAACGTCTGTATAAATCTCGCAGATGTCCGCTTTCATAGCTGCTGCCATTGCAACTGCCGTCGTATCGGAGCCACCTCGGCCAAGTGTTGTAATCTCGCCTTCCTCACTAACGCCCTGAAAACCGGCTACAATGGCGATATGGCCCTGTTTTACGGCGTTCAACACAGAATCCGGTTGAATATCCGTAATTTTTGCCTTGCCATGCGCATTGTTTGTTTTCATACCTGCTTGCCAACCAGTGAAAGACATCGCTTTCGCACCCATTTCCTGGATGGTCATAGACAGCAATGCAATCGATATTTGTTCGCCAACCGTCAGAAGCATATCCATCTCCCGCTGCGGCGGATTCGGGTTCAGTTGTTTCGATTGATCAATCAAATCATCAGTCGTATCCCCCATTGCCGACACGACGACCACAATATCATTGCCCTCTTGCTGTCTGTCAATAATACGCTGCGCTACTCTCTTCATTCTTTCCGGCGTTCCTACCGAACTGCCGCCAAATTTCATTACGATGAAAGACAAAGCTTTATCACTCCCCGCCTTGGCATTTGCATACAATTTTATATTATAGCATAGACGCTCATCTATTGAACACATAAAATTTGCCACAAAAAAACCATCCATATCACATATGGACGGCTCTTGAACAAAGCAAAATTATGCTCTTGAAATATACTTTCCATCACGCGTATCGATCAGAAGCACATCGCCTTCATTTATGAACAATGGAACTTGCACATTCAGACCGGTCTCCACCTTCGCATTCTTCGTTGCGCCTTGCGCTGTGTTGCCCTTTACGCCCGGTTCAGTCTCAGTCACTTGCAGCTCGACGCTGTTAGGCAATTGAATGCCGAGAATTTCTCCCTCGTAGCTGGAAATGTTAACATTCATATTTTCCTTCAGGAAATTGATTTCCCATTCCAGCTGGCTGCTGTCAAGCGCGAATTGGTCATACGTTTCATTGTCCATGAATGTGTATTCAGATCCGGAGTTGTACAGATACTGTACCTCGCGGTTTTCGATAATCGCTCTGCCGATCGTTTCGCCTGCACGGAACGTTTTCTCCACTGTATTCCCGTTACGCAGATTTTTCAATTTGGAACGCACGAACGCAGCGCCCTTGCCCGGCTTTACATGCTGGAACTCCAGCACGGTGAAAATATCGTTGTCAACTTGTACGGTTAAGCCAGTCTTAAAATCATTAACAGAAATCATTACTGATTCCCTCCTCTATAATAGTGCCTATCCCAGAATGATAAGATCTTTCGGAGATGAGGTTAATACCGATATTCCGGAATCTGTCAGGACGATATCGTCTTCGATGCGGACGCCGCCGAATCCGGGGATGTAAATGCCGGGCTCTACCGTAACCACCATGCCTGGCTGGAGCACGGTATCGCTCATCTTGGATAACCGGGGCGACTCATGCACTTCCATGCCAAGGCCATGTCCTGTACCGTGTCCGAAGCTGTCTCCGTACCCGTACTTGGCAATGACGTCCCTAGCTAGAGCATCCGCTTCGCGGCCGGTCATACCCGGCTTAATATGCTCCAGCGCATGCAGTTGGGCTTCAAGTACGATATTGTAGATCTCACGGTGCTTGTCCGTTGACTTACCGACGACGACGGTTCGTGTAATATCGGAGCAATAGCCGTTATACAACGCTCCGAAGTCCAGCTTGACGAACTCGTTCGTTCCCACAATCCGGCTGCTGGCTACGCCGTGCGGCAATGCGGAACGCTCGCCGGAAGCGACAATCGTATCGAAGGATGAGCTGGTCGCGCCGTGGCTGCGCATAAATACTTCCATCTCCAGCGCGATATCCAACTCCTTCATTCCGGGACGGATTAATCCCGTAATGTGTGCGAACGTGCGGTCTGCGAGCTCAGCTGCTTCAGCCATAATCGTCAATTCCGACTCGTCCTTGTACATTCTGAGTTCTTCTACAAGAGAAGAAACCGGCTGAAGAGAAATTCCGGCAAGCACAGAAGTCCAAGACAAGTATTGCCCGTAAGTGACATGCTCCTGCTCGAATGCCAGCTTGCCGACTCCCCGTTCCGTCAGCAGCTCACGCACGGACTCCATCGGCTCCGCACCGTACTCCACCATATCGAAGCCATGAACTTGCTGGGCAGCTTGCACCCTGTAGCGAAAGTCGGTCAGGAACCAGCTCTTCTCATGCGTAAGCAGCACAAGACCGGCAGAGCCGGTAAATCCGCTAATATATGTGCGGTTGTATGGACTGCTTATGAGCAAAGCTTCGATTCCCGCGTCATTCATCGCTTTTCGAAGTTTCTGTACTCTATCAATCGTCATAACATACTCCTTTATTTACCGCGCATTAGCCGCGCTGCAAGTGCCGGACAAGCGCTTCCAGTCCCAACACATAACCATGCGCGCCAAAACCGGCGATTTGGCCAATCGCAATCGGGGCCACTACCGACAGATGACGGAAAGCTTCCCGCTTATGAATATTCGACAAGTGAACCTCAACGAATGGCAAATTCACAGCGCCAAGCGCATCCCGCAGCGCATAGCTGTAATGCGTCCAAGCGCCGGGATTAATGATGATGCCATCAGCATGCCCGTAAGCGCTATGTATCCGATCAATCATCACACCTTCATGATTACTCTGGAAGAACGATACCTCTGCACCGTACTGCTTCGACGCTTTCCTCACCTGTTCCTCGATAGCGGCTAACGTCTCCTTGCCGTATACGCCAGGCTCGCGAATGCCAAGCATATTCAGATTGGGTCCATTCAACACTTCGATTTTCAGCATCATTTTCGCCCCCCAACCAGCCCACGACACTGTTCCGTCGCAGATCATTAGACATTTTACCACAAATGCCCGCCGCTTGAGAAGCTGAATATCGTCAATGAGAGTGAACAGGCTCCCTGGACGCTTCGTCTGTAAATTCGAAAGCGATGGAATAGCCGATGAACAGTCCCCACAGCAGCGACACGCAAAGCTCGGAAAAGAGGCTGTCCCAGCCGATCTCCGTTACCGGCTTCATCATGCCGAGCATCGGACCAATCACCAGGAACAGTAATCCCCACCAGCACAAACCGTACAGCATTCCCGGCCAAGGGCCCCGAAGCTTGCTGAACAGAATCATATAAAGGAAGGCTGCGGCAATGGAGAACAGTATATATAGCCCAATTCCTATCACAAGTCCCCAAGGCGAACGAAGAAAGCTCGTCAGCAGGAAGGGTTCGCCCAGAAAGCCCGGCAATACTTTCGTGAACTTCATCTCGTAAAACAGCCATCTCAATCCACCCCAAATGAGCCCGCCAAAGAAGCCGATTTGCAGCGCATACAACCACCGGTTCGTAACATGCTTCTTCCTTTCGACACCTCGTTTGTTCCCACCTTGCCAATTGTCGTTCCCCTGTTCATTGTGCATTGCATGTCTCACCTTTCTGGTCAACTTATTTTGATTAGTATGTGAAAATATCTTATGCAGTAGTCGTGAGCTCTCATTGGCAATATGAGAACAGATCAAGTACAATAGAAAAGTATTCGGGAGCTTATTACGGAATAGCATACGACGCTATCCATTCAAGGAAGGTGAACAGCACTTGTCGCAAAACGGAAGAAATATTTACGGGGGACAAGCGGTTATTGAAGGCGTCATGTTTGCGGGCAAACATGTTAACGTAACGGCAGTCCGTCGCAAAAACGAAGAAATTGTTTATTATGAAGTGCCACGCGCCTCTAAGCCGTGGGTGCAGGCACTCAAGAAAATACCGTTCGTCCGCGGCGTTGTCGGCATCGTTGAATCTAGTGCGAAGGGATCGCAGCATCTGAACTTCTCCATGGAAGCTTATGCGGAGGACGAGATGGAGGACATGTCGGAAGAGGAGCGCGAAAAGGCGAAGAAGAAGGAAAGCGGCTTCAGCTTGAGCATGATCGTCAGCGTCGCCGTAGCAGGGGTTCTATCCTTTATAGCGGGGAAATTGCTGTTCACGGCTGCTCCGGCCGCTGTCGAGGAGCTGTTATTCGGCAAGATGTTCGAAAGTCAGATCGGCCATAATCTATTAGAAGGACTCATAAAATTCATTATGCTGCTTGCTTACCTGTATTTCATTTCTTTAACGCCAATTATTAGGCGGCTGTTCCAATACCATGGAGCGGAGCACAAAGTGATCAGCGCATATGAAGCCGGCGAGGAATTGACCGTCGACAACGTACAGAAATATAGTCGTCTACATTATCGATGCGGCTCAAGCTTTATCGTATTCACCGTTATTGTAGGCGTTTTCGTCTATTCCCTGCCCTTCTTCGACTGGCAGACGATATGGGACCGCATCTGGATTAGAATTGCGCTGCTGCCTGTCGTGCTAGGTTTGTCATATGAGGTGCTGAGATTTACGAATTCCCTCCGAGATATGCCTATACTGCGCTATCTGGGTTATCCCGGACTATGGCTACAGCTGCTGACGACGAAGGAACCATCCGATGATCAGGTGGCTGTGTCTATTGCTTCATTCACCCGGATGCGTGAATTAGACGAACAAATGACCAAGCCTTAATATCAATGAATTGTTTAAAGAACGTAAAGGGGGATGACGGCATATGAGAAAATCCGGATTAACAGCTGGTGCCATTATCGTATTTACATTACTGATTATCGGGATTGTGACAGCAACAGGCGATAACCCGATGGCCATATTGCTGCCCGTCGTTATCATTGGGGCCATATTCCTGCTTTACAAATATCCGCCTTCATTCATGGGCAGGAAGCAATCAGGCGTTCGGCAAGCCCGCAGCTACCAGCACCCTCATAAGCAGCGTAGCAGCAGCAAGGAACGTTCACGTTCCAAGCCTGTGCCGTTCAAGGTCATTGATGGCGGCAAAGACGACAACGAAGACGACTTGCCCAAATACCACTGATCACAACAGACAAAAACGCCTGAACCGCTGCTACAACAGTTACGGTTCAGGCGTTTTTCTCACTGTACTGAATCAGTCCTTATCCATCTCGCTCCTAATCGCACGCAACTCGTCAAGCCGGTTACGGTCTCGCCGGAAGTACTCGACGAGCGTCTCAATGCATGTGATGGAATCCCAGCTCAAGTGATGCTCGATACCTTCTACATCTATGTAGATGTTTTCTTCTTGGACGCCAATCGTCGCCAAGAATTCCTCCAACAAATGATGACGGTCAACCAGTCGCTTTCCCATCTTCTTTCCCTTGTTCGTCAGAACCAATCCACGATACTTCTCATAAATCAAGTAATTATCTTTATCAAGCTTCTGGATCATTTTGGTTACTGAAGAAGGGTGGACCTCCAAGCCTTCGGCGATGTCCGATACCCGTGCATAGCCTTTGTCTTCGATGAGCTTATAGATTCGTTCCAAGTAATCTTCCATGCTCGGAGTCGGCATTGAAGAACCTCCTATCCTTGCTTCTTCACCCAGTTTCCTCGGCGTCACAACCTCTATCATACACTTTTCTTGCTGTTTCCTGCAACTTGTTGTCATTAGTCACTCCCTGAACGTACATAATAAAATCATTAATTAGTACTAAGGAGTGGAGGCATTCATCATGTCTACAAAAGTGATTCAACGACCACGCGTCGACCGTTCTTCGTTGTCCTTCGTGCCTGACTTGGTCTACTTTGAACCTGCTGCTCTGGAATACCCCAAAGGAGAACGCATATTCCAATGGGCGAAGCAGGAAGGAATTCCTTACAAAATGACGACTTCTCATAATCGCATATTGAATTTGCCGGGCGATACCGAGCTGGAGAAATACCGAATGGCGAAACGTACGCTCGTCGTGGGTATTCGCAAAACACTTAAATTCGATACATCGAAGCCATCTGCGGAATATGCTATTCCTATAGCGACTGGCTGTATGGCACACTGCCATTACTGCTACTTGCAAACAACCCTCGGCGCGAAACCGTATGTGAGGATATATGTCAATATAGACGACATCTTGGATGCGGCGCGCGGATACATCGAGGAACGCAGTCCGGAGGTTACGCGCTTCGAAGCGGCCTGCACATCCGATCCTGTAGGGTTGGAGCCTATATCAGGGAGCCTGCGCGAGCTGATTGCCTTCATGGCGGAGCAGCCTCATGGACGTCTCAGGTTCGTAACGAAATTCCATCATGTAGATTCCCTGCTAGACGTTCCCCATAACGGGCATACTCGCGTAAGATTCAGTGTGAACAGCAAGTACGTCATCAAAAACTTCGAACCCGCCACCTCGCACTTCGAGCAGCGCATTGAAGCTGCGGCGAAGATGGCTGGTGCGGGTTATCCAATCGGATTCATCATCGCGCCGATTATATGGTATGACGAATGGGAAGCTGGATACGGGGAGCTAATTGAGGCGTTGGACAAGGCGCTGCCTATGGATGCGCGGAGCGATCTGACGTTCGAGCTCATTCAGCACCGATTCACGAAGACGGCAAAAGGCGTTATTGAGAAACGCTATCCGCGTACAAAACTGGAAATGGAGATCGAAAAACGAAAATATAAATGGGGACGCTGGGGACAGGGCAAGTACGTCTATCCTGACGAACAGGCAAATGCGCTCCGCATGTTTTTGTCAGAGCGCATCTTTCATCATTTCCCGCAATCGCAGATCGAATACTTTACCTAATATTTCAGCCATTCCGGCGTCAGGTCATTCAGCCATATCGTAATCTTGGTCATCTGATCCGTGAATAATAGAATACCCATTAAAATCATGACCGCGCCTCCCACCTTCATGACAGCGGCGGAATACTTCAGTATCCAGCGAGCCGTACCAAGGAAAAATGCCAGTATAAAGAAGGGAATAGCGAAGCCAAGAGCATAAGCGGTCGTTAGCCGAAACCAAGTGCCCGGCTCTGATGCTGCAAGGCCCAGTATCGCCGTTAACGCCGGGCCCATGCAAGGCGTCCAACCTGCGGAGAAGCCGACCCCGAATATGAAGGAACTGACGTAGCCGACCTTCTTCGGAATCAAATTCATACGAACTTCTTTCATGAGCAACTGGGGCTTGAATATGCCGAGCAGGAACAAGCCCATTAATATAATAAGCAGTGCAGACAATTGGCGAATAATCGTATTGTACTGACTGAAAAATTCACTGAACACATTCGTACCGTAACCCAGAGCATAATAAACCATGCTGAACCCAAGCAAAAAGAACAGCGTATGCGTCATCATTAAAAGTCTTTTGCGCTTCGTGATCGCGTTATCCTTTAACTCAGAGACAGAAATGCCGGTTATGTAGGATAAGTAAGAAGGATATAAAGGCAGACAGCAGGGCGACAGAAATGATGCGAAGCCGGCGCCAAGCGCCAGCCACATATTGATATCAGTCACTGGGAATACCTCTTTCTATTGGAAATCAATTTTCTTCTTATGAACTCAGACGGCCAATCGTTTTGCGCAGAAGCAATAGCAGCAGCAATATACCGATGAGCAGCATAACGATCGTACCGCCCGGCGCTAAATTCCATATGCCTGCAATCATCAGGCCAAGAGCAACGGCCAACTCGCCGATTACGACGACGATCACGACGCTGGAGCGGAAGCTTCGGGCAACCGCCAGGCTGCATGCCGCAGGAATAGTCAGCAGAGCGGAGACAAGAAGACCTCCTACAATCTTGATCGCGATGGTAATAACCAAAGCCGTAAGCACGCTAAGCATAACATTATAAATACGCGTGGGCAAGCCGCTTACGGCAGCCGCATCCTCGTCGAACGCCATCAGGAACATCTCCTTCATCTGAGAGCCGAGCACGGATAGCACGACTACGGTGACGACCCCGATGACGATCAGATCCTGATTCGTCAGCGTGTAGATACTGCCGAACAGGAAGCTGTCCACATCCATCGTGAAGCCTCGCCCCATCGTGAACAACAGCGATGCCATGCCGATACCCCCGGCCATAATGATCGCCAGTGACAGCTCGGCATACGACTGATAGGCTTTGCGAAGCTTCTCGATTGCCAGTGCAGCAATCAAGGCGAATACCAGCCCCATTCCCAGCGCATAGCTCTCATCAATTAGAAAGCCGAGCGCGACGCCAGCTATCGTCGCATGGGACAGGGTATCTCCGATCATCGATAATCTGCGCAGCACCAGAATCAATCCCATAAGCGGTGCGGTGATGCCGATTAACAAACCTCCCATCAGTGCCCGTTGAAAAAACTCACTCGTTACGATTTCCAAACGCGTTCAACCTCTCTTCCCGCTTTCCATCCGCTGTCTCAAGCCGCTTAAGCTGTGCGCCAAGTTATCCTCCACGCAATCTTGCGTCTCGTGGGAGTGTCTAACGTAGAAATTCAGCTTGCCTGCCTTGGAAGCCGGCTCCTGACCCAAATAACCGCGAATCATCTCCATATCGTGCGATACCATCAAAAAGGTCATATTATGATGCTGATGCATATGTCTCAGCATATGGAAGAAGCTCTCTTGCGTCTCGGCATCAATGCCAACTGTCGGCTCATCCAAAATGAGCAATGACGGATTGTTGATGAGCGCACGCGCCAGAAAGACGCGTTGCTGCTGTCCGCCCGACAGCTGTCCGATTCGCTTGCCTGCCAGATCTTCAATGTCCATCGCGCGCATGGCATCCTGGCCTTTGGCCAGCTCCTGCTTCCCTATTCGCTTGAACAGCATCCCTCGCCCGTACAGCCCGGACATCACTACCTCGTGCACGGTTGCAGGGAATAGCGGATTGAGTGCATTCTTCTGCGGCACATAACCGATGCGGTCCCATTCCTTGAAGCGGGATAGCGGCTTGCCGAACAGCCGGACTTCCCCCTTCGTGGGCTTGAGCAGGCCGACAATCAGCTTCAACAACGTCGACTTTCCGGCGCCGTTGCTGCCAATCAAGCCGACGAAATCGCGTTCCTTCACGCCGAAGCTGACCTCTGTCAGCACGTTCTTCTGTTGATAGGAGAACGAAACGCCGTCAACCGAGACGACCTCTTCATGACAGCTTGCCGCTGCAACGGCTCCCGTCGGATTCATTATGCATCCTCCTCACAGCAAAGCGGAGCCTGCAATAGCTCCGCATTCATTTATTATTCCTTTATTGTAAGGCTAAGATCAAATTTTGCAAGTTGCGTTCCATTAATGTCAAGTAAGTTTCACCATTTTTCTCTTGTTCCTTCGTTAGTCCTTCCAGTGGATTAAGCACCATTGTATCCACTTTCGCTTCCCGGGCAAGCATGTTCGCCAAGTCGTCCGATACCAGCTCCTCGAAGAAAATATATTGCACGCCGTGCTCCTTGACAAATTTCGCTATTGCCAGTATGTCCTGCGCACGTGGCTCTGCTCCCGGATTCAGGCCCATTATGGACTCCTGCGTCAAGCCGTAATCTCTGGCGAGATAGCCGAATGCCTGGTGGGACACGACGATATTCTTTTGCTTCAGCGTGCCCAGTTCCTCCGAATACCGCTTATCCAGCTCTTCCAGCTTGGCTCTCAGCGCTTCATAATTTTCCTGGTAATACTCGGCATGAGACTCATCGGCTTCGATCAAGCTGTCCTTCACATTATTCGCCAGTATTAGCGCTGACTTCGGGCTTACCCAAGTGTGAGGATCGATGTCGCTGGAATGTGAATTCCCCTGCTCATCTGCTTTATTTTCACCATGTTCATGCTCATCATCTTGATGTCCATCTTCATCGTGCTCTCCATGCACATGTACGCCTTCGCCGGTAATGAGGGAGATTCCTTGGCTCATCTCCTTCGCCACTACACTGCTGCCCTTAGACAATCCGCCCAGGAAGTCGTCTACCCAGCCCTCCAGACCGGCTCCGTGATACAGGAACAATGCTGCGTTGGAAGTTGCTTGCAAGTCCCGGCTCTTCGGCGTCCAGTCATGCGGCTCTACGCCTGCAGCGACAAGACTTCTCGCTTCGACACGTTCGCCGCCAATCTCTTCCACCATGTATTGGAGAGGATAGAAGCTAGTAATGACCTGTAGCTTAGGCTCATCAGCCTCGTCCGAAGCGTCTTCGTTCTTCTGTTCGGCGCTTCCTTGCGCAGCATTGTTATTGCGGCTCTCCTCCGCTTGCTTCTGTCCGTTGTCGGATGCTGCTCCATTCTCGTTCCCGCTACCGCAAGCCGTAGTTAGCACAATGAGTAACGTGATTACAACGGCTGCAGTAATTCTCACAGGTGAGCCTAATCCATATAATGTAAATCTACTATTCATCTTAACTTCCCCTTCTCTCTCTCCACTATTCGCAAAATCATTATCAGTAATCGTTATGATTACGTTTAAGATTATATGCCTCTATTTCTGTCCTGTCAACCGCCTATGTATAGAAAAATGCTTCAAACATGTTATGGCATCGCACACATCGGACAACTGGCACTGACTTGCACCCCTCTCTTATTGAGAAAAACGCCTAACGGCGCTCCCTTTCATTCCTCTTTTGCGGATCGTCTACTCCTTTCGGAGCTCCAGTGTAGGACACTGCGGGCGCGCTCGCTCGGGATTTCGCCACTTTAGTGTTGGCTGCATACACTATAGGCTCGCTTGCTCGGGATTTCGCCACTTTAGTGTTGACTGCATACACTATAGGCTCGCTTGCTCGGGATTTCGCCACTCTAGTGTTGGCTGCATACACTGTAGACTCGCACCGAATTTTATAAACTCTATATCTTCAAAAAAGCCAATTGCCTCGATTGGCAATTGGCTTGTTGCATGGCTTTCATTATAGCTCTATCATTCCGGATATCCGGGTCATTCTTCTGCATTCGGGAGACAACAACAGATACACCTCCAGCTTTACACATTCACCTTGCACATGCGGCAAGTTGACCGAGATCGAGAGTTCGATGAGTTTAAGCATATTCCGTTCTGGAACATACATTTACAGCGACTCCACTTCCTGCAGCGTCGGCATGCCGGCTTGCGCTCCGAACCTGGTGACGGAGAGTGAGGCCGCCTTCACCGCGAACGGAACGGCTTGCTTCAACTCCCAGCCGGAAGCCAGTCCGTAGCAAAATGCGGCATTGAAGCAATCGCCTGCACCTGTCGTATCGACTGCTTCCACGATGGGAGCGGACGCCGTCTGCAGACGGTTATCGTCCAGATAAGATACGCCATGCTTGCCCCTGGTCATAAGCAGCTTGTTGCCATAACGCTCCTCCCAGCTTCTGATCCCCTCTTCTATCAACGCTTCCGATTCTCCTAATGCAAGTGATGACAACAGCTCGAATTCATGCTCGTTCGGCGTAACGTAATCGCATAAAGATAGCACTTCCTGCGGCAGATGCACAGCAGGAGCCGGATTCAGCACGGTGCGCACGCCGCCCGATCTTGCAATCTGCAAAGCGCGCTCTACGGCGTCGAGAGGGATCTCCAGCTGCAGCAGGACAATATCTGCTGACACAATGGCTGAAGCGTGTGCATCGATCATCTCTGGTGTAACGGCGCCATTGGCCCCAGGAACGATAACAATGCTGTTGTCTTCAGACGTATGGAAGATAGACGCGGTCCCAGTCGGCTTGTCCTCCAATACGGCGAGCGCCTCGACCGATACTCCAAATCGCCGCATATCCTGCAGGATATGCTCGCCGAACCTGTCGGATCCAACAGCGCCGATCATCGTTACATCGGCTCCTAGCCTGGCGCAGCCGACCGCCTGGTTGGCCCCCTTGCCCCCGGGAATATAATGAATTGCATCGCCGGTCAGCGTCTCGCCTTGCTTCGGCATCCGCGGCATGGATACGACCAGATCCATGTTGAGACTGCCTATAACTGTCACTTTCGGTGTACTGCTCATGAAGCTCCTCCTCGCTTATAGCGCCGCCAGTCTTTGGAACAGATCCTTGAATACAGCGTCGCGATCGATATAACGAATATAGCGGATAAGATGGCGGGACGGATCTATTCCCCACCGGAAATCTTCGGATACTCTGGGGCTTGGCATGAGATGCGACGGCGCCCACTCCGGCTCAATCAGCCAGGCGATAACCGCAATATCCCAGATCACGCGTGAATAAGCGAAGTGATCTTCCCGGCAATTGCGATACGTCTCATACAAGTATTGTCCGATCGCTCCTTGCGGCAGTACGTAATCTCTTACCTCCGACAGCGTCGTTCTAAGATTGGACGCAACGCCCATGCAAGGCGCAAGTACAAGCGGCACGCCGCTGTCCAGCACGATGCGGGAGGCGTGCAGATCCTGTTGAAGATTGAACTCTCTAGTATCTCCCCATTCTAATGTATGGCCGCCGAGCCAGACAACTACCATTCTCTCGATAATACGAGGCTCCATCGCAATAGCGCTGGCTACATTGGTAATGGCGCCAATCGCCACGACGTAGAGAGGCTCTTCCGGATCGCGCTTCATGGCGCGCTCCACCAGGTCTCGCGCCGCCTCGCTATCCACCGGTAAGTCTTCAGCATCCATATACGACTCGGAGCCTCGGAATACGGGAATATCTTCACGTTCCATCAATCCGCGAATTTTCAAGAGCTCCTGATAACTCTTCTCCATCCCGTCCCGGGGACCGCTGGACAACTCGTTGAAGAATGGTGCGGCGTAGAACGCCTCCACTTCCATTTTTTCAGCGGCAGCAAGCGCATATATGACAGCGAACTGATCGTCTATTTCATTGAACGTGTCAGTATCTAGCACCATACTGATTTTGCCCTTTGGCGGAGTCAACCGCTTGGCGTATTCCATCTCCGACAATAGGGGATAAGCATGCTTGTTCATTTTCTGTCGTCCTCCTTATTCTTTATGACCTTCAGCATAGGCATTCATATCATACCTGGGCGGTTCAGCTGCATTTCCGTTATGCTTCAATTGTAAGACCACTGCTTCAGGACATGCCACTTCGTTATGTTTACATCTTGCATTGACTTTTGTTTACCTGACGGGAATAGGCGACTAGCACTCTCTGTCCTGCTTCGCCATATCTCCCTCTTGATTCCAGGCATGACCGAAGGGATAACCGGGATAACGCAGCGTCCGCGGCAGTCTGACCACTCCTGCGTCGCAACGAACTCGTTCGTGCCGCTGCCCGCTAATCAGCACCCCCGTATCGCTCCACACGCCGTCAGCAAGCTGATAAGCGTCATCGGCCCGATAGGAGAAGACGATGCCTCGGCGGGAATGTCCGGACAGATTCGGGCCCGATCCATGCAACGTCAGGCCGTGATGAATGCTGATTCCGCCTGCCCTGGGCATGATGTTGACGACTTGTCGCTCATCTTCCCAGTAGCAGGATTCCGTGCAGGCTCCCGTGAAGTACCCATCCTTCGTATGATCGAGAGGGCCAAGCTTATGGCTCCCCTTCACCATCTGCATGCATCCATTCTCCACAGTGGCGTCGTCCAGCATAATCATGACGGACAGAATATCCGTATTCGTATGCGGGTAGAACATATAATCCTGATGCCAGGGGAAAATCCCCTTTCCTTTGGCGGCGGGCTTCGTCGCCAGCTTGGAGTGCTGAAGCTGAATGTCCGGGCCCAGCAGAGCTTGTATACGGCTTACGATAGCAGGATGTCTGGCCAGATCTAGGAAGAGGGAGGACATACTCGTCAGCCCCAGCATATGTACCGTCGCTTCCTTATCCTTCTCCTGCAGTTCCTCCCGAAGCGACGAGATCGAAGAAGAGTCCGTCAGCTCCCGATAGAGCTCCACCTCCGCATCCGACAAGATGTTCTCAATGACAAGATATCCATCTCGTTTATAGGCTTGCACTTGTTCTTGCGTCAACATAGGATCCGCCTCCCTGCTTAGAGATGACATTGCATCTCATTTTATGGCTAATTACGATATGCATGGTTCGATTTTATACTTGAATTAGTGAAATCATCTATAACCTTATGGCTAACACCTATCATGATTTGGCTATGTTAATCGATTATTATGTATTGGCAGCACTTTTCAATCGATTCATTCTTCAGTACAATTGCATCAGTATCTGATGGAAAAGGGGAGGATATCCGTGCTTTGCAGTCTCGACTTCCTAATGAGTCACTCCATGCCGAAAGACAGTTACGTCGACTTCCACAATCATAATTGCTTCGAGATCGTGTATTATGTTCGGGGCACAGGCGAGATGATGATCGAGAAGGATTCCTACCGCTACGGTCCGGGGACCATAAGCATGACCCGCCCCAAGCTGTATCACGATGAAAGGCACGACGAGGAGACGGAGGTCATCTTCATCGGATTTCTTCATGACGACAAGCCGGCACATCTGACCAGCGGAATTTTCTACGATCAGAACGGGACTGTGCTTCCTATAATGCAGCGCATGAAGCGGGAATTGGGAGCGCCGGGCGCCTTTCATGCCGAGCAGATGGATCTGCTGACAGGACAGGTCGTCATGGAGTTGCTGCGCCTGCAGCACCAGCCGGCTGTGGAAACAGCTGGAAGCAAGCTGCATTATGCCATTCGGGCTTTGGAGGAGAATTATTTGCACAATGTAGATTTCCGCTCCTTGTCCGACCTGACAGGCTACAGCTACGATCGCTTCCGCCATCTGTTCAAGGAGCACACCGGACTATCGCCGCTGAACTTCGTCATCGGGAAGCGGCTGGAGCATGCCCGTCAATTACTAATCAGTACAGACGATACCATATCCGCTATCGCTCATGATTGCGGCTTCTCCACCGCTTCGCAATTCGGCGACATGTTCAAGCGGCACTTCCATCTCAGCCCTTCTCAATACCGCGAGAGCTATCGCACAGCGCACTAGCCGGCCGCTAGAGGAGTCGTCGCTTACAGCTCCTCAACAAGCCGCTTTCCTCAATCCAGACTATGCCGCATGCCTTGCAGCAAACAGCGCTTCCATGGAAAGCACAAGAGACTGCCCCCGAGAGGGCAGTCTCTTAAATCTTCGTATAGCGTTCATACCGCAGTGACCTGATCGAAGTGGTTCGTGCAGGCTACTTCACAATAGCACCGTTCGGCATCCCTTCCGGTACGGTGGCGAGCGTCAGTTGATCGCCGTGCGACGCCGCTAATATCATGCCTTGCGACAGCTCGCCGCGCAGCTTCACCGGCTTCAGGTTCGTAACGCAGATCACCTTACGCCCAACAAGCTCCTCCGGCTTGTAGAACTTCGCGATGCCGGACACGACCTGACGTTTCTCATAGCCCAGATCAATCTGCAGCTTGAGCAGCTTGTTCGCTTTGGCCACCGGCTCGGCGGCCAGCACCTGTGCGACGCGCAGCTCTACCTTCGCGAAGTCGTCGATCCCGATCTCCTCCGCATCGGACGGCGCCGGTCCCTCTATGTCCTCCTTCGTCGCTACGCTGCCATCGCCCTCTGGTGGAGCATCAGCGGATGCCTTGCCGCCTCCCATCGAAGCCGCGATGAACGCCACCTCTTCCGCCATCTCCAATCTCGGGAATAGAGGCGCGTCCTTGTTCACCTTCGTCCCTCCGGGAATAAGTCCGAACTCCCGCATACTCTCCCATGAGGTCAGCTCGCCCGCCGGAATACCCAGCTGCTGCCATATCCCCCTCGGCGCATGCGTCAGGAACGGCTGCAGCATAATGGAGACCATCCGCAGCGACTCCGCCAGATGATACATGACGGCATCAAGCTCTGCTTGCCGCTCCTCATCCTTCGCCAGCGCCCATGGCTGCGTCTCGTCGATATATTTGTTCGTGCGGCTCACCAGTTGCCAGAGGGAAGACAGCGCAATGGAGAACTGCATCTCTTCCATCGCTTTCTCCACCTGGACGACTGTCTGCTGCACCAGCTCCTGCAGATTGTCGTCGAACGCGGTGACGGAGCCGCGGAACTCCGGAACCGCCCCCCCGCAATATTTGTCAATCATTGCTACAGTACGGTTAAGCAGATTACCCAGATCGTTCGCCAGATCGAAGTTGATTCTCTCCACGAAATTCTCCGGCGTGAACGCTCCATCCGCACCGAACGGCACTTCCCGCAGCAGATAATAGCGAAGCGCATCCAATCCGTAGCGATCTATGAGCACGACCGGGTCGACGACTGTTCCTTTCGATTTAGACATTTTGCCTTCCTTCGTCAACAGCCAGCCATGAGCGAATACCTTCTTCGGCAGCGGCAAGCCGAGCGCCATCAGCATGATCGGCCAATAGATCGTATGGAACCGGACTATTTCCTTGCCCACGAGATGAACGTCTGCCGGCCAGAATTTGCGGTACGCTTCATCCTCGCCTTCCTTTGCATACCCCAGCGCCGTGATATAGTTCGACAGAGCGTCGATCCATACGTAGATGACGTGCTTGGGGTCGCCCGGCACCCGGATGCCCCAATCGAACGTGGTGCGCGATACCGCCAGGTCCTCCAGACCGGGCTTGATGAAGTTGTTGATCATCTCGTTGCGGCGGGACTCCGGCTGGATGAAGCCGGGATGATCCTCGTAGAACTGGAGCAGACGGTCTGCGTACTTGCTCATGCGGAAGAAGTAGCTCTCTTCCTTCACCAGCTCGACCGGCCGCCCGCAATCCGGACAATTGCCGTCCTGCAGCTGCCGCTCCAGGAAGAACGATTCGCAAGGCGTACAATACCAGCCTTCGTAGGTACCCTTGTAAATATCGTCCTGCTCCAGCAGTTGCTTGAATATTTTTTCTACAACGGTCTTGTGACGGCTCTCAGTAGTGCGAATGAAGTCGTCGTTGCTAATTTCAAGCTTGCTCCACAGCTCCTTGATGCCGACGACGATATCGTCCACGAATTGCTGCGGCGTCTTGCCCGTTTCCTTCGCCTTGCGCTCAATCTTCTGCCCATGTTCGTCAGTACCGGTCAAATACCGGACGTCGTAGCCGCGCAGACGCTTGTATCTCGCCATAGCGTCACCCGCCACCGTCGTATAGGCATGACCGATATGCAACTTGTCGCTGGGGTAATAGATTGGGGTCGTAATGTAAAAGGTTTTGTTCTCGCTCATTACTTGAATCCTCCTGTTCATGGCATACAAAAAAGCCCCCGTCCTCATGGGACGAGAGCTGCAAGCTCACGTGGTACCACCCAAATTCCAATCTACGCATGCATGACTGCACAATACGTATGATTGCTTCATTGTAATGCCAAGCGCTGCCGCCGGCAAACAGCCGATAACGCCGGCCATGCGCCGTTCCCTTACTTCCGCAATTAGCGGACAGCTCGAAACCGGTGCCTCCAGGACCATCTTCAAGCGACTTCCCATGCCGGCTTCCACCGTCCAGACCGGCTCTCTGCAATGGTACGTTCGCATTACTCATCCCTTCATCGGCAATGCAATATGGCTAAAATATACCGAAAAAGCAGTCCCATTGTCAAGCGTCCGCCAAAAGTGGCTATTCCTTGTCAGGCACAGGATCGAAGCCGCCGGGATGAAAGGGGTGGCAGCGGGCGATCCGTTTGGCCGCAAGCCAGCCCCCCTTCGCCGCGCCATGCTTCTCAATTGCCTCCAGCGCATACATCGAGCAAGTGGGATAGAAGCGGCAAGTCGGCGGCTTTAAGGGGGATATGACTTTGCGGTAGAAGCGAATCGGGGCTTGCAGTACGATGCGGCCCACGCGCCGCCGCCTCACAGGCCGCTCTCACCTTTCACTTCTACCTCACTTCCACAAGCCTTGCAATACCCGAATACCTCGAATTTATGCTTGACGACCTTGAAGTCATCCGGGACGGCAGTCTGCTCCATCGGACAGAAGACGATGGGGTGCGTAAGCCCGCACTGCAGGCAGATCAGATGGTGGTGGTGATGATGCTCGCTGCAGTGCAGCTTGAACTTCACACCATCCTCGAACATGACCTGCTCCAGAACGCCCAGTTCTTCCAGGACACGCAGATTGCGGTATACGGTATCGAAGCTCAGACCGGAATACGTTTTGCCCATAAATTCATAGACATCCTTGGGAGATAGATAACCCGAAGTATCTGAGAATAACTTCGCCAGCGTTCTTCTCTGATCGGTGACCCGCAATCCTTGGCTCGACATCCGGCTGACAATTTCCTCAACTGTATGCATGCTGAATCCTCCGTACCTGTTCGTATTTCATACCCTGATACCTATTCCTCATTACCCATCATGCCGAAAAAAAAGACTCTCGTCAATGAGAGCCGTTATCCGTTTATCTTCATATTCATAATAAAGCTGGTAGACATCGCAATAAACATAGCGATCGCAATAATCGCAGTCACCTTACGTCGTCTGGCAAAAGACCGGATTCTCGCCTCATCCAAACGCTGCTGCTTCGCCTGCGTGTAAGCCCGATGCTGGAATAGATATACGATGGCCGAAGTTACAAACAAAATATTGATCAAAAACCAGATAAGCGTCAATTTCAAGCTTATACCCCCGTCAATTAAACGTTAAAGATACCATTTGTTCAGCACAAACATAAATCCGGTAAAGCTAATCAGCGCCCCGCCGAAACAGTACCAACCTGCGCGGAACTTCTGCTGGAACATGCGCAATATGCCCAAGCTTAGCAATCCGAATATGAGTAATAAGAACACTACCCCTAATATAAAGAGCGATGCAGATACATCGCTAACATCCACCAACGACACGGACGACACTCCCTCTTCAACCGATGAATTGTTATGCGATTCTATTATAAGGGATTGTCCCTTCATTATCCAGCCGTATCCTCGATTATTTCGTGACAATTGCGTGTTATTCCCACAGGATCCCATGCTCGTGATAACGCTGAAGCCGCTGTCGCTTGCGAAGCTTCACAAGCAGCACGCCTTCTCTGACGACAGCGCGGCATATACGCGGCTTGACCAGCTTCGGAAGCCTGATCAGTTCACGTTTGCCGCCGGGTAGTCCTTCCACCCGCACACGGTCTTCCCGTACATGCAGCGATATCGCATTGCGGTCGAACCCGGAAGGTAGACGGTATTTCACTTGAAGATACTGTTTGGATTCAGAGAACTCAGCGGAGGTTGAAGAGGAGCCGCCGAGCAATCCGGCCGCTTCCGGCAACGCCTTCGTCATCATTTTACGAACGAAGTTCTCTACCCAATCAGGCTCGCGGAAAATTTCAAACCCTTTCGGCAACTGCTGGCCTTCCATCCAGCGTTCCAGCTCATCCCATTTGGACGTCATCGCTTGAAGCTCCCCCCTTCCGCTATACTCCCTTCAGTCTATGCATTCGCCTATTAGTGAGACACTTAGCATCCCGGTAACGTCTGGGCGAATGCCGCATAAGATGTTACAAACAGCTACCATAAAGGGTGATTGAAATGCCGGCAGTCGTCGGGTTCGTGAAAGTCGTAAGCGTAGGTTCAGGCTCAATCGTGCAATTCGGCGATACGTTGCAAATATCCCCGTCAAGCAATTCCAAGACGTATGCGGGCTCCGGCTCCTTCCTAACCGGTAGCCTGACCAATTCCAACAATGCCGTCAGCGCCACGAATTCGCTTGATCCGGATCTGCAAGACAACACCAATGTGCCGAACGGGGCGAATCTCATATGAATTGGACGATTCATCAGCAGATTACGATTCATCAATTCAAGGTAGACAGCGTCGCGAACAGCTCCGTCGTACAAGTGGGCAGCGCAGGCTCCATCCGTTCCTTGTCACAGCTGTACAATACGGGCGGGTTCACAGGTCCCGCCCCGCAGCTGCAAGAGGAGAATCCGCTCACCTTCGTTCCGCTTCCCAATCCATCCTGATCTCACCTCGAACATTGCATCCAGAGAGGAGTCTGACGCATGAAAGAACAAAGCGAGCTGTCCCCATGGCAAGCCTGGTCTCTCAGCGTGCAGCAACGGCTGAAGGAGCAGCAAGAGCAGATTAACCATCTCCAGCTCGAGCTGACCCGGTTGTCAGGCCTGATGAAAGAGCTGGAGGGAAAACCAACCTATCATATCGATAGCATTAATTATAAATTCGATCAATTAAAGGTTGAGAAGCTGGAAGGCACGCTGAATATCGGCATGTCTGCACCGGGAGAAGGCGGAGCGCCTGGCGATATCGAGCAGATGGCCGTCTCGCATACCGGTCAGTTCCCGATGGCGCCTTCCTCTATTACGGGGACGGGAAGCGACGACAGCGCCTTTCAGAGGATCGTCTCCCGTATGAACGATTACTTGAACAGGGAAGGCTATGAGACGCTTGTACGGCTGGAGCAGGAACATGGCGTAACGCTAGACCAGCATCACAGGCGCATCGTTATTGAGGATGTGCGCAAGCAGATGCCTGCGCGAATTCGTTATTACTTGCAGCAGCACGGGAACGTTACAGCCAATGGTGCGGGAGGCGACAATGAGGTACAGGAATATCCCGATCTGATACTTGACCGGGTATTCCTGAAGATGCGGCGGGATGCTGACACTGCATTGCAGGCCTACATGCGTCAGCTTACATCCATTCAAGACAATGAACAATCAGGAGGTGCGTCATGATCCAGTTTAATGTCATTAATCATTCGCTTGCGGTAGGGGAAATCGACGTGTTCGGCGTATCCAGCTCATCCATGCTACAGGTCGGAGACACTGAATTTGTTAATTTGCACTCTGTATTCGATACACCGCCGGAATCCGTCGTGATCGGGCCGCTTGCCCCGTTCCCTGAGCCCCGGCAGGAATCCGTAGCGATCGGGGAAGGCAATATCAATGAGTGAATATGGTCCCTGTCCGCAATACGCGGTCAGAACGGCCAAGATTGGCGCTGTCTGCATCATTAGCGCCGCCACAGCCTCCGTCGTGCAATTCGGGGACCGGGGTGATACGTATGCCAACCTGCGAGCGCTAGCTGTACAGCGGGCAGAGAACCACATCACGGCAGGAGAAGCTTACTTCGAATCCTACGACATCTTCAGGCGTCCGCTACCGTACCTGATCGACCAGCTTCATGATACCGGTCAGCTTATACAGACAGAGAGATTCAATCACTGTCCGGACATCACAGTAGGCTTCATCCGCGTGACAGCGATGGGTTCTTCTTCCAGCTTCCTTGTCGGCAATGCCAGGAGCAACAATGCAACATCAATCATTAAGCATATCCGCCAGTTCCCCAGCCAGAGCGCAGTGGGAAAGAGCCTCCCGGGCCAATGAGGAGGCTCTTCACACCGCGACTAACGTAACGTCAGCCGCTTGTATCTAGCAGCGTACTTGCATATGCTTTGCACGAAGGTCGCGTGCGACCACGTAAGCGGCGCGACAGACAACGGCGATCCATCGTAAGGATTAAGCTGCTCCGGCAGCACGCCGCTCTCCAGGGCATGATCCGCCACCCACTGCAGGATATCCCGCGGTCCGGCCAACTCCTCCAGCGACTTGGCGGATTCGATCTCGAAGTTCGCCATCCACAACGTGCATATCACCCACGGATTGCCTGGCACTCTGTCAATGTCGCCTGATTGCTGGAAGTAGTAATCATTCGTATAACGGGCTATTCCACCGACCTCTGTCTTGATGCTGAGCCCCGACTTGATCGCTCCCATCGTCCGCTTAACGCGCTCGTCCTCTACCGGCAGCACGCCGAATTCCAATATGGCGAACAAGCTGCTCTCCAGCGTCATATCCTTCACCCAACGGTTATCCTTCTGAATCAAGCCGCGTGCGAAGCGACCGGCTTCCTCGTCCCACAGATGGGTTAACATGCCCGCCTTGATTCGCTCGGCCGCTTCCTTGTATTGATCGCTTCGCTCATAATCGCCGAACAGCTCCGTGAAGAATGCGGCCGCCTTCAGGCCGCCGTATACGGATGCAGTCGTATAGGTCCATATGCCGTAGCGCTCCTCCCACAAATCATAGCTTGGCCGCGGAAGCGACAATGTCGGCTCCATATACTCGCACAGGAATGACGCCGACTTGCGAATCAGATTGCTGTACAACGATTGGGGCAATTCGATAACCCCGTTGCGCTCGTAATCTCTCCATAACGCGAACAGCACGAGCGCCGTCTCGTCCTCCTGAATCGGCAGTCGCCTGCTACCCTGTAAGATATAGGGATGCCAGCTGGAGCCGACCGTCCCGTCAGGATTGTACTTGTGGTACAAGTACCCTTCTGGAGCAAGAGCCGAAGCGCAGAAGTGAAAGAACGGAGCGATCACACTCTGATAGCCGGCCAACGACATGGCATCCGCAATAAGCGCGCCGTCCCTCGGCCACATGTAGCTATAGTGATCGCGGTTATACTGTAAGATATCGGTATCGTTCGCAGCCAATATCGCGCCTTGCTCATCTATCTGGGTGCGCACTATGAGGAGACTGATCTTGAACAGGCGCACGACGTCCGGCGGCAGATTGCCCAGATCCGATTCCGCTCTCCCAAGCCAATGCTTCCAATAGACGACAATCCGGCTGAGCAGCTTCTCCGGATGATTGTCCTGAACATACTGCTCCAGCGCCTTGACTTCCTCCAGATTACGGCCGATCGACATCCAGTAGAAGAAGCTCTTCTCTCCGCCTGGTTCTACGAACGTGCGAAAGCTTATTGTGCTGTCCACAGATCCCTGAGCGATAGTATTACCCATCAGAATGCCGTCTTCCGCATCGCGCCATGTGCCTTCAGCGGATTGGAACCGTTTGATGCCCGTAGAATACTGCATGATGCCGCCTTCGTCGCTCATCCCGTTGAACATAAAATAATTGGAGCGCTTGTAATGATACAACGTATGATTCTCAGGGTAGTAGACAGCGGTATCGCCCACCTCGGAGCCGTCAATCATCAGATCCTGATGGAAGAACAGCCGAACCTCGCGTCTCGAAGAATTCAGATTGCGGACGACGACCCGCTTCAAATAGATGCATTCCCGCTGATGGATGCCGTCATTCATATACAACTCGATGCCAATGGCGTCATTCCTCGCGATAATATTCGTCACGAGCGAATCCTCAACGTAATCCAGCTTGAACTGCCACTCCGGCTCATCCAGCCATGAGAATATGCCCTCCACCCATATGCCGAATCGGCAATAATGACCGCCGACATGGTTCAGCTGCCCCACGAAGGGATAGTATATATCTCTTATGAAGCAATGCCGATCCAGATTGAGCAGCATCTTTCCGTTCCCGATTACGAGGTGACGGGCCATGTCTCCTGCTCCTTTCGGCAAGCCAGAAGCTGCTCATACATATCCATGTACTTTTTCGCCGAGCTATTCCAGCTGTAGTCTTCTCGGGCGCCATTGTCCACGATTTCCTTCCACTTCTTCTCGTCCCGGAACAGTCCGATCGCGCGCTTGAGCGTGAAGAGGAAATCATGCGCGTTATAGTTGCTGAAGCTGAAGCCATTGCCCGAGCCTGCAGCCTCCTCATAATCTCTGACCGTGTCCTTCAGCCCGCCCGTCTCTCTGACGATCGGCACGGAGCGGTAGCGCAGCGCTACAAGCTGACTCAGGCCGCACGGCTCGAAGCGGGAAGGCATGGCGAACATATCGGCCCCCGCGTAGATCCTGCGCGCCATCCGGTCGCTGTAGCCGAGCCACAAGCGCGCCTTGTCGGGATACCGCTCCGCCGCCTCGGCCAGCATGCGCTCGTAACGATGCTCGCCCGCTCCCAATACGACAAGCTGAACATCCTCCTGCAGCAGCTCGTCGATAATCGCGGCGAGCAGATCGAAGCCCTTCTGCTCCACCAGACGCGATACGATGCCGATCATAGGAATATCCGCGGCCTGCGGCAGCGCCAGCTCCGCTTGCAAGTCCAGCTTGTTCTTGCGCTTGCGGGATAGGGAGCTGCGATACGGCGTGTGGAGAGAGGAGTCGTTCATGGGATCGTAATAGCTCTCGTCAATCCCATTGACGATGCCGGTCAGATCCTCTCTCCGGTATGCGAGCAGCGGGTCCAATCTCTCGCCGTAATAAGCGGTCTGAATTTCCTCCGCATACGACGGGCTGACCGTCGTCAGCTTGTCGGCGAAGCCGATCCCGGCTTTCATGCAGTTGGCATCGCCATAGAAGCCTAGTCCATCGTAATCGAACAGATCGTCTCCCGCTCCCGTCAGCTCCTTGATCAATTCCATATTGAAGACGCCCTGGTATTTCAGGTTATGGATGGTGAACAGAGACTTCACGTAGGCCCATGCGGGATCGAATGCATATCTCGTGCGAAGCAGGAAAGGGATGAGCGCTGTCTGCCAATCGTGGCAATGCACGATATCGGGCTTGAAGCCGGTATACCTTGCCGCCTCCATGACAGCCATGCTGAAGAAGACGAACCTCTCCGCGTCGTCGTCATACCCGTACAATCCGCTGCGCTTGAAATAGTATTCGTTGTCGATCAGATACACGACCATTCCGTCGATTTCCGCCATCAGCAAGCCGCAGTACTGATTGCGCCAGCCGAAGGTGACATTGCATTCTCCAATACGGCTGAACCGGGAGGCGTAGCGCTCCGGAATCTCCTCATATTTGGGCATGATCAGCCTGACATCCGCCCCCCTTTGCTTAAGCGCCTTCGGAAGCGCATAGGACACATCCGCCAGTCCTCCTGTTTTCGCCAACGGAACCGCCTCTGAAGCAGCATACAATACGTTCATTCCCTTACTCCTCCATTCCTTTACAGCGACTTAGCGATCCTGTAAGGCTGCCTGTCATATGATTTTTTTCTTACCTGCCACATATGGCGACGTCCCCACTCCTCTAATGTCCCGTCCCGCTTCCACACACACATCCTTATCCAGAATGCTGTTATATACATAGCTGTCGCGTCCGATCCGGCCATTTTGCATGATGATGCTGTCCTGCACCACCGCACCGCGCTCCACGTGTACCCCCCGGAACAATACGCTATTCACTACGGTGCCTTCGATTCTGCAGCCGTTGGCAACCAGCGATCCGGTCACTTTGGAGCCCGCCTCGTATCGTGCCGGAGGTTCATCCTTCACTTTCGTGAAGATGGGGCCAGGTTGGTAGAATAACTCCCGCCACACGTCCGACCGCAACAGATTCCGGTTATGCGTATAGAAGCTGGACAGCGTATTGACGGCTCCCAGATATCCGTCATAATAATAGCCGTATACTTTCAGCTCATGGAGCCTGGAGAAGATGGCGTGCCGGACGAGATGATCCTGCCCTTGCGCCAGCGAGGTCTCCACCAATTCCATCAGCTTATCCCGCCGCATAACATACATCTCCATCGAGCTGACATCGCTGATCATGCGGCCGTAATGATCCTGCATCGCATAGATCCGGCCGTCTCCCTCCATCCGTACCTTTCGGGTCTTGCCGGAAAGAGGCTGATCGTGCTGCTTGCAGACGACAGTAATATCCGCGCCTTTCTGCTGATGGAAGCGGAGCACCGCGTCGAAGTCGATATTGCACACCATATAGCTGCGTGTAATGACGACATAATCATGTGGCGAGCGATTGAAGAAATCGCGATGCTGGTAGAAGTGATACAGATCTCCCCGGCTAAGCTCCTGTATATCATCCGTTGCGGGGGGCAAAATGAACAAGCCGCTATGCCGATGCTGTTGGAGATCCCAGTTTTTACCGCTACCCATATGATCCATTAATGAGCGATATTTTTTATGAGCGAATACACCGACTTTCGATATGCCGGAATTAACCATGCTGGACAATACAAAGTCAATCAGTCTGTATCTGGCCCCGAAGGGGACTGTAGCGAGACAGCGGCTTTGAGTCAGATGCTCCAGCTCGTCGTTTTCGTGTATTAGGTTGATCACGCCAAGCAAATTCGTTTTCATAGATTTTCAACCTCCCGCAGCACATCGTGATCTTGATCATGACTTCGAATGCACTGCTCAACAGCCACAACCGTTATAGCGTCGTCATCGGGATGGCCGATTGTCGCACCCGCTTCTATGACAGCCCCTTCGCCAATAATCGCACGATAGATTCGTGCCCCCATACCGATTCTCACGTTCGGCATAATGACAGACTCCTTGATGAGACTATTCTCCTCCGCCTGCACACCGAAGAACAGGACGGAACGATCGACATGGCCTTCCACGATACACCCTTCCGACAATAGAGACGCGTTCAGCATAGCATGGCGTCCGATATACTGTGCGGGCCTATTGGGACTTACAGAATAGATGCGCCACTCCGGGTCCGACAGCTCAAGCGGAGGCTTCTCCTCCAACAAGTCCATGTTCGCCCCCCACAAGCTTTCTAGCGTTCCGACATCCTTCCAATAGCCCTTGAACGGATAGCAATGCATGCGGAGGCCATCTCGCATCATTGTCGGAATGACGTCCTTGCCGAAGTCGTGGCTGGAAGTGCGGCTCACTTCGTCATAGATCAGATACCGTTGCAGCGCCTGCCAAGAGAAAATGTATACGCCCATGGAAGCGATGTTGCTGGACGGGATTTTCGGCTTCTCCTCGAATGCGGTTATCCGATCCTCGTCGTCGACATGCATGACGCCGAAGCGGCTGGCTTCACGCCACGGCACTTCGATGCCGGCGATCGTCACATCCGCGCCGGACCGCTTATGATGCTGAAGCATCAAATCGTAATCCATCTTGTAAATATGGTCGCCAGAAATAATAAGCACATACTCCGGATTGTAGCGTTCGATAAAACCCATATTCTGATAAATGGCATTGGCCGTTCCCTTATACCAGACGCCGCCCTTCTGCTTGACGAAAGGCGGCAATACGGTCATGCCACCGTCGCGGCGGTCCAATCCCCACGGGCTTCCAATTCCCAAATAACGATTCAACTCCAGCGGCTGATACTGCGTTAGTACGCCAACTGTATCAATACCGGAATGGGCGCAATTGCTTAACGCAAAGTCGATAATGCGGTATTTCCCACCGAAATAAACTGCCGGTTTAGCCAGATCCTTTGTCAGCACGCCTAGTCTTTTTCCCTCTCCTCCTGCCAACAGCATTGCTATCATTTCTTTGCGGCTCATGGACACCAACTCCTTCTTGTAAGAGGTTGTTTAAGATGTGTCCCCCTTCGTAGGCAAGAAGCATAAAGGTGAATGGGGGCAACTGAAGTGAAATACTCTGATCGCGACCGTGCCATGCTGTCTTCTCACTGCTGCAGCACCGCTGCTGAAGTGTGTCCGTACCACCAAACTGGCGTTCATTGCTGTTCAATAGAATACGGTACAAGCCATGCTTTGGAACGCCGATCCGGTAATTGCAGTACTCCTCTCTTGAGAAATTAGCCACAATTACTACAAAGTCAGAGAAACCACAACGAATAAAGGATATGATCGATTGCTCGGAATTATGAACGTCAATCCATTGAAAACATTCCGGCTCCCTGTCCCGCTCCCACAGCGAGGGCTGTCCGCGGTACAGCCCATTGAGCGTTCGAACATAATTATGCATTGAACGATGGGCATCGTAGTCCAGGAGCATCCAATCCAGCATATCGCTGTCTTTCCATTCGTCGAATTGTCCCCATTCGCCGCCCATGAACAGCAGTTTCTTTCCGGGATGCGTCATCCAATAGCCGTAGAACAGCCTAAGCTGAGCGAATTTCTCCCCGTAAGACCCAGGCATTTTGTTCAGAAGCGAACGCTTCCCATGCACAACTTCGTCATGGGAGAGAGGCAATATATAGTTTTCGGAAAAAGCATAGCATAACGAGAATGTAATCAAATGATGATGAAGTCTGCGGTGTTCGGGCTGCATCTCCATATAGCGGAGCATATCGTTCATCCAGCCCATATTCCACTTGAAGTTGAAGCCGAGGCCGCCCAAGTAGGTCGGAGAAGTAACAGCGGGCCATGCAGAGGAATCCTCCGCCAGCATAAGTGCATTGGGGTAATAATGGAATACCGTTTCATTGAGCTTCTTCAGGAAGCGGAGCGCGTCCAGATTGTCCTTGCCGCCCAGTTCATTGAAGGTGAAGCAGTCCGGAGCTCTGTCCATATGAAGGTTAATCATGTTGGCAACGGCGTCCACACGCAAGCCGTCGATATGAAATCTGTCCATCCAGTAGATCGCATTGGAGATGAGAAAGCTTACAACCTCGCTGCGCGAGAAATCGAAGGCCAAGGTGCCCCAAAGAGGCAACTCCGCTCTGCGGGCATCCGCTCCCTCATAGAGCGGTGAGCCGTCGAACAGCCGAAGGCCGTGGTCGTCCTTGCAGAAGTGCCCCGGCACCCAGTCCATAATCACGCCCAGTCCGCTGCGATGGCAGCTATTGACGAACGCCATAAGCCCGCGAGGGTTGCCGTAACGAGCAGTCGGACTGTAGAAGCCGGTAATCTGATACCCCCATGACTGATCAAGCGGATGCTCTGCCAGAGGCAGCAGTTCGATATGGGTATAGCCCATATGTACCGCATACGGAATCAGATCGTCGGCCAGTTCCTCATAAGTGTAGAACAGCTCCTTTCCTTTAATTTTCCATGAGCCGGGATGTGTCTCGTAGATCAGGAGCGGGCTTGTATAGGGCATTTTGCCGTTTCTCTCTTCATACCATGGCCCGTCGCTCCATGGATACTCCGAACAATCGGCTATCACCGAAGCAGTGCCGGGCCGAAGCTCCGATTGGAAAGCATAAGGATCACTCTTTCGGATAACGGCTCCTTCCCTTGTAAGGAACTCATACTTATAGAGCTCACCGGCGCGCAGATGAGGGACGAACAATACATGCACGCCCGTCGTACCGATACGCTCCATGCGATGAGCTTCGCCATTCCAATTGTTGAACGATCCGATCACCCTCGCCACCGAAGCCTCCGGCGCCCATACCGCGAAGCGAACGCCCGTTCCTTCCGCCGAAACGATGGGATGCGCTCCCATGAATTTGTAGCTGTGATGAGACTCCCCTCTGTTGAATAGATAAATGTCTTCCTTGGATAAACCAATAGGCATAGCGTCAATCACTTAAATCTCACCACCATGGAAGAGTAGTTAACACTATTATACGTAATTCTTTGAAAAAGACCAGTTAATTTTCAGTAAATAGGACCTTTATCGTTTTCTATGTCATATTATCTCACTTTTCGACGTCATACGTCAGAGTTGTCGATTATAATTATTGTTAGTAAAAAAGCCCCAAGGCTCACAGCTTTGCTGTTCGCCTCGGAGCTTCATGTTCAACTATCATCCCACAAGTATCATTATCATCCCATCTGAATAAAAGGGGTAAGTTCGCCGCAATACAATAGATGGAGCTCGTGCATCGCTCTTGTGCAAGCGGTATAGAAAAGCTTCCGTTCACTCTCCGCACTATATTGCCGGCTGGAAGCGTCACTGATGACGACTGCGTCGAATTCGACGCCTTTCGCCAGATAGGAAGGGATTACAGCCAGGCCTTTCTCAAAAGTGGCCGTATCCGAACGAATCAACCGCAATTGCGGGCATGAATTGTTCATTCTCTCATAAATATTCCGACTCTCTTCCGCAGACTTGCAAATAATGGCTACGGAGCGATAGCCGCTTCTCTCCAATTCGACAAGCTTATGCTGCAGCGCATCAATCATCGCAGCTTCATCGCTTACATATGTCACTACCGGCTCTTTTCCGCTTCTGTTGAACGCCTCAATTCGATGGCCGTCAGGCAGCATGCCAGCGGTGAATTGGATAATCTCCTGCGTCGACCTGTAACTGCGAGTCAGCGTTATCGTCTCCGTATGGTCTGCGCCGAACAAGTCACTCAGCCGATGGAACCCTTCACCGGACGATGCGTGGGCGAATATCGTCTGATTGCTGTCGCCGAGCACGGTCATCTTCGCCGCCGGGAATAATCGCTTCAAGTAATGGAATTGAAACAGAGAGTAATCTTGCGCTTCATCGATCAGCACATGTTTAATTTTCGTGTTGGTGTGGAAGCCTTCCATCTTCTCCTTCAAGTACAAGTACGGAGTAGCATCCTCATATGGCATTATACCTTCATCCAGTCGCTCCACCGTCCATTTTGCAATAGAGTCCCATTGCTCCGGGAACTTAACAGCTCCAACACTGCGGTAGAACAACCCTTTGTATATTGCGGGCACGTCGATGAATTTCAACCTTTTCACGCGTATGCGGAGCGGTTTGAATTTCTGCTGAACGATTCGGGAAGCAAGGTAATCATGTTCCGAGCCGGCGTCATCGAACGAGGCGTCATGGAATTTATTCTTCCCTCTCAGCGCTTGGAATGAATGGATGTACTCCTCGTTGTCAAGCAGCTCCATCTCGTCTTCCACCCAGTTTTTCTTCCGCTCCAGCTTGCCGAGTCGTGTCAGTTCCTTCAGCAGCCATTCTGACATCATTCGCAGCCGATTGGGTATCGATATGCTGTTATCGATCCCATAGAAGCGCTCACGCATTTCCCGTTCTCCGATCAGCGTCCTTCCCCGGAATTTCAATGGTTTAAAGCGCAGTCCTTGGGTCATTAAGTCCTTCGCATAGGCATCAATGATGTGCATGAAGCCTTCTTCGGATTTAAATGTCATTCCCGCTATTCGCTGATTGTACATGCGATCACGCTGAGCCGTCAGCTTATACTCCATGCTGTCGAACTGATCTTCAAGCCGGAACATTCGGCCCAGCCGATGCTCCAAATATTGCTGATAAGTCGTCTGGCCCATATTCTGCTCGCCAAGCTCCGGCAGCACTGTCGAGATGTAGCTATTGAACATCGGATTGGGTGAAAACAGCAGTATCTGCTCTGCGCTCAACGTATCGCGATATCGGTAGAGCAAGTATGCGACCCGCTGCAGGGCTGCAGACGTCTTCCCGCTGCCCGCGGCTCCCTGCACGATAAGCAGCCTCGCCCTTTCGTTGCGAATGATTTGATTCTGCTCCCTCTGTATCGTGGCTACAATGCTCTTCATGGCGGCGTCTGAATGCTTGCCCAGCACCTCTTGCAACAGCTCATCGCCGATGGTTACGCCTGTATCGAACATACTTTCTATCGTTCCGTTGCGAATGACATATTGGCGTTTCAGCGTCATCTCGCCTCGAATAGTCCCCGCGGGCGTCGTATAGCGAACCGGTCCCGGGCCATAGTCGTAATAGACGCTGCTTACTGGTGCGCGCCAATCGTAGACGAGATAATGTTCTCCGCTTTCGTCCAGCAGCGATCCTACACCCAGATAGACCGGCTGGGCAGCCGCGGAATCTTCTCCTTCATAAGCGATATCGATTCGTCCGAAATAAGGCGAGTCCATTAACCGCATTAGCGTTTTCAATTGAACGGCGGCAACGCGATGGCTTCTCTCCCTCTCAGTCAACAATTCTGCTTGCTGCTTCATGCTGGCATAGGTTTCAGCCGTCTCTGCCGCATCCTCGAAGTTGACGGTAACATCGTCCCAGAAGTGGCGACGGATCGTGACAATTTCCTCTCTTAGTCCGCCTGTCTGCCGTTCCAGCGTCGCCAATTTCCCTTTCATCAGTCGGCGCAATTCCTCTACACGTTGCTGCTCCTCCTGTCGTCCGTCAGGTTTCACTATAATGGACATAAGTACCTCCTTGCGGTTGGAATCCAATATCGTCCAGCATCACTTTGCCGGGACCGGAATGGAATCGGAATGTTATCTCCTGGATGGAACTAGGCGCCAATTGACCAGGGGCGTTGCCGTCCTCAGCTGCGAATAGTGCAAGCGGCAGCACGAATGTCTGGAATACCGCTTCTGCCGGACGCTCATACTTCTCATCCTTCACGATGTCGTCCAGCCAAGACAACCTCATGAATGCTGTATAATAGGGGGGTTGAACCGGTGCCAAATTCTGTAAGCGAACAGCATATTCTTCACCGTTCCGCATAATAAGCACGATTTCCACCTCAGGGAGCGGCGGCAGCTGGGGGAGCAATTCGGGCAGCGGTGGATAACACTTTCCTTGTTCCTTCTCATCCAGAGCTTGATCTCCATCTTCTCCAGGACGTCCCGATACCAGATCGTACTCCATATTCATCAAAGAGAACATCAAGCTGCCCCCCTCCAACGACACTAATTGCCGCTCAGCTTCAGAGGTTAGACGGAATGTGTATTCTGCACCCGCTTCGCTCCAGCCCAGCTCTACGCCGTTCGTGCCTTTGCTGGCACCGTTCCGATTCACTGCCGCTTGGCTCATCCAGGAGGCCATACCGGTAGCGCTGGCATGGTCAATGCAGGTATCTGTCCCCTCGAAACGTTCGATGGCGACAAATTCCGCCCCTTCGTATCGATTGACATAGCCTGTGTCCGGCAACCAGGCCATCCCCGTCCGATAATCCTGGAACAGCGGCATATAAGACTGATTTGCCAGCAGGGTAGACTCTAAGAAGGCTGAAATGTACACCTTGGCAATATGCCGCTGTTCCTCACCACTTAGCATATTCCGGTCGTTAAGCATTAATCCACCAGGCCACTTCTCATCCATACTCCCCCAGTCAGAGTTGAATCTGCTATGATTGGCATCTTCAATATACAGCGAGGACTTGAAATAGCCAGTCTCATCGAAAGCGGTCCGGTTGTATTGCCGAGAGCCATAGAAATGATTGACGTCTGCGTCCCTGGCACCTTGTATGGTCAAATAGTTCACATTGCTAAGGCTCGCTGATTTCGAATCCACTCTCTTATCCGTTGGTGCGATCGCGACCACCGACTTGATGGATACGCCTTCCAGAAGCTTCAACGAACTGTCATCTGCGAACCAACTCTCCCGATCCGCGGCCATGGCAACCGCTTGCCCTCCCCTGGAATGTCCGATCATGGCTATATTATTCCAATCAATTTTGCCTGCGAATACGTCATTGTCCGATTGATCCCATTGCAGGAATTGACGTAGATGCTGCAGCATCAGCCATGCTCTAGCCTTCATATCATCATTAGGGATGCCTGACCACACCGAGTAATTCAAGAAATTAGCATCGACAGAAGTCACGATCATTCCGCGACTTGCAAGGAGCTCGCCGAGATAAGCATAGCCCTCATCCGAGAAGTGCTCCATCAGGTGATTGCCATGCACGATGAACACAAGCGGGAATTTACCGTTCTCCTTCGGCATCCATACTGTTCCGTTAATGGGCAGTTCATGCTGATCGAATCCCCAGAACCATTCTTTCTTCTTCGGCCACTTCGTAATAATAGATGAAGCGTCTACCGGCGCGGCAATCTTGTCGACTTCACTGCCGAACCTCTTCCTGTGCTTATCTCTCCCGCTCCCATAGCTCAAGCTAATAATTTCATGTTCCCCCGTGGCCGATGGATCTTCGGCAGCAATAGGAATGATGGAGGCTGTGCTGGCGGTCGACACTTCATCTGCGACGTCTTCTACCCCCTGTACGCGCGGAGGCGCAGCATCGCTCGGCGACCAGGCTACCAGAGCTGCCGACGACGTTCCCAGCAGAACGGCTGCGGCGCTCACTGCTCCCCAGCGCATCATGCGCGAACGACCAGAACGCATTGCAGCAGCTGACAACAAGCCGGCGAGCAACGCTAGGGAAGCATAGGCAATCGCGAATGACAAGGAGAGGAGAATTCCCCACTCCATATAGTACAAAATGATGTAAGCTTCCAACACAACATAAAGATAAATCGCTGCAAGCCTTCTTGGCAAAGGCAAATAAAGCAACGAGAAAAGAAAAGTTATTCCATAACAGACGGCCCACATGACAATAGAATGCAGCAACAACATGAACAGCATATCCGTCCACAAGCCAAGACCGGTAGGCATGCCTGGAACACTGGCAGCTATTGCAATTGCACCGAACAAGGCTAGACTGCTTGCTGCGGCCATCGACAGGCGGCCATCCCGGGCTAGCCGAAGCTTGAAGCGTCGGGACAACCAATTGCCCAGTCTTCTCCACATCTTTGATTTCTCTATATGCGCTTCCATTCTTCCCCTTTCACCGTAAGCCAATAACGTTCCCTCTGTTGCACCACCTCTACTGGCACGCCGAAGAAGTCACTCATTCCAGATGAAGTCATCAGCGAAGAGGTCGTGCCTTGAGCAAATACTTCACCATCCTTCATCAGCAGCGATTTAGTGAAGCAAGGAAGAATCTCTTCCACATGATGCGTGACATAGATTAATGCGGGTCCATTCTCCTGCTCCGCAATCGATTGCACAATGGCAAGCAGTTGCTCACGCGCGAACACATCCAATCCGGAACATGGCTCATCTAGAATAAGAAGCTTCGGCTTTGTCATGAGCGCTCTGGCAATTACGATACGCTGACGCTCTCCTTGCGACAACGCATCATACGGGTATTCCGCCAGATGAGCGCAGCCCAACTCGTTCAGCAGATGCTCGGCATATGCTTTATCCTCCTTCAAAGGCTCTTCATAAATGCCAATCATGGCATTTTTCCCGCTTAATACAATTTTCAACGCAGAATCGCTGCCATATAACCGCAGGTCCATGGAAGAGCTGGCCCAACCGATTTCTTTACGAAGCTCTCGCAAATCATATTCACCGAATTTACGATCCAATACACTAATAGAACCAGAAGTTGGCCATATGTATCCGTTAATCATATTGAGAAGTGATGTCTTCCCGGAGCCATTCAAGCCCAGTATACACCAATGTTCTCCTCTTTTTACGGTCCAGTCCAATCCCTTCAGAATCGTTCTGCTTCCTCGTTCCCATACGACATCGCGAATTTGTATAACCACGCGTATTCCCCTCCCTGCTCTTTCTCCCCATCTATATTCCTGTCCTCTTCAGCAATCTACTCTATCATACAACGAAATAGGGTCGATCGAAAGCAAGAGAGAAGCTTCTCTGCAAAGATAAGAGAAGCTTCCCGTTGTGTTACCACGCATCCATGATTAACTGACAAGTGCGAAATAAATCGGTGTAATGATGAAATGAATGACAAGCACCAGCAGACTAATGGCGACCGACCATCCACCCAAGCCTCTTGCCCCTTGTCTGTAAGCCATATAGCCTAGAATCGTCGCGGTAGGCGCCAACAGAACCGGCCAAAGAAACAACGAAGCAATGGAAAAGACGAGCGCGATCCAACCTAAAGCAAAAGCACCGGAATCCGACTCCGAAGCAGCCTTCTCTTCTTCATAGCGGAACTTCTTCGAATGTTTGCTTACCGGCATACCGTATGCAAAATCCGCTCCCATCTCTTCCCTGAAGCTCATCGCTCCGTTCGGAAGCGTTTCATTCGGCACAAGACCTTCCGAAGGTTTCTTATTGCCCTCATCCAAAGGATTATCCGCTTGTTTTTTCTTCTCCACTGGAATCACTCCTTCTTCTTGAAGGTGTGGCAGCATGTGGCAGCCGATTGCATCGCTTGATCTTGATGAAGCAGGCCTAGCTTGTCTGATGCGAACTCTTCATTGAATGAATGGGCATCAATTTCGATTTTGATTTCTTCTGCGTTGCACAGATTGCCTTCCTTCCAAAAGCTGCAATTAGCAACACTGCAGTTTACGCCCTTCGGCATAAAAAATCACCTCCGCTATACAGTGTCTCTCCAGCGGAAGTGATTCATTCTGCCTTATTTTTGTCCTTGCATGCGTCGATGCGTCATATATTCACTTTCATAATAAGCCAATTCGTCCCGCAACTCTTCATATAGCTTGGATACGCCAAGCACGATTGTACGGGATTCGCGGTTCGACTTGTATCTGAATCGAATGGCGTCCTGACCTGTATACGCATAGCGGCCGTCTTCGGAATAGCATTCATTTTTGGGATAGAAAAATGCGTTAACGCAGTGGTGATACACCTCATACAACACACGCTCCGCATTGTCATTATCGAAGTTGGGTCTTCTTAGCAGCACACCCAGCTTCTCAACGACAACTTCTGAAAAAACAAGCAGATGTCTTAAATCCGACAGCAAACCTTTGTAGAATAGCTCAGCGTCTTCCCCTCCATCTTCGCCAACTAGACCGGCAACCGTATGATTGTTTAGAAAAGGCTCCAACTGGGTAATCGCTTCTTTCAGTTTTAAACGTGCGGATTCGGTTAATGATTTTACATTAGTGGATGGCATGATGGTAGATCCCCTTTCATTTTCCAAACGAAAAAAACTATAAACATCAACATCGTACCATAAATACCACAGAAACGGTACAGGCGATTTCCAATTGTCCGCATAATTTCACACGCAAGGTCGGAATCTAAAGATAATTCTATTGTAACATCAACGACCTCAGGAGGAAAATAATATGCGTAAACCAAGATGGATAGCCGCCTTCACCATGTTAGCCGTCATAGCGCTGCTCATCCCCGTATTGCCAGGCGTGCTTCCTCGCACAGAGCCTAAGGCTCCCGAGACAGCGCCCCACTCCGTTGCGAAGGAGCAAAAGCTGAAGCTGACCGCTCTTCAGAACGACATGAGCGCAACGTCGGCTCTGATGGCTGCGGAGACAAGGCAAGATCTGAACAGACTGATCCAAGCGAACGATGGAATAATGAACGGCACGGGCGTGAAGGATCTAATGGAGCATCATCCCCACCTTGCATATATCGAATGGTCCACCCATCAAGAAGATATCAAGCAAGGCTATATCCCGAAGGATCATAAACGCTTGATTGCCAAATACGTCTCGGAAGCGAAGCAGAAGTCCGGTAACGGCATGGAGTATGAATCACCGGCAGTCGAGAGCAGCGACGGCAACCGGTATATTGTAATCAGCATACCCGGAACAAGCGATCAGCAATATATCGTTACAGTATTGAATGCCAATATCGTCAAGTCGGTTGAACGACATCAGAAGCAGAATTTGCGCATCATCCCCTATCCTGCGGAAGGCAAATTCCACGTTGAATCCGTACAACCGAACACAACCAAGGACATTACCGTCCAATCCGGTGAGGACAACGGCAATGCAAGCCATTACTATATTCGGGATGTTATCGTGCACTTCTCCGGACCGGTCACTCCTGAGGAATTGAATCGAATTAAAGCGGACATTCACGCGCAATCGGCAGATCGAATCGGCCAAATCGGACATGCTTATGTATTCCGTTCGGACCAGCTTGAAACGAAGCAACTGATGCATTATTTCAAAACAAAATGGAATCCGAAATATGTCGAACCCCATTATCTGTATCTGACGAATCAAGAAGACTTGGGGAATGCAAGCGCTCCGATTGTTCCCAATGATGTATTATATTCTCGTCATCAATGGAATCTGCCGTCTATCGAGGCCGAGAAGGGCTGGCAATTGTCTAAAGGAGATGAAGGCGTCATAATTGCCGTCCTGGATACCGGAGTGGAGAGCAGCCATCCCGACTTGCGGGGCCGACTGGTTCCAGGCGTGAACATCGTAAGCGCCAATGCTGCGCCTGAAGATGATGTGGGACACGGCACGCATGTAGCGGGCATCATCGGCGCATCTGTGAATAATAACGAAGGGGTCGCGGGTGTATCCTGGTACAACAAAATTATGCCGGTGAAGGTGCTTGACGGCAGCGGTGCAGGCTCTGCATACTCTGTCGCGCAAGGTATTATATGGGCAGTTGATCACGGCGCCAAGGTCATCAATATGAGTCTAGGCAATTACGCGCAAGCCGACTTCCTGCATGATGCAGTCAAGTATGCTTATGAACGCGACGTCGTGCTGATCGCAGCCAGCGGCAACGATAATACGGAGCGGCCCGGCTATCCAGCTGCTTATCCCGAAGTATTCGCCGTAGCGGCGACAACATCCACCAAGCAGAAGGCTTCCTTCTCCAACTTCGGCAATTATATCGATGTAGCGGCACCCGGGGACCAGATTGCCAGCACCTATCCCGGCAAGCAATATGCCGCTCTCTCAGGTACGTCGATGGCCAGCCCTCACGTAGCCGCGCTCGCAGGGTTGATCCGTTCGCTTAATCCCCAGTTGACCAACACAGAGGTTATGGAGATTATGCGGGCATCCTCGATCGATCTCGGCAACACAGGCAAGGATAAATATTACGGGTATGGCGAAATCGATGTAAACAGCGCACTTCAAGCTACCACGAACTATTCCGGCGCGCTTCAAACCTATCCTCAGCAGGTTAAGCGTCGACTGGAGCGCATTAAGGCGCATACCCCGTAAGTAGGGTAGACATGCGATTGCCACAAAAAAGCCTTGAGATCCCCTCGCAGCAATGCGAGGAGATCTCAAGGCTTATTGTTCGTGCCGTTGCGGAAAGTTTGCCGTAAGCCGGGTTCTGTACTTCTGGTGGTATGACGGGAACGACCCTCCCACTATTGAAGCGACAATCATCTATCTAGGCCTGCTATTGCTAGCCGGCTCAAGCAACCAACCCGGATGCGCCTCGGGCTAAGGCTGCAGCCTTGCGGCTGCCGCATCCTCTCGGTCTTGCTCCAGATGGGGTTTACCAGGAACATAGTCACCTATGCTCCTCGTGGTCTCTTACACCACGGTTCCACCCTTGCCTGTGCCGGCGAAGCCGGCCATCGGCGGTCCATTTCTGTGGCACTATCCTTCAACTCGCGCTGACTGGACGTTATCCAGCATCCTGCCCTGTGGAGCCCGGACTTTCCTCTCGCAGCGATTAAGCTGCCAGCGATTGTCTGTCAAACTTTCCGGTGCAGCATTCAGTATACTAGGATTTCTACAAAAGCTCAAGACTGAATCCATTCCATTCATTCAAAACATTGCTAACCAAGAAATTAGAGGAAGACGAATGGCTCCGTTGATCGTGCAGAAGCGACCACCTCTGTCTTATAGTTGTCGTCAGACAGCTTGCCCAGCAAATACTCCGCAACCTTATGCTTCATGATCTTCTCGATATTGTGTCCCGCGTCGATAATGGTCATGCCCGCCGCAAGCGCATCATGGGCCGTATGGTAATCGATATCGCCCGTAATGAGCACATCGGCGCCAGCGAACATAGCATGCCGCACATAGCGGCTTCCCGATCCTCCTAGCACAGCAGCCTTGCGAATCGGCTTGTCAAGAGGACCGACCACCCGCACGTTGGGCACATCATAGGCTTGCTTCAGACGTTGTGCAAGCTCACCAAGCGTTGCAGGTTTCTCCAGCTTGCCTGAACGGCCAAGCCCGAACGTTCTCCCCTTCAGATCGATAGGGTATAGATCGTAAGCCACCTCCTCATACGGATGTGCCTTCAGCATGGCGGCAACCGCATCTCGGTGTACACTGTACGGCACTATCGTCTCTACACGAACTTCTTCTACCCTCTCCAGCTTCCCTGCTGAGCCGATATAGGGCTGGCTTCCTTCGCCGGGACGGAATGTGCCGGTACCTCTTATATTGAAGCTGCAGCTGCCGTAATTGCCGATCTCTCCGGCACCAGCGCGCCACAATGCTTCAAGGACGGCTTCGTAATGGCTCTCAGGAACGAATACGACGAGCTTGTACAGCTTGTCGGTATGCACCTCGTCTAGCGGGATGCGGCCTTCCTTCACAATGCCTGCCGCATCGGCCAGCCAGTCATTCATGCCCCCGTCGGCGGTGTCCAGATTGGTGTGCGATATATACACAGCGATATCGTGCTTAATCAACCGTTCGTAAAGCCTGCCTGCTGGTGTACTCGTATCCAGCTTGGCCAAAGGACGATATATGATCGCATGATGCGCAATAATTAGATTCACGCCTGCTGCAATCGCCTCGTCCACCACTTCATCTGTCACATCGAGAGCGACCATGACTTTTTCCACTTCTTTGTTCAACGTGCCCAATTGAAGTCCTATCTTGTCGTTCTCCACCGCATAATGCTTTGGCGCCAGTTGCTCCATATACTGCATTAATCGTTGGCCGTTTGCAAACACTGTAGCACCTCTCCAATCTTTATGATTTCCTCCTGTATTTGCGTCCGCTTCATTGCCGCTTGAGGGAGTTCAGACTCCGCCAATTGACCGCATATCCGATTCAATTTCTGAAGCTCTGATTGCCATTTCATGATAAGGATCGGCCCTCCTGATCTTAACAGATGAGGACCCATATGGACCAAGAGAGCCCTTGTTGTCTCCTTCTGCCAAGCTAAGCCTAGGAACGAACCGTCATAGAGCGCCCCATTCAATTGCTCAGCATTTGAAGTCCTTTGCGCATGTAACACTTCATATATTTTACCGTCTTCCTCCAGAATGCACTCCGCCTTCAAATACCAGCCTTTCTCCAGAAGCCAGCTTCGTACGATATCTTCTCCGACGTTCGGTTGCAATACAAGCTCTTGCACTTGCGCAAGCTTGCCGCGCTCATGCCCCTCCTCCAATATTTCCTTCATGAGACCACCACCCATGCCGGCGATCGTAACCGTATCCGCTTCATCCCCTTGCAGGACAGCCAGCCCGTTGCCCTGTCGGACCTGCAGCCTGCCGGCTAGCCCAGCATCGGCCGCTTGCTTCTTCGCCGCAGCCAGCGGTCCTGCATTCAGCTCACCTGCTATTGCGGACACCGCAATGCCACTCTGAAGCAGATAGACCGGTAACAGCGCATGGTCCGAGCCAATGTCGGCAACACGGCTGCCCGGCGTTATGTATGACGCGATTTTTTGAAGTCTGTTCGATAATTTGATCATTAAGCCACCCACACCATCCATTGTTTGCGCATCAAGTAGAGCAGTGTCCCTCCCAGCGCGAATTTCGTTAGCAACTGCAGTTGAATCCACTCTGTCTCCTTCAGAACAGCGAGGCTATAAACTTCCGGCATAAACCAGGTTAAGGCGCAAACCGCGAATAAGATCAGTGGAACCGCCTTCGTCCAGCGATGAAGGAACCAACTGCTCCAGCCGAACAGAATGGACAACGGAAGCCAGTACAACTGGACTTCGAACCACTTGGGCTCCGGAGAGAATCGGGAAAGCAGCCAGCTGTATGTAAGCAGCAGTGCAAGCCAACCGCATAGATGTAGCACCTGCATCCCCATTCTTATGCCATAGATGATCCAGAACAACGCACAGACGCTGATGAACACTGCCTGCCAGCCCCAAGCACTCAGCTCATGTTGATTCAACAAGTACAATCCGCCGCCGAGCAGAAGCAACATCCCTGTGCTGGATATGGATAAGCCAGCCGCTTCACTGCGCCCTCTCCATCGCTTGCCTGCCCAAAGCAAGATAAGCGTGCCTCCTACAATAATTGCGATTTGCAATAACGGATGAAAAAAGCTAAAATAAAGCACAACGAAGGAAATTAAAGTAAAAGTTCCAAATGTAAGGAGCCATTGTTTCCCCGTTGCGTGCCTCATGGCCATAACCGCTTTCCCGATTGTACGGCCTGGGGCATCTTGACCGGAATCCGATCCAGAATCCGTATCAGGATCCCGATATAGATTGAGGAGGAAATCGCAATACTGATCCGGCAGTACCTTGCTTCTACGCCAATGCTGAATTTCCTTTACGATAATTTCCTTACGGTGATCCATAGGGCAGATATCCTCTCTGTTGAAATAGGAGAAAAAAGACCTTGCTGCTCATGCAGAAGGTCGTTATATCTGGGTTATTCAAGGAAATCTTTCAGCCTCTTGCTGCGGCTTGGATGACGCAATTTTCGAAGCGCCTTCGCTTCGATCTGTCTAATCCGTTCTCTTGTAACGCCGAACACCTTGCCCACTTCTTCAAGCGTACGGGTACGGCCATCGTCCAATCCGAAGCGGAGCCTGAGCACATTCTCCTCTCGCTCAGTCAAAGTGTCCAGCACGTCCTCCAGCTGTTCTTTGAGAAGCTCATAGGCAGCTGCATCGGCAGGTGCGAGCGCTTCTTGATCTTCGATAAAGTCACCCAGATGCGAATCGTCTTCCTCGCCAATCGGCGTTTCCAAGGAGACGGGCTCTTGGGCAATCTTCATAATTTCACGAACCTTCTCCGTGCTCAGCTCCATCTCTTCCGCTATTTCCTCAGGAGTCGGTTCACGCCCCAGCTCTTGCAGCAGCTGTCTAGACACACGAACGAGCTTGTTGATCGTTTCCACCATATGCACAGGAATACGTATCGTCCGTGCCTGATCCGCAATTGCGCGCGTAATCGCTTGACGAATCCACCAAGTCGCATAGGTACTGAATTTGAATCCCTTCTGGTGATCGAACTTCTCGACCGCCTTAATAAGACCCATATTCCCTTCCTGGATCAAGTCAAGGAACAACATTCCGCGTCCCACATAGCGCTTGGCGATGCTGACAACGAGACGGAGATTCGCTTCAGCCAGCCTACGCTTCGCCTCCTCATCGCCATTTTCGATCCGAATGGCAAGATCGATTTCGTCATCGGCGGAGAGAAGTGGAACACGTCCGATTTCTTTCAAGTACATTCTCACAGGATCATTAATTTTAATGCCGGGCGGCAAGGCAAGATCATCGTCGAAATTGAAATCGTCCGATTCCCTCTCCTGATCGTCACCTGTTTGCACAAGCGGATCTTCATCGCTTTCGTTCAAGACCTCAATTCCCAAATCGTCAAGCTGTTCGAAAAACTCGTCAATTTGCTCCGGATCCTGATCGAATGGAGACAACTTCTCCATAATTTCCTTATAGGTTAAGGAGGAGCGCTTCTTGCCATGCTCTATAAGTTGATCCTTAACTTGATCAAGTTTTTGTTCAGTATCTAGTTCTGTATGTTGATCATTCGCCATATTCCGACTCCCTCCTCCCTAGAAGCATCATCTGTCAATTCTTCAGCTGTCTCTCTAGGGCGATAATCTCAAGACCTAACTGCGCTGCTAATAAAGCATCGCCGGCACGCTCGGCACGCACCATTTCTTCCCGTTTTCTTTCGATCTCCCTCTGCTTGGGAACCTTCATAATCTCATGAATAAATGCTTCCATTACAGACTCGTCGAAAGGAAATCCGCCGTCCATCATTAGTATTGCTGTAGCCGCTTGTTCCAATCGTTCATCATGTAAAGTCTCAATGAATCGGGCGGGATCCGGTTCATGACCTCCGGCATAATAAGCGTATAAATAAGCAGCGAGGGCTGCATGATCCTCTACGTGAAAGGATTCCCCGAGCCTTGCATGCACATCTTCCGCCACCTCACGGTTTTGCATCATGACATGAAGCAGTCTACGTTCAGCGGTGGCATAAGCAGGCAGAAGAGTCGAAGCCCGTGTTACACGGCGCTTTTCATTCCTACCATTATTCCACGAATTGTCGTTATTATCCCTTTGCGGTTTCTTTTTTTGCAGCTCCATGCGATATTCATGGCAGTCCTGCTTTAGAGCTTCCAGAGAGACATCGAATTCGCGCGACAGTTCTTTCAAGTGCAACTCGCGTTCCGTTGAGGAGTCCAGCTCGGCTACAATTCCGACGGCTTCCATCAGGTAATTTTTTCGCCCTTCTTCTTTTAGCAGTATATGGCTTTTTCGAGAATATATAAGTCTGAATTTCGTAGTTGACACAGGATCATCCAGAAGCCTGGAGAATGCTTCCGGTCCGTACTCCTCAATATATTCATCAGGATCTTTGCCTTTGGGAAGAATGGCGATAAGCACCTTCAAGCCGGCGGACTGTAGCAGCGGAATTGATTTGTGGACAGCGGCTTGTCCCGCATCGTCACCGTCATAACATAATATAACTTCCTCCGCTTGCCGCCTGAGCGATACGCAATGTTCCTCTGTCAGAGCCGTTCCCATCGTTGCAACACCGTTCTTGACGCCGGCGTTCCACGCCTTAATCACGTCCATGAATCCTTCGAACAGTACCGCGGACTTGCTCTTGCGAACGAAAGGCTTCGCATGATGCAAGTTATACAACATTCTGCTCTTCGTGAACACCATGCTCTCAGGCGAATTCAAATACTTGGGCTGGCCCTCGTCAATAATTCTGCCAGCGAAAGCGACAGCACGCCCATCACGATCCCATAACGGGAACATGATGCGACCGCGGAATCGGTCTACATAGCCGCTTCCGTCCGATTTCGGCGACAGCAAGCCTCCACTAGCCATAAGTTCCAGCGGATAACCCCTGCCGTCCAGGAAGCGGGACAGCACATCCCACTCCTCTGGCGCATAACCGATCATGAACTGATCGATTAACCGGTCGGTCATTCCTCGTTCGCGCAAATAATGTTTGGCCCGTTCGCCTTGCTTCGTGTTGCTTAGCAAGTAATGATAAAATTTGGCGGCCAGTTCGTGCGCTTCGATCACTTTCCATTCATTAGGATCTTGTCCGGTTGAATTCCCTTGGCTGGAAGATGCCCATGTTACCGGAATACCCGCACTTTCCGCAAGCACTCGCACGGCCTCCGGGAAGGAATAGCCCTCCATCTCCTGGACAAACCTGATGACATTCCCGCTTTTCCCGCAGCCATAACAGTGATAAATCTGCATCTCAGGCGTCACGGTAAACGATGGCGTCTTCTCTGAATGGAAAGGACAAAGTCCTACCATGTATTTGCCGCGCTTCGTCAGATGAACGTATTTCCCGACAGTCTCCGCAATATCATGCTGCTTGCGTACCGCATCAATGACCGCATCAGGAATTTTCCCGCTTGTCATCAAATATCACCTGCATTCAGATGAGAAAAGTCACAGACAAATCCAGATTGTAAACTATATTCGCTATACGTCATAGTTCTCCTGCTCGTTTTGCAAAACTTTTGTCAACTTTTGTTGAAAGCAAACCGCATCGGCACCGCTCATTGCTCGCGGTCCCTTCGTGCGCATGCCGGCACGTCGGCGTCTGGCCCCTTCATGCCTCCGCTCCATTAAATAGTCGATGCTCCCTTCCGTATACATCTCCCCACGCGGCGACAGAGCAACCGCGCCTTTGCCCAACACCATGCAAGCCAGTCCGAAGTCGGCCGTCACGACAACATCGCCGACCGTTACATGGTTCGCAATGTAAAGATCCACGGACTGACTGCTTCGGTCCACCTGCACGATCTCCACGCCCTCGGCAGGCTTCAACCGATGATCGTAAGAAGCAATCATTCGGACAAGTACGTCTAAGCGGTTGGCGGTCTGGACAATTTCAGACTTGACCGGACAGGCATCGGCATCTACATAGATGATCGGTTTCCAACTATTCATCTTGCATCACCGCTCATTCTGCAATCTATACCGTACTATTATATACGGCGCCTGATTAAAAAATCCTGCTACATGAATGAAATGAGCGCACATTATGTCCATATAAAAGTTTTAAAAAAAGAGGCTCATTTGCAACGCATGTATTCCATAATCAGGCTAGCCGTCTCTTCTACTGCTTTATGGGATACATCTATGACAACGCAGCCCAGCTTCTTCATAATGTCATCCGCATATAGTAGCTCTTGTTCAATCCGTTCCGTTGTCGCATAAGAGGCCGTATCCGGCAATCCCAACGCTTTTAACCGTTCTTTCCGGATGACATTCAAATAGCCGACATCAATCGTCAAGCCGACTATTTTCCCTTTATCGAGTTTAAACAACTCATCGGGCGGCTTCAACTCCGGTACGAGCGGAACATTAGCCACTTTGAACTTCTGATGAGCCAAGTACATCGACAACGGGGTTTTGGATGTCCTCGATACGCCGACCAGCACGATATCAGCCTTCTGAATACCGGACGTATCGCGAGCATCATCATATTTCACTGCGAACTCTACCGCTTCCACCTTCCGGAAGTAATCTGCATCGAGCACATGATTCAGGCCCGGCTCCTTGCGTGAACGGCGTCCCGTAGCCGCCTCCAGCGTCTCGATGAACGGACCTAGCAAGTCAATGGCCGATATGCTGTATTGACTGGCCAGCCTTCGCATAGCGTCTCTTAGGCCAGGGATAACAAGCGTGTACAGCACAATGGCTCCTTGCTCATTAGCCAGTTCCACAATCCGCTGCAGCGACGCTTCGTTCGTAATGAAAGGGGCTCTGCGAATATTGGCATGAATAGGGTGAAATTGTGCGATTGCTGCGCGTACGACTAGTTCTCCCGTATCCCCTGCCGCATCTGACACGACGTATACGACAACTTCCGTCTCATGTTCTGACAAATGTACACTCACTCCCTTCGCGAATCGTCGAGTGTTACCAGACTAACTTGGAGAAGTCCGCGACAAGGCTAATATCATCCGCGATAATCGCCAAGGTAGCCAGCCGGTTGTTCCGAACTCCCTCATCTTCGGCCATCACCATAACAGACTCGAAGTACAGGTTAATAAGCGACTTCAATGAAGACAAGGATTGCAAAGCTGCTGCAGCATCCTTATCTGCTAATGCCGTCCGGAACGCCTCCTTCTGCGACAGCCATGCGTCATGCAGCTCCTGCTCGATACTTTCTTGGAACAATTGCCGATCCACCGATCTCGTTGTCGCCTTGCCCGCCAGATTGCTCACCCGGTTGAACGCTTCGACCGTCATCTTAAACGACGCCTTGTCATTCCCGTTCACTCCCGCCGCCACGGCCGCGGCACGACTTGCCGTCAGCTGCAGATCAGAGATGCCGGCAGCCATCACCGCATCGATGACATCGTAACGATATCCTTGCTCCGAAAGCCAGTTCTTCACACGGAGCGAGAAGAATTCATTCAGGTCCTTCTCGATCTCATCTGCCGGACGCTTCAGACCTCTTGAATCATGAACGGTTAGCGCCGTCCGGTAGAGATCCGTCAGCTCCAGCTTGAAGCCGAAGGCCAGCATAATCTGTACGATGCCTGCAGCACTTCTACGCAGTGCGTAAGGATCTTGTGAGCCTGTAGGAACGATACCAATCGAGAAGCAGCCTACGATCGTGTCGATCTTGTCTGCCAGACTTACGATCGCTCCCGTCACGCCTGAAGGCACATGGTCTCCTGCGAATCTAGGCTGATAGTGCTCATTAATCGCTATCGCCACATCTTCGGATTCGCCAGCACGCTTGGCATAATCTTCGCCCATAATGCCCTGAAGCTCCGGGAACTCGTAGACCATCTGGGAGACCAGATCGAATTTGCATATGGACGCCGCGCGTTGAATGTGTGAGGATGTCTGCTCGTCCAGCTGAAGCTGCTGTGTCAGCCTCTTCGCTACGGCTGCTATCCGATCCGCTTTATCAGAGACCGTACCCAACTCCTCGTGATAGACGACGTTGCACAACTTCGACATCGCATGATCGATCGTCAGCTTATGGTCTTCCTCGTAGAAGAACTTCGCATCGGACAGTCTAGCCCGTAGCACCTTCTCATTCCCTCTGGCCACAAGGTCGATAGAACGACTGTCGCCATTGCGCACCGTCACAAAGTGCGGCAGCAGCTTTCCAGATTCATCCATTACCGGGAAGTAGCGCTGATGCTCTCGCATCGAGGTAATGAGTACTTCCTGCGGAATTTGCAGATATAGAGGATCGAATGAGCCGTGCAGTGCGGTAGGATACTCCACAAGGAACAGGACTTCCTCCAGCAAGTCTTCTTTCATGGACACATGCCAGTCCTTGTCTGCCATTAACGTGCGAATTCCGCTTACAATCATCGCTTGGCGCTCTTCAACATCCACGATGACATGCTGCTCGCGCAGCTTCTCGACGTACTCGGCCGGGTCGCCGATCACCGCATCCGCCCCCAGAGTACGATGGCCTCTCGATACGCGTCCCGCTGTCACCCCCGCAATCTCCAGATCGATGACGTCTTGTCCCAGCAGTGCTACTAGCCAGCGAATCGGCCGAACGAAGCGGAACTCCTGGCTTCCCCAGCGCATATTTTTCGGGAAGGACATCGATGAGACGAGACTGCTCAAGCCTTGAGGCAGAAGACTGCTAGACTCTACGCCGATACTGCTCTTGGTAGCGTAGACGTATTCCACGCCGGACAATTCCTTGAAGTACAATTGATCCGGTTCCACGCCTTGACTTCTGGCGAAGCCAAGCGCAGCCTTGCTCCAGTTGCCTTCCGAATCTTGAGCGATTTTGCGGGACGGTCCTTTCGCTTCCTCTTGCATGTCCGTCTGCTTATCCGCCATATCCTTCACAATAACGGCAAGGCGCCTTGGCGTCGCATACGCATGTACAGCTCCATGATGTATGCGCGATTGCTCCAACCACTTCTTCAGCTTTTCCTTTAATTGATCCATTGCTCCGCGCACGAATCTAGCGGGCACTTCCTCCAGTCCGATCTCCAGCAGCAGGTCTCTAGTCATCATTAGCAGCCTCCTTCTTCAACAATGGGAATCCCAGCTTCTCTCGTTCTTCCAGGAATGCCGCCGCTACACCGCGCGCCAAATTCCGAACTCTGGTAATGTAACCCGTTCGTTCCGTTACGCTAATCGCTCCCCTTGCGTCCAACAAGTTGAAGGTATGCGAGCACTTAAGCACATAATCATACGCAGGGAAGACGAGCGATTTGTCCATCGTCTTCTTCGCTTCTTCCTCATACATAGAGAAGAGAGAGAACAACATAGTTGTATCCGATGTCTCGAAGGTATACTTGGAATGCTCATATTCGGGCTGCAGGAATACGTCTCCATACGTTACGCCGTCCACCCATTCCAGCTCGAATACATTTTCCTTATCCTGAATATAAGATGCAAGGCGCTCCAGGCCGTACGTAATTTCAACTGCGACAGGATTCGCATCTATTCCGCCTACTTGCTGGAAGTACGTGAACTGAGTAATTTCCATGCCGTCCAGCCATACTTCCCAGCCCAGTCCCCATGCTCCCAGCGTTGGCGCTTCCCAGTTATCTTCTACGAAGCGAATATCATGATCTTTTGCTTCTATGCCAAGGCGATTCAGGCTTTCCAGATAGAGCTCCTGGATATTGTCCGGCGACGGCTTCAGAATAACCTGGAATTGGTGATGCTGATACAGCCGATTTGGATTCTCGCCATATCTGCCGTCGGCCGGGCGGCGGGAAGGTTCCACATAAGCGACATTCCATGGTTCGGGACCGATTGAGCGCAAGAATGTCATCGGATTCATCGTGCCGGCGCCTTTCTCCACATCGTACGGCTGCACCAGTATGCAATTCTGATCGGACCAGAACTGCTGAAGCGTCAATATCATCGTTTGAAAATTCAATGACCCCACTCCTTCATTTCATCAATTAAAAAACTCTATCTTGGCAATTCATAGAGCAGCGGCCGCAATACAGCAAAAAACCCCCGTCGCTATGCCTGCTGCCAGACATAGGGACGAGAGTTGTTATTCCCGCGGTTCCACCCTACTTGGCCATCCTTGTCGGCGCATGCCGCTTCTTTAGATGACCCGCTTTCATTTTTCATCGCTCCAGAGTGCCCTTCATTGCGGTGTCCTCCCGGGCTTTCACCATCCCCGGTTCGCTACGATCGGCTTTAACCGCAATTACTTTCTCCATCACAGCATGATAGTCATAATATATTATTATATGCGCTTTGCTCATATAAGTCAATTTAACTTCCCCAGTTGATCCAGGAATTGTTTCGATTTCAGCCTTAGTCCCAGCTGTGCATCCATCAAGCTGGACAAGCACGTCTGGATCTCTGTTTTCGTATGAAGAGATACGTTAATATTGCCAAGCCTTCTCATATCGAGCTTACTGAACAGCCTAAGCAGTTTCAGAGCGTTCTCGCTGACGGGTATCGCATCCGAAGCCCTACTGGCACAGCGGGAGCAGATGACGCCTCCCGCATGGGGCAGCAGCTTGAACGGCCCGACTACATTGCCGCAATGCACACACTGCTCCAGCACTGGAGCATAACCCGACATGTCCAGAATTCGCATCTCATACACATTCAAGACGATACCGGGATCCTTGCCTTCCTGCAGCGCTGCCAGACATGCCAGGAGCTGGTGAAAATGATAACTGCCCGCTTCATCGTCCTGCAGCGCTCGGTCTGTCAACTCAGCTGCATAGGATGCATAAGCCGCGAGATCCAAATCCATACGCAAATCATGGTGAGATTGTATAATCTCACCATGATTCAATGTCCCTAATCCACTATTGCCTCGAAAAAGCAGGAATTCGCCGTACGTAAACGGCTGGGCCAGCGAAGCATGCTTGCTCCTGACCTTCTTGGCTCCTCTGATGAGCACGCCCGCCTTGCCACATTCATTCGTCAGCAGCGTGACGATTTTATGATTCTCACCATAATCCATACTGCGAATGACTATACCTTCCACACGAACCAGCATACCGCCTTCTCCCCCATGACAACCGACTCTAATCCAGTTATGGCATTAGTGCTTAATTCCTCAAGCTGGAGTGATCCGCGATCAACTCTTCGTCATCGCCATCCCACGCTGCATCTGGATGGGTCTCCGCTCCCACCTGATCCATCTCCTTGTACAGCATGTATGATTCGACATCCCCGGTCAACGTAAAATACTTCCACGAAAAATCTCGCATTCGTATTCATCCCTTTCAGCCTCGGAAATGCTGCTCCAGACAGTTATTAGGATGCATCGAAATGACCCGGGGTATCCTTAGCAAAAAACGTCAGCTATCATGTCGGAATCCCATATCTCTAAGCACTCTCTCTTGGTTACGCCAATCCTTCTTCACTTTTACCCACAGCTCCAGGAATACACGCGAGCCAAGTAACGCTTCGATATCCTGCCGGGCGCCCTTTCCTACTTCCTTCAGCAGTTCGCCGCGCTTACCGATTATAATTCCCTTCTGTGAGTCACGCTCCACGAATATCACCGCGCCGATATAGACGACACCGTTGTCCTGCACCCTCATATCTTCAATCGTAACTGCAATGGAATGAGGAATCTCTTCTCGGGTCAGGTGCAGTATCTTCTCCCTGACAAGCTCGGCGCATACGAACTGCTCCGGATGGTCCGTCACTTGATCCGCGGGATAATACTGCGGCCCCTCCGGCAAATACCGTGACAGCTGCTCAAGCAGCGTATTCACGTTATTGCCTTGCAGAGCGGATATCGGCACGATCTCGGCAAAGGGATACAGGTCCTTATATTGCGTAATGAGCGGAAGCAGTTGTTCCGGCTGAATTTTATCTATTTTGTTCATGACCAGAAAGACTGGCGTGTTCACACTCTTCAACTGCTCCATAATATAGCGATCGCCGCCGCCGAGCCCTTCGGAAGCATCGATCAGGAACATGACGGCCTCTACTTCCTTAAGAGCGCTCTCAGCTGATTGATTCATATAATTGCCCAGCTTGGATTGCGGCTTGTGAATGCCCGGCGTGTCCAAAAAGACGATTTGCAGTTCATCGGTCGTGTAGACGCCATGAATTTTGTTGCGCGTCGTCTGCGGTTTATCCGACATAATGGCGATCTTCTGCCCGATCACATGATTCATCAGCGTGGACTTGCCCACATTCGGACGACCCACGATGGCAACGAATCCAGAACGAAAGCTGTCATTGTTGTTCATAGATGTATTCATATAGTTATTGCTCCTCCTTATACAAAGACAGCGGCGTGAACGCTCCAGGCAGCAGTTCCGCGACTGTCTTCACTTCCCAATCTCCTTGCAGATTACTCATAATGACCGGCATGTCGGGCGGACACAGCTCCACCAGCACTTGCCGGCATATCCCGCACGGCGTAATCGGCTCATCTGTATCGCCCACGACAGCGATAGCCTTGAATTGTCCCGCCTGCCTTCCGTCCGCAATCGCTCGGAATAGTGCTGTCCGCTCCGCGCAGTTGGTCGGTCCATAGGCGGCATTCTCGACGTTGCAGCCTTGATGGACGTTATTGTCGCAATCCAGCAACGCAGCCCCTACCTGGAAGCGTGAATAGGGAGTGTAGGCGCGCGCTCTGGCTTCCGCCGCATCCTCCAGCAACGCTTTGTACTCGTCGCTCAATCCTATATACTTGTTCTTCAACTTACAGCCACTCTCCTTCAACCTCTGGTTAGTAAATGCCAGAGCGGGGGACCCATTACCAGCAATCCAGTTATGACGGCCGCGATTGCACTGACGAGCACCGCCCCGGCCGCGCAGTCCTTGGCTATCTTCGCCAGAGGATGCCACTCGGGACAAGCAAGATCAACGACTCTCTCCATTGCCGTATTTATCATCTCCGTCGTGATGACCATCCCGACCGCCATCGTGATCATTGCCCATTCCAATGCATCCAGAGACAAAATGATACCCGCTATAAAGACAAGGAAAGCGGCTATGCAATGAAATTGCATATGCCGCTGAGTCGCAACGGAATGGCGTATGCCTGATATCGCCAGCCCCGCACTGCGTATGAACGCCTTCATTATCTTGTCAAGCCAGCTTGCCGCAGCGTTTCCTCTTGCTTGGCGGTCATGACGGCTTCCGATTGCTCATCCTCATGATCGTAACCCAACAAATGCAGGAAGCCGTGAACGAACAGGAAGCCAAGCTCCCGCTCCAAGGAGTGACCGTATTCCTCACTCTGAGCAGCCGCGCGTTCCACTGAAATAATAATGTCGCCAAGCATCCCGCTGATGGGGTCAGCTTCGTCTTCGCTCTCTACTTCGAACACGATGTCCAGCTCTTCCACCCCGTCGTCTTGCATTGCGAATGACAACACATCGGTCGGCCGGTCAATGTTGCGATATTCACGGTTTAAGGAATGAATGCCCTCATCATCCGTGAAGGTCAGAGTCACTTCGCCGTCCGCGAGACCTTCCGCGGCCCCGGCGAGCGTCAACAGCTGTTCAAGCTTAACGATCATATTTTCGGGTAAATCAAATTTATTCTGTTCGTTACTCCAATCCAATTTCAAGCTCAATCCATTCACTCCTTCGTCTTCACATCTTCCGGATATTCAATGCGGGAATGGAAGATACCTATGATGCTTTCCTTGAGTGACTGGGCAATTCTGTCCAGTTCCTTCAGCGTAAGGTCGCATTCGTTATATTGATTGTCATCTAGCCTGCTCTTGATAATTTTGTTGATCATCGCTTCTACTTGATCTACTGTAGGGTTGCGTAAGGAACGTACGGCGGCTTCCACACAATCTGCAATGCCGACGACGGCCGCCTCCTTGGATTGCGCCTTGGGTCCCGGATATCTGAAGTCGTCTTCCGTAAAGTCCGGATCCACGCCCGCTTCCTGAGCTTGCTTTAGCGACTTGTGGTAGAAGAACTTCAATGATGTGGTGCCATGATGCTGCTCTGCAATATCGCGAATCGGCTTTGGAATATTATACCCCTTAAGCATGTCTACGCCATCCCTCGCATGAGCCACGATAATGGACTTGCTCAGCTTCGGATCGATCGAATCGTGTGGATTCTCGATATTGGACTGATTCTCGATGAAGTAGTTGGGCCGCTTCGTCTTGCCGATATCGTGGTAGAAGGAGCCTACCCGGCACAGCAGACCGTCTGCTCCGATCGCTTCTGCCGCTGCTTCCGACAGATTGCCTACCATGACGCTATGATGATAAGTCCCAGGCGTCTCGGTAAGCAGCTTGCGCAGCAGTGGATGATTCGGATTAGACAGCTCTACCAGCTTCAGCGCTGATAGGATGCCGAATGTGATCTCGAAGAACGGCATCAGTCCGATGACAAGCACCGCTGTAAGCAAGCCTCCTGCAAAAGCGAAAGTTATCGAATAGATAAACGGCATTCGGTCCATCTGCTCGGACATCATGAGCGTGACCATAACCGCCAGCGATCCGAACAGACTCACCATAATGCCAGCCTTCAATATGGCCGACCGCTGACTCGCGCGATGAATAGAGAATACGGCCGCAAGCGATATGACGATAAAGAAGAAACCGTATTTAAAATCAAAAATGTGACCTTGCCCGGTATTCAATATCATACTTCCCATGACGGCAAAAATAAAGGAGCTGATGACCGCCAAGTGCATATCCAGCAACAGCGTAATGAGCATCGCCCCCAACGCCGCAGGGGCCAGATATCCGGCATAATGCGCGGAATCCGTCTGGGTGAGTGCAATGATCTGAATCGTAATGATATTGATCAGGAATATGAGCCATAGCATGAGCAGTTGGGCGTTGCTGTACTTCGGCTTCAAGCCGCTGATACTGCCAGATTGATGCAAATATGCGTACAACACTAACACGAACATAAGCGAGAGGATGAGCAATCCTGCCTGCGGCCAGTAATGCTGCTTGTCCTGCAGCAGATTGGCGTCGGACAATAGCTTGTACAGCTCAGGCGTAATCGTCTCCCCCTGCTTGACGATAACATCGCCTTCTTTAATGACGACAGGAGGCGTATTCTGCTTCGCTTGCACTCTGGCTTCGTCCGTTGCTTCCTTATCGAGGAATCTGTTCGGCATGATGGAGAATCGAGACAGTTCCTGGACGATTTCCCTGGCAGTGCGATGCGAGATCGAGCTTCCGTTGACTAGTTCAGCCACTTGCATCCTTGCTGTCTCCGCATCCCTCAGTGGATCGATGGTCAGCTTACGGACAATTTCTTTTGCGACATTACGCATTTCAATCAATTGGTCCGATGCAAGCTGAGGCATCTTGTAGAATGTCTCTTCGGGAATTGTGTACTGCTGCTCCTTGGCGACATAAGACATTTCCTCCAGCAAGGAGTCGCTATATGTCCCCTTGCCCAAGTTAGCCTTCACGAACAAATCGATATGATCACCATACTTTTTCGGTATTTCCGAACGGTAGATCTCAATCTTATTCTCGGTCGTCACCTGATCGTCGGCGTTCAGCTGCTCAATCCTGTACATAATTTGTTCTACAAGTTGCTCGTTTCGAAGCGAGACATTGGAATAGATATCCTCGATTCTTCCCGCCGCTTCCTCTTCCGCTTGCCTGGTCGCTTTCTCATCTTTAATCTGGAACGGCGCTTTAATATCCTTCTCGCTGACAGAGCCTTCCGTCATATCATAGGTTTCCGGTATGACATGAGGCGACAGGCTGAAGTAGAACAATAACACAAACAGTCCCATCAGCAGCCATCTGACAGCCGGGCTTTGTCTCCAGCCGGAAGTTTTGGCAGGCCGGACATTACCGGACTTTGTTGTCCCTTTCTCGTTCATGCCGCTTCCAACCCTCCTCTAGGCTTTCGATTCTGCTTCCCGGTCGTAAGCTGTTATGATTTTCTGTACGAGGGAATGACGGACGACATCCTGCTCCGAGAAGTAGATCATGCCTATTTCGTCTATAGACTTCAATATGCGCTGGGCCTCCACCAAGCCGGAGTTTTTGCCGCGCGGCAAGTCAATTTGGGTCACATCGCCAGTAATGACCATCTTGGAACCGAATCCCAGGCGCGTGAGGAACATCTTCATCTGCTCGGGCGTCGTATTCTGGGCTTCGTCCAATATTATAAAAGAGTCGTCCAGCGTTCGCCCCCGCATATAAGCAAGCGGCGCAACTTCAATCATGCCACGCTCCATCGCTTTCACCGTCTGATCGGGACCGAGCACATCATGCAGTGCATCGTAAAGCGGCCGCAAGTAAGGGTCTACCTTCTCCTGCAAATCACCCGGCAGAAAGCCCAGATTCTCTCCGGCTTCTACTGCAGGACGCGTCAGGACGATCCGCTTGACTGCGCCCTCCTTCAAGGCAACCACAGCCAACACGACTGCCAAATATGTCTTGCCCGTTCCTGCCGGTCCGATTCCGAATACGATATCCCGCTTACGAATCGTCTTCACATAATGACGCTGGCCAATCGTCTTGGCAAGAATCTTCTTCCCGCGGAACGTTGTGGCCACTTCCTTCTTGAACAGATCCAACAACTGTTCCGCTTGCATATTAAGAGCTAAGTCAAGCGCGTATGCAATATCCCGCTCAGAAGGCGTGTAGCCGTTGCGTACAAGCTGCAGCAATACAGTGAATAGCTGCTCCAGCGAGTCGACTTCCGATTCTGGCCCGGAGATGACGATTTCCGCTTCGCGCGAAGCGATGGATGAAGCGTGCATACTTTCTTCAATCAGTCTGAGGTACCTGTCTTGCGGACCGAACACGGCCAAGCCTTCTGCTGCATTGCCTAGTGGAATTTTTACGGTTTTGATCGTTTCAATTTGCAACAATTCTCAATCTCCCTGCATGTGAACTAAAGGCATCTCCTGCACGATGGATTGCTCCACTTCAAAAAGAACTTTCATATAAACTTTACCATTGTCCGACTCTTCATGCAAAACAATTTCATCGTGGATGATTGCATCCGTTCCCGCCTTCTCGATAACTTCCGCTCTCGCTCGCAGCAGACCGACTGTCTTGGCCTCGTCCGCCGACAATTCTCTCTCCAGCAGCTCCGATTCCATTACCGTCTCCTTCATTCGCCCGATAGGTAGTGACCAGTTGCGCCATGATACGCGCTCTTGGTGTGTAATCACTTCGAACTGCTGGAATCCGACTTCGCCGAATCCGCTTAGCTGAAGCGCTCTCGACCCAAAGACGGCGTACCATTTCGTCTGTTTCTCACCTGTATAAATCTTCATCCGTTGCACGAGAGGGGATTCCACCGTGAACTCGTACCATACCAATCCCTTTACTGTACCTTTAGCCACGACAATTTGCGAATGAGATTCGGAACCAATTGCTCCCGATATTAAGATTTGTCCTTTTCTCACCCGCGAATTCTTCTTCACGACCGGGCGGCCTGCTTCTGCGATAATCTCGGTTACCACCCCGTCGACAGACGACACAAGATGTCTTGGATTGTGCAGCGGAGACTGCTCGGGAAGCGTCATTTCCACCACTTGTATCCGCACTTTCGTTCCCTTCTTCTCTACACCGATCCAGGTTGTGCCCGGCAGATCGCTAACGAGACGTTTCGACAACACATCCATATCCTTCAGACGGAATGACCATTGAAAATGATACAATCCTTCCTGCTTGGCAGCCTGTAGAATTTCGTCCTCCGTCAGCTTGACGTTGCCCTCCACTTCTATGCTCCACACGAGAGAAGACAGCATAAAGATCATGGCAAAGAATAACATAAGCCCGCCAGAGAACCATAAACGGCGTTCAGCCCTTACAAGCCAGAACGGCAAGCCGCGACGTTCCACGACATGAATACGGCAGCCTGTCTCCTTTAAATACGGCCGCAACCGGAAGAAGTCGCTAACTGACGTTTGAAAATACAGTTTTTTATCCCCACCGCTGCTTGTCCATCGTATCTCGGACAAGGACAATCCTCCTGCAAGCGCCTTGTTCAGCAGCATCTCTGCCTCGCCGCCCCTTGCTTGTACAACAACAACCCCTCTAAGCCACTCTAGCCCGTCTCTTCTCATCGCAATTCCCTCCCGTTCTCGTTAAGACAGCAATTGAATGCCGGTAATAACTCCTTCGATAAATACTTCCTCCGTCCAAATTGTACGTATGACTAGATCGCTGCCCGTCACTTCAAGTTGGCCTTTGCTTAGTGCGAGCATAAGCTTCTCACTTGAAAAATGGACGACCCCCCGATGATTTTCGATATATAATTGTCGGTCACCTATTAAAGTTAACCTCGGCAAGTCATACACGACATCTTGCGGCATATCCAGCATCTCAGCCGTTAGCTTGTGAAACTTCTTCTTCAAATGTCGCATGTATGCTAATTGCCCCCTTATTTCGCAGATGCGTACTATAACAAAATATGCTGCTCATTTCTTAAATATGAGGAACGTCGAGCGCTCATTTTCTCCACAACCAATAAACCCCCTTAACCGACCGCTGACGGCCGTTAAGGGGGTTATTGCTGCATTTATGCTGTATTAAGTTCGTTTGTTCATGTTCCTAGTGCTTGATCTGGGCGGACCGAGTATCTCAGACCATATGACAGCGCGTCTCAACTCCTGCCTGCTCAGCTTCAACGGTACAGTCTCCTGTTCCCCTGTTCCGGTCCGAACGGTGGAGGAGAATGGAGAAGCACCGCGAGAAGACGCTGCTCCTGTCAAGGAACGACTGGATAGTGAACGACGGGACGGGGCCCCCGTCCGTTCTGTCAAGATTTCCGGTTCATCTTGTCGCAGCATGTCTCCGAGTGCCGGACGCTCCGTTCGCTGCATAGGCTCCAGCGCTGAGCGGTATACGTTATCCCCACTTCCCGGCACGCGAGATGACTCATTGCGGGTACGATCCTCATGACGAGGACTTGACGTAGAGCGCTGTGGCGGTCTGCTTGCTTCCGCTTCGGATTGCCCGCTTCGCTGAGCTTGCTTCCACAACCGGTAGACGATGAACAGAACCGGTACGACTACATAGAGGTTGCTAAGCAGCATATCCAATAATGACATCTTCGCTCACCTCCCTTACGAATAGCGACAGTCGTCTGTCCGCAGATTATTTGTCTTGTTCATCCTGCAGGGGATCCGTCTCTCCAATCGCACTTCGCATCTTTGTGTCCGATTCGATATTCTTCATATTGAGATAGTCCATGACGCCAAGCTTGCCGCTGCGCAGCGCCTCCGCCATGGCAAGCGGCACCTGGGATTCCGATTCCACGACCCGCGCTTCCATCTCAACCACTTTCGCTTTGTTCTCTTGTTCTTGCGCTACAGCCATCGCTCGCCGCTCTTCCGCTTTCGCCTGAGCGATCTTCTTGTCTGCCTCGGCCTGCTCCGTCTGTAAGTACGCGCCTATATTCTTGCCTACATCCACATCCGCGATATCAATAGATAAGATTTCGAATGCTGTGCCGGCATCCAGTCCCTTGCCCAATACCGTCCGGGAGATCAAGTCCGGATTCTCCAGAACGTCCTTATGCGATCTCGATGAGCCTACAGTCGTTACAATGCCTTCCCCGACGCGCGCAATGATCGTCTCCTCTCCTGCACCGCCCACTAACCGGTCGATATTCGCTCGAACCGTCACCCGCGCCTTTACTTTTACTTCAATGCCGTCGCTAGCGACTGCGGCGACGATGGGAGTCTCGATAACACGAGGGTTGACGCTCATCTGAACGGCTTGCAGCACATCGCGGCCCGCCAGATCGATCGCCGCAGCCCGCTCGAACAACAGCGGGATATTCGCTCTCTGCGCCGCGATCAGAGAGTTGACGACTCTGTCGACATTACCTCCCGCCAGAAAGTGACTCTCCAACTGATTGATCGTCAGTCCAAGCCCCGCTTTCGTCGCCTTGATCATAGGATTGACAATCCGGCTCGGCACGACGCGGCGCAGTCTCATCGCCACAAGCGTGATAATACTGATGCGCACGCCTGAAGCAAGCGCAGATATCCATAGCATAATGGGGAAGAAGCTAAGGAACACGGAAAGCACAATAACAACCAATATACCGACAACTACAATCATAATGATTGGATCCAATTGCATTTCATGAGCCTCCATTCATTTTTCATTCTCTATTCGCTTTCACAACAACCCAGGTCCCTTCCACCTTCACAACTTGAACCGGAGTATTAGCTTCAATGAATTGTCCGGACGTGATCACATCGATCCGCTGGTCGGCCAGCAAGGCGGTTCCTGCCGGTCTTAGCGGCGTTACGGCTATTCCTTCTTGACCGATCAAAAGCTCTTTCGAAGCTGCCGATAAGTATCCTTCTTCTGTCGTTAGCTTGTCACGCAATATGAATTTGTTCCACACCCCGCGACCGCGATGGGTTCTGGCGAACAGGACGACAATAACGAGTGCCGCCACGAAGGCGATTGCCAGCGACAGAATGCCCGATCGGGGATCGGGAGCGGCAATGATAACACCGGCAACGAGCGAGGTGCTTCCGAGCAGACCTAGTATGCCAAAGCTCGGTATGAATATCTCAACAAACAGCAGTACGATACCCAGTACGAACAACACAACCGATTCCATTCCAGCGAATCCGGACACATAGGAGCCGAAGAAGAACAGTCCCATCGCCAGCACCCCCATAATACCGGGAACCCCGAAGCCTGGCACAAGCAATTCGATCGCTATACCCGCTATGCCAATGATCAGAAGCACAGTAGACACGATGGGATGGACGAGAAACCGGGCTACTTCCTCCGCGATGGTGGGTTGAACTTCGATAAGCGTTCGTTGACTCAATCCTAACCAGTCAGCCACTTCCCGCACGCTCGAGGCGGTATAATCGGAGTAGCCGACCTGGATCGCTTCAGAATGCGATAGTGATAATATTTCTCCCGCTTGCTTATCGCGACCGATTTGATCCTTAAGCGCTACTGTCGCCTGTACGTCAACCATTGCCGCAGCGATGGCGGGATCGCGATCGTTCATCTTGGCGGCTTCTGTCATCTGGGACACCCAGAACGACACGACCTTCGGGTTCTGGATCATTTCTCCCGTACTGCCGTTTACGACGGCAGCTGCGCCTATTGTACTTCCAGGCTGCATGACGATGTGATCCGCATTCAAGGCGATGTATGTACCCGCCGATACCGCCTTCCCTTCCACATAAGCAGTAGTCGGTATACCACTCGTCCGGATTAATTCGCCGATGTTGCTCGCGCTGTCTACTTGTCCTCCCAATGTATTGACCACCAGTATGACATGCGTTGCGCGACTCTCCTCCGCTTCCTTGAAAGCTCGCTTGAGAAAGGCGTACATCCCTCGTTCTACCGTATGCTTCACCGGTATGACGAATACGGCTGGACCGGCATCGTCCCCTCCTTCCGCTGCCTGAGCAAAGGCAGGCATCGATCTCAGCAAGTCTCCGACCGTCCACAACGCGGCAGCTGCAAGCCAGATTACCAACGTTACAGATATGGCACGCTTCCACTTTGTACAATGCACACCATCACTCCTTTGCACCGTTTGACATTTGTTATTTAGAGTTTAACCCCTTACGAATTTGACATTCCTCCCCGCTCCAATCATAGTTAATCCTATTTCACTATTATTCGTACTCCACATTACTTTAACACAAAACACCGCACCATAATGAAAAAAACACCCCGAATCGGGGTGTTTTGCGAGTCCGCACGGTGATGCTATTGCAGAAATTGCTGTACAGCTTGATTTACTAGTTTGCCGTCCGCGCGTCCCTTTACTTTGGGCATCAGCGCACTCATCACTTTCCCCATATCGGCTTTGGAAGAAGCACCGAGTTCATGGATGGTCTGCCTAACAATCTCTTGTATATCTTCTTCAGTCAGCTGTTCGGGAAGGTATCCACTAATAATTTCAATTTCTGTCTCAAGATCTGCAATCAGATCATCGCGACCAGCTTTTTTAAATTCTTGGAGGGAATCTTTACGCTGTTTGATCTCACGACTCAGAATTTCAAGCACTTCGCTATCGTCCACAGGACGCTTGAGCTCAATTTCCAAGTTTTTCACAGACGCGCGAACCATGCGGATCGTTGTCAGTCTGAACTTGTCTTTGCTCTTCATTGCTTGCTTCATATCATCGTTCAATCGTTCGCTCAGGTTCATTGTGGAAGGATCCTCCTAAAACTTTCTCTTACGCGCAGCCTCGGACTTTTTCTTGCGCTTTACACTTGGTTTTTCGTAATGCTTGCGTTTCTTCACCTCAGCCAAAACGCCATCTTTAGCGATTGTACGTTTAAAACGGCGAAGCGCAGCATCGATTGTTTCGTTTTTGCGAACTTTAGTTTCAGACACCAGTTTTCCCTCCCTCCGAAACAGACCGTCCAGAGCTTTAACACGGTTTATCAAACTTCATTATAAAGTAAAATGAAAGCCAGTGTCAACTTCGCTTCACGATTATGCCGGAAGAGGACCCAGCTTCTTGCCGCCCAATAAATGGACATGCAAATGATAGACGACTTGTCCGCCATGGCTGTTCACATTGTTAACGAGCCTGTAGCCGTCCTCCGCAATACCCAGCTCCTGGGCTATATGACGTGCAGCGGCAAAGATGTCCCCGATCAGCCCATGGTCTTCCGGAGCCACATCATTCATGGTAGCAATGTGTTTTTTCGGAATAATGAGTATATGTACGGGCGCTGCAGGCTGTATGTCGTGAAATGCCACTACACTGTCGTTTTCATACACCTTGCTGGAAGGAATGCTTCCCTCTACAATTTTACAGAATATGCAATCCATCGTGATCGACCTCCATTTCCCTTGATTGAATTCATGCTTCTATTATCATAGCGAAAATAAAATGAAAAATCCAATAACGATGCCGGCTGACGCTCTGCATTCCAAGCATGCGTCAGCCGGCAGCTGCGTCACCGATAATTAGAAATACGGCAGTAAGGATAATGCCAGCAGCGCGCCTAACGGGAACCTTCTGCGAAAAAATCTGCGCCGCGGATAGTAAGGATATGGATATATGGGTCCTCCATAGGGGTATAAGATGCGTTCATCCATCCCATCCGACGCGCACGGCACAGCCAGATAGACCATCTCGTCATCCACATGCTCCACGAATCCGTCGCACCATCCGTCCGCTGTTTGCGCTAATACATAGCGGTGCATATGCTGCTGGCATATATTCTTCTTGTCCGCGTTACTCATGATCGTATTCGCATTCGCCATTTCCTCAACCTCCTGTCACCATCATTCTATGCAAAGATAGGCAACTGGCTACAAAAGATTGACTTGTCCTTTCCTGGCAATCAATTATGACTATTCGTATATTGCTGTATGACGGCCTCAATCGAAGTCGCTACATCGTGCCAGCCGTATCCGGAAGACAGACGAATCATAAAGGACTTGTTGCCTTCGCCGACGAAGCTGAAGGTCGATATAGCTCTCTGCAGCTCTGAAAAAGATTGCTGCAGCTCTTCTATCGCTTTCCGTTCGCTTTCATCGAGCGCTCCGGCACCGTTGCCAATAGCGAATAACCGCTCGTATGAGAAGTTGTCAATATACGCTTCTGTCGTAGCGCCTGCCCCTTCCAGAGCGCCTTCGGATTGCAATTCGGCCGTTGCCATAAGCTCTTTCAAGCTGCTGCCGTCATGCTGCAAGTCGATTGCGGCATAACGGGCGGCCAGACGCTGGGCCGTTCCGTCAGAGGGGGATAGCTCTATTAACTCCATCATCCGCCCTTCCATGTTCTGAGCAAGCTCAAGACTCTGTTTGGCTCGGTCGAATATCACCTCGCCTTTTTGCACCGCGATTCTCTGGCCGTTGTTTATATTTTTGGTCAACAACAATACGTTACCCATCAAGCTCATGACCAATAAGATTAGCGTGACAGGCAAGGCGATGGAACGCTTGCCTTTCTGTTGCTGCTTCACTGTGATCCCTCCCCGTCGTATCCGCCTGAGGGCTGTTCATCGTTCAGCCTTACCGTGCGGGAACCGTCAAAGAAATAAACATAGATTTCATCCACCTTCCGCTTCAGTACGGAATGAATCGCTTCCGCATACAGCTCGAGCTGAAAACGATGGCGCTGAGCGGCAAGGTCCCATTGCTTCATGTAGATGCTGTCCGTCTTGTAATCCAGCAGCACTAATCCCCGATCATCTTGGAACAGACAGTCGATAACCCCCTGTATGAGTATCGGCTCGCCCGTCGCGCGATCCGCTTCAACTGCAGGATATACTCGTTCGGAAGGGAATACGCAGCTGAAGGGCACCTCTCTCTTCACCCAATCCGCCGCAAGCAGCCGCTTCCCGATGTCTTCGCGGAAGAAGTCGGCAACAGCATCGGCATCGACACTGCGGGCTTGCTGCCCGCTCAGCAATTGCTTCTCCACCATACGCTCAAGTGTGCTCTCTACCACTTGTCTGTCCACGTCTGCATGAAGCGGCAGATGCTGCATGAGCAGATGGCTGGCAGAGCCCTTCTCGGCAGCCGTTAAGGACTGCTCTTCCATGAAGGAAGGCCGTCTCAGCCGGAAGGAATAGCTGCCGGAAGAGGAACTGGCCGCCCGGCCCGCTCCTTCCTCCCAGCTGAATACATCCTCTGCGGCTTGTTCATGCATGCGCTTCATCTCCGTCACGGACGTCTTGGCGGCAATGCGTTCCGCCATCCGGTGAGAATAATGCCACTGGAGCCTGCGATCCAGTTCCTCGTCCGCCTCTTCGCCTTCAATCAAGGCAAGCGATACGAGTGCTTGCAGCCGTTCCGCCGCGGCTTCCGCATGCTCTGCATCTGCCTCACGGGAAGCCGCCGCTTCCGCGCCAAGCCATTCCGCCGGCACTGTATGCGCCGTCCATTGCGATAGGCCGCTCCCACCGGACTCGTCTGCACCCTCTTGCGTGAATTGATCGGACGCGAGAGGTCCCAGCCAATCCAGATAGGTGCGGGCTCCCGCTACGGCGTAGTCGGGCATTGTCCCTTCCGCATCGCGCTGCGCCTGCCATCGATCAAGCGCCTTCTCCATGCTTGCAACCGTACCCAGCAAGAATAGCTTCTCCTTCGGACGGGTCAACGCAACGTACAGGATGCGCATCTCCTCTGCCAGCATCTCCATGCGCAGCCGCTTCCGAATGGCTAGATAAGGCAGAGTAGGATAGCTCATTCGTTGTTCCGAGTCCACGTATCTAGGGCCGAAGCCCAGCTCTCGGTGCATCAGGAAGCTGCTGCGCAGATCTTGTTGATTGAACAGCTTGCCGAGACCCGCTGCGAATACGACCGGGAACTCCAGCCCTTTGCTCTTATGAATCGACATGATTCGCACGACATCTTCGCCCTCGCCAAGCGCCCTTGCCGCTCCAAGGTCCCCGCCGCTGTCCCGCATTCGTTCGATGAAGCGCAGGAAGCGGAACAGCCCGCGGAAGGAAGTGGATTCATACTGCCGTGCCCGGTCGTGCAAGGCGCGCAGGTTGGCTTGCCTCTGGACGCCTCCGGGCAATCCGCCTGCGAAATCATAATAGCCCGTCTCCCGATAGATGCCCCACAACAGGTCCGCAAGCGCTCCTCCCCGCGCTTCCTCCCGCCAGCGGTCAAGGGAGTTCAGGAAGCGCGACAGCTTATAGCGCAGCTCCTCTTCAAGCTCGTCAGCTCCTGCCGCATGGCAGACAGCTTCGTAATAGGACGTCTCCCGCGACAAGATGCGGATTCGCGCAAGCTCTTCTCCCGTCAGCGAGAACAATGGCGAGCGCAAGGTGCCCGCCAACGGGATATCCTGATAGGGATTGTCGATGACACGCAACAGCGACAGCATCGTCTCCACTTCCACCGCATCGAAATAGCCGCTGCTAAGCTCCGCATAGGCCGGAATACCGAAGCTCTGCAGCTCTTCGATCACCACGGGCGCCCATGCCTGCGTAGCGCGCAGCAGGATGACGACGTCGCGCCAATGCAGCGCCCTATATGCCTTCAGCTTGCCGTCGTAGACCTGGAAGTCTTGCTCCATCAGTTCCTGCAGCTGACGCGCGATCCAGCGCGCCTCCAGCTCGGCAACCGTCGCTTCTTCCGCCGGGTCCACATCGCTCCCATATTCTTCATCGTGCCCCCGGCTATCCTCTACCGGCTCCTTCGCCGGCGCCATGCCGCTGCGATCCAGCACCGTCAGCTGAATCGCGCAGCTGTCAGGAGGATTCGGCGGCGGATATCCGGCGCCGCATACAAGCTCGGCCCGGCTATCGTAGTCCATCTCCGCTACACTTTCCCGCATGATGGCTCGGAAGACGCTATTCACGCCGTCGACTACTTCGCTTCTGCTGCGGAAGTTACGGGCCAGATCGATTCTAACCCCCTGGGCTATTCCCTCATCCTCATCATTAACAATTCCGGGTTCGCTACGGCTTCTATACGACTTGTACTTTTGCAGGAACAGATTGGGCTCTGCCAGGCGGAAGCGGTAGATGCTCTGCTTGACATCGCCAACCATGAACAGGTTGCCGCTGTTCTGGCGCGCAATTAGCGATACGATGGATTCCTGCACCAGATTCGTGTCTTGATATTCGTCCAGTAGCACTTCATCGAATTGCTCCCTGTAAGACAAGGCCGCCTCAGAGGGAACAAGGCGATCGGGCTCTGACGACGGGTCCCGCAATATACGCAGACAATAGTGCTCCAGATCGCCGAAGTCCAGCAGCCCTTTGCTCCGCTTCGCTTCTTCGTACCGTTCGCCGAATCCGATGACCAGCTCCGATAACGCACCCATTAACAAGCCCAGCTCCTGCACCTCCTGCAGGAACTCTTCCGCGCTTCGGCCGAACAATTCCGACAAAGTGGAGGAAAGCAAGTCCTTCGCCTTGTCGCGCAGCTCCTTTACCGCTTCCTGCAGCGACTTGTCATATTGCTCACCCCGCATCGGCTTCAACCTGCCGAACGCCGCGCTGCTGAAATAAGGCTCCCACTTGCTCCACGGCTCACGTGCGGCAACTTCCTGCAGGTGCAACACCACCTGCAGGTCTTCTTCCAGTGTCACCACGTACGGAGCCGGACCTCCAGGAGACGCCGCTATGGCGAGCGCCTGACGCAGCAGCGATTCCGCGCCCTCAAGCGTCAATCGGACATCTCGTTTGACGCTCTGGGTCCATTCGCTTCCTTCCAGCTGCTCCAGGTTGTCAATCTTGTAAGCGGCCGCAGTCTCCCTCAGCCAGTGCTCCGGCCAAGGATGGCTCTGTGCGAAGTCGTACAGGCTTTGCACCAGCTCGTACAGCGGCTCGTCGCCTCGCTCACCGCCATAGCAGTCCGCCAGACGAAGGAACGCTCCGCCGTCGCCCGCTTGCTCATACTTCTGCTCGAACAGCTCATCCAGCACTTCCAGTCGAATCAGCTCACTCTCTGTCTCATTGGCGATTCGAAAGCCGGGGTCAAGTCCGATAAGCGGATAATAGCGGCGGATGACATCCAGGCAGAAGGAATGAAGCGTCGTGACGGAAGCCCTACCCATCAGCGCCAGCTGACGACGCAAATGCTCATTGTCCGGCTCCTGCTCCAGCCCCTTCTCCAGCGCTACTGTAATACGCTCCTTCATCTCCGCAGCAGCAGCCTTCGTGAAGGTGGCCACGAGCAATCTGTCTACATCGGTATGGGACGAAATTTTTCGAATGATACGCTCGACAAGAACGGCTGTCTTGCCGGAACCCGCCGCGGCGGCAACCAGCACATTGGCTCCTTCCGTCACAATCGCTTTCCACTGGTCATCCGTCCATATGCTGTTCGCCGGCTTCCGCACGGTCATGACGCTCCACCTCCTCCTGGCAGTCTCTCGCCAACTGCTCCCATATGTCCGCCCGCTTGCCGAGCACGTTGTATGCATTGCCCTGGAATAACGGATCGAATTGGCATAACGGCTTGTAATCGCAGAATTGACACGGAGACTTTCCGCCCATCCGATAAGGCGTGATCGCTATCTCGCCATGCTGGATCGCCTGTCCGATACGTCTAATTCTGCTTCTGACAGAGCCGCGCAATATATCCCACTGCTCGGCGGTCACGACGGAGGAGCTGCTGTAGAAGCTGCCGTCCCGCTTCAGTGCGACAGGGAGAAGCTCGGAATACCCCGTCTCCAGACCTCCATCCATCATACGCGCAATATCCGGCTCTGCGGTCAGCAGCCCACGCATTTTGTAACGCTTCAGCAGCTGATTGTCCGCCTCGTCCGCAGGCAGTCGGTTATGCATCGTCATCATGGGATTGTGCACATGGAAATACAGTACGCCCGCCGGCTTCGCCTGCTTGCCAAGCCAGCTTCCCGCATAGGTAACGAGCACATCCAGATAAGCCAGCATCTGCAAGGAGAGGCCGTGTACGACCTCCTCCAGCTTCAACCCCATTGCGCTGGACTTGTAATCAAGCACACGAAGCAACAGACTTCCATCCGACTCGGCTGCATCCACACGGTCGATTCGGCCGATCACTTCCAGCTCCTTGCCCTCTGACAGAGGGATAACAAGCGACGGCAGCGTCCCGTTCGGACCGAAGTCCACCTCGGTGCCGACCGTATGGAATTCCGCTCGGCGCGCATGCTCGCCAAGCACTACGGCCGCCTGTGCGACGATATCCTTCAATTTCCTTGCGACGAACTGGAATCTGCTGCTGCTAAGCAATATTTCTGATTGCAGCTTGGGTACCAGCTCGCTGACCGTTTTATCGGCCTCTGCTTTAATTTCATGACGGCTCAGCTTGCCCCAGCGAGGCCCAAGCTCCTTCGCCAGTCCGCTTAGCGCAGCATGGAACAGCTGGCCCATATCCGGCGCTCCCAGCCGATACAACCTCCGTTCCTTCAGCTTCAGTCCATGGATAGCGAAGTGCTGGAACGAACACGAGACGAAGCGCTCCATCCGCGAGACGCTCACCTGCATGCGTTCGCCGAACAACTGGCTTGCCGTTGCGATCGACAGATTGTTCTCCTTGTTGTGATACACAAGCGACGATACCAGCACTCCAAGCTTCTGCTGCCACTGGGGCCTGACAGCATACCAATTGTACAATCCCCACCAGAGAGGGGCGATATTTCCGCCTTGATGCCACTCCCGCAGCTTAACGATAAGATGAGATATAGAGCGCTCGGGATGCTGCAGGAATGCCGCTTGCTCTTCCTGCGGCATGTCCGCTCCGGGAGCGAGCACTTCCGTATGAATAGGGATGCCGGGGAACATCGCTTGCATCTGCCGCACGATCTCAGAGGGGAGCAATCCCTTCCCCTCCTCGTCTGCGCCTGCCCAGCTTAGCCAGAGATGCTTGCTTGGCGTCGTCAATGCGTTGTAGATCATAAATCGTTCATCCAGAAGCCTTCTGCGCGCTCCTGGCGCCATCTGAAGGCCGGTCTCCGCCAGTTGTTCCCGTTCAGGCTCCGTTAATATGCCGTCCTCCTTCACGCGCATGGGCAGAGTGCCGTCATTGGCGCCTAGCAGATAGCATACCTCCACTCCTCCGGAACGGGTGCGGTCCATGCTGCCCACCAGCACTTGATCCAGTGCAGGAGGGACCGACGCCAGCTTCAGGCTATCCAGCCCTGCCTCAATCATTCCCGCGAATAACTCAGGCGCTACGCGCTCCTCGCCAGCCAGTTCAACCAGTTGGTCCAGCAATGCCATGACGCCGTCCCACAGCTGGCGATGACTTCGCGCGGATTGCGCGTCGCCCCTCTCCATGTCTTGCCGGCTCCATCGCTCCAGTCGATCAGCCGCATCGGAATGATCCAGCAGTCTGTATAGCGCTTCGCACATCTCTTGTACCGTTGCCGCCTTCCGAAGCCTTTGCTCGAACCTGCGAAGCAAGGGAACGACAGCTTCGCGGGCAGCCAGCGCAATATTCAGCTCGCGCTTGGCAGCGGCAGATACGCCGTCAACGCCTTCATCCTCCAGAGAATGAGACATCATCGGCCTCCAGCGGCTGGCATCCAGCCATTTCCATCCGTCGATCCCTGCAGCCAGCACATAATTCTCCATGAGGTCGAACCATTCACGGGGGAGGCTGTTGTCCAGCGGCACAACCATCTCCGTCTTGATGCAGCGGAACATTGCGTCGTACCTCCAGCCATACAGCACAGTCTCCAGAGCGGATCGTATATACTCCACCAGCGGATGGTGCAGCGCCTTCTTCTTCTGATCAAGGAAAAAGGGAATCTCGTAATCTTTGAAAATGAGGGAGATATAATCGGCGTATTCCTCCGCATTGCGCACCATAACCGCCATGTCGCGCCATCGCAGGCCGTCCTCGCGCACTCTGCGGATCAGATCACGGGCCACTGCCTCTACCTCGGCCCGCTTGTTCGCGGCCGCATGCAACGATATGCCGCATGCGGGTTGGTGACAATGCAGACTCTCCGCACTATTCTGAATCATCGCCACCTTGCTGCCATAGTGCCGCTCCAGATGAGCCAGCATCCTGTTGCGCCGGAATCTTCCTTGCTCAGGGGCGGGCATATTTATCGGAGCGAGCACCTCTGCGCCGACGCTCTCGGCCAACTCCATCAGCTTCAGGCAAGTTTCCGCTGTAGGATGGAAGAGATCCAGTTCATGCGGCGAGACGCCGTCGAGATAAGGACGGTTAAGCGTGAGCGTAACGGTCATATGCGCCGCCCCCGCCATCAAGGCGCCGAGCGCTGCAAATTCCGTAGGAGTAAAGCCGTGGAACCCGTCCACCCATATGCGCGCGCCTTGCATGGAAGGCGACTCGGCGAAGCCTTCCCGCAAATAATGCAAGTAGTCTTCCGAATCCAGGTACTTACCGCCTAGTTCCCGCTCCATCTCACGGTAAATAAGCATCAGATCGTGAAGCTTGCGGCGTAGCAGATTGGAAGACGAGCCAACCATCGCTTCCCGGCTGTCCGACAACTGCTCTTCCTGCAGACCGTATCTCTTCCACTCCGTCAGTAGTTCCGTCAACCGCTCGATGAAGCCCGGCTGCTCCGCCCCACCGGCGAACAGCTGAAGTTCGGGCGCCATTCGGTGCACCAACTTGTACAGCAGCATGTGCTTGCCTGTATCGTTGATCGGGACGAGCGAGGTGCCGCCCGTCTCCTGCATGACACGGAACGCCAGCCTGCGGAAGCTAAGCGCCTGAGCACGAATCGTCCCGCTTAATTCCCCTGAGCGCAGCATGGCATACTCGCTTTGGAACGTCGCCTGCTCCGGTACGAGCAGAATAAGCGGCGGTCCGTCCGGTGCGATGCGAAGCTCTTCTCTAATCTCCTCCAGACAATGCTCCGTCTTGCCGGATCCGGAACGACCGATGACCAATTGCAGCGGCATATCCAGCACCCCTCTCTTAATAGCCTATATAGCGTCCTTGCTTCTTACCTCGAATATGGCGAATTTCAAGTAATGTCCCTCCGGAACGCCCAGCAGCTGCGGATGATCCTTGCCCGCCGCACGCCACTCTACGAGTCTCAGCAGCTTGCCTGCATCGCGAGCCGCTTCTTGTATCGTCTCCAGGAACAACTCCGGCTTCATATGATAGGAGCAGCTGGCTGTCACCAGATATCCCCCTTCATTAACCAGCTTCAGTCCTTGCAGGTTAATATCTTTATAGCCTCGACATGCTCCCGCGACAGCGTTCTTGGTCTTGGCGAATGCGGGCGGGTCCAAGATGACCACGTCCCAGCTTCTCGCTTCCTGCTCCAGCTTCTTCGACGTATCCGCCTCACCACTGGCCCTTAGCTTCCGCTCCTCATGTCCCTTTGCCTGGGATCGCAAGTAGTCGAACGCATCGGCGACGACGAATTCGACGCGGTCGGTGAAGCCGTTGCGCTCTACATTGCGTCTCGCCGTCTCGATCGCGTGCTGAGATACGTCCAGACAGGTGACCCGTTTGGCGCCGTATTGGCAAGCATGCAGTGTGAAGCTGCCGGTATGAGCGAAGCACTCCAGCACCGTCGCACCGTCCCAATACGGGAACGTGACGACTTTGCCGTTTCTGTTCACCGGAACGAAGCTGCCGCCTTCCTCATCCGGCTGTGCTTGAAGTATGATGCCGCTCCGCTCCCCCCAGCCTGTCATTAATTGTGCGATTGCCGCACGGTTCTCACGCTGGTCGAAGAAGTAGCCTGTTTTCTGGCCGTTCACGATGTCCACTTCCATCTTCAGACCGTTCTCTTCTATCTCGACAATGGACGGGCATTCGCCGTACAGCACACCTGTACGCTCCTCCAGTCCTTCCAGCTTCCTGACGCCGACATCGCTGCGTTCATATATCCCTTGCGGCTGGAATACTTCCGCCAACGCATTGACAATGTCGTCTCTTCGCATGTCCATGCCGAGCGTAAGCAGTTGAACGACGAGCACTTCTCCGAAGCGATCCACCGTCAGTCCCGGCAGGAAGTCGGCTTCCCCATATACTAGACGGCAATCTGCACTCTTCACAAAGCGGTTGCGGTAAGCGAGACAATGCCGGAACCGATTCATGAAGAACGCCCGCCCCATCTCCTCCAGCCGTTCGTAGGAAACGATACGCACAGCGATTTGAGAAGCCGGATTCCAATATCCGGATGCCATATAGCGTCCCTGATGCGATACCACTTGCACCAAATCTCCCGGAGCGGGATTTCCTTCAACGGCTCCGACTTCGGATGCGAACACCCAGGGATGGCCGTTCTCTATTCTTTTTTTACGGGTTTTGTTCAATACGACCTTGTTATCCATCTTGCTCAATGGCACTTCTCCCTCTCTGTTGCATAATATTATGCCTTGGCTTGTCATGCATGTCCTGGTAACAACATACAATGAACATAGCCGAGACTCACTCGTATTTCCTTAAGGCAGGTGCGTACAGCTATGATTCATGCCATTATCATTCCAATCATATTGGGTTTTGCCATCTTCCTATGCGGCATGAAGCTGATGGAGCTTGCGCTGCACCGCCTAACCGGTCCCCGCTTACTGGATGCACTTCACAGCTCGACCGCCACTCCGCTGCACGGACTTGCGATGGGAACCGTCTCAACTGCGATTTTACAGAGCAGCACAGCCGTCACCGTCATTACGATTGGTCTTGTGAATGCGCGCCTGCTATCGTTCCCACGTACGCTCGGCATCGTGCTTGGAACGAATATCGGCACCTGCCTTACGACCGAACTGATCGGCATGAATATACACGCTCTTGCCGTCCCGCTGCTGATCGGCTCTTTCGGAACATGGCTCTTGACGGCATTATTCAAGGAGATGCGCTGCCTGCCGAGAATAGGCGAATTGGCTTGGCTAGAGCCGATGCGATCAGCCGCCGTTGCTGTATGCGGCTTCGGCATGCTGCTGGCGGGTCTATCTATCATGCAATCGATTGGCCCCGCCTTCGAACAAAGCGCTCTGTACGACTGGTTCATGACACGTTCATCGAACAGTCTGCTCTGGGGAGTAGCAGCCGGCGCCGTCATTACGGCTGCCGTACATAGCAGCTCGGCGGTAATCGGACTTGTCATGGGCTTCGCTACAATTGGCGCGATGCCGTTAGATATTGGCATATCGATTATTCTCGGCGCCAATATCGGCACCTGCGTTACGGCGATGCTGGCCGCCATCGGCGGCAGCAGGGGCGGTAAGCTCGTCGCACTGACTCACTTCGCCTTGAACGCTGGCGGCGCGGTTCTATTCCTACCGCTTGCCGGAGAGCTCGCTTCAGCGGCAGAGTGGCTGTCCCATTCTCCCGCATCTGCTATCGCGCACGCCCAGACGATTTACAATGTCGCCTGTTCCCTTCTGGCGCTGCCCGTCTGCTATCTTCCATTCTGGCGGAAGTTGCAGAAGACTGTCTAATCTACCGCTATGTCGAGCAGCTTTAACGCTCCGGACAATATGCGATCGTTGTTCTCATAGCCGGACTGCTTCTGCCTGCGCCACGCGTCAATGGGGTCGAACCAGTCGACGCCTCTGATTTCATCCACTTGAGCCTGATGCTTGCCGCCGACCGCCTTTACTAAATAGTAATGAACTTCTTTGTTGACCATTCCCCATCCGGAATGATCATATTGATATTTAATTTGATCGATAGGAGCAACGATTTCACCTTGTAGCCCGGTCTCTTCCGCAATTTCACGCAGCGCGGTCTCCTCCACCGTCTCCCCCGGCTCCATCTTCCCTTTCGGCAGCGATACTTTGCCGTAGCGATCCTGTATAAGCTGGATTTGCAGTTGTCCTTGCTCGTTGTAGCGAAATACCACACCGCCGGCCGAGATTTCCTTCATGCTCCTTCCCCCTTGCAGTCTTTACCTTATATTGCCCATTGTGAATATTCGCTTACAAGCAGAAACGGCTATCGCCATCCGATGGTGGCAATAGCTCGTTCCTCGCGCTATTCTTATCTCCGTACCAGTCCAAACGCTAAGCTTCCAGCGCTTCGCGGCGCATCGGAGCGTGATCTTCCCCAATTACAGCGTCCTTCACCGGAATTCCGGAATCAAGCACACGGAGCAGCTTGCCGCGGCATTCGTTCACACCGGCTTCCGTCACCTTCACGCGGCATAACTGGCCGATCATATCCGGAGAACCTTCGAATACGATGTTCAAGTAATTGTCGGAGTAGCCCATCATAAGGCCCGTACCTTCCGCCCCCTTATATTCGCGTTCAGGGATAACATCCAGCACTTCATCCACATAACGCTCAGCATATTGGAGCTGCATCCGTTCCGACAGATCGATAAGCTGATGTACACGCTCGTTTTTCAATTCTTCGTCGATCTGATCATCCATTCTCGCCGCCGGCGTTCCCGTACGCTTGGAATACGGGAATACATGCATCTCCGCAAATCCAAGCTCCTCCATAAACTTGTAGCCTTCCTCGAACATCTCTTCAGTCTCGCCGGGAAAACCGACGATGACGTCCGTCGTAATCGCTACGCCAGGCATCGCAGCCTGTAGAAGCTTGATCTTGGCGGCAAATTGCTCAGTTGTATATTTGCGTCGCATCCGCTTCAGCACAGAATTGTCGCCGGCTTGCAGCGGGATGTGCAGATGGCGGCACATCTTGCTGGATCGGTTGAGCACTTCGATCATCGCCTCGTCGATTTGACTCGCTTCGATGGAACTGATGCGAATGCGCTCCAGCCCTTCCACCTTGTCCAGATCCCACAGCAAGCTGGTTAGATTATAGTTTTCCATATCGTCACCATAGCCGCCGGTATGAATCCCGGTTAGAACGATTTCCTTATAACCCGACGCGACGAGCTCCTTCGCCTGCTGGATGACACTCTTGGGATCGCGGCTGCGTGACAGCCCTCTTGACCATGGAATAATACAGAACGTGCAGAAGTTGTTACAGCCTTCTTGGATTTTCAGGAATGCGCGTGTCCGTTCGGAGAAGTCTGGCACATCCAATTCCTCGAAGCTACGCGTCTTCATAATGTTGCGCACCGCATTGACCGGCTGGCGGTCGCGTTGAATTTGCCTGACGAAATCCATGATCTTATCCCGATCCTGAGTTCCGATGACAAGATCGACGCCTTCGATCGCCATAATCTCTGCCGGAGACGTCTGGGCATAACAGCCCGTCACGGCGATTATAGCATCCGGATTGCGGCGCACAGCCCGACGAATAATTTGACGGCTCTTCTTGTCTCCCGTATTGGTTACCGTGCATGTATTGATCAGATAGACATCGGCGGTCGTTTCGAAGTCAACCTGCTCGTATCCTTCATTTTTGAACAGCTGCCAGATGGCCTCAGTATCGTAAAAGTTAACCTTGCATCCCAGTGTATAAAATGCGACCGTTGGCATAGCAGTCACGCTCCTCCCATTTCTCCAGATTCGTACATTAAACAAGTCAATCCGACAATGCCCGCTGTCTCTGCGCGCAATATTCGGCTGCCAAGTCCTACCAGCCTGGCGCCGGCTTGCTCCGCTTCAGCTGCTTCCTTCTTCGTAAAGCCGCCTTCGGGACCTGCTATAAGTAGAATGGACGGCTTGTCCGCTTGCCGCACGCCGGCCGTTAACCAATGTTGCAGCGCTGAGCGCAAGCCGAGTCCTCCATCCTCTCTTCCTTCCTCCTCATAACAAAACAAAGCCAGATCGAAGCTGCCGATCAACTGGAGCAGCTCCTTCCAGCTTCGCACCCCTTCAATGACGGGTATGCGGTCGCGATGACATTGCTCGGCGGCTTCCTTCGCGATCTTGCCCCATCGCTCCAGCCGCTTCGCTTCCTTGCGAGCATCGTACTGCACGATCATCCGCTCCGATTGGAACGGGGCGAAAGCGCAAGCTCCGATCTCCGTTCCCTTCTGTATGATCAGCTCCATCTTGTCGCCCTTAGGCAAACTTTGCGCAATCGTAACCGACCAAGCCGGCTCGCTGCTTCTGTCCAGCAACTCCTCCAGCTCGACTTGCACGGAATCTGCGCCTATCTCTCGTATGACGGCTATGCCGGATTTCGACTGGCCATCGCTTACGTATATTTTATCGTCAGGCTTCATTCTCATCACTTTAACGATATGTCGGGCGTCGTCGCCCGTTATGATGAACGTGCCCTCCTGAACCTGCTGCGGTGTTACAAAATATCTCTGCACCGAAAGTCAACCACCCTTACGTGTCAATTCCATTGTTCATCATAGCATGGTTAAGCTTCTAAATCTATGGCTATCTCCGGCCAATTCATCGGTCCGAATATACCGTTGAAGGTATCGACTAGACTCCAGAATATATCCCCGCTCAATCCCAAAATCGGCGTTAACGTCAATTGGCGGAGCGGCGGTATAAACACCATTAGCAAAAAGATGATCATACCCCAATGAATGTGCTGCTCCATCTTGTAACGAATACGAAGCGGAAGCAGATCCGATACGATTCGATAACCGTCAAGGGGAGGCAGTGGTATGAGATTAAAAATAAACAGCAACAAGTTAATAGAAATCAAGTAATAAAAGAAATGAATAAGAGCCAAATACACGCCTTGCGCGCCTGCATGGAGCAAGCCTGTCGCATCCAACAAATAGAGAATAAACATTCCGACCACGGCGATCACAAGATTGCTCAATGGGCCGACCGCCGAGACGATTACACCCATCAATTTCCGGTTTTTGAAGCGGGATGGATTGACGGGAACCGGCTTGGCCCAGCCAAATCCGGCAATTAGCAGCAACGCGGTTCCCAGTACATCCAGATGCACAACTGGATTCAGCGTTACTCGCCCTTCCTTATAAGCCGTATCATCACCGAATTTATACGCGCTATAGGCATGCGCGAATTCATGAATAGTAAACGCGATAATTAAAACCAGCGCAATAAAAGGCAAATCCTCCAACGGGTACCATAAAAACCTTTCCAACGCTTCCATACGATCACCTACGGCTTTCTCGCGACGAATGCAAGCCAATCTTCATCGCGTTGTTTCTCCACGATATGGAAGCCTGCTTTCTTAAGGCCCTCCTCCACATCTTGTTCCTTATTCTTATAGATGCCGGAAGCAATATATGTCCCTCCCGACTTCAACGCTTCATACACATCTTCCACGAACAGCAGAATAATCTCGGCCAAAATATTCGCCACAACCAGATCGACTGGCGTCTGTATGTTCGTAACGGAAGCCGTTCCCTCCCGATCTCCTTCACGCAATACACCCAGCAGATCGCTAAGCCTTACTTCGACTTGATCCGACAATCCGTTCAAGCTCACGTTCTCGGTCGCACTGGATACGGCAACGGGATCAAGATCCAGCGCAAGCACTTTGCCAGCGCCTAGCTTGCATGCACCAATGGCTAATATACCGGATCCCGTTCCTACGTCGATTACGACTTCTCCGCCCTTAACGACGGATTCCAATGCACGAAGACAAAGGGAAGTCGTTGGATGTGTGCCTGTACCGAATGCCATCCCGGGATCAAGCTCGATAATACGCTCATGATCAGCCGCTTCATATGCCTCCCAAGTCGGTTTAATCGTAAGCGTATCCGTAATTTTTACCGGTTTGAAATATTGCTTCCACGCATTCGCCCAATCCTCATCGTCGACAAGCAGGCTCTCATAGGAAACGTCTCCTGTGTCGATGTCGAATTCTCGCAGTTGCTCCACCCGAGGCTTTAACTGACACAGCAGAGCTTCCATATCTGTCCCTTCTGCGAAATACCCTTTCATAACCGCATGTCCTTCCGGAATATCGTTAAGCGGGAGCTCGTACCATTGCCCAAGAGACGTATCTCTTGGCTTGTTAAGCGTCCCGGATTCTTCGATCGCAACACCGCCGGCACCAAGCTCATGCAAGAAATTCGAAATCATCTCCACTGCTTCTTCTGTCGTCCCGATTGTAAGTTCATGCCATTTCATCTTTCGTGCCCCCCATAATCATTGAAACCCACCCTCTATTGTACACTAGAGACACCTCAAATTACAAAATAAGGAGCACGCTCATTATAGCGAGCATGCTCCTTACCTGAATGCACTTCATTTATACCGACACCGAACTTGTTTATTCCATGGATTCAATATTTCCACCAATCTGTTGAATCAAATACCTGGCCCGATCGGCAACTGAATCGTCCACGGTCGCTGTTAACATACCGCCTTGCTGAAGCTCGCCCACTTCTAGCGCCCTTAATGCTTGCAGCTTTCTGGCTGCTTCATGCGCTGTGGAATCATTGACGAACGCTGCTTTGATTTGAATGCCGCTCACCTATTGCTCCCCCTGCGCTCTCCGGTCTGCCGCATTCGCTCGCTGTTGAGCGATGCGATCCGCATTATCTGCCGCCTCTTCAGAAAACTCTACATCTTCATTTTTTGCAATCGGCAGTTGCGCGAAGTTAATATTCTCCATGTCGTTCGCATTCGTCTTCCTATTGTTTTTGTTGCCTTCCATATTGACTACCCGCTTTCTTTGGTATATTCCCTATAACCGTTCTTGCTTAAATTAACTTACTGCTTCAATCGTATTGTGCACAAACGCCCTACTAGCCATTCACATAACAAAAAAAGAAAGCGCTCCGGGTTATTCACCGCGGAACGCTTTCTTCATACGATCAAATATTGATTCATGATGTTCATCTTGCTGGCTGGTCGATTCGCCGGACAAGCCGCCGAACTGGCGAAGCAACTCCTTCTGGTCGTCTGATAGCTTCGTTGGCGTTACAACCGTCACTTTCACATGCTGGTCTCCCGTACCGTAACCGCGAAGCTTCGGAACACCTTTACCTTTCAATCTGAAGTAAGTGCCTGTCTGCGTGCCCGCAGGAATCTTCAGCTTCACCTTTTCCGTCAAGGTCGGGATTTCGATCTCGTCGCCAAGCGCCGCCTGGACGAACGATAACGGAACCTCACAATAGATATCGTCACCTTCACGTTCGAAGAAATCATGTGATTTCACACGCAGTACGATATAAAGGTCACCCGCAGGCCCGCCGCGCAATCCGCCCTCGCCTTCGCCGGACATTCTAATTTGCGCGCCATCGTCCACGCCGGCTGGGATGTTGACTTTGATTCTACGCTGCTTCTTCACCTTACCAGCGCCATGACATGTTCCGCACTTGTCGGTAATGACACGTCCGCTGCCTCCGCATGCAGAACATGTTCTGCGATTGACCATTCTGCCGAACGGTGTATTCTGAACGACCTCTTGCTGCCCGGAGCCGTTACAAGTCCCGCACGTTTTCGGTTTCGTACCCGCCTTCGCACCGGAGCCGTGACAAGTGTCGCAAGATTCCGTACGCGGTATCGTAATTTCCGTCTCTTTGCCGAACACAGCTTCCTTGAACTCGATTGTCATCGTATATTGCAAGTCGTTGCCCCGCTGCGGGGCATTGGGATCGCGACGTCCGCCTCCCCCACCGAAGAACATGTCGAAGATATCGCCGAATCCGCCGAAATCAGCTCCGTCAGCACCGCCCATCCCTTGATTGGGATCTACATGACCGAACCGGTCATATGTCGATCGCTTGCTATCATCGCTGAGCACATCGTAGGCTTCCTTAACTTCCTTGAACTTCTCTTCGGCATCTGCAGCCTTGTTCACATCGGGATGATATTGCCGTGCCAGTTTTCGGTAAGCTTTCTTGATGTCATCGTCGGAAGCTTCCTTACCAACACCCAATACTTCATAATAATCGCGTTTGTTCGCCATCTAGTCTGTCTCACCTCACCATAAGCTATAATTGCATATTCCTATTGACATGAAAGGAGGTCAAAGCCAGGAAACGCCTGTCTTTGACCTCTCGCCGGTAACAGCATCTATTACTTGTCGTCAACGACCTCGTAGTCAGCGTCTACGACGTTATCTTTTCCTTTTTTTCCATCGGAGCTCTCTTGAGCGCCCGCACTTGCTCCGGAAGCCTCCGCATCAGCTGCCGCACTTTCATACAGCTTCACGGACAATTGCTGAACGATTTCCGTCAGCTCTTCGGTAGCCGTTTTGATTTGCTCCAGATCGTCGGTCGCAATGGCAGCTGTCACTTTTTCTTTCGCTGCGTTTGCTTTCTCGATTTCAGATGCGTCCACTTTGTCGCCCAGGTCCTTTAACGTTTTTTCCGTTGTGTAGACCAGTTGGTCGGCGGAATTTTTAGCTTCAACCAAATCTCGACGCTTGCTGTCTTCATCAGCGTGCAGCTCGGCATCTTTCATCATTTTTTCGATTTCTTCATCGCTCAGGCCGCTGGAAGAAGTAATCGTAATCTTCTGGCTCTTGCCTGTGCCTTTGTCCAGAGCGGATACATTGACAATACCGTTGGCATCGATGTCGAATGTAACTTCGATCTGCGGTACGCCACGCGGCGCTGGCGGAATGTCACTCAGCGTGAATCGGCCAAGTGTCTTGTTACCCGCAGCCATGGAGCGTTCCCCTTGAAGAACGTGAATTTCAACACCTGGCTGGTTGTCTGCGTAGGTAGAGAAGACTTGCGACTTGCTTGTCGGAATCGTCGTATTGCGATCGATCATCTTCGTGAATACGCCGCCCGCTGTCTCAATGCCGAGCGATAGAGGTGTTACGTCCAGTAAGACGACATCCTTCACGTCACCCGTCAAGACTCCCGCTTGTACGGCAGCGCCAAGCGCTACAACCTCGTCCGGATTCACGCCTTTATGCGGATCCTTGCCAGTCAGCTTCTTGACAGCTTCCTGAACGGCAGGAATACGGGTAGAGCCGCCGACTAGGACGATCTTGTCGATATCGCTGGCAGCCAATCCCGCGTCGCTAAGCGCTTGTCTTGTCGGTCCAAGCGTACGCTCCACCAGTTCCGCCGACAACTCTTCGAACTTCGCCCGCGTCAAGTTCATCTCCAAGTGCTGTGGCACTCCATCAGCCATCGTAATGAACGGCAGGGAGATCGAAGTCGATACGACGCCAGACAGCTCTTTCTTCGCTTTTTCAGCTGCATCCTTCAGACGCTGTACCGCCGCCTTGTCTTTGGACAGGTCGATACCTTGCTCTTTTTTGAACTCGGCAACCATATGGTCAATTACAACTTGGTCGAAGTCGTCGCCGCCCAGCATATTGTCGCCGCTAGTCGCTTTTACTTCGAAGAATCCGTCGCCCAACTCAAGGATGGATACGTCGAAAGTGCCGCCGCCAAGGTCATACACGAGAATCGTTTGGTCCTCCGCCTTCTCCATACCGTAAGCAAGAGCGGCTGCTGTCGGTTCGTTCACAATTCGCAGCACTTCAAGGCCTGCAATTTTGCCGGCATCCTTCGTCGCCTGGCGTTGGCTGTCGTTGAAGTAAGCCGGAACGGTAATTACTGCCTGAGTAACGGGTTGGCCCAGATAAGCCTCGGCATCCGATTTCAGCTTCTGCAGAATCATTGCCGAGATTTCCTGCGGCGTATACTCTTTATCGTCGATTTTTTCTTTATGATTCGTACCCATGTGACGCTTAATGGAGATAATGGTGCGGTCCGGGTTGGTAATCGCTTGACGTTTGGCCGTCTCGCCGACGACGCGCTCGCCGTCCTTTTTGAAGCCAACTACGGATGGCGTCGTACGGTTGCCCTCCGGGTTAGGCACTACTACTGCCTCTCCGCCTTCCATTACCGCGACGCAAGAGTTTGTCGTTCCTAAGTCAATGCCAATCACTTTACTCATTGCTCGTGCTCCTCCTTCAATCATACAATTTGATGTCAGTGTATATACAATAGCGAGATTAACCGCTAACTTTTACCATTGCAGGGCGCAGAACTTTATCCTTCAGCATATAGCCCTTCTGCACTTCCTCGACAACGATTCCTTCCTCGTACTCATCGGACTCCACCTGCATAATCGCTTGATGGAATTCAGGATTGAAAGGCTCGCCTACCGCATTCATTCCTTTCAATCCTTCCTGCTCCAACGTTTGCATCAGTTGGCGGAAAATCATGTCAATACCTTTCGCCAATGATTCGTAATCGCCGTTCTCGGAAGTGGCGGCCATCGCCCGATCGAAATTATCAACCGTCGGCAACAGCTCGGTGATCAGCTTCATGGAAGCGTATTTGCCCAGCTCTTCCTTCTCACGCATCGTTCGACGCCGGAAGTTGTCGAAGTCCGCCTGTGCTCTTAAGTATTTTTGATGATTGTCCTCGACTTGCTTCTGAAGCTCAACGTAACGAACATCCGCTTCATCCACTTGCTCATCTTCCTGTTGAACAGCTTCCCCGGACATTTCCTCGGCTTCAGTAACTTTCACTTCCTCTGCAGCCGCCTCCGTGCCTTCTTGATGTTGCTCCTTCGTACTCACCTTATCACCTCCTTAACATGACTTATTTATACCATCTGCTCATCAACAATCCCATATCTTTCGACAGATAGTTCAACACGCTGATGACCTTCCCATATTCCATTCGCGTCGGTCCCAGTATGCCCAATGTGCCTAGCACTTGTCCATCAATGGCATAAGTTGCCGTAATCAGACTACAGTCGTTAATCGCCTTATGATCATTCTCTGTACCAATACGCACTTGTATGCCTTCGGGCAATGTGGAGAACAGCTTCATAATCGTCGGAGTCTCATCCAGCAAGTCGAGAATGGTCTTCACCTTATCGACATCCTTGAATTCGGGCTGAGTCAACATGTTCGTAGCCCCGCTCAAGTAGACGCGATGCTCGTCGCCTTTCTTCATCGCATTGTCCAGCACGTATAACAGTTCTTCGAAGTGATCCACATGTCGCTCCAGCTCGTATGCAACCTCGCTGTGCAATTTGGACTTCAGACGTATTAGCGGAACACCGACAAGCTTGGCGTTCAATATGTTAACAACCTTCTCCATGTCATCCATATTCACGCCATCAGGAATGGTGATAGATCTGTTCTCCACATGGCCTGTATTGGTGACCATAATGATGACAGCGGATCTGGCATCCAGTGGTACGAGGCTGAAATGACGCAGCGTATTGCTGAACAGCTCCGGCCCAAGCAAGATCGATGTGTAATTCGTCAAATTGGACAAGACCAACGCAGTATGCTGAATAACTTGCTCCATCTGACTGAGCTTGTCGGTGACATGAGAACGCATCAGCTTTAATTCCTGATCGTTCAATTCATTGATTCTTAATAAATGGTCTACATAATAGCGATATCCTTTTGTCGAGGGTACGCGCCCAGCAGACGTATGAGGCTGCTCCAGATACCCCAGCTCCTCCAGGTCGGCCATTTCATTACGTATGGTAGCGGGACTGTATGCGACATCTCCCCGTTTGGAGATACTTCGTGATCCAACCGGCTCAGCAGAACGTATATAGTCATCTACAATTGCGCTCAGAATCATTCGTTGTCGATCAGTTAGCATCGTGATCCCCTCCATACATGATGTAGTGCGTACCGACAATGTTAGCACTCATCTCTCAAGAGTGCTAATCGCTATTACAAAAATACCAAACCGACTTGATCATTGTCAAGTCGGTTTGGTATTTTTCAGCCAACAATATCATCTTATATGTTCTTCAATACGGCGATTTCGTCGCATGCATGTCGCTTGGGACAATGGACGCAATCCGTCCACACTTTTTCGGGAAAGATTTCCTTGTTCACGACCTGAAAGCCGTTCCTTTCGAAAAACGGGACCGCATAGGTCAGAGCCATAATTTTTGCAATTTTCTGCTCCTGCGCTTCCTTGATCAAAGAATCGACAAGCATGCTCCCGATACCGAGTGACTTATAGCTCTCCAAAATGCCAAGCGATCTAATTTCCACAAGTTCTTCACCGAGCCGCGTTAACGAACCGCAACCGACGATCTTTCCTTCCAGCTCCGCCACATAAAATGTATCGATGCTTCTGTGCAAAGCTTCGCGGGAGCGAGGCAGCATAACCCCCTGTTCAGCGTAGCTTTGAATTAATTGAAATAGGTTTTCCACATCGTCCGCCGTCGCCTTCCGGCATACGACTTGCACCGTTTGCATAGCTGCCTCACCTCCGCGCAAGCATTCATATTAAGTAATATGAATAAATATACACTAACACGAATGTTTTCTCAAGATGATTTTGCGGTCATGCCTGCAAAAAGGCTCCAAAAACTTCATTGCCCAGCAAGACGCCTCGCTTCGTCAGACGATACCCGGTATCAGCGCCTTCCGCAAATTGCTCCAGCAGACCGTCTACGATCAGCTTCTCCAGCACAGGACCAAACCGTTCCTTCAGATCGGCGGCAGGGAATTGCTTCTTGAAGGAAGAGCTTCTCACACCTTCCAGCAGACGAAGCCCCACCATCATGAAATCCTCCATCGCTTCCGCTTCGCTTACCTCATGGCGCTCCAGCAGCGGCAATCCCACAGCAGCCTTATCTATATAGGGCTGAATTCCTTTCACATTCACATGCCTCCAGCCACGAGCATAACCGTGCGCCCCCGCTCCCAGCCCGTAATAAGGCTCATTGCGCCAGTACGTACAATTATGCCTGCTCTCGTAGCCTTCCTTTGCGAAATTGCTGATCTCGTAATGACGGAATCCGCCGTCCTTCAACTTCTCCATCAACAACATGAACATATTGTACTCCTCTTCTTCGGGAGGAAGAGGAAGCTCATTGCGCTCATAGAGCTTGTGGAACAGCGTATTCTCCTCTACCTTCAAGCTGTAGAGTGAATAATGCGGCAGTTCCAAGGCCATCGCGCGCTCTACGCTGTCCGACAGCTGCCCCAACGTCTGCCCCGGTAAGCCGAACATCAGATCGATGGATAAATTACGGAAGCCGACCGCTCTCGCATTCTCTATGCTTCGATAGACGTCATCAACATTATGAATGCGGCCGATTCTCTCCAGCAAGCCATTATCGAACGATTGAACACCGAAGCTGATCCGGTTGACGCCTCCTTCGCGCATGGCCGCCAGCTTCTCCTTGTCCGTCGTTCCGGGATTAGCCTCCATTGAGAATTCAGCGCCATCTGTTAGCGGGAAGTAGTCCCGAACAGATTGAAGAAATCTTGCCATCTGCGGAGGCGTCAGCACGGTTGGCGTGCCTCCGCCGACGAATACGGTATCTATGCCTTCAGGGGGAAGCTGGTCCACAGTATGCTTCATTTCCTCCTCAAGCGCATCCAGGTATTGATCGACCGGCTGTCCCCGCAATACGTAAGACGTAAAATCGCAATAATGACATTTGTTCGTGCAGAAAGGGATGTGAATGTACAACGCTCGCGGCGCTATTAGATGAATCATTGCCAACCTCCAAAACCGGCAGAAACTGCCCCATAATACAAACGCATGTTCTTGTAAATTCCGAAAAAGAGAGAGCAGAATGCTCTCTCTTACTAACATTTCTAATCTTCGTCGATTTTGAGCACAGCCATGAAAGCTTCTTGCGGAACTTCTACGCTTCCGACCTGCTTCATCCGCTTCTTGCCTTCCTTCTGCTTCTCCAACAGCTTGCGCTTGCGGCTGATGTCGCCGCCATAGCACTTGGCAAGAACATTCTTGCGCATTGCCTTCACGGTCTCACGCGCGATAACCTTCGTGCCGATAGAGGCCTGAACCGGCACCTCGAACATCTGACGCGGAATAAGGCTGCGAAGCTTCTCGCATATGGCGCGTCCGCGATGGTATGCGCGGTCACGGTGAACGATGACGGACAAGGCGTCAACCTGCTCGCCGTTCAGCATGATGTCCATCTTCACCAGATTGGACTTGCGATAACCAGTAAGTTCATAATCGAACGAAGCGTAGCCCTTCGTATTGGATTTCAATTGGTCGAAGAAGTCGTATACGATCTCCGACAGCGGAATCTGATAGATAATCGTAACCCGATTCGCATCAAGATACTCCATGTTGATGAATTCGCCGCGCTTGTTCTGGCACAGCTCCATAATGGCGCCCACATAATCGTTCGGTACAATGATACTCGCCTTCACGTAGGGCTCTTCGACGGCTTCCAGCTTGCCCGCTTCCGGATAATTCGACGGATTGTCGATCTGAATCGTCTCGCCGCTCGTCAAGGTTACCTTGTAGATGACGCTTGGCGCTGTCGTAATGAGCGGAATATTGAATTCGCGCTCGATACGCTCTTGAATAATCTCCATATGAAGCAGACCCAGGAAGCCGCAGCGGAAGCCGAAGCCGAGCGCCGTTGAAGATTCAGGCTCATACGTGAGCGAAGCGTCGTTAAGCTCCAGCTTCTCCAGCGCATCCCGCAGATCGTTATAGTCCTGCGAATCGATAGGATAGAGGCCGCAGAACACCATCGGATTGATGCGTCGATAGCCCGGCAGAGGCTCAGGCGCTTGACGCTTCGCGTCCGTGATGGTATCGCCTACTCGCGTATCCTTCACGTTCTTGATGCCCGCGATGACGAATCCGACATCGCCCACTGCAAGCTCGTCCACGATCGTCATTCTAGGCTTGAACGCTCCCACTTCGATCACCTCGAACTCTGCGCCTGTGGCCATGAATCGAATCTTCTTCCCTGCGGAGATGCTTCCATCTACTACACGGACATAGACAATTACACCCTTATACGCATCGTAATGCGAGTCGAATATAAGCGCTTTGAGCGGTTGATCCGGATCGCCGATAGGCGCCGGCACCTTCTGGACAACTTGCTCCAGAATTTCCTTAATGCCGATACCCGCCTTGGCGGAAGCCAACACAGCCTCGCTGGCGTCCAGTCCGATCACATCTTCAATCTCGCCCTTCACTCGTTCAGGCTCAGCGCTTGGCAAGTCGATCTTATTGATGACGGGCAGTATCTCCAGATTATTATCCAGTGCCAAGTATACATTAGCCAGCGTTTGTGCCTCGATGCCTTGCGCCGAGTCGACGACAAGCAGCGCGCCTTCACACGCAGCCAAGCTGCGAGACACTTCATACGTAAAATCGACGTGCCCCGGCGTATCAATGAGGTTAAGCAAGTATTCCTCACCGTCATCCGCCCTATAGGAAAGTCGAACAGCTTGCAACTTAATCGTAATGCCGCGTTCTCTTTCCAAGTCCATCTTATCCAGTACTTGAGCTTGCATTTCACGGGATGTAAGAGCGCCCGTATACTCCAATATCCGGTCAGCCAATGTTGACTTCCCGTGATCAATATGCGCAATGATGGAAAAATTCCTTATTTTCTTTTGCCGGTCACGAACATCTGTCATGCCTATCCCCCACACATTCCATGAAATTCAATCATTCTTCCTATTATAACAATAAGGAAGGAGGACAGCAATGCACGTCAGTCAAATAATCCGTTGAATAACGATGCAATGAAGCGAATACCGGAGCTTGAAGCATTCTCCAGCAGTTCGGAGGTGGAATCCGCAAGTCTGTTGACGACCGGCTCGTCCGACTCATAAGGCAGTCCTGGCCACCGGGAATTCGCATCTACTGGCATACGACCACCCCTCTTTAAGTATTCGAGATCTCTCTCCAGTTCCTCAATCCGATCCTCAAGTTTGCGTTCATCGGAAGTGGATGTTACCTCTTCCTTATATTGAATGTACGTTCTATCCTCCTCTGCAAGCGGACCATGGATCCGCTCAATACCCGTCGTCGACAGCTCAATGCCGTAAATGATTAGGAATGCGAGCGCTACCCCGAAGCCAATCCATTTCCACCGATTACGCCTCATCGCCGCCACCCTCTCCTCCAGTTACTTTTGCATCCTCCCAGTATATGTCTGCTATGACCTTTGCTAACGCATCCGCCGTCCGGTAAGATTCCTCCAAAGTATTGTCCACGCCGCCAATCTCAATCAACACACTTTCTGACGCAAGCGACTGGTTGTATTCGCCATTGCCCGTCGCCGCCGTTTTCCCCCAGATGCCACGTGATATGCCAGGATATGCAGCCTCCAGCGCCTCGTGTATTTTGGATGCAAAGGCTTCATTTTTCTCCCAATCAGGGTTTTTATGGCCAATGACGAAGTAGACCTGCGCATAGCTTATTCCATCGATTTCGGCCGTAGTGTACTTCCTCTTCTGCGAGTCGCGGTGGAGGTCGAACAGAAACAGCAGGTCATCGTTGCTCGCCAACGCTTCCTTCACCGTCTTTTTGGAGTACTTATAACTCAGCTCCCACCGGTAATCGGCTATCGACGTAGGATAATCCACGTCTGACACCATCGCGCCGATCCCCTTCTCCTCCAGCTTGTCCGCCAGACGCTTGCCGACAAGTGTTATATTCTTCGTTCTGGAGCTGGGATCCTTGGCTTCACCATCAAGCTCCGGGTACCAAGATTCCCGATTATGCGAATGATAGATAAAAGCAATCTTCTTGCCCCCCGTCGTCGGCTTTTCGGACGGATTCCGGACGGCATTGTCCTCTTCCGCATCTTCACTGAATGCAGGCTGCTCGTCGCCTCCATCCTCTCCAAAAACCAGTTCCGTCCCATTCTCTTCTTCTAGCCCCTCAAGCGGATCATATGCGAACGGCGCGTGATCTTTCGGACCAATCGCCGTATCTGTCCCGCTCCCCTTACGAATGAGGAAAGCGTCGTTGCCCTTCATGCCCGGCAGTTCGCCTGCAAGCATGCTTCGCGGTTCGGCAGGATTCAAGTCCGTCAAGGAGCGCATCAGGAATATGCCGACTTCCTTGCCCGAGAATGCTTCTGAGGGCAAGGCGCTTTGAAAAGCAGGCACCTCCATCTCCAGCATGTCCCCGAATAGACCGCTTGATACGGATGCTGCCAAGCCTTTCATAGAATGCACGGAAGATTGGGATGACTTCTCATAGATGATGCCCGCTACGCCAATCAATATAAAAAACAGCATAGAGCAAAGGGAAAGCACGACAAATGCCCTCCCCGTTATAAGCACTTCCTTCAGCTTTCTACCGCCATTCCACTCCAGGCTCTTCATTAGCACCGTACTTTGCTTCAACATGATGAAAAACGCTCCTTTCCGAAACCTCATAATCTAGTTACTATTAATCTATGAGGAACAAAGAGCTGGTAGAACTATATAGACAATAGAAGAATAGAAAAAAGGGCGTCCTTCGGTCGTCATGTAACAACGACCTTCGGGACTGCCCCTTCTCCAAGGGAGTTATTCACTTAATGTGTATATGCCGCCACATTGTCTGTATCGACAGCTTCATGCAAAGCGGCGTTCAGGCCGCTGGCAATAATGTTGGCGATATCTTCGATGAACTGATCCACTTCCTTCGGCGTAACGAGCAGATCGTGCCCCATGGGATTCAGCACTTCTTTTACAAGCATCAGACGTTCATTGTCACCCATTTTGTTCATTAAGCCGAATATTTTGTCTGTATCACCTCTCTGCTGCTCCAGATGCTCCGTCATCATTTGAAAGGCGTTGTTCACAATTGTGGAAGCATAGACAACCGTCGGCACGCCGATCGCGATAACCGGGACACCCAATATGTCGGTCGTCAGCCCCTTGCGCTTATTGCCGATGCCGGAACCGGGATGGATCCCGGTATCGGCAATCTGGATCGTCGTATTCACCCGCTCCAGCGCCTTGGAGGCAAGCGCGTCGATCGCAATGACAAGATCAGGCTTCGACTGCTCTACAATGCCGTGGACGATCTCGCTGGACTCAATGCCGGTAATGCCCAATACACCCGGCGCAACGGCACTGACAGAACGATAGCCCGGCGCAACCTGATCCGGCATCAACTCGAAGAAATGTCTGGTTACCATTACATTCTCGACAACGAGCGGGCCCAGCGCATCCGGCGTGACGTTCCAGTTGCCCAAACCGACGATCAACACCCGCGATTGTTTGTTGATCGACAGCCGTTCCAAGAAGGCTTCGAACTCCTTCGCCAAATGTGTGGCCACCCGATCCTGCAAGCCGGTATCTCCGCTCCGCAGTCCGGGTACCTCCAACGTGACGTATTGTCCGATAATTTTGCCAATCGCCTGGGATCCCTGTTCATTCTGTACATGAAGGCGGGTAATAGAGATACCGTTGTCCTCCGTCACATCCGACAGCACACCCGGTATGGGTCCGCCGCCGGCCCCTTCGGCCATCTCCTTCGCTTCAAGCGCAAGATCGGTCCTGACATCATAATGCTTCAAGTCCAGCTCATTATTATTCATAGCGTTAACTCCCCTTCGCATTGGATCATACGCTTATTGTTTACAGAGCTGCCTGTTTCATGCGAAGTAGGTTGAACAACTATCTTTTATACGTTTGTTGGATGTCTAAGGGATGAGCTATCCTCTTGCTTTTTAGTCCAGTGCATGATAATATATTTTAAGTTGTGTTGACTAGATTTTTCGCATGCGAGGAATCTATACTTACAGTGAAGCGAATGCTTAAGAGATACGTTTTACTTGCACAGTATTCTGTAGGAGGTGAATTCCATGCCAAACATCAAATCCGCTATTAAACGCGTGAAAACGAGCGAGAAGCGTCGCGCTCTGAATGCATCCCAAAGATCTGCGCTTCGTTCGGCCGTAAAATCTGCTGACCAAGCCGTCGTTGGCGCTGACGCAGAAGCAGCAAAAGCTGCTTTGATCGTAGCGACTAAGAAGCTGGACAAAGCAGTAACAAAAGGCCTGATCCATAAAAATGCGGCTGCCCGCAAAAAATCGCGCCTTGCGAAAAAAGTAAACGCTCTGTCTGCTCAAGCTTAATATGACAGCAGCAAGAAGCCCCCTGCTGCCACAGTATTGTGGCGGTACAGGGGGCTTTTCGGCTGCCGGCTATATGCCGAACGTCATCTCTTTCTCCGTTCCCAACGACAACAAAAACAGCTCCATACCTAGCGATTTGTCAATTCGCCCCGTCTTCATCGCATAATCTAGATCCGCAATAGAACTGAGCAGTTTACTCAGACGGTTGACATTATACTTTCGGGCCTTCTCCGCTGCAAGCTTGACCGCATAGGGATGGAGCCCCAGTTGACCTGCCATCTGCTGTGGCGAATACTGCCCTTCAAGCTCCTTAATACCTAGCATAATTCGGAGTTGTCTTGCGATCAATGCCGCAATTTTGATCGGCTCCTCGCGCCTGATAAGTAAATTGCGATATAGCGGAAGCGCACGCTGGATGGACATGTCCGCGATTGCATCGACGAGTGCGAATACGTCCTCCTCTACGGTGGACGAGGTAAGGTCTCTCACCAGTTCCTCCGTAATGGCGCCGCCAATTCCCGCATGCAGACAGAGCTTATCCACTTCTTGTGCGAGCTGCTGCATATGATGCCCAATTCGGGACAGCAGCAACTCTGCCGCATCGGACACCATCTTCCTTTCCTGCTGTGCAGCCCGCTTCACCATCCACTGTACGAGCTGAGGACCGTCCAGCTCGGGAAAAGCGACGATGCTTCCCCTTTCCTTCAACGCCTTTACGAGCTTGCGACGTTCGTCAAGCTTATCCGCATACACAGCAAATACGATAACCGACGTTTCCATCGGATTCTCCATATAGTGTAAAACGGTCTCAGGACGATGCTCTACCGACTTTGCCTGATCCTTGCCCCCAGCCGCCATGATCGACGTATCCCTCACTAGAATCAGCTTTTTTGCAGCGAAGAAAGGAATTGTCTCGGCCTCCAGTACAATCTCCTCAACCGGCGTCTCTGACGTATCGTAGCGCGCTATGCCCATCTCCTTCTCGTTGGCAGTGAACATCGCATCTGACAGCATCTCGATAAATTGCTCCATTCGGTAGCGATCCTTGCCGAAAAGCACGTATACCGATCTGAACTTTCCATTCTTCCATTCTTTGAGAGCGTCCTTAATCTCCATCCGGCTCCCCCTTCACTGTTCCCCATACAGAATCAAAGTGTATCAGATTGGTCTCAAAGGTGCAACGAAGAACGCATGACACCAAGGGATGAACCCCCCTCTTTTGAAAGAGGCTCCATCCCTTGGTGTTCTATATAAACATTCGCAGTACAGATCCATGGCTCTGCCTGACGAATGGTCCTACGACGTAAGGAATACGTCGCAGACTGTACTTTCGCTATATCATACGCAATAGGCTTAGTTAATGTGCATCCAAGGGCTGCTTAATGCGGTGCTTTCTGCTCTTCTCGGGTAGAAATCGTGATGACATACTTCTCGATCGCTCCCTGATCCAGAGTCACTTCATACGTAAGCATTCTGCTATCCTCCGACCACACCAGCTTGCCATGGCGACCGTTCTTGCGGGATGTCTCTATGACGATCTCACCGCTCTCAAGCGATATGATCTCCAATTTGTGCTGGTTGATTCGAGCTGTGTACTGGCCGTCCGGTGAAGGAATACCATCCATCGGGATCTGGGCAATTGTATTGGAATCACCGAGGTTCCCTCCGGCAATCCCCATCTCTACTCCTCCGGAATCCGCAACTGACGCTTCTTCCCGTTCGTCGGAGGAGGATTCCATGGACTTGTCGCTGCTGTCATTTTTGGAAGATTCGGGTAGTACAGGAGCGCCATATTGATCAGCTATTTGCATGGATGTTCTGTTTTGCTCGTCCGCTTGGCCGGTTACGTTCACATCGGCTTCTGCGCGATTAAGTCTGTGCTCCAATGCTCCTGTGTCAGAATCTTCAGCGCCATTCCCCTTGTTCATCTGGAACAACTCTCCGGCGGCCAAGGACTGCGATTCCTTCACTTTCATATTTTCGGTAGAAGCGTCACCGTCAGGATCCATCCCTGCACCGGACGTCTCATAGGCATATTGCTTGGCATCGCTCTGCGCTATACGATTGTCCGCGGAGAAGCCACTGTTCATATTCGCTGCGTCATTCCGGCCGCCCGGTGCATAGGTGACGATGAATAAGCCGACAACGACGCTTGCAGCGACCACTCCAGCCATCGATCGCAGGAACGTCCAGCGGACAGATGTAGAAGCAGGCTTCATCATCTGCTTGGAGCTGCGTCGTCCATCGCTAATCTGTTCGCCCTGAGCAGATTCCGATATCGCCGAACCGCCGGCTCCATTCTGCTCCTCTATACGCTTCAATTCAGGAAGTATGGCATCAACAAGGCTATAGCTTGGAGTCACCTTCGGCAAGCTTGTCAATTCGGAAGAAAGTATCCGAAGCCGTTCGTACATGGCCTTGCAGTCCGGACAATGATGCATATGTGTCATCAATCGTTCATTCTCGGTGTCGTTCAAATCATCATCTAATTGCCTCTGCATGAGCTCCATCACCTCTTGGCAATTCATCCCCGGACACCACCTTTCTGATATTCATGGAGTAGTGCTTGCAACTGCTGCCTGGCTCTGAACAGATAGGATTTCACCGTATTCAAGGGCAAATCAAGCGAATCTGCAATTTCATTGTAGGAGAAATCCTGTAAATATCGAAGCACGACAACCGTGCGGTGGTGCTCCGGCAGTTGGTCGATGGCATGTCGAATGTCCTGATACGTATAAGAAGCCATCACTTGATCTTCTACATCCTGCTTCTCCCGAAATACCAGCTCATGCTCATCGATGGATACTGTCGGTTTTGTTCTTCGAAACTTGTCTATACATATATTTGTGACGATACGCTGGACCCATGTTTTGAACTGCGCCTTTTCTTCATAGGAGTTGATTTTCGTATAAATTCTTATTAGGGCTTCCTGCGCGGCGTCCATCGCATCCTGTTCATTGTTCAATATATAATAGGCTGTCCGATATACATGAGTTTCAATCTCTCGCAACAGAGTAATTAGTGCTTCCCGATCTCCCGATTGAGCGGCTTGTATCGTGCCAGGCTCTACCACGAAGGATCCTCCTCTCTTGCAACCATTAAGACGAACCGGTTGCGCAAAATGTTGCAATCATTTATAGAAATAACGGATTTATAGGAATAAGTACGGAAAATCGATAAAAATAAGTGAGTTTAAACAAACATCCACATTACAGCATACCAAATTATTGGTGAACCGTATAGAGAATTAGGGTCGCCGATTGACCAAAATACCTTCATGTGTGACAGCAAAAGAGACTTCTCCCCCGTCATCCGTCCGCCACAACTCTGCGCCAGACGCACTCACGCGATCCAACACATGAGGATGGGGGTGCCCGTACGTATTATAAGCGCCTACGGAGACAACGACGGCATTCGGCCGCCAATAGGCAAGCCACTCTTCGCTAGTAGAATACCGGCTGCCATGATGCGCAAGCTTCAATACATCAATGCCGACGCCGCCCGGTTCATTCTCTTTGCCTCGCGATAACTCTATGGCTTTACGCATCACGACTCCTTCGGTTGCAGCGTTAATATCGCCGGCAAAAAGAAACGTCCTGCTGTAAAGCGTGACGGCGACAATCAGGCTTGCTTCGTTCTGGTCCTGCACAAGCGGAATCGTATCATTCAGCTCTCGTCCTTCTCCTAACACAAGAAGCTCAGTATAAGCATCCAACTGCAGAGTATCGCCAAGCGTAGGGGCATGCAACGGAATGTGCCTGTCCAGCAGCATTTGCAGCAGCTCCATGGCGTCGGAAGCTTGCTTAACCGTTCCATTCCACCATACCCGCTTGATCGGTATGACGTCTGCTACCGCCCTCAACCCGCCAATATGATCGCTATCGAGATGAGAGATGACGAGCAGGTCAATCTCCTTTACGCCACGCTTCATTAATAACGGCACAACGACTTTGGCTCCGACCTCGAACGGGTCTCTGCGTTCCCTCCATTCCTCGCCGGACTTGCGGAACGAGATTGTCCCTCCGCCGTCGATAAGGATATGCTTTCCTGAAGGTGTTCGTATGAGTGCAGCATCGCCTTGACCGACATCCAGGAAGCTTACTGTAGCCCGCGTATCCAGCTTGTCCGGCATATAGGCATAGCCTAGTAATATGATGGTAGCCGTCATTCCCATAGCGAATCGATACGTACTGGCACGGCGCACCGACCCGCCCTCCCATGCGGAAGCATGCAAGCGTCCCGTGTCTAACGGGACAGTCTGCTCCTCAGCCAGCTGCAGTGCCGCAGCTTGTGAATGCCGTGCATGGCGCCAGCTGGTCATTAGACGAAAGCCTGTTCCCGCTAAGAGCAGCCACGCAGCAATCCACCAGACAGGCGGAGAGCTCCAAATGATGAGCAGCCCGGATTGCTCCGACAACCGCTCTACGATCCAATATGTGCATGCATTGACAAGCCGGCACAGCTGCGCGATCCAGCCAGCTCCCGTCTCCCATATTGGCATGACGAGCATGGAGGCTGTTCCTAGCGGGAGCACGATCATGCTGACGATCGGTACGACGACTACATTCGCAGGCAAGGACAGCAGATGGAATTGATTGAAATAATAAATCGTTAACGGGAAGGACACAAGCTGGGCGACGATGGAGACGGACAGCAGATCGAATAACGGTCCGCCGCGGCGCCAAGCCGGCATCATTCCTCTTACCGCAGGCACACCCGCTATTAATCCCAACGTAACGATGAATGACAACTGGAAGCTGACGCTGTCCAAGTAATAGGGATCCAACAGAAGAAGTCCGACAGCTGCGGCGGCCAGCAGATGGAGCCCATCCTTCAGCTTGCCCATCCGCGCTGCAGCGAGCCCCAGCATCGCCATCACCCCTGCGCGCATGACAGAGGGCGCAGCGCCCGCCAGTAAGACATAGAAGGGCACAGCGGCCATCAGCACCGTTAATATTCGCTCCCGGCGAAGACGAAGCAGCTTCAGCATGCCGCCCAGCACATACATGAACACGCCGACGTGCAGACCGGATATGGCCAGAATATGCGTCAGTCCCAGCTGAGCATATTGCTGGAAGCGGCCGGGATCGATGTCCTCGCGCAGACCGAGCAGCAGCCCCTTCATGTACCCCGCCTGCGGCCCGGGGTACAGCTCCTCCACGCGCGCGCCGAGCCATGCGCGCGCAGCGTCTACGCGGCCAAGCAGCGCGGCCGTGGCGGCCGTGCTCGCTGCCGGACGTGCCGTGACGGCGGCGGCGCCCTTCGCCTGCAGCAGCCAGTGGATGCGCTGGCTGCGAAGATAGCGGCGGTAGTGAAACCCGCCGCTATTGCTTGCCGTGGCCGGCCGCGCCAGCTCGCCGGTCACGGCAATGCGGTCGCCGCGCTGCCAGGCCGCGGCGATCGCCTGCTCCGGCTGCGCAGCGAGCCGGAGCTGTACCAGCAGCCGCTCGGCGCCCCCCGCGAGCGGCTCATGGCCCCCCACATGGACGGCATCCGCCTCCATGTGGAAGGTGACGCGGTCGCCATCGACGTCGACCGCGCTCACGATCGTGCCGAGAGCTTCCGCAGGATACTTCGCTCTCGGCCCCTCTCTCTCTGCCGTCGCTTGCAATGCCGGCAGCGAAGTGACATTGGCGGCATCCGCCCACATTCGCTGCCCCGCCGCCAGCATCAGGGCAAGCAGGCAGACGGCTGCTAGCCGCCAACTTACCCTCTTGCCCGCTATAGCCGCGATGGCCAGCAGCGTTGCCGCCGCTGCTATGAGCAGCACGCCGCGAAGCGGCAATGCGGCAGCCGCCGTACTGCCGCTTACCCAGCATGCGGCAAACGATACAATCGGTCTCTTGTTCATACTCACGCCCCCCTGAGATCTACTCTCCATTACACTGCTAACATAAGAAAACGCCTGACGGCGTCCTTTTACTGCTCTCTTCAAGCTCGCATACTCCCTTTTGGAGTCTTCACTCTTACCCTTTTTCGACTCTCCAACCACTCTTACGGCTGCCATCGAGCTTATTACGTCTCCAATTCCACTTTTCCTGCTGTAACGGTTTGCCTTGGAGCCTATTTCACGCAGTAACATACGATATCGCACTTTCTACGCTCCATAAGCTCCAGGGCATTCGTTAGCCAGCATAATAGCCCATTATGAGCCAAATAAGCACTGTGGCAACCGTCCATCGCCTGCAGCTCACCGTCCGCCTACTTTTCCCCCTCCAACCGAGGCTACATCTCTTGCAACCAGACAACTAGCTACATTCCGTGCTCCAACCCCAAAATTATATAAATTCTATTACCAAAAAAAGACCTCCAGCCGCATCTCGCGATGCTGCTGGAGGTCCTTCCTCACTGCGTAACTTCCATTCCCGCCTGAGGAGGCGGTTCATAATGATTCAATTGGCGAAAAACGATGCCTTTCCCTGCCATCAGATTATGGACCTTGTCGCTATCCTTCGGATAGCTGCGATGATAGACAATCTCAACGATGCCGCTGTTCGCCAGCATATTAGCGCAAGTCCAGCAGGGCTGATCGGTCACATACACCGTGGACCCTTCGCGATCAGCCCGATCCGTGAACAGCAACAGATTCTGCTCCGCATGAATGGTGCGGATGCAGCGCTGCTTCTTCACCATCTGCTCCTTGCCGTCGATCAGTTGCACTTCATACTGTTCCGCAATCATGCAGCCGGCTTCCTCGCAATCCTGTACGCCCATTGGAGCACCGTTGTATGCCGTGCCAAGCAGCTTCTTCCCCTGCACGAGTACGGTACCAACATGCCTTCGTGGACATCTGGAGCGTGTCGATACCATATAAGCAATGTCCATAAAATACGTATCCCAATCTTTTCGGAGGGCATCATTTCCCGTTGCCATTCCTGCTTCTTCCTTTCTCTTGCTGTTGCTGTTGCTGATGCTATTGCTATTGCTATTGCTATTGTTTCAATCTTACCCTAACTCCAATTTGTACTCAAGATTGCTGGCTGGCTGCTATCGCCGCTTCCAGATCGGCAATAATGTCGTCAATGCCTTCCGTACCGATGGACAATCGAATCATGCCAGGCGATACTCCTGCAGCAATCTGCTCTGCTTCGGACAGCTGCTGATGCGTCGTGCTGGCAGGATGAATAATAAGCGACTTGGAATCGCCGACATTGGCAAGATGAGAGAACAACTGGACACTGTGAATCAGCTTCTTGCCTGCCTCAAGTCCGCCCTTAATGCCGAATGTCATAATGGCTCCCGCTCCGTTCGGCAGATACTTCTGCGCCAGATCATAGGAAGCGTGGCTTGGCAAGCCCGGATAGCTTACCCACTCTACCGCATCATGGCCTTCCAAAAACTCGGCGACAGCTTGCGCATTGGAGCTATGCCGTTCCATACGCAGATGTAGCGTCTCCAGCCCTTGCAGCAGCATGAACGAGTTGAACGGAGACAAAGCGGCCCCCATGTCTCTGAGCAGTTGAACACGAGCCTTGATTATGTAAGCGATAGGTCCCACTGCATCCGTATAAACAACGCCATTGTAGCTTGGATCCGGCTCGGTCAAGCCGGAGAACTTGCCGCTGGCCTTCCAGTCGAACTTGCCGCTATCCACGATAATGCCTCCGATGGAAGTGCCGTGTCCGCCGATGAACTTGGTGGCGGAGTGAACAACAATGTCGGCGCCATGTTCAATGGGACGGCAAAGGTAAGGACTCGGGAACGTATTGTCGACAATGAATGGGATGCCGTGCTCATGCGCGATCGACGCTACGGCTTCCAAGTCAATCACATCGCCTTTGGGGTTGCCGATGGTTTCCGCGTATACCGCTTTTGTCTTTTCCGTGATGGCAGCGCGGAAGTTAGCCGGATCGGATGGATCGACGAATTTCACATGAATGCCCAGCTTAGGCAATGTAGTGGAGAACAGGTTGTACGTTCCGCCATACAGACTTGTGGCCGAGACGATCTCGTCTCCTGCACCTGCGATATTGAGTATAGAGTATGTAATGGCAGCTTGACCGGAGGCGACGGCAAGGGCGCCAGCACCGCCTTCCAATTCAGCCACACGCTTCTCGAAGACATCTGTTGTCGGATTCATGATACGCGTATAAATATTGCCGAATTCCGACAACCCGAACAAATTTGCCGCATGATCGGTATCTTTAAAGCCATAAGACGTAGTTTGGTAGATGGGGACTGCACGAGACATCGTAGTAGGATCAATCTCCTGTCCTGCGTGCACGGATAATGTTTCCAACGAGTATTTTCTCTCTGACATCTTCTTACTCCTCCTAAAATTGACAATTAGCTCTCCCTATAGTTGGACGCTTGTTTTCATTCTCTCATATTCACGGTAATGCGACAACGCTTTCTTTCACTCCAGCGTATAATCTCTCGCCAATCCCCTTCACTCTCATCAAGTCTTCTGTGGATTGGAACGGTCCGTTAAGTTCTCTATCGTCAACAATCGCTCTCGCTTTGGTTGGTCCGATTCCCTTCAGCTCTTGCAGCTCTAGCACGGAAGCCTTATTGATATTCAGCAGGCCACTCTGAACCTGCCCCGCTTCCTCGACATCCCTCGGCTTGTCAGTGATCTGTTCGCTTCGTTTAACTGACTCGTCCCGCAGTTCGCTCGCATCCCTCCCTCCATTTTGTGTCGCACCACCTTCCTTTCCTTCAATATTCCCAGATTCCTGCTGCTGCAATTGCTTCAGCGCATCGGCAACCGCATCGTTCAGAGGAATCCACTCCTCAGCAGTTGGCTTGCGTTCCATGTAAGCAGCCGCTATAAGAAGGATCGCTCCCGTCACGCACGCCGCAATAAGGAGTTTGGCGCTTGATCCGCTTTTTTCGGCTCGGCTCATTTTTTCATACCTCCTTGTTCGATCATCTTCATCAGTGGTTTTAGACATATGGAACAAGTCTTGCAGAATAGGATAAAAAAGCACTACAAATGGAATTGCCGATATAGGAGGGCTTAGCATGAATGTTGGTTTTATTGGAACGGGCAGCATGGGTAGCTTATTAATAGAAGCCTTTATTTCTTCGGATGCGCTCTCACCTTCCGAGATAACAATCAGCAACCGAACGATCGCCAAGGCAGAGGCATTAGCCGACCGCTATCCCGGCATGAACGTAGCCTACAGCAATGCTGAAGCCGCTTTGAACATGGATTATATATTTCTGTGCATCAAACCGCATGAGTTCAAGCAGGTCGTGCAGGATATTCAAAGCAGCGTTCATTCCGACAGTATCGTCGTATCCATTACGAGTCCCGTGCTCCTGTCGCATCTGGAAAGAGAGCTGAATTGCAAAGTCGCAAAAATCATCCCCAGCATAACGAATATGGTTCGAAGCGGAGCTACGCTGTGCATGTATGGCGACAGCATGACCGAACAAGACAAGTCAGACCTTGAACAACTGTTTTCTTTCATTAGCGAGCCTATCCGCATTGAGGAAAGCTACACGCGTATCGTATCCGACCTTTCAAGCTGCGGTCCTGCTTTCTTCGCTTTTCTGCTTCAGCAATTCGTGGACGCTGCAGTCGAAGAGACGGGCATACCGCGCGATGGCGCGCTGCAAGTGGCAATCAACATGCTGCATGGTACAGGTCTCCTGTTAACGGAAGGAGGCATGACACTCGAGCAAATCCAGCAGAGAGTTGCGGTTCCAGGAGGAATAACGGCCAAAGCGCTTTATATGTTGCGCCAAGAGACGGAAGGCATCTTTAATCATCTCATTCGGACGACGCATACCAAGTATAAGGATGACTTAGTGAAAGTTTCCAATGCTTTTTGCGGCGAAGAGGTGAACGGACAATAGCTGTTCTTCAGCTAAAGCCGCCCACCTCTTCGGGTTGCTTTTATTTAGTTTGCAACGATATTTACCAGCTTGCCTTTCACGACGATGACTTTACGCACCGTTTTTCCGTTTATCAAATCCTGAACTTTGTCCAGCTCTTTAACCATCGCTTCCGTATCCGCTTCATTCATATCAGCAGGAATAGATGTGCGCTCAACAATCTTTCCATTCACTTGCACGACGATTTCAACTTGTTGATCGATTGTCCAGGCTTCATCGTAAGCAGGCCATTGCGCATAGGTGATGCTTTCATTGTGTCCAAGCTTTTCCCACAGTTCTTCAGCGATGTGCGGAGCAATCGGGGAAAGCATCTGCACGAAGTTCTCCATAGCTTGCTGCGGAAGCTTCTCGGCTTTATAAGCATCATTCACGAAAATCATCAATTGGCTGATGACCGTGTTAAACCGAAGATGATCGTAATCGTCCGTAATCTTCTTAATGGAACGATGCCATGTACGCATGAATGTTTCACTTGCTTCTTCGCCGCCGATCCGCTCGTTCAGGCTGCCATCCTCATTCACGAACAATCGCCATACACGAGCCAAGAATCGGTATGATCCTTCTACCCCGTTCTCATTCCAAGGTTTCGTCGCCTCCAGCGGCCCCATGAACATTTCATACATACGAAGCGTATCTGCGCCGAATTCATTCACAATATCATCGGGATTAATGACATTGCCGCGGGATTTGGACATTTTCTCATTGTTCGTGCCCAGAATCATGCCTTGGTTCACCAGCTTGTGGAACGGCTCCTTCGTATTGACGACACCGATATCGTATAGAACTTTATGCCAGAATCTCGCGTACAACAGATGCAATACAGCATGCTCGGCGCCTCCGATATACAGGTCTACCGGCAGCCATTCCTCCTGCTTCTCCGGCGAGCATATTTCCTTATCGTTCTTGGGATCAATGAAACGCAAGTAATACCAGCAGCTGCCGGCCCACTGAGGCATGGTGTTCGTCTCTCGACGTGCCTTCATTCCTGTCTCAGGATCGATCGTGTTCACCCAATCCGTCACATTCGCAAGCGGCGATTCCCCTGTTCCAGATGGTTTAATCGCATCGACATCAGGAAGAATAAGCGGCAGTTGATCTTCAGGCACCGTCTTCATCGAGCCGTCTTCAAGATGCAACACCGGAATCGGCTCGCCCCAGTAACGCTGCCGGCTGAACAACCAATCGCGCAGGCGATAAGTGATTTTCGATTTGCCTTTGTCCGTCTCCTCCAGGTGCTGAATCATGCGAGCGATCGCTTCTTCATTGTTCAACCCGTTCAGGAATTCTGAATTGATATGAACACCGTCTCCCGTATAAGCTTCCTTATCAATATCTCCACCCTGCACAACTTCAATGATAGGCAGGTCGAATTGCTTGGCGAATTCCCAGTCTCGCGTATCATGTCCCGGAACGGACATAATCGCGCCTGTACCGTAACCAGCTAATACATAGTCTGCGATCCATATCGGCGTTCGGGCTCCGCTCACAGGGTTAATGGCATATGCCCCTGTGAATACACCTGTCTTGTCCTTCGCTAGATCAGTACGCTCCAGATCGCTCTTGCGCGCAGCCGCTTCCTGATAGGCTTCCACAGCAGCCCTCTGCTCAGCCGTTGTAATGCTTGCTACCAGCTCATGCTCGGGAGCCAGTACACAGTAGGTGGCACCGAACAGCGTATCCGGACGTGTCGTGAATACGACTAGCGAAGCATCATGACCGTCGATCGGGAACGTCACTTCAGCACCTGTGGATTTCCCGATCCAGTTGCGCTGCATATCCTTGATGCTCTCGGACCAATCCAGTTCCTCCAGATCCTCCAGCAGTCTTTCCGCATACTCCGTAATCTTCAGCATCCATTGCCGCATCGGCTTGCGGATGACAGGGTGTCCGCCACGCTCGCTCTTGCCGTCAATAACCTCTTCATTGGCCAGCACTGTACCCAGCGCAGGACACCAATTGACGGGAACTTCAGCGACATATGCCAGCCCGCGCTTGTATAGCTGGATGAATATCCACTGCGTCCACTTGTAGTAATCAGGATCCGTCGTGCTGAATTCGCGATCCCAATCATAAGAGAAGCCCAGCGATTTGATTTGTCTTCTGAAATTATCGATGTTCTTGAATGTGATGTCGCGCGGATGCTGACCGGTATCCAGTGCATGCTGCTCTGCGGGCAATCCGAACGCATCCCAGCCCATTGGATGCAGAACGTTATAACCTTTCATTCGCTTATAGCGCGATAGGATATCTGTAGCCGTATAGCCTTCCGGATGACCGACATGCAATCCGGCTCCGGATGGATACGGGAACATATCAAGCGCATAGAACTTTGGCTTGCCGGACTCCTCCGACGTTTTGAAGGATTTGTTCTCATCCCAATAGGTTTGCCACTTTGGTTCAATCGCTAAAGGATTGTAACCATGACGCTGACTCTCTTGACCCATACTTCCAACCTCCTCATTGTGCATACAAAACAAAAAACCTCCCGTCCCCAGCGGTTCAACGCTAGGGACGAGAGGTTATTCTCCCGTGGTACCACCCTAGTTAGCATGGGGCATGCTTTGCCCTATGCTCACTTCAAGCCTATATCGCAGGCCATGCGACGCGCTTGCCCCGTCTTGAGAAGACGGCTTCACACGCTGCTCCGAGGCGAGCTTCCCCGTCATCAAGGTCCGGCTTCCACCATCCGCCGGCTCTCTAAAGCCTTGAACATACGCGTACTATTCCTCATCAATGCATATTCTATAAAAAAACAATTACTATCGATTATATAAGCTAACAATTGAAAGTGTCAAGTTTTGACGCCGCTTCCTCCCATTATGAACACTCTGATAATAAGGAGCAGTAGGATAGTATGCACGGCCCCTCCCATCCAGGTCCATTCAGAAAACAGAAGTACAAGCCAAATACTGGCCGGGATAAGCTGAACGATAAACATAAGCAGCAGAAATAAAATCAATAAACCATCGTTGGACTTTAGATTCATTTTACTACGAAGCCATAAAGTAAGCATAAGCAATGCGCCAATTCCGGAACAATTCCAGCCCCAGACCTTGACGACAGAACGCTCGGAGCCAGCTTCCGGCCCAAGAAAGTCAAAGTTAAACAACCAATCATTCCAATAAAGTAATCCTGTTAGGATGGATAATACGCTGATTATGATTATTAGCCTTTGCTTGCTTTTACGAATACGCGCACTCTCCCTTCAATTCTCGAATCTTATATTTTTTTGTCCGCGCCAGCCCAAAGGCCAACGATCCCGTAAGCGATCGACACGATTATGATGACGATTAGCGGCCATGTCCAGCTGCCCGTCCGGTCATGCAAATAACCGAACAAAAAAGGTCCCGTTGCCGCAAGCAAATAACCGACGGATTGCGCCATTCCAGATAGCTTGGCGGAAATCTCGCTCGTACTTGCCCGTAATGCAAAGAACATAACGGCAAGTCCAAATCCGCCGCCGACTCCCAATCCAAGCAATATCATCACTGGAATGACGAACCCCGCACTTCCTACTAACAAACCAACATAGCCTGCTACAAACATCGCTGCCATCAGCAGCGCAAGTCCCCGCTGGCTCTTCTGTTTTCCTGCCACTATCGGCACAATGAATGTCGATCCCATGCTGATGACCTGCATAAGGGACAGCATCCAGCCCGCACTGGTATGGCTAAGCCCTTTGTCCGCCAGAATCGTCGGTATCCATGTGACATTGACATAAAAGCAAAAGGATTGCAGTGCCAGAAATAGAGATACCATCCAAGCCAGTGTCGATCCCCATACACGCCCTCTTCCGTTGCTTCGTGATCCTGCAATAGATATTGTATCCACGGTTCGGCGTCTGGAACTCTTCGTCAACTGCACCCATACGATAGTTGCCGCAAGAGCGATAACTGCGCATGAAGCAAGCGTTCCTGCCCAGCTAATGCCAAATCCGACCGTCAAAGGATAGCTAAAACCCGAACCGACTGCGGCTCCTAAATTCATGGCAACTGTATATATCCCCGTCATCAAGCCAATGCGTTCCGGAAAATCCCGCTTCACAAGACTGGGTAAAAGTACATTCGCAAAAGCAATTCCCGCTCCGATCAATACTGTACCAATAAATAATGCTGCCGATCCTGCTAATGAGCGAACAATGATGGCCAGTGTCAATAAGATCGTAGCAAATAACAGCGTCCGTTCCAAACCGTATTTCGCAGCGGCGGTCGGTGCGAAAGGAGAAAACAAGCCAAATGCAAGCAGAGGCAAAGTCGTTAGCAACCCCATCGCTGCACCAGAAAGACCCAAGTCATTCTGTATTTGCTCCACAATGGGCCCCACTATAGTAATTGGCGCACGCAACACAATGGACAGTAAAATGATGCCGCCAACCAAAAGCCAAACTCCCTTTAAATCAATATCTCGAGACTGATAATCAACAGGTGTGTTCGATATGTCGGACTGATCTCTGCTGCTCATATTTGTCAATAATCCACCTTCCGATTCATGTAAAAAAACGACCTCGCGTATGTTCATCACTTCGTATCCCTATTGTTATCGAAGGATGCCGGCTATAAGCATATCATATGGAACTTGAAGATGCACTCCTCGTCCTTAACTGTTATACTAAGCTTCATAAGATGAGATGAAATGAGGAATTCGATAATATGTCAACTGCGTTCAGCGCTCTAGGTATCCAGCCTGAGCTTACGGAAATACTGATACAACAAGGAATAAGCGCACCCACTCCCGTTCAGAAAGAAACCATTCCCCTCTTGCTTAAAAACCAGGACGTCATTGCCCAAGCTCAGACCGGCACCGGAAAAACACTCGCTTTCGCACTACCTATGCTCCAACATATAAATGTGAACAAAGATCAAGTACAAGGGCTCATTTTAACGCCCACTCGCGAACTGGCCCTGCAAATTACAACAGAGTTGAAAAAGCTCGCTCCCGCGTACAGCGTGCGGGTGCTGGCTGCATACGGCGGTCAGGATGTGGAAGCTCAAATTCGCAAGCTTAAGCATACTCCTCACATCGTCGTCGCTACACCAGGTAGACTGATCGATCATCTTACCCGTGGTACGGTTAATCTCGGCAAGCTGTCTATGCTCGTGCTAGATGAAGCGGACCAAATGCTTCACATGGGATTTCTTCCTGAAGTGGAAAGCATAATAGCCAGTACGCCTCGCGCACGGCAAACGATGCTGTTCTCGGCCACCATGCCTGGAGCGATTCGAAAGCTTGCCGGCGAATATATGAACAATCCCGCCGATGTGCAAATCAAAAGTACAAATGTTACGCTCGATAATATTAAACAAATGATTGTAGAGACGACTGATCGCGGCAAGCAACGCGCGCTTGTCGAGCTGCTTCAATTACATCAGCCTTACCTTGCGGTTATTTTCTGCAGAACTAAAATCCGGGCGAAAAAGCTCAATGAAGCTTTACAAGAGCAAGGATTTCAAAGTGATGAGTTGCATGGCGATTTAACGCAAGCCAAGCGTGAGCAGGTTATGAAGCGATTCCGTGAAGCCAAGCTTCAAATGTTAGTGGCAACAGATGTCGCAGCTCGGGGCCTAGATGTGGAAGGCGTCACGCATGTATACAATTATGACGTGCCGCAGGATGCGGAGATCTATATACACAGAATAGGAAGAACGGGGCGCGCAGGACAACAGGGCGTAGCAGTCACGCTAGCAACACCGTACGACAGCTCCAAGCTTGCTTCCATCGAGAAAGGCATTAAATCCGGCATCGATCGTAAAACGATCGACCGGGACGGGACCTTGCTTACGGGCGGCAAATCCAATAACGCTTCTGCTCTTCCCTCTTCAGAACAATCTTCTAAACGGGCGCGCGGCAAAGGCGGAAGAAGCGGGGGCGCGCAAGCCGCTCGATCAGAAAGCAACAATACGAACCGCCTGAAGAACAATCGAACTAGCCAAAACCCTTGGGAATCATCCGATCGGCCAACCGGAGATCGCTCTCGGAGCAAATCCGGCGGTAGATCTGGCGGCCGTTCCAACACCTCCGAAGGACGCTCCGGAGGGCGCTCCGGAGGACGTTCCGGAGGAAGAGCAATCGGAAGAAGCGGGAAAGGAAGCGGCAGAAGGCCGTAACCGACTCTTATAATCATCGTAACGAGGACTTTGCTGTGTAACTCTATCCATACACCAAAATCGCCAGAGCATTAGCTCTGGCGATTTCCTTTCAATTGCGACAACTCATCCGGGGTCAACTCCCGGTAGCGCCCCTCTTCCAAGGCGTGATCAAGCATAAGCGATCCCATACTTACACGTTTCAATGTAAGTACCCGTTTCCCCACTGACTCAAACATCCGCTTAACCTGATGGAACTTTCCCTCTCTAATGGTTAGTCGTATGAATGAGCACGCTTTCCCTTGCCACTCTGGATGCTCTATGATGACAAGTTCCCCTGGCATCGTCATATAGCCGTCATCCAGCATAACGCCTTTTGCGAAAGCCTGAATATCGCTTTCGCCAACTTGACCAAGCACCAATGCTTCATACGTCTTGGCAACATGTTTCTTCGGGGACAATAGATCATGCGCCAATGCTCCGTCATTCGTAAGCAACAGCAGACCCACCGTATCCTTGTCCAGCCGACCTACCGGGAAAGGCTTCAGCAATTTGTCCTCCGGCTTCAGCAAATCAACGACCGTTCTCTCGCGAGCGTCTTCCGTAGCCGAAATAACGCCAGGCGGCTTATTCATCATTATGTAGATCACGTCGCGATACACGACCGTTTCTCCCTCATATTGGACGCTTTGCTTCTCTGGCTCAATCATTTGCCCGCTATCCCTCGCCACAATTCCGTCAACTGTTACCTTGCCCAGTTTTACCGCCCTCTTGATCTCGCTGCGCGTCCCATAGCCCATATTAGCCAGCAGCTTGTCAAGCCGCAACCGATCCGCCATGCTGTTAATCGTCTCCATTCTGCAATAGTTCTGTATCCCCGCAAAAAAGCTAGACCCCTTTTTTCGCTTTCGTGATGGATTGTTGAATGCTGGCATACAACTCGTTCAAGCCTTGATAATCCTCCCCTTCGAATAGTTCATTAAACTTCATCTGATATTGAGCGGCTTCGCGGACCCGATGATAGAAATACAGATTCTGTATGCCTCCCAGCACTCGCGAGACAATATTGGACCTCTCTTCGAAGTCGGTCTGGGCGTCCAATATTTCCTGGCGAATTCGCGTCATTTCATTATCCAGCAGAGATGCGGCCTCCGCAGCCTTCTTCAGTCGATCCCTTACATCCTCCGGCAAGCGTTCCTTGTACTTATAGTTCAAGGAATGCTCGATCGTTGCCCAAAAATTCATGGCAAGCGTCCTGATTTGAATTTCAGCCAGCACTTTTTTATACCCTAAAGCCGTCTGCACGGGATATTCTACGATGATATGGTAACTGCGATAGCCGCTATCTTTATAGTTGGTAATGTAGTCCTTCTCGTAGACAAGCTTCAAGTCCCGCCTGCTTCGAATTAATTCCGCCACTCTATGAATATCGTCAACGAATTGACACATTATGCGGATACCGGCAATATCTTCTATTCCCGTCTCTAACTGATCGGACGCAACACCCAGCCGCTTCGCTTTGTCCAATATGCTGGATACACGCTTCACACGGCCAGTAACGAATTCGATTGGCGCATACGCTTCCCGCAACTTAAGCTCAACACGCATCGTTTTAAATTTAACCTTTAATTCCTCAACCGCTTGTTCGTAAGGCTGTAAAAATAAACTCCAGTCTCTTCCGTCCATCCGGCCGCCTCCTGTATCTATCTATGATCAACACCCACTGCTTCCGCAATATGGCTGTAGCCGTCCCTTCTCAAACATTCCGATAACCCGCTCGTCAGCTCGCGAAGCAGGCCTGGTCCTTTATAGATTAATGCCGTGTATACTTCCACGAGCGAAGCACCCGCGCGAATTTTATCGTATGCGTCCTGCGCTGTAAAGATGCCTCCGGAACCAATAATAGGCAGCTTGCCTCCCGTCAGCTTATATACCGTGCGTATCACTTCCGTTGAGCGCTCCTTCAGCGGAATGCCCGACAATCCTCCGGTCTCGGACTTGTTGACATGCACCAGTCCATCCCGCGACAACGTTGTATTCGTGGCAATGATGCCGGATACACCGCTTGACATAATCGTTGCAACCGTCTGCTCCAGCTCCGCTTCAGACATGTCCGGAGCAATCTTTACCAATACGGGCTTCGGTGCGCCGTTACGCTTCGCAGCCTGCTGTCTGACCTCCTCATTCACGATGTCCAGAAGCTTGCGAAGCTCTTCGCCATGTTGCAAGTCTCGCAGTCCCTGGGTATTGGGCGAGCTGATATTGATCACGAAGAAGTCCCCGGAATCATAAAGCGACTGAATGCACGACTGATAGTCCTTATGCGCTTCGTCATTCGGGGTATCCTTGTTTTTACCGATATTGACGGCAATAGGAATGCGATGAATGTTCCGTCTCTTCAGCGAATCCGCCATTGCCGCGGCACCTTCATTATTAAAGCCCATCCGATTAATCAGCGCCCCATCGGGCGGAAGCCTGAACAATCTGGGCGTCTCATTGCCTGGCTGCCCCTTCGGCGTCACCGTACCGACCTCCATGAAGCCGAACCCAATGCTGGAGAATCCGTCAGTCGCTTTCCCATTCTTGTCCAGTCCCGCTGCCAGTCCGACAGGATGGGGAAAATGGATGCCGAACAGCTCCGTAGACAATTGGGGATTGGCATTCACGCCGTACATAGCATTCATAACCCCGAGCGCCCCCGGTACTCTGCTTGCTGTAGCCAGCCCATCGATGACGAGGTGATGCGCTTTTTCGGGATCCAATTTAAAAAAATAAGGTTTAAGCAGCTTTTCGTATAACAACGACTTCACTCCGTTCTGACTATTATGCTCTATCGATCAGTTTATCCCTTTTGACGCAAAAAGAAAAGGGCTATCGCTTCTAAAAAGGCGTGTTCATGTCAGCTTCCATGACAAACAACCCTTGCGAGAATCGGTCCATACATCAACCTCTCACAAGGGCGTTTGGTTGCGACTACGAAGTAAAACGATTACAATATAGGCATGTTTGCATGTTTATATTATTTTAAAGAAAGGTTGATCCCAATTGAGCGCTCCGAAACGCAAACCGGCAACATTAAAACCGAAGGAGAATGAAGAAATAAACAAGAAGGCGCTAATATGGATCGGCTCCATCGCTGGAGTCATCGTAGTTGCCATCTCTCTTCTCCTTATATTCACATCTTAAGTCTCTCAGGTTAGCCATTGATACACCTTGGAGGGATTGCTTTCATCTTGCTTCGGTACGAGTGAGAAATTGTTCTCCGGCTGCTTCGGTCCGAACGGAAGCTTCCCTCCCTTGATCGTTACACGGGTTCCCAGAGGAACCAGATCATATAACTCCTCAACATCGGTGTCTCTCATTCGGATACAGCCCAGCGATTCGTCCTTGCCGATACTATCCGGTTCATTAGTTCCATGAATCGCGTACAGCGATCCCGACAAGGTCATACCTCTCGTCCCGAACATACCTTCCTGACTTCCCTTCGGATTTCTTACTTTTTCACTTATATAGAAGTCGCCTTCCGGCGTCTTGTCTCCGCCAAGTCCTACCGTGTAGCTACGAATGACTATATTGTTCTGCACAACGGCCAACTGATAACTATCGGTATCGACAATAACTTCGAGTGGCTTATCCCAAGCCTCGTCATACAGTCCATTCGAGCTGACCGTCCGCACCAGATCGGCCGCTCCCGCCTTAACCTTCCCTTCTCCGCTGTCTTGCGAATCCTTCTCTCTTAAAGCCGCCTTCTTCTTGATGACTTCTAACAAGCCGCTAAAGCTCTCTCCCATGCCATCCCCTTCACCGGACAAAATATTGTTGGGGTACGGCCGAATAAGATCGTTCAAGCTTTCCGGCCACTTGCCATATATTCGCTTATACTGCATGATGCCGCTGCCAAGCACCCAGTGCGTCTCTTGCCGCTTCTTCCAATCCTTGAGCACTTCTTCCGCCCGACTCCTGTCCCAAGGCTCGCACAAGCACGCTTCACGATCGAGCAGCTTCAACTCTAGCGGATTGCCGCCTTGCGACCTGTCTGCCGTCATATAGAGCCTCGCCCTGCTAATCCACTGCATCATTCCCCCTTCCTCGCCAAGGGATGCAGCCAACGTAAGCCGCGGCGCTCCGCCGCCCGCTTCCATCAACTTCTCCATCGCATAACCGACAGGCTGGAAGTGGGCTTGTGGAATAAATATGACGCCAACAGCCAATCTGGCAGCCGCTGTCGTCGTCGCCGCAGGCTGCTGATTGTCCGGCTGAGTATCTTTCCTTCCGAACTGATTGTAAGGAATAAGCAGTGTAACGATTAACAGGATCGCCGCGGCCAACGCGGTTCGACGCCACAATTTTCTCTTCTTCTGCGTACGGTCCCATCGCTTCAGCTCTTCAAGCTGCTGCTCGGAATGGGCCAGCGGATGACTCTCCTGCTCATATGCGTCGTATATATCGCCTGCCTGGATAAAGCAGTAATTGGCCTTCCCGTCTTTTCCCGCTTCCCTGTAATGCTTGCCGAGCAAGTACCACCCCATTTTGTTGTCAGGATGCTGCTTGACGAACTGCTTCAAATACAGGATGTCGTCCGGCTTCTTCATCCGGTTCCCCTCCGCTTCCTCTGCTTTAAACACGCACTTTAAGGAATATATCGGAAAAAAAACCGTTTCTTCAATGAGACTTAAGGCCTATGCCGCACAATTCACAGCAAACAAGCCCACTAAAAAATGATCAACAAAAAAAGCTCCTCTCCGCCTGCTTGGAGAAAAGCTTATTATTTGTCGTAATGATTATTATTAGCCCGGTGCGTTAAACGGCTCGTCGGCAATCTTGATGGAATCCGTCGGGCATCCGTCGCATGCATCCTGCATATCGTCATACATATCTTCCGGTATCTCTGTATTGCCATGGTTCTCATCGCCATCATAGATGACTTCCGCGATTCCTTCGTCATCGTAATCGTAAATATCTGGCGCCGTTGCTCCGCATGCGCCGCAAGCGATACAAGTGTCTTTCTCCACCCATGTATATTTAGCCATTCATTTCCCCTCCTTATCGTAACAGAATCAACCGCTACAACTTCCAGCTGATCCCAATTAACCTGAAAACCTTCACTCATCAATATATAACAAAGTATCGTCTCTTTGCAAGGACGTCCCGCGAATTCGTTTGTTCCTGATTAAGGCAGAGGGATCATCTCCCAGCATTCCCGCCGTCAGGACGGCATCCTCGCCGAAACGATCGCGCAGCGCGTCCATTGTCCTTGTCAGTGCCTCCTTGCGCGGCTGTTCCTCATAATGGAACAAATCCAGCTGCAGCGCCGTCTCTTCAGCAGATGTCAAATTCTGAAGCGCTACGCCGAGCAAGCGGATAGGCTCCCCCTGCTTCCAATGCCGATTGTATAGACGCTTGGATTCATGGTATATAACACCGGTGTCGTCGGTAGGCACTCGCAGCGTATGAGACCTCGTTATCGTCGACATGTCCGGCCTACGAATCGTAATCTGCACGGTGGCCGCCACCAGCTTCTGTCGACGCAGCCTGCGACCCGTCTGGTCCGAGAGATTGAGCAGCACCCTGTAGATATCCTCTTTCTCCGTCAAGTCCTGAGGCAGCGTGGTCGTATGGCCGATTGACTTATTCTTCTCGCGGATCGGATTGACTGGAGAGTGGTCGATGCCGTGCGCCGCCGACTTCATCCACGAGCCCAATACTCCGAAGTGCTTGTTCAGGATCGCTTCATTCGTAGCCGCCAGCTCTCCGATCGTTTCAATGTTCAGGCTAAGCAGCTTCTTCTCTGTTTTGCCGCCTATTCCGAACAGGAATCCGCATGGCTTATCCCACAGAAGGGAAGGCACATCCCGCAAGCGCAGGACGGTCAGCCCGTTCGGCTTCATCATGTCCGAAGCCATCTTCGCCAGCAGCTTGTTGGGCGCAAGCCCGATCGAACAAGGAAGGGACCACTCCGAAGCAATGCGGTATTGCAGCTTCTTCGCAATGTCCAGCGGCGTGCCGAACAGCTTCGAGCCGGTAATATCAAGGTAACACTCGTCAATGGACACCTGCTCCACCATGGGAGTGAACTGCCGGGCAATGGACAGGAATCCTCTCGAATACTTGCGATAAAGCTCGAAGTCCGGCTTGATCAGTACAAGCTCTGGGCAGATCCGCATCGCTTGCGCCACATTCATGCCTGTCTTGACGCCGCGTGCTCTTGCCGCATATGAGCAAGTCACGATAATTCCTTTACGCATCTCTACGCTGCCGGATACGGCTGTCGGGATCTCTCTATAATATTCCGGCTGCTCCGCTTCGTGTACGGAACAGTAGAAAGCGTTCATATCCAGATGGATGATTACTCTGCCGCGCGCCGGGTAATGCGCATCCACATCAGACATCGACAGCCCTCCTTCAAGCGTGCTACCCATGCAGCTTGTCTACATTATATTCAGCATAGTATGTGCACTATGCCAAGTCAATGTACCGCTATCTCATAATTAATAAAATTTGAACTTGCCTCTCTACTTTACACGAATAAAGTGTTATAATCGTTAATTATGATTTGTTAAGGTCTTTACTGAAGGAGGCGTCTACAGGAATGTCATCAACTATCAGCATATTTGATACGACGCTGCGCGACGGTACGCAAGGGGAAGGCATCAGCTTGTCCGCAGACGACAAATTAAAAATTGCCCTAAAGCTGGATGCGCTGGGTGTGCACTATATCGAGGGCGGCAATCCCGGCAGCAACGGCAAAGATATCGAATTCTTCCAGCGGGTGAAAGCGTTCAACCTGAGCGCCAAGCTGACTGCATTCGGCAGTACGCGCCGCAAGAACAGCATCGCCGAACAAGATGCCAGCTTGCTCCGTATCGTAGAATCCGGCGTACCCGCCGCTACGCTTGTCGGCAAAGCGTGGGACTTTCATGTGCACACCGCATTGCAGACGACGTTGGAGGAGAATCTGGCAATGATCCACGACTCGTTCGCTTTCCTTAAAATGAAAGGAATGGAAGCGATGTACGATGCCGAGCACTTCTTCGACGGATATAAGCACAATCCGGATTACGCGCTCGCGGCATTGCGTAAAGCGGCGGAAGCGGGAGCCGATTGGCTCGTGCTGTGCGATACGAACGGCGGCACGCTGCCCGGCGAGATTCGCGAGATCGTGGGCAGAGTTAGAGCCGAGCTGGACACTCCGATCGGCATCCATACCCATAACGACTGCGAGCTCGCTGTCGCCAATACGCTTGCCGCGGTAGAGGCTGGCGCAAGGCAAGTTCAGGGGACGATCAATGGCTATGGCGAACGCTGCGGCAATGCCAATCTGTGCTCCATCATCCCCAACCTCCAGTTGAAAATGAACTACAGCTGTCTTCCGGAGGAACAGCTTGGCACCTTGACGTCGACAGCGCGGTACGTTAGTGAGATCGCCAATGTGCATATGCCGGTAGGCCAAGCGTATGTAGGCAACGCCGCATTCGCGCACAAAGGCGGCATCCACGTATCGGCGATTATGAAGGATGCAAAGACATACGAACATGTGCAGCCGGAGCTGGTGGGCAATAAGCAACGAATTCTTGTCTCTGAGCTCGCGGGACAGAGCAATATTATCTCCAAAGCGGCGGAGCTTGGTCTTGATATTAATAACAATAATGAGAAAACGAAAGAAATAATGAACAGAATCAAGGAGTTGGAGCATCAAGGCTACCAATTCGAGGGTGCGGACGCTTCCATGGAGTTGCTGTTGCGGGAAGCATTCGGTGAGTTCAAGCCCATATTCCAGGTGGAATCGTTCAAAATTCATGTGGAACGCACACAAGCCGGCATGATCTCGGAGGCGATCGTCAAGTTGAACGTTGACGGGCAGCAGGTACATACGGCGGCCGAAGGGAACGGCCCCGTCAACGCGCTGGACAATGCACTGCGCAAGTCGCTCGTGCAATTCTTCCCACAGATCGATAGCATCCATCTGTCCGACTACAAGGTCAGAGTCATCGACGAGAAGGACGCAACCGCAGCGAAAGTGCGGGTGCTGGTGGAATCAACGGGACTAGACAACTCCTGGAGCACGGTCGGTGTATCCGGCAACGTTATCGAAGCGAGCTGGGAAGCGTTAATCGACAGCTTCCGGTACGCGTTAATGAACATGGTCAAGCTTGAGATTAGCGGCAACGAGAAATCGGAACGGATAGGCTTAAGCAATCATTAAGGTTCCATCGAAAAAGGAAGGCTTCCGAAAATAGGAGCCTTCCTTTCTCATGTCTGCCTTCTACTGTGACCACTTCTCAATTAATCTCTCCCATTCCTCATAAGGAATGATGCCATTAATTCGCTCACGAATAACGCCCTCGCTATCGATCAGGAATGTCGTGGGATAGACCTTCACTTTATATCGATTCGTGATCGTGCCTTCCCGGTCCATCAGTACGGGAAAAGTGAACTGATACGTATCTACGAACTTCCTGGCTTCGCGCTCCTTATCGTAATAGGTGGAATTGACCCCATATAAGGTTACAAATTCTCCATACTGTTCATGCAGCTTTTGCAGATCAGGCGCCTCCAGCTCGCAGGGGCCGCACCATGACGCCCAGAAATTAACCAATTGCAATTTATCCCCCGCTGCGCCTGCGGAGACAATGTTATCGTCGAGATCGGGAAGTCCGAACGGTTGCGCCATATAACCGGCCTTCGGTCTAAATTCCTCATGGACAGCCTCAGAGGCTGCCGCTTCGACTTCCCTTGTCATATATTGATATGTCCCAAGACCTGCGAACAGAATTGCAATGGCGAATAAAGAGATGATATTCCTCATACTGTCCCTTCCCTTATTAGAATAATTTGCACTCAAACACTCAACTCATCGTAACACGCAAGGTATGGAAGCTCAAGTCGTAGGGCAGATTAGCCATAAAACCTTCAACAAAGCCATTCACTTACTTCACGGAGGAGGAACACTTGAACATGGCGCAGTCCAAATGGCTTCAACCTGCTGCATTCGCCACAGTCCCGCTCGTACTCGTGCTCGGCAACTCCATGCTCGTGCCCATCCTGCCGGACATGGCGGAGCATATGGGCTTAACCTCGCTGCAGTCCAGTCTCGTCATCTCTTTATTCTCGGTATCCGCAGCTCTATTCATACCTTTCATCGGCTATTGCGCCGATCGAACGAGACGGAAAGTGATCATCGTGCCGGCGCTTGCGATCTATGGCGCAGCAGGCTTGCTAGCGGGATTCGCCGCCGTCTGGCACTCCTACCCCTTATTAATCGGTTCCCGGGTCATTCAAGGCATAGCGGCTGCCGGAACAGCTCCGATCGCTATGGCTCTAGTCGGCGACCTGTACAAGGACGGAGCAGAGAGTGAATTGCTTGGACTGATCGAAGCTTCCAATGGAGCAGGCAAGGTCATCAGCCCAATCCTCGGATCTTTGCTCGGCTTGTGGATCTGGTATGCCCCGTTCTTCGCTTTCCCGATCGTATGCGGCGCCGCCCTGCTGACGGTCATCCTATTCATCAAGGAGCCGGAGCACCGTCAGGGCGCCATGCCGCTTAAGCAGTATTTATCCGGCATGAGGGACATCTACAGCAAGAATAACAAGTGGCTGTTCACCGCTTACTTCGCGGGCTCCTTGGGATTATTTATTTTATTCGGCCTACTTGTCTATTTATCCGATATGCTGGAGAAGCCGCCTATGTCCCTTCAAGGGGTAGCGAAAGGTGGCGTGCTGGCTATTCCTCTCCTGGGACTGGTCATAACGGCATTTATTACGGGCAAAGTGATCAAAAAAAATGGGAAGCGAATACGAGGCATCATTATAACAGGGCTAATTATGATGTCGGCGTCACTCATTGCCGCCTCCCTCTGGCACGCATCCATGATCGTCCTGATGATCTTCATCTCCATCAGCAGCATAGGCACAGGATTTATTCTTCCTTGTCTCAATACACTCATTACAGGGGCTGTGGATCGCTCCCATCGCGGCATGGTCACTTCGTTATATAACAGCTTGCGCTTCTTCGGTGTCGCAGCCGGTCCGCCATTGTTCACCTGGTTGGCCGCTCGATCGGCCACCTGGCTGTTCGTTATGCTGACGGCACTCAGCCTTGCGTCGCTTTGGAGCGTCATTGCCCTGCTCCATCCGCCCAAGCAACAAAGCAAAGCCTAACTATCGACCCTCGTCCCGATTCCGTTAGCGCCGACTTAAATACGCATACAGATCGCCAAGCGTAATTACTTGCCGCTCCAACATTTGCTTCAAGTAAATTTGCCATAGTTCGCCTGTCATCAAAGCATCATCCAGGGCATGATGACGCCGGCGAAGTTGTATGCCGTTGGTGGAGAGCAACCCGTCCAGTCCGTAATCTTCACGTCCTGGCTCCAACCACTTCGCCACCATCATCGTATCCAACACGCGATGGTTCAGATTCACTCTTGATGTTCGCCATAGTGCGGCATCAAGAAATTTCCTGTCGTGATTAGACCCATGGGCGATCAGCAATCGCTTGCCGATGAAAGCCATGAACTGGCGCAGCGCTTCCAGAAGAGGCGGAGCCTCCTTCACCATATCGTCGGTGATGCCAGTCAGCTCCTGGATATGCTTCGGTATCGCGCGACTCGGATTGACAAGCGAATAGAAGTGCCCGCTTTCTTCGATGGCCTTCTCCCCTCGCACGATTACAGCACCGAACGAGATTATCTCATCGCCGCTGCCGGGATGAAATCCGGTCGTCTCCAGATCGAAGACAGCCGCCTCTAGCTCACGCAATGGCACGTCTAACATAGAAGAATTGCGCATATGGCGATTCGCATGACGAATATAGGCCATATGCTGCGCTTTCTGCGAACCCAGTATGGAAGCGATTGCCGGGGTAACTCCGCCCAGCTTGTACAAGTGCCACATTCTCCCGATTCCTTTATACTCCTCCACATCTGACACCGCCTCGATGTGCCGCTAACGATCCTTAAGCCTGTTCACGAATCGCTGCAGTCTTCTCCCTTGCTTCAAGAAGCTTCTCAGCTCCCTTTCCTGTTCCTTCGCCAATACGCTACGCGGCAGCTTGCCGCTGCTGATGTAATAACCATCTGCGAAATGAGCCTTGGTCATCAGACGCATTTGTATGAAGAAGCGGAATGCGTCGAGGTAGCTTCTCCCTTCCGACTCGGTAAATTCGTAGCGTTCGATTAATCGCAATAATCTCTCCAATGTAGACGTTTCAACGATTCCAGCCCGTATGGACAGTAACCGGACAGCATTAACCATAGGAATATAAGCCCCATACTTTATGTCGAGATTGCCAGCATCCTCCCCATACCGATCTGTCAGCAACTGGCCGAATATACCCGTCAGCACCTTGTGTCGCATCGTATTCTCCAGCATTCTGATTGGCACCTTCGCATAGCTTTGTACAGCGCTTAAGTAGCACTCTTTCAACTGGCTCCACAACCGTTCTTCGCCATAGACACTTCTGCCGTCTGCCATAATAAGCAAGTACCGCACAGCCTCCCATGATGAGTCCTTGCACCAGTACGAGATGGTGGTACGCCACTGTTGGACGGACTTGCACCATAATGAATGGCTGCTCAGCACCTTCCCTTCACAAGGGGGGTATCCCGCACGAGAGAGGGTATCTACAATTTCTTCCCCCAGCGCCAGAAAGTAGGCCTGTGTCGTATCCCAATCCAAGTCCTGATGCTCATAGATGATGCCGCTGTCCTGGTCGCTGGACCAGGTCTGCTCCTTGCGCCCTCCGCTGCCGAACAGCACATAAGCGTATGGCACGGGGGGAGCGCCCCTCCCCTTCCGTGCCAACTCCTTCTCCGCTAGCGCAATAGCTCTGCCTATCACCCAGTCGTGCAATGCATTCAATTGTTCGTTCAGCATATCAATCGATAGATAAGAGTGCCGTTCCATCTCTTGGTACATGAATCCGCGAAGCTCCAGCAGATCCTCAGCACTCCTCGCTCGCGCCATACGCTGCTGCAAGTCCGCGTTCACAAAATTCAACATGCGCAGGTCACTCCCCTGTTCCGTTACGACCATTAAACGCCGATATCCCCACCCGGCTTTTTCAATTGCTCAGGATAACCATATGCGCCATGCTCACTAAGGTCAAGACCGATAATTTCCTGCTCCTCCGTGACACGGAACCCGATAACTTTCTTCATAATACCAAGAGCTATAAAAGAGACGACGAGCACGAACGCGCCTGCTACGATAACAGATTGGAATTGTACCCACAACTGCTTCCAGCTGCCGGTATCGATCAACCCGCCTTGCCCTACCCCAACCTTGTCTGCCAGTGCCTGCGTGGCGAATATCCCGTTCGCAAGCGTTCCCCATATGCCTGCCATACCATGAACAGAAAGGGCATAAATGGGATCATCCACCTTCAGCTTCTCGAATAATTTCACACTATAGAATACCAGCACGCCTGCTACCAGACCGATGACGACCGCAGACCATGGATCCACAAATGCACAAGAAGCCGTTATTGCCACCAGACCGGCAAGCGTACCGTTCAACATCGTCGTAATATCCGCCTTGCCTTGCGCCGCCCAAGAAATAAGCAACGCCGCTACACCGCCTGCACCGGCTCCTAGCATCGTCGTGAACGCGACATAAGTGAAGAAGCCGTCACCAATCGCAACTGTTGAACCCGCATTGAAGCCGAACCATCCGACCCAGAGCAGCAGCACGGACAACGCAGTGAACACCTGATTGTGACCTAATATCTCGTTGGCTGAGCCGTCCTTGTTAAACTTGCCGATTCTCGGCTTCAGAAGAACAGTGGCGGCAAATGCGGCAACCGCGCCTGTCAAATGCACCACTGTAGAGCCTGCGAAATCTTGTGCGCCATGATCCGCCAGCCATCCGCCGCCCCAAATCCAATGCGCGACTACAGGATAAACGAAAGCGATAAATACGAATGTAAATACGACGTATGCCGATAGCTTTGCCCGTTCGGCAAAGCCCCCCCATGCGATTGAAAGGGAAATGGCGGCAAATGCGAGCTGGAACAGGAAGAATACTGCCGTCGTATAAGATTCGCCTTCCGCCATCTCCGTCGCGGGACTAAAGAAAAATTCTCCCCAGCCTATAAATTTGTTGAGCATGTTGTCGCCCAAATCGCCGCCGAATGCAATACCGTAGCCCACTGCCCAATAGATAAGAGCGGCAAGTCCTACTGTGAAGATGGTTTTTCCGGCAACGTGTCCTGCATTCTTCATCCTTGTTGAGCCGGCTTCCAGCAGAATAAATCCGCCTTGCATAAGCAGAACCAGTATAAAGGATAAAATAATCCACAATGAATTCAATCCTGTGTCAAGCACAGCTGCTTCAGGCCCTGCAGCAAATGCCATCACCGGAAACAAAATCGTCATACAGCTTAACGCCAACAACATTTTTTTCACCATTACAAACACTCCCTTTGTCAATGTTATATTTTATTACACAACCAAAGGCTTATATTGCCATTATAGTGTCCTTCTGATTGTTAGGCAACGTGAAATTGATAAGATATTCGAATAATACAAATAATATATGCAGTAGTACAAATTTTATGTTAAGTTTAGTTACATGAATTATTCTGCCTTATAACTACACCCAACAACATCCACTGCATGCGCAACGCAAATGTTTGACTGTATGATCTCATTCCTATTAATATTAGAAATAGAAGATGAATAAGGGCGGTGATAGAGTGATTGCAGAACTGTATCGGATCGGGGAATTGTCGAGGATATCGAATATAAGCGCCAGAACAATCGATTATTATACGAAGCTCGGATTGATTGAGCCAGCTAAGCGGACAGAAAAAAATTATCGCCTGTATGCGCATGAAACTTTAAAGCGCCTTGAACGTATTGAGGAGATGAAAAAAGCCAAGTATACGTTAGATGAGATTAAATCCGCATTAAGCACATGGAGTGAAGTGACGCCGGACGAACAGGTGACATTGAAGTTATCGGAAATACAGCAGCATCTAGCCAAGCTGGAGCAAGAAGTGAAGGAGCTCGAGCCGGTCATCAAGAAGATGAAGCCGCGGCAAGTTAACCGCCTGTACACCCGAATGATGCCCCAAGCCGCCGCCTGTATCGAAGCGTTGATGCTCCTGACGAACAAGAGCTCTCTCATGTAACGAAGACAACATGTAACGGAGGAATCGACTATGATGATGTACATTCCAGTATTGTTGGCTTTCGCCCTTACAATCTGGGCGCAATTCCGTGTGAAGGGCACGTTTAAGAAGTGGACCGCAGTGCAGGTAAGCAGCGGATTGACAGGGTATCAGGCCGCTAGAAGAATGCTGGATAGCAACGGGCTGCACGACATACCGATCGAACCAGTCCGCGGAGCTCTCACCGACCACTACGACCCTATCAATCGAGTAGTGAGATTGTCGGAGCCAGTCTATTATGAGAACTCGATATCAGCCATTTCAGTCGCCTGCCACGAGGTAGGGCATGCCATTCAGCACAAGGTTCACTACCCGTTCCTCGTCGCGCGGCATCGTATTTTCCCGATTGTGAACTTTGCCTCCGGTATTGCGCCATTCCTGCTGATTGCCGGCTTCCTGTTCAATGCGCTCGGGTTGATCGGACTTGGCATTATCTTCTTCTCTATCGCAGTCGCCTTTCAACTGATTACGCTGCCGGTGGAGTTCAACGCGAGCAATCGAGCACGAGAGCTGATGGTCGCAGAAGGCTTCATTACGAACAACGAGGAGCGAGGCGTTGCCAAGGTATTGAACGCCGCAGCGCTTACCTATGTGGCAGCAGCGCTCTTGTCCTTGATGGAACTGCTGCGTTATATCCTCATTTTTACGCAGAACAGAGATTAATAAGAAAGGCCGTCCCCTTCAGGTCAATGCTGACCAAGGGAACGGCCTTCTTATTTTTGCAGTCTTATCTTCTATTATTGACGATCATTGAAGTAACGAACAAGAAAACCGTGGAATACCTTCGCTACTAGCGGCAGCTTCTCGTTGGATCGACGGATCAATCCGATCGTTCTCGTCACCGACGGATTGCTTATCTTCACCTTCTCGGGCTGAAGCGGTCCGCAATAGTCCAGCGCCATCTCTGGCAGCAAGCTAACCCCCATACCTGCGGCAACAAGACCTCTTATCGTATCCGTCTCTTCCCCTTCAAAGCCGATCTTCGGAATGAATCCCGCACGCTCACAAGCGTCCCATACGATAGGGCGAAGCGAGTAGCCCTCGCTGAACAGCACAAACGTCTCATGTTCAAGTCGCTTCAGCTCGATCCCCTTCTCTGACGACAAAGGATGTCCGGGAGGCAGTATTGCGTACAATTCTTCCGTCAGGAGCACCTCGCCGCATACCTGCTCGTGCTCTTTCGGGAACGGCGAGATGAAGGCCAGATCAATTTCCCCTTTCGTCAGATCCCGAATAAGCGACGGGTACATGCCTTGCTTGAAGCGGAACTTCACGTTGGGATGAAGCTTACGGAAAGCCGCTACAACCTGCGGAACAAGAGATATCCCCAGACTATGCGGGAAGCCGAGCCGGATCTCCCCTTTCTCTGGGTCCAGGAATTCATGAATCTCAATGACCGCGCGCTCCAAGTCAGCCAATATCACCTCCGCGCGCTTCAAGAAGAGCGCACCAACCGGAGTGAGCTGCAAGTTGCGCCCCTTCTGCACGAACAGCTTGACCCCAAGCTCCTCTTCAAGCTGGTGAATTTGCCGGCTAACGGCCGATTGCGCGACATGAAGCTCCTCCGCTGCCTGCGTCACATGCTCCTTCTTCGCTACCTTCACGAAATAATACAATTGTCGTAGTTCCATACCGTCCGCTCTCTCCATTTTCAACATTTAAGACCGGCGCTGCCGTTTCCATAAATGTGCCGATTCAAATAGTTTGTAAAGCAAAAACCCCGTCAACAAACCTCCTACATGACCCCACAGACTAACCCTCACCATCATAATGGAATACACGATGCCAAATCCCAATATGAGATATATCGTCTTGCGCGAGGCGATGTCCATCATCGACTTCCGGAATAATGCGATAAACAGATACGCACCATACGCGCCATAAATTGCTCCGGAAGCTCCTACGCCTATATGAATATCGCCATCACCAATCGCCATAATCGCCGACAAAAGATTGCCGCCGATGCCGCAGAGCAAGTAAAATGGAATAAATCTGACCGTCTTCACCAAATATTCAAGCGGCGGAACGAATACGATCAATGCGAACATATTAAAAAACAGATGGCTGAAGTCAGCATGCATAAACTGGGAAACAATATATCGCCATGGTTGTTCCAAACCTAACGGATCAGTCACAGGATCCGAGATGAAAGCGCCCATCCGGAACGCATGCAAAGCGTCGTTGGGATCACCGTTTATTACAAGCACAATAAAGTAAATAATATTAAGCAGCACAAGCACCGATGTGCCGGGATAGTTACGCAAGTACCCTTTAAAGCTTTCGTAACGTAGAAATATCAAACTAATCCCCCCTTTCGTATCGCCAGTTATTGGACAACTTACTTCTTTAACGATTATAATGAATGTCGTATTCATCAAACCCCATTGAAGGAGGAATTTCGTTATGGTACAAGAACGTAAAGGTGCAGCAACCTTGAAAGGCAATCCCATCACACTAATCGGTCCAGCGCTGCAAGCAGGGGATCAAGCGCCCGACTTCATCCTGAACAAATCATTGACGGAGACAGCTTCTCTAAACGATTACAGCGGCAAAATAAAATTGATCAGCGTGGTCCCGTCCATTGATACCGGCGTATGCGATATGCAGACGCGCCGTTTCAACGAAGAAGCTGCCGGCTTAGGGGACAATGTCACCATACTCACCGTAAGTGTCGATACGCCATTCGCGCAAGCGCGCTGGTGCGGCGCGGCAGGCGTAGACAAAGTCGTTATGTTGTCCGATTATAAAACTAATAGCTTCGGCGAAGCGTACGGCGTGCTTATTAAAGAGTTTGCCCTGGATATGCGAGCAATCTTCGTCATCGACCAAAAAAACACGATTCAGTACGTAGAGTACTTATCCGAAATGACCGAGCATCCAAATTATGACAAGGCGATTGCAGCTGTGAAGGAATTGTTATAGTCAGCAATTAAGATGCAAAGCTGCTACATACCGCAAACAAAGCGAGTGAAGGGCTTCCCTTCCTCGCTTTGCTTATGGATCAGCTATTTACTTTGTATGCGGCTAACCGCTTGTCTAACGTTCGGTATATTTCAAGGATAACACGATAATTAGAGCCCAAATCCCCTAAAGAGCCGCGCGAGGCGGAATAAATATCGACCGCTGATCTAAGCGGATCGACACCGATGACAGAAACTGTAATATCCATCGTTCTGCCGCTGACCGTGCGCTTCTCCATTACAATCTCGCCAACCGATTCCACTTCGTGAAGCACCTTATAGCCCTGCATCTTCTTAAGAGTGGATACCACTTCCTCCCAAGCCTTGTCCTTGGTCAACTTGTAAAAGTGCGATTTCAGCAATGGATCCTTTGCCCTGTCGCCCGTCGCTTCATGACTGCGCAGCAGCCCAATCAAGGTCCGCTTCAACAACAACGATCTCCCCCTCTGGCATCTATCTACATAAATACTATGATACCATGTTTTCATACATGAAAAAAGAGCTTTCGCCGGAATAACGACGAAAGCTCTTCCCTGTTAAGTAAAAAACCCGCTAATGCCGTCAGACTCACATGTTTCTGAACCCGCTCTCGCAGGTGGGTGTCCTCAGCAGCGCTTTTGAAGTCCCCGCTATAGGGGCATGACAGCCACGCCGATATGTTGAACTCCCAAGAAACAGCCATTGGTTCAAAACAACGAAGAGTCGAAACGAACATCGCAGGATGTATTGTTATTATAGACTGTTCCCCTTCAAAAGTAAACTCAGCCCGAGCTGTTATTTCGAGGAATCTTTGGAATCGTCCTTCACCAAATCTTCGCGATCCATCTCCGCAGCTTCTTCCGCTTCTTCCTCTTCTGACTGCTTCATCTTCTCTGCTTGCTCTTGCAACTTCAAATAAATGATATTGAAGTTCCAGAAGGACAGATATGCGATAATGCTTCCCATAAAGAACGGAATTAAAAATGTGAATTGCGTACTGAAATACGCGACTACACCTGCCATAATCGCCGTCGAAAGGGAGCGGAAAGGCTTGCCAATCGTAATGAGCAACGCATTTTTCAGAAGTTGAAACGTTTTCATATGGTAATGAGCCAGCATAGAGAAAAAGTTGAACATGGACACGCCAAGCAAAATAAGAAAGGCGATGAATATATAAGAAAGAATATTCAATTGCTCGCGATAAACGATAAAGTCCACAACCATGATTGCGAACAACAACGTATATAGAATGCCGCCCAGCATGCTCTGCTTATAGTTCTCCTTGTAACCGCGGAAGAAGGTCTTGAATAACGGGACGTCTACCTCGCCCATTACCCACTTTCGGGCGACCGTGAACATCGCCGCTGTCGCCGGAAATAATGTGAACGGCGCTACTACGGCCATCAATATTAGCGTCATGTACATATTGCCCAAAATTTGTTCTTCTGTCAGCTGTTCTCCCGTGCCCACGAACAACGTCAGCAGGAAAAAGAAAAAAGGAATCGAACATACGATCCATAGCAAATTGATGACGGAAAACCTCATAATCCATTCAGATATGCGGTAAAATCCTCCCATTAGCCCTCTAGGTTCCATCAGCTTCGCCCCCAAATAATATGTAGTCAACCAAAATCCAAGCACAGAAAACGGGGAAGCCCGATGCCCGCAAGGCGTCACGGACTTCCCCGGATGATCATGCGCTATTCGTTATTGGAGTAGCCTCCGGAAGATCCGGAGCCTCTTGGTCTGCGATCGCTCCGGCCCTCTTCGCTGCGCTTATAGCCATAACCGCTGCTTCCACTGCCGCTGCCGCCGCTGCGTCCGCCGCCACGATAACCACCGCCGCTGCGATTGTTGTCGTTGCCGCCGCGGTAGCCGCCGCCGCTGCGTCCGCCACCACCACGATAACCACCCCCGCCACTGCGGTTAAATGGTCGTCCGTTAGAGCGGATGTCCGGTCTGCGCTTCTTCGCCCTGATGGGCTCTTCTGGCGTCAGTTCAATCGTGACGTCCTTCTTCTCTCCTGTCAGCATCTTCATGCATGCAGCCAGCAGCTGCACGGAATCATATTGCTCCAGCAATTGGATGGACAGCGCTTTGTATTCCGATGACTCTTCATTCTGTACAATCTCGATAATACGCTCAGCCGTGACGCGCTGCTTGCCTTCAATCGCTTCCGCAATGCTTGGCAGTGGCTTGCGTGACATACGCTGTCGCGTAATACGCTCGATGAAGTGCAGATGGTCGATCTCACGAGGAGATACGAAGGTCCATGCCTTGCCTTCCTTGCCGGCACGGCCTGTACGGCCGATACGGTGCACATAACTCTCCGGGTCTTGCGGCAAGTCGAAGTTGATGACATGCGTTACGCCCGATACGTCCAGACCGCGAGCTGCAACGTCCGTCGCGACCAGTACATCGATGCTTCCGTCACGGAACTTGCGCATCACATTATCGCGCTGATTCTGCGACAGGTCGCCATGAAGTCCGTCTGCGGAGTATCCGCGCTTCTGCAGAGCCTCGCTCAATTCGTCGACACGGCGCTTCGTGCGTCCGAAGATGATGGCAAGCTCAGGCGATTCCATATCCAACAATCGGCTAAGTGCTTCGAACTTCTGACGCTCATGCACTTCAATGTAAGCTTGTTCGATGGATGGCGCCGTTACTTGCTTCGGAATGACCGATACTTGCTCAGGCTCCTTCAGGAACTGCTGAGCAAGCTTCTGAATGTTCGCCGGCATCGTGGCGGAGAACAATAACGTCTGACGCTCTTCCGGTACCAGCTTCAAAATAGACTGAATGTCTTCCATGAAGCCCATATCCAGCATTTCATCCGCTTCGTCCAGCACAACCGTCTTGACATCTTCCAGCTTAATCGTTTTGCGATTAATATGGTCCAGCAGACGTCCTGGCGTGCCGATAATGATCTGAGGACGTTTCTTCAATGCACGAATTTGGCGGCCAATCTCTTGTCCTCCGTAAATCGGCAACGAGCGCAGCCCTTTAAAACGTGTCAACTTCCCGATCTCATCAGCTACCTGAATCGCGAGCTCGCGTGTCGGCGTCATGATGAGTGCAACGATGCGATCTTCTGTAACCGGAATTTTGTTAATTAGCGGAATTCCGAATGCCGCCGTCTTTCCTGTCCCTGTCTGCGCCTGGCCAATCATATCCTTGCCAGACATCGCTACCGGAATCGCTTTATCCTGAATTGGAGTCGATTCCTCAAATCCAAGCTCCGTAATTGCTTGCAGTACCTTTGGTTCCAAGCCGAATTCAGCAAATGTTTTCAAACTTTTCTCATACTCCTTCTATCTTCAGCCTACTTAAAAATATCCAAATCATTATAGCACAAAACCTTACGTGAATACCAGTAAAGCAAAAAAAGGCATAATAAAAAGAATAACCATTCCTCTGAATGGCATAGGAGAGATTGTATTGAACGTCCATAAATCACGCTACGGCATAACGATTCTCATGATGACAATGGGAGCGTTATTGGTTGCAGCTGGCTTCAACCTGTTGCTCATTCCTCATCAGTTACTCAGCGGCGGCATGTCCGGCATCTCCATGATGATAGGTTACATAACAGGCGGGAATATCGGTTGGCTGTTCTTGTTCCTGAACCTCCCCATCCTCATATGGGGCTGGTATGCGCTGGGACGTCGCTTTGTCATGTGGAGCATCTACTCCGTCATCGTATCGAGTCTTCTTCTGCAGATCATTCCCGTGAAGCCGATCGCCGACGACATCTTGCTGGGTGCCGTATTCGGCGGCATTATGATCGGCTTTGGAAGCGGGCTTGCTCTTCGCTACGGAGGTTCCTCGGGCGGATTCGACGTCGTCGCTTCCATTGTGACGCGCAAGCGCGACTTGCCGGTAGGAATGCTCATATTTTTACTTAATGGCAGTGTCATTGCCATATTGATTTTATTTTCGGGCAATTGGGACTTGGCGCTGTATTCCCTGGTCGCTATTTTCACAGCAGGAAAAATAGTAGATCTTATTCATGTGAGACATATTAAAGTGACCGCCTTCATCATTACGACGAAGACGGAGGAAATTCTGGCGAGGCTGCTCACCCACCCAAGAGGAATCACGATTGTCAAAACAAGAGGAGCCTACTCTTCCGCAGAGAGAGATATGCTCATGACTGTCCGTACAAAATATGAGCTTAATGAGCTGTGCAAAACGATCATTTCGATCGACGCCCATGCGTTCATCAATATTGTAGAGACCGTAGGCGTCGTTGGCGATTTCCGGAACGGAAACGATGATTAAGGCATCTCATATGTATATACATGGATTTCTCTTCCAATCGCTATGTTTTTCAATTGGTTCCTGTTATAATAGTCGTATCCCGCAACCCAAGTTTCTTGCCATAGGATGTACCCGGCTTTCTAATGACGAAGATTAGGATGAAAGGGTGATGCCAGATGGATATGGAAACAGTGAAATTGTCTGAAATCGTAGAACGGCTTGTTCCTGAACTGAGTCCATTTCTCACAACCAGGGAGCTTGACACTAGTATCGTTCTCCGAGACGGCCTTGCTCTGCTCGAGCCTGCCGACGCTGCAGAAATCGTACAAGTCAGCATCTGCAACGGGCAGAAGGAAGCTTGGCTTCATTAGGTCCGGGAGATAGGAACAATGTGTGCGCCAGTCGACCGCTACTGCTCGACTGGCGTTTTTCGTTATTCGCCTCCGTCAAAAAAAGAGTGACCCGCGACTGGTTGTGCTTTATAATTTGTTTCAGAATAGCTAACGGGGAGAGTGCATAATGGATATCATTATTTCTACTTTTCTGCTGCTTTACAGCTTGCTGACCGGCACTGGCGAGGAGCATATCGCAGCCAAACAGTTGGCGATCGCCTCGATAAATGCAGCAGCCGGCGACACCATTCTGCAGCCAAATATGCAGACGCTGACCGAAGAAGACCAGCAAGCAGCGGATCCGAATGCCGCTCCGGCCGTCAAGAAGGACCCGCAACCGAACGCTCCCATCGTGAAAGGCATCTATGTCACCGCCCACACGACCGGTCATCCACGCATGACGAGCTTACTGGAACTGATTGACAATACCGAGCTAAACAGCATGGTCATCGACATTAAGGACGACAACGGGTACATTACTTACCAGACAGCCACACCGGAGTTGCTGGAGTTGGGTACGCCGAAGAAATTCATTCCGAATGTCGACAATCTCATGAAAACGCTCAACGAGTTCGAAATTTATCCTATCGCAAGAATCGTCGTATTCAAAGATACTGTGCTTGCCGTCAAACGGCCGGAGCTGTCCTTCCTTCATGAAGACGGAACCATCTGGAAAAATGGCCGTGGCGAAAGCTTCGTCAATCCTTATGACAAGGAAGTATGGGACTATAATATTGCCGTGGCCAAGGAAGCGGCTCGGCTGGGATTCAAAGAAATTCAGTTCGATTATGTCCGATTCCCGGAAGGCTTCGAGAACCGCGCTGACTCCTTAACGTTCACCAAGACGGAGGGGCTCTCCCGGGTAGACGCTGTAGCTGGCTTCGTGAAATACGCCAGAGAACAGTTGGAACCGCTCGGAGTCAGGGTATCGGTCGATATATTCGGTTATGCGGCATCGGTGCCTGCTGCTGAAGGAATCGGCCAGGACTTCGTCAAGATCTCCAACGATGTGCACATTATATCGCCAATGATCTACCCCAGCCATTACAGCGCAGGCTGGTTCAACCAAAAGACGCCTGACAGAAGCCCCTATGAGACGATTAAAGGGGCGATCCAGGACACGCATAAGAAGCTGGCGGATACCGGTGAACTTAAGCCGATTATACGCCCCTGGATTCAAGACTTTACCGCGAGCTGGCTCGGTAGGGGCAATTATATCAAGTACGGTAAAGCGGAAGTGGAAGCGCAAATTAAGGCTTTGAAAGACTCTGGAGTTGACGAGTACTTGCTCTGGAATGCCGGGAACAAGTATTCTCCGAACGTAGATTATAAATGAGAACAGGGCTGGAGAAGCGAATCGCTACTCCAGCCCTGTACGTTTTCTTCTTCCTTATTGCGACAGACGCAAAGCCAACTCATACATGTCCATGTCGAACGGCTTCTTGGTTTTCGTGACAGTCTCAATGTCTGTCGTCGTCAATTCGCCCTTCACGACGCCGCATGACTTGCCAGAATCGCCTGCGATAAGCTGACGCACCGCGAAATCGCCCAATCGGCTGGCCAGAATGCGATCTTGGGCCGTCGGCGTGCCACCCCTCTGAATATGGCCCAGCACGGTCACTCTCGCCTCTATGCCGCTGATTGAAGTAATTTGCTGCGCTACGTCCTCGCCTTTCGCCGCCCCTTCGGCTACGATGATAATGCTATGTCGCTTACCATTGGTGAAATTAGTTTTCATGCGCGTCGCCACTTCTTGTAGATCGAACGGCACCTCCGGCACGAGAATCGTCTCGGCACCGCTGGCCAGACCGGCATACAGGGCGATGTCGCCGCAATGGCGTCCCATGACTTCCACTACGGAGGAGCGCTCATGAGAGGACATCGTGTCGCGAATTTTGTTAATAGCATCCACTACGATACTTACCGCCGTATCGAATCCGATCGTCACGTCTGTGAACGGGATGTCGTTATCGATCGTTCCCGGCAAGCCCATCGTCTTAATGCCCAGCTTGCTAAGCTTGTTCGCGCCCTGATACGATCCGTCGCCGCCGATGACCACGAGGCCGTCGATACCTCTAGTGCGAAGAATATCCGCGCCGCGCTGCTGCCCCTCCGGCGTTGTGAACTCCTTGCAGCGTGCAGTCTGCAAGATCGTTCCGCCGCGCTGTATAATATCGCCCACACTGCGCAGATCCATCGGCCGAAGATCATCATTCAACAGTCCTTGAAAACCGCGCTGTACGCCGTATACCTCCAGTCCGTGGAACAAGGCGCTGCGCACGACAGCCCTTACCGCTGCATTCATCCCTTGAGAATCTCCACCACTCGTCAGTACTGCAATTGATTTCACTGCAGACATAATCATTCCTCCACTCTGATGTGCATGATTGCGTTAAAAATATGTTGAACGGAACGCGCCGACTACAGCCGTTAAGCTTGCTGCCTGCGTATCCAGTTGCTATTGACCAAGAAGAACAGGCGCGTAATGGGACTCTTCTTCATCAGCTTTCGAGACACCTTCTTCACTTCCGTCTGATCGCTCACCTTGGGGTCTGACAGATAGAGGGCTAGAAGCCCTTCGATAATGAGCCTGTGAAAACGGGAAGCTGGAAGCCGCTTGACGTCTTCCCTCGCGCGTTCCACAATCGTTCCGATTCGCTGAATCAGCAATTGTTGATTGTCGTAATAATTGCAAAAATTAAGATCCCCGCCCAATTGGTCTTCTTCCTGATCGATTAAATAGTCTAGCAATATATGCAATCCGCATACATGCGGAAAGTATACGGATCGAATGCCTGCAGCGTCCTCCTGCGACAGCCCGTCCTCCGCAGCCGCCAGGAACAGCATGAACATGCCCAGCGTAGATCCCGTTGCCGCAGCGAATTCATTCCACTGCAGATGAGGATAATGGTCGCGATGCTTCTCCCACCACGTCATCAGCTGCTCTTCTCTCCTATCGATGTGTATATGCTTGTACACCTGCAGATCGCTATATAACCCCACTAATTCCTTCACATGTCCCTGCACACTACGGTAGGATGGCAGCTGCGTCACGCAGCTCTGGCAAGTACGAACAAGATGATGCAAGTAGCCGCCATCATCACGTTCGCTGCGCAACCTGTAATAATCGCGAAGCTCCGCCTCCGGATTCACCGCATCCAGCATGGACTGATGGAGCAGTCGGAAGTCGTCGGCATCCAATGAAGTGCTTCGGTCGCACAAATTGTCCAAATAATCGCTGATCGTCTGAAGAGCGACGATTAACGGTATGAGCACGTGCCGGTATTCCAGGTTGGCTGCCGCGTACACGCCTCCGCCCTGGCAATGGAATTTCTTGTCGCTCATGCTGCTTAGCGCTTGTCCCCGCAATTCCGCATCCGGTATGGCTTCTGCGCGAAGGCGAAGCTTCCTCAACTCTTCTTCTACTTCTGGCAGCACATACTTGTATACACGATGCATCAGCTTGATCGGTCCCTTGGGCGCTCCAGCCTCTGATAAAGTCGTCAATCTCATGAACGCACCTCCTCTGCTGTAAATCTCCTTGGGAGTGCCGACGAGGCTCCAATTATTGATCCCAATCCATTAAACCTCCACTCAATAATGTACCATTTCAATCGACAATAATCCAGCGATTCCTACGCTTGCCATTCGTGGTATACTGGATAACATGCCATTCTACCAAAGAGACGGAGTGAGATGACCTATTATGAAGGGCATAAATGCCGTAGCCGCTCAGGAGCGCACAGGCGATCTATCTGCAACCGCCAAGCGAGAAACGGCCGCGCTCCGTTCATTCAGCTTTTTAACCTTTGCCACGCAAGCACTTGTCGTTTCGTTTATCCCGTTATACTTTTTGGATATGGGCTTCACGGAAGGACAAATTGGCATCATTTATTCCACCGGCCCGTTCATCTCCATTTTTGCCAACATCCTGATGGGGTTTGCCAGCGATAAATACCGTACGATCCGCAAATTACTCCTGTTGCTGCTGCTTGGACAGCTCGTCATGATTGGGCTATTGCTCCCAGTCTCCCAGTTTGCGATCGTTTGCGTCATGATGACCGCTTTTTATTTTTTCCAGACCCCGATATTGCCGCTGTCCGACAGTATGATCCTGCTGTCCAGCAAGCATACGGGAACGCCGTACGCGCTCGTTCGCATCTTCGGCTCGCTCGGGTTCGCTTGCTGCGCCTACACATTCGGATTATTGCTGAAGCAGATCGGCACGGAATGGACTCTTGCTTTAACGGCTGGGACAATCAGCTTATCCTTCATTGCGACATTGCTGTTGAAAGATTATCAGGAGAGCGCGGTGCGCTTCCAGTTCTCAGGTTTTTTCAAGCTGCTTCGTGAGCGGCGCGTCTTGTTCTTCTTCTTGCTAATCCTGTTAGTGTCCGTCTCGCATCGCATGTATGAGAGCTTTCTAGCCGTCACGATGCGCCAGCTAGGCGCGAGCGATTCACTGGTCGGACTGGCATGGCTCGTATCCGCCGTCAGCGAAATCCCAATTCTGTTCCTGCTTGGCAAGTACGGACACAAGCTGCGAGAGCTTCCGCTGCTTGTATTCGCATCGCTCATGTACGCTCTTCGCTTGTGGCTAATCGGAAGAATAGAGGAGCCTGCCTGGATTATCGCTGTGCAGACCATGCACAGCATTACGTTCGGCGTCTACTTCTCTTCGGCGCTTAGATACATCTCGCATCTCATCCCCGATGAGTACCGCTCTTCGGGACAAGCCGTATACGCTGTCGTCTGGATCGGCTTGGCGGGACTCGCGAGCGGGGTGCTGGGAGGTTTCCTCTATGAGCAATTCGGCCGAGCCGTTTTCTATCAGACAGGCACAGCGATCGGTCTTGCGGCTGCTGCCGGCTTCCTGGTCTACCACTTCAGGTCCCGGGGCGTTTAACTTCCGAACGGGGTATATTTGCCGGAGCAACAATAAAAAACGCGCATCCAATGGATGCGCGAGGTGCTGGGGTAAATCCCTTCATGCAACGTGCCACTTTCACTTATAGTTTATGGACGTTTGCCGCTTGAGAGCCGCGGTTTCCTTCCGTAATGTCGAATTCCACCTCTTGACCTTCCTCCAGCGATTTAAAGCCATCACCTTGGATTGCAGAGTAATGGACGAACACGTCTTCTCCGTTCTCCACTTGAATAAAGCCGTAGCCTTTCTCTGCGTTGAACCATTTCACAGTACCTTTCAACTTGCATAACCTCCTAAAGTTAATCGCTGTTTGATCAGCGAATGCATTCATTATAACGTTCCAAAAAAAGAAATGCAATTGCAGGTGGTACGGCGCAACAAATGGCGTTGCTATTCTTATTGCTTAGCCTGTCCAGAATAGCTATTATGGTAATATTACGATAAACATTGAGCAAGAGGTGATAAACTATGTTTAAAAAGCATCAAATTTACAAACGCGATAAATACAACATGCTCACTGTCGAGGTGCAGGGCAAAACGTTAATCGTACGCGAAATATCTGATGAATGGGGAGAAGACTGCCATACCTTCGTAGGCCGACCCGAAATGATGAACTGGGCAGAGAAGCGATTCCGGCCTGAAGATTTCAAAGGCAGCGAAGAAGAACTAGCGAACATCATGAGCGCATTCAAACAAGTGTAGCCGACTTCCTAAGCATATTCATGAGAGGAGGTACATACATCTGACATGGATGCTACATCATCGCTCATATTCATCATCGCGGCCTTTTCGCTCGGCGTCGTACTCATCATGAAGCGGGATTCCATTCCGGCGCGTATGCGAAGAGCAATGGCCATCATCTCGATATTGTTGATCGGCTTTGCATTTTTTCTTATCGTATACGCTTTGTTCAATATGGGAACGGACCAGCAGTGACAGTCTTTCGTATAATCCAATAGTCGAGAGGGCATAGTGAGAGAAACTTATTCCCGCCGTGGAAGGGATGCTGTTCCCGACTGCCGGGATGACGATAACTATTGCTCTTGAGGTGAGATCATGAAGAAGTGGCTGCCCCTGCTGCTTGCCGTCACGCTGTCTCAAAGCGCGGCAGCAATGCCAATCTATTCATTCGGCGCGAAGCTGTCCCATCACAAAGTCGATCAATCTCATTCTAGGAGGAATTCGATGAGTCAATTACTTAAACGTTCAGAGACGGATGCAGCCTATCGCTGGAAGCTGGAGGATATCTTCCTCTCTCAGAAGCAGTGGGACGAGGAGTATGACAAAGTAAAGTCGCTCATGGGCAAAATGGCAGAATACCAAGGCAAGCTGTCCGACCCGATGCAGTTGAAAGCCTGCTTCGAGCGGGAGGATGAGTTGTCGTTGCATGTAGAACGGCTATATGTATTCGCCAACATGAAGCATCATGAAGATATGGCGGAGCCGGGCAACCAATCGCTGTCGGAGAAGGCGCGCAAGCTGAGCGTAGAGCTGGGAGAAGCGCTGTCGTTCGTCACGCCGGAGGTGCTCAGCCTGACCGATGATGCGCTTGACGCAATGATCAAGAGCGAGCAGTTGGCGAAGTACCGGCATACGCTGGAGGAAATGCGCCGTCAGAAGGCTCATGTCCTATCCAAGAGCGAAGAAGCGCTGCTGGCGCAGGTCGGTAATGTCAGCTCTGCGCCGGGCAATATTTTCGGCATGCTGAACAACGCCGATATGAAATTCCCGAAAGTGAAAAATGAGAATGGCGAAGAAGTGGAATTAACGCACGGGCGTTACATTCAATTTCTGGAGAGCAAAAATCGCGAAGTTCGCAAGGAAGCCTTCCACACCATGTACGATACATATGGCAAGCTGAAAAACACTTTGGCCGCCACATTAAACGCAAACGTGACAAAAAACATTTTTTATGCCAAGGCTCGCAAGTATGATTCAGTGCTTGGCATGTCATTGTACGGAGATAACATTCCGAAGGAAGTGTACACCAACCTGATCGATACGATCCATAAGCACCTGCCTCTTATGCACCGCTACATGGAGCTTCGCAAGAAGCTGCTCGGGGTAGATGAACTGCATATGTACGATCTATTCGCCCCGCTGGTGGAAGAATTCGATATGCCGATCAGCTATGACGAGGCGAAAGGCATCGTGAAGGAGAGCTTGAAGCCGCTTGGCGAAGACTATGTGGCAGCGCTGCAGGATGGCTACGACAATGGATGGATCGATGTATACGAGAACGAAGGGAAGCGAAGCGGCGCATACAGCTGGGGCTCGTACGGCACCCACCCCTATGTGCTGCTCAACCACAAGGACAACCTGAACAGCATGTTCACGCTGACGCACGAGATGGGTCATGCCTTGCATTCCTATTATTCCGACGGCAATCAGGATTACCGCGATGCGCAATATACGATCTTCCTGGCGGAGGTCGCCTCGACACTGAACGAGGCGCTGTTGATGGATTACTTGCTGGGCAAATCAACGGACGACAAGGAGAAAATGTATCTCCTTACCTATTACGCGGATCAATTCCGCACGACGGTATTCCGTCAGACGATGTTCGCGGAGTTCGAGAAAATTGTGCATGAGCGTACGGAGAGTGGCGAATCGCTAACACCGCAGGAGCTCAGCAAAATCTACTACGACCTGAACGTGAACTATTACGGCAAGGATATGGTCGTCGATAAGGACATTGAGATGGAGTGGGCTCGCATTCCGCATTTCTACAACAGCTTCTATGTGTACAAATATGCGACGGGCTTCTCGGCGGCGACGAGCTTCTGCAAGCAGATTCTGGAGGAAGGCCAGCCGGCGGTGGACCGCTATCTCGGCTTCCTGAAAAGCGGCGGCAGTGACTTCTCCATCAACATTCTGAAGAAAGCCGGAGTAGACATGTCTACTCCGGAACCGATCGAGCAGGCAATGAGCGTGTTCGAGGATTTAATCAAGCAGATGGAGCAGCTTACCTCCGGCAAATAGTGCGGAACGGCACTCGCTCCATACGAAATCAGAATACAGTAATATAAAAGCCCTTGCCGGCTATGCGCTGCTGCGCAGCTCTGGCAAGGGCTTTGTTCTGATCGATCATGATCTGCCGGAGCAATTAAGCCAGCAGATGGCCGATGGCGGCAGCCAGCAGTCCGGCGAACAACGACGACAGCAGGTTCACCCTGTCGTTGTTCAGCGCGGCGAAGCCGCGCTCATGCCGCGCCGGTCGACCGCAGTGCTCGGCGCGCTCCGTCTCGCTGCCGCACACCCGGCAGCGGAACATGGCCTGGCCGGTGGCGCCAAGCAGCGAATCGGCGAACGCCCCGGCCAGGCCTGCTGCGGCTGCCGCAGCGATGTACGCCGCCGCGGTTGCCGCGGGCGCGTCGGCAGCCGCTGATGCCGGCTGCTGGAGCGCCTGCAGCAGCGCGGCTGCCGCGCCGATGAAGACGGCACCCGCCAGCGCGGCTGCGCTGCCGAGCGGCGTGACGCCGCCGCTCGTGCCGGGGGCGACCGGCTTGCCGCTCCGGATGGAGCGCGGCGCCGTACGGCTGAGAGCACCGATCTCGGTCGCCCAAGTATCCGCGTTCACGGCGGCCATCACGCCGATGAACGCATACACCAGGCCTTCATGGGGCCATATGGCATGCGCAGCGCAGAGCAGCAGTCCGACACCTCCGTTCGCCCACACCTGACCGGCGTCGCGGCGGCCTGTCTTCTCGTAGTTGCGCTCCGCTTGCGCTTTCTGCCGATGATTCCTCTTCCACTTCGACCACGCCGTAGATGATAGGAAGAACGCGATCAGCAGCCCGAACCACAGCGGCTCACCGAGTGTCACGAAGCCTGTCCCCATTAACAGGGCTGACCAGGCCCCAGATGCCGTCAACGCCCTTTCGCGGTAAGCGAGCGCAGCAGCGGCGCCGCTGCCCAGGAAGCCAATTATCAACCTTAGCCACCATTCGTCCCATATTCCGACCATTGCCCGCTCACCATCCTTTCAATAGCGACATCTTACCGCTCACTCTCTCCTGTCCTGCCACTTCTCGCCAGCGGTCCGGATAATTCGTGCATATAAGAAGCTCAGGCCCGAGCAGAGTCAGCTTTCGAATGAGCCGCTTGTCGTTCACGGTCCACGCCATCGTCTGTATACCGGCTTCCTTCAGTCGCTCCATGCGCTCTCCATTCAGCTTGGAATAACCGATCGACAGGAAGTCCGCTCCCAGTCCTTCCAGCTCCTCGATTAGCGTCGATCTCCATCCATCCACGATGAGGCCGGTCCGTACGACGGAAGTCAGCCCTCTCAGCTTATGAAGCGCCCCGGCATGGAAGGACGTAATGACCACATCCGCTTCTGCATGATGCTCCCGGATCAGCTGGAGCACCTCCTCCTCCAGCGAGGGATAGCGGACTCCATCCGTCTTCAATTCAATATTCAGCTTGCAGCGGCCGGCAGCTGCGGTTAGCAGCTCTTCCAGCGTCGGAATGGATTCTCCCTTGAACTGCGGAGAGAACCAGCCGCCTGCATCCAGCGAGGCCAACTCCGCCGCCGTCCAGCTCCTCACATCGCCCCGTCCGTTCGTTGTTCGCCGCAGATTGTAATCGTGTATAACGACCGGCACGCCGTCTCTCGACAGCTGCACATCGCATTCGATCCACTCTATATCTTTCGCATCGATCGCCAGTTGGAATGCAGCCATCGTATTCTCAGGCGCCCGGCTCGACCAGCCGCGATGCGCTACGCAAGGATTCTTCATCCCGTCGTTCCCCTCTCTTGCTGTTCATCCTAGATGGTATCTTGTCATCACTTCTCCGCTTCCAGCCTGCCGTCTTCATTCACCCGTACTCCATAAGATATGGCTGACAGCCTGTCCAGCATGACTGCCGCTTCCTCTTCTCCCATCGGAACAGGCTGCGCGTCGACGACCCGCATCGGGTGGAAGGTCAGCTCGCATTCCCCCATCTTCGTGCAGTGCGCATCCAGCACACCCGTCTCACCGAACTTCCCTTCCGGATTTTTGGAGAAAATAAAGTTCCCTAGACTATAAGCAATCCAGCGGTCCTTATACTTCTCGAATCCTTGCAGCAGATGCGGGTGGCTGCCGATAACAAGATCCGCCCCCGCATCGATATATTCCTTCGCGAAACGGCTTTGGTACGGTTCCAGCTCTTCTTTATTGTTACTGCCCCAATGCACCATCACGACTACAATATCCGCCTCCTCCTCTGCCTTGGCGATCGCTTGAACCGCTCTTGTCGTATCGTACGTCTCCGCGATGCCGGGCACATTCCTGTCCGCCTTCAGCTCCGGGAACGGAATGACGCGACTAAGGCCGATATAGGCCACCTTCATCCCCCTTACTTCCTTCAGAAGCGGCCGGAATGCTTCGGCATCGTTGCTCCCTGTACCGAAGTACGCAAGATCCGCTTCTTCCAAGTGCATCATCGTATCCAGCATTCCCTCTACGCCTTGGTCCATGGCATGATTGTTGGCCAGATTGAATACGTCGAACCCGGCACTCGCTATTGCCGGAAGCGCTTCAGGGGAGCCCTTGTACACATATTCCAAGTTCTCATGCGACATCGGCGTGCCACGAAGCGTAATGGGCGTCTCCAAATTGCCCGCCATCACGTCAGGCTCGCTCAAATAAAAAAGGATATTACGATAGGGATAATCATAGCCGTGGGTTTGCAGCAGATCATTTATGTAGTAGTCTGGGAGCAAGTCTCCCACGAATGACAGTGCGACAAACTCTTCGTCCGGCATTGGCAAAGCGCCCTCTTGATCATTCCCTGCTTCATCGCTCGCGGCAACATCCTGTCCCTTCACCGCGTCTATCCCGTTACCGTCATCAGGCTGTTGCTCGGTCTGAACCTCGCCGCCACGATCTTCGGCATCGGTGCCCTTCTCATCCTCCCCGCCGTTCACCGGCTTGTCGGAAGCAGTGTCGCTTGCAGAAGGAGCTGCTTTCTTGAAGTCGAATAATAGAGGATCATCGCCGATAGACAGGTAGACGCCAGCGCCGATTAGCATGGCCCCGGTAATCACTAAGCTTGTCATGAAGCGACGGCGGCTTTTGCTGCTGCGTTTACTCTTTTTCCGCTGATATGTTTGCATACGGGATAGTGACATTTAATGTCTCCTTTTCAGTATGGATAGTGATAAGTGCAATAGATGATGAAAATGATTCATATCTCTCATTATACCTTCTATTCCCCACCATGCCTATTCGCGATTCAATAGATCGGCAAGCTGTTGACAAGAAGAAAGCCATTGCCTGCAAGTTCAGCTTCCGCTTCTCTTAAGGACAATGGCTTGTATAATATTCTAAGCTGCATACCAACCAATCTTATCTTGCATCAGCTTATCATAGTCAAGAAAGATCGTCTGCTACTATGGTGGCGGCTTCCTTCCCCTGCCTGATGCAGTCGGGGAGCCCGACGCCGTCGAACGCCGCCCCGGTCACCCATACACCGGGCAGTTGCTCCTTCAGTCTGTCGCGCAGCCCGCGCATCCGCTCCACATGACCAATCGGATATTGCGGCATGGAGTGATTAAGCCTCGTAATCTCTGTGAACAACGGCTCCGCGGTCACTCCCAGCACGGACCGGATATCCGCTCTGACAGCCGCAAGCAACTCGCCATCGGGCAGCTTCACACTTTCCTGATCCTCGGAATGGCCGACATAGCAGCGCAACAGCACCTTATCGGAAGGACTGGTATGCAACCATTTGGTCGATGTCCAAGTGCAGGCTGTGATGTGCAGCCCTTCCGATCGGGGTACGACAAAGCCCGTGCCATCGAAGGACAGTCCGAATTGCTTCTTGTCATAGGCCAGCACCACGTTGGCGACGGACACATAACGGATCGCTCGCAGCTCCTCGCAATCTGCCAATGGCTCCAGCAGTTCCGCTGCTGCGAACGCTGGCGCGGTGACAATTATCCGATCAGCCGCCAGACGCTCTCCATCCGCCAGCTCCACTTCGTATCCGCCGCCCTCCATGCGATGAATCCCAGCGGCTTTGACGCCCAGACGCCGCTCCACATCCGGCAACGCCTCATCCAAAGCGCGCACCAATGTGGACAATCCCGACTTGAAGGTGAGGAATGTGCTTCCTCCCGTCTTCGACACCGCAGCTGCTGCGGCCTTCCGATTGTGAAGCATTCCCTTGATCAGGCTGCCATGTCTCCGCTCCGACTCCAGGAATTGGGGGAACGTCGCTGACAGACTTAGCTTCTTCAAGTCGCCGGCATAGATGCCGGCCAGCAGCGGCTCTGCTATGCGCCGCATCACTTCCTTGCCGACCCTGCGCTCCAGGAATCCGCCCAGCGTCTCGTCTTCCGCCGACTTGCGCGCCGGAATGAAGAGATCCATCAGCGCCCGGAGCTTGCCGCCCCAGGAGATGAGCCCGGACTTGACGAACGGACCGATCTCCGTCGGTATGCCCAGCATCATCCCGGACGGCATAGGATGCAGCTTGCGGCGATGCATAATATACGTCTTCTTCGCCGCAGGATTGGTAGCTGTCAGCTCTCCCTCCAGCCCCAGCTCTCTGGCCAGATCGATAATGGGCAGCTTCCGGGACAGGAAGGAATCCGGCCCCTTCTCAATGACGAAGCCGTCGCGCTCCAGCGTATGAATCTTGCCGCCCAGCTTCGGCGCCTCGTCGATGATCGTCACATGCAGCGCGATGCCGCGCCGCTCCGCTTCCTGCCGCATATAAAAAGCGGAGCTCAGTCCGCTGATTCCTCCGCCAATAATGACTATACGTTGGATGGCTTCCCTACTCCGCATATGATTCAATCCTTTCTCAAATCCGAGGCAGCTTCTGCAACGGAATCCGCCAACGTCTGCATATACAGCGGGTCCCGATTCAGCATCGCAATCCGCTCAAGCGTCAGCCCGAGCTTCTCCGCTTCCGCTCTGGCTTCGATGTCAATATCGTAGAGCACTTCCAGATGATCGGATACGAAGCCGATCGGCGCGGACAATAAAGCCTTCACGCCTTCCTTCGCCAGGGATTCCATCGTCTCCAGAATGTCCGGCCCTAACCACGGCTCGCGCGTACGGCCCGCGCTCTGCCACGTGAATTGCCATCTGCCGACGCCAGCCGCTTCCGCGACAGCCTTCGACGTCTCCAGAAGCTGCTGCTCGTACGGGTCTCCCAGCTCGCGTATACGCTCCGGCAAGCTGTGCGCGCTGAACAGCACCAGCGGCTCATGCTCGCTGCCTGCAGCAGCCTTCAGCCGATCCAATCCGTCCTTCACGCGATCTGTCAACGCTTGAAGCAGCTTGGGATGAAGATGATACGACTCTACGAAACTCATCGTTACGCCCAACTCGTCTGCCTTCTCCTGCGCCCGCTTCACGTAGCTGCCCACGCTCATCGTGGAGTAATGAGGCGCCAGCACGATCCCGACCGCTTCCGTGACGCCGTCCTGCGCCATCGCGGATACGCCGTCTTCGATATAAGGTCTCGCGTGCTTCAAGCCTTGATAGCAGCTGTATGTGTTCGGAGCCAGCTTGTCCAGCTGATCCTGAAGCCCGGACACTTGAAGATTGGTGTTCTCTCTAAGCGGGAACACGCCGCCAACGATCGCTTCATACCGTGCCTTCAGCTCAGCCAGCTGCTCCGGCTCCGGCGGACGCCCCCGGCGAATATGCGTATAATAAGCTTCCACATCGTCCATGGACTCCGGCGTGCCGTACGACATGACCAGCACGCCGATGCGCTTATTCCGTTCAGCCATTGTGCACTTCCTCCTTCTTGCCATCTGCAGCGGCAATTCCCTTCCTGGAATAGTCATGGATGAATGCAGTCAGCTCGGCCAGCTTCTCCAGTGAAGCCTCCGGGAACAATCCGTGACCAAGATTGAAGATGAATCCGGGCTCCGAGATGCCCTGGTCGATGATCTCAGCTGCATACTTCTGAATGACGGCCATCGGAGCAGTCAATACGGTAGGGTCCAGGTTGCCCTGCACGGCGTATCCATGATCCAGTCTTCGTCTGCCCTCTTGAATCGTCACGCGCCAGTCCAGCCCGATCACATCGCACTTCAGCCCCTTCAGCTCCGGCAACAGCTCGCCGGAGCTAACGCCAGGGAAATAAATCTTCGGCTGAGGCAGATCCGATAGCTCAGCGAATATGCGCTGGATCGTCGGGAGCACGAACTGCTTGAAATCCGCGGGAGACAGGGCGCCCACCCAGCTGTCGAACAGCTGGAATGCCTTGCCGCCGGCGGCCATATGCGCACGCAGATAAGCAATTACCATGTCGCCCAGCTTGTGCATCAGCTCATGCCATACTTTCGGCTCGCCATACATAAGCGCTTTCGTCCGCAAGTAGTTTTTCGACGGGCGGCCTTCGATCAAATAACTCGCAATTGTGAACGGCGCGCCTGCAAATGTAATAAGCGGAACCTCCAGTTCCTTGTCCAAAATACGGATCGTCTCCAGCACGTGGCCGAGATCCCCCTCCACATCGATCGGCTTCAGCCGCTCCACATCTGCCGCAGAAGCAATGGGATTATGGATAACTGGGCCTACATTCGCTACGATATCGAAATCAATTCCGATTGAAGCGACGGGATTCATAATGTCGGAATACAGAATGGCCGCATCGACGCTCAGCTTGCGCACAGGCATCATCGTCACCTCAGCGGCCAGCTCCGGCTGCTTGCAAATTTCCAGCAAGGAATACTTTTCCTTAATTTTACGATACTCCGGATCGTACCGACCTGCTTGCCTCATATACCATACCGGAATCTGTTCTACCTTTTCCTTTCGGCATGCCCGAATGAAACGGTCATTGTAAGACATTCCCGTTCCCCATTTCTATGTAGTTTAGTCTGCTACCATTATGCCCTGTTTGCCCAAACCTAACAACTGCCGATCATCTCTTTCCTATGACAATAGTATGACAATCCCCATATTCCGCACGTCAAAATGAGTAATAGTGACTTCAATACTGCCTTGCCGCCTGCGTCATACCGATGGCCTCCGCATTTCTAGTTGTCGAACATTGTCGTTCTCCAAGGGACATTGCCTGTGCAATATGCTATAATCGGCTATTATGGAACAGTGGAAAAAGAACCTAATCGTACTATGGTGCGGCCAATTTCTCGTTATGGCCGGAATGACAATGATCATCCCCTTTCTTACGCTATATCTGCAATTCGAACTGGGCTTGACAGATCCCCATGAGATTGGCATTTGGGCGGGCGTCATCTTCGCGGGGAACTTCGTTACCGCCTTCATCTTCCAGCCCATATGGGGCAAGCTCGCGGACCGCTACGGACGCAAGCTGATGCTGCTGCGCTCCGGCTTCGGCATGGCTGTGGTTATGGTGCTGATGGGCTTCGCCGAGAGCCCTTGGCATCTCCTTCTGCTGCGGATGCTGAACGGCACGATCTCCGGCTTCAATCCGGCATCTATCGCGCTTGTATCGGCCACCACGCCGAAGGAACGGATGGGCTTCGCGATGGGATCCATCCAGTCGGGCGCCATTGCCGGCACCATATTGGGACCATTCATTGGCGGTTTGCTCGCAGATGCCGTCGGCTTTCGCCCAATCTTCTACATTACGGGATCGCTTCTATTCATGGCATCGCTGCTTGCCTTATTCGTCGTGAAAGAGTCGTTCGACCGCTCTAAGGCGGCTGCTCGCGTGCAAGCAACCGTGATGGAAGGCTTCCGCCAATTGAGCCGCATCCCGCAGCTGCTGGCCTTATTCGGGGTGACGCTGCTTATTCAGTTCGCCCACATGAGCCCGATGACGCTGATTCCGCTCTACGTGCAGGAGCTGCAGGGTTCCACGGAGAATATCGCCTTTCTGGCTGGGTTCGTCGGCTCCGTAACCGGGTTGTCCAATATGATTGCCTCACCGCTTCTGGGCAGACTGAGCGACCGGATCGGAGCGCAGCGCGTCCTTATGGTCTCGCTGCTTGGCGCAGCCATTGCATTCATTCCGCAAGCGATGGCCGACTCCGTCTGGCAGCTGATCATCTCGCGATTCATCTTCGGCATGTTTCTAGGCGGGCTCATCCCTGCGGTGAACGCACTTATCCGGAAGTATACGCCAGACGGAATGGAGAGCCGGGCTTACAGCTTCAACACAAGCACGCTCAGCTTGGGCAATATGATCGGACCCATTGCTGGCGGCGCGCTGTCCGGCTGGATCGGCATCCACGGACTCTTCCTGGTCTCTGCTGTACTGATGCTGATGAATGGCGCATGGGTATGGCATACGCTTATTCGCAGAAGATGAAAGAAGGGACGTTCCTATTCTTCGAAGGCATTCCTAGCCATACAGAGGCCTTCAATACCACTTGAAATGTGGTGCTGAAGGCTTCTGTTGGCTTATTTACGGCCATGCTACCCCTTCACGATCGCAATCGCCAGTCCATCATAGCCCGGCAACACAGTGCTCTCCAATCGCTCATCGGACGCGATTCGCGCATTGAACTCGCGGACGGCCCTCACAGCGGGTCCCTGCTTCGATTGCTCCGTCGTTCGGCCACGGAGCAGAATATTGTCGGCTACGATGACGGCGCCAGGAGACGCAAGCTGCAGCGCATAGTCCAGATAAGCCGGATACCCTTCCTTGTCCGCATCGATGAAGAAAAAATCATATCGGCGACCTTCCCGCACCAAGGCGGCAAGACTCTCCTTCGCATCCCCGACACGGTATTCCACCAGTTCCCCCAGTCCTGCATCCATCATATGCCGCTTGGCTACATCCGCATACGGCTGAAGAAGCTCCAATGACAGCAACGACCCGCCGCTTGACAGACCTCGCGCCAAGCAAATACCGCTATAGCCGCCCAGCGCTCCAATCTCAAGCAGACGACTTGCCCCCGACATGCGAACCAGCATCGTCAGCAGGCGGCCGTAGCCTTCCGATACGGAAATTTGCGGCATGCCATGCGCGTCTAGTCCTGCCTTCACCCGTTCCAAATCCGCATCGCTCCCATAGAGCGAATCCACATACTGTTCGTTCACCGACACGATCCATCCACCTCTTTGTTCCTTTATTTATTCCTTTAATGTCAGCTAGCGCGTAAACCTAATGAACTATAGGATAAGGAAATTTCACGCCTTTCCCCCTCTACACTGCTTCCCTCTATTGTACCATCAATAAATATGAATGATATAATCTCGGCATTTGTATATTGACTATGAATTGACCTATACTGAAAAGTATGCTTTCTTTGATAGAGAATCGGAATAATACCTTCAATTATGATATGAAATGAGTGTGTGAAATGGCAGAATCAATCAAGTTGATTGCAACGGCCCCCATGGGCCTGGAAGCAATTGTCGCTCGGGAGCTGAAGGAGCTTGGCTACACCGATCTTCAGACGGAGAACGGGCGGGTGAACTTCACGGGATCGCTTCGCGACATCGCGCGTAGTAATCTTTGGCTCCGTACTGCGGGCCGAATTCTCGTCAATATGGGCAGATTCAGAGCGACTACGTTCGAGGAATTGTTCGAAGGGGTGAAGGCTTTGAATTGGCCGGACTGGATTCCGGAGAACGGGACATTCCCCGTCAATGGACGTTCCCACAAGTCACAATTATCCAGCGTACCGGCATGCCAGAGCGTCGTGAAGAAGGCAATCGTGGAGAAAATGAAAGAGCATTACGGCACGGAATGGTTCCAGGAGGAAGGCGAGCCTTATGTGATCGAGGTCACGCTGCTGAACGATGAAGCCCTGCTCACGCTGGACACCACCGGCGCCGGTCTGCACAAGCGCGGCTACCGGAGAGCCGCTACCGAAGCTCCGCTCCGGGAGACGATGGCCGCCGCGCTCGTGCATCTTAGCCGCTGGACGCCGGATCGGCCGCTGTACGATCCGTTCTGCGGATCGGGCACCGTACTAATAGAAGCGGCGTTGCAAGGCTGGAACATCGCTCCAGGGCTGCGTCGAAGCTTCGACTCCGAGAGCTGGGGCATCATGCCTTCGGAACTGTGGGATGAGGTACGCGAAGAGGCGTACGACTCGGTCAAGGATGATATTCCGCTGCAAATTGCAGGAAGCGATATCGACCCCGACGCTATCGACATCGCGGAAGCCGCCGTGCGTAAAGCCGGCTTCGGCAAAGACATTAAGCTTAGCGTGCAGCCTGTGGCCAAAGTAAAGCTGCAAGATGAGTACGGCGTCATGATTACCAATCCGCCTTACGGGGAACGACTAGGCGATGACAGAGCTGCGGAGCTTGCCCTGCGGGATTGGGGCAGGATGGCGTTATATTATCCGACCTGGTCGTATTTCGCCTTCAGTCCTTCAGATCAAGTGGAGCACTATATGGGCCGCCCGGCCGATAAGAAGCGCAAGCTTTACAATGGACGCATTCAATGCAACCTGTTCTCCTTCTTCGGACCGCTGCCGCCTCGCTCTCGCTAGTCCTGTATTAGAAAGGAAGTATTATAGATTGAAGCAAGAAAAAAACAGCAACGGCCTTCTACGCCGTTGCTTGCGCTGGAGCCTTCTCCAGCTTGATCGTTTCATTGTGCTGGATGTCATTATTTTTGCAGCGGTTATGGTGTGGAAGCTTTATTTCTTCTCCACATTGCTTTCAGTGCCCTATATGAATATGACAAGGACCGACGCCATCATTGAGACGGGTGCCGTGCTGCTAATCGCGAGCTGGACGCTGCTGCTGCCGACAAGAGGGCGGCTGCTTGCGCTTATCAGCTTGAATGCTGCATTATCGGCGCTTCTCTATGCGGATGTTATCTATTACCGCTATTTCCAAGACTTGATCACGGTGCCGGTACTCACACAGCTGAGCCAGGTCGATTCGCTCGGCGACAGCATCGAGACCTTGTTGAGAGGGACTGACTTCCTGCTGCTGGCCGATATCCCTCTGCTCCTTCTGTATGGAGCCTATGTGCTCCTGAGAGGACGAGTCGATCTCCGTATAAGCCGTGGAGAACGTTTCCCATCAGGCGGCGCTTCTTCCGGCCCCGAGTTGACGTTGTCCGGTTCATCCGCACCGGCTACACCGAGCAAGGCACCCTCGCTTGAAGCCATCGCGCGCGCGAAGACCGCTCGCTGGCGCACCGTTCTCTTTCGTATCGGGGCCGGCGCAGCTGTGTGTGCCCTCGGCTTCTCGTTGTTCTTCGGTCAAGTGAACAAGGCTGCGGAGACGTGGGCGAAGGAATTGTTCAAGAAGGACTGGTGGAACCTGTCGCTGTACAATGTGGTTGGAGGTCTTGGCTTCCACGGTTATGATGTGTATCGCTATGCCAAGCTGAACTGGCTGGATGCGGAGACGGTAACGGCCCATGAGCGCGATGAGACGCTGGAATGGATCAAGGAGCTCGGCGAGCGGCGCGGGCAGCTGGAGGATGACCCTCTGTTCGGAGCGTACGCGGGAAGCAATCTTCTAATGGTGCAAGTGGAGGCGCTGCAACCCTTCATGCTGGGCAAGTCGATAGGCGGTACAGCAATCACCCCTGTACTGAACGACCTGCTCAAGGATAGCGTCTATTACAGTTCCTTCTATCATCAGACCGCCCAGGGGCGTACGTCGGATGCCGATTTCGCATCGAACTGCTCGCTGCAGCCTGTTATGAGCGGCTCCGTATTCATCCAATACGCCTCCAATGACTTTCATTGCCTGCCAGGCATGCTGAAGGAGAACGGCTATTCCGCTGCCGTCTTCCATCCTTATCAGGGCGGCTTCTGGAATCGGAATGTCATGTACAACAGGATGAATTACGACCAATTTTACAGCTTGAAGCACTTTCGGTTAGATGAACCTGTAGGATGGGCATTGGGAGACAAATCGTTCTATCGTCAATCCATGGATGTGATCAGCGATATGCCTCAGCCGTTCTACGGCTTCCTGATTACCTTGACAAGCCATCACCCCTACCGAATGCCTGCCGCGGAGAAGCGGCTGGATGTGGAGGAGCTGGACGGAACAATTATGGGCGATTACCTGCAATCTATCCATTATGCAGACGCTGCGCTAGGCGAGCTGATCGCGAGATTGAAGACGGACGGATTATGGGATAATACGATTCTGGCCATATACGGGGATCATGACAATTCCATTACGGACTGGAAGCTCTACGACCGATTCATGAGCGATACGAGTAGCGAGCTGGAGCAGGAGAGAATGTTGAAGCGCATTCCGCTGATCATTCGACTTCCCGGCAATGATGAAGCCGGGACGTATGCGACTGTCGGCGGGCAGCTGGATATCGCCCCGACACTGCTTCATCTGCTCGGGATATCCTCGCAACATAAAGGGATGCTCGGCATGCCGCTGCTGACGAAGCAGCCGGCTGAAGAACGTCTCGTCGCGCAGCGCTACGGCTCTTGGACGGACGGCAAGCGCTACTACCTGCCTTCGGCAGATGGGCTGGCGGCGGGGAGCAGGTGCTACGCCGTCCACAGCGGCGACTTGCTGGAGCCGCTAGCGTGCGAGCCTGGAATCGTAGCTGCGGAGCAGCAGTTGATGATGTCAGACCGGATCGTCATGAACAATTTGATTGCGAAGCTGTTCGATAGCACAATGCTGGAAGCACGACCGATAGCCTCCAATTCCGACTAACAGTCGGATTGGAGGCTTTCGTATGCTGCGAGGTCTTCTGCACAGCTTGAGGACTAGCATCTACACCGTATGCCCGCCTCGCAATGCGAGTGCAGCCATGGCGGCCGCCCCCGGCACCAGACATTCTTCGTTCAAATTGAACTTCGGATGGTGCAGGCCATAAGCATGCTCGGCTCCCTCCTGCGGTCCGGAACCGAGCCAGAAGAAGCAACCCGGCACCTTCTCCACGAATCTTGCGAAGTCTTCTCCAGCAAGCGTCGGAGCAGCCGCTGTCCGCTTGTCTGCGCCAAGCAGCCAGTCCAGTGTATCTTCCGCATACCAGTTGCAGCCGGAATCATTCACGAGCACTGGATTCTGCTCGATGAAGCGCAGCTCTGCGCGGCAGCGATGCGACGCCGCCACGCCCTCCACGATGCGCGTGATCCGTTCCTTCATCGTCGCCCTCACTTCCGGATTGAACGTACGAACCGTCCCTGTCAGCTCAGCAAGAGGAGGGATGACGTTATTCGCTTCGCCGGCATGAATGCTTCCGAAGGTAATGATGACAGGCGAGAAGGGCGACACTTCTCTGCTGGATATCGTCTGCAGGCTGCTAATGATAGCGGCGGAAGCGACGATGGGATCCGCTCCTTGCTCCGGCATGGCGCCGTGCGCGCCTTTCCCATGCACCGTCAGTTCGATCCGGTCTACCGAGCCCATCAATGGGCCGGCAGACGTAGCCACTTTCCCGGCAGCCAAGGTCGGCAGATTGTGCAGGCCGTAGATTTGATCCACGCCATCCAGCACTCCTTCTTCGATCATCGCCTGCGCACCGGCAACGATCTCCTCTGCCGGCTGGAACAATAGACGCACCTTTCCCGCTATATGTTCCTTGTGTTGAACCAGCAGCTTGGCCGCCCCCAGCAATATCGCTGTATGCGCATCATGCCCGCATGCATGCATCTTGCCGTCCTGCTTCGAAGAGAATGTGAGCCCCGTCTCTTCTTGGATCGGAAGCGCATCCATATCCGCGCGCAGCGCAATCGTGCTGCCTGGGCGGCCACCTTCGATGTCGGCCACGACGCCATGCCCGCCTATGCCTGTTCTCGTCTCCAAGCCCAGCTGTCGCAAGTAAGCCGCCACATACTCCGCCGTCTCCCCTTCTTCCAGACTGAGCTCGGGATGGGCATGCAGATGTCTTCTATGCTCCGTCAGCTCCGCTTCCAGCGCAGTGGCGGAGTGCCATAGCAGCTCCTTCAGGGCGACGCTATTCTCTTTTACGATCAAGTTTCTTCGCCCTCCCTTTTCCATATAAGCTTTCCATCAACCGTTTTCCTGTCGGTGTCGTCGCCAATCCGCCTTTCGCTGTCTCCCTGTGTCCCTCCGGCATAGCCGTACCGATATCCAGCATCACCTGTACGACCTCGTCGGAAGGGATGGGACTCTTCACGCCGGCCAGCGCCATATCGGAGGCAGCAAGCGCATTGACTGCGCCGAGGCCGTTACGGATGATGCAAGGTATTTCGACCAGTCCGGCTACCGGATCGCAGATGAGACCAAGCGTATTCTTCAGGGCGAGTCCAGCCGCATGAACGGATTGCTCCGGCGTCCCGCCGCGCAACTCCACCATGGCGCCCGCAGCCATTGCAATAGCGGAGCCCACTTCCGCCTGACATCCGCCCTCCGCACCTGATATGAAGGAATTGTTAGCGATGACATAGCCGATCGCGCCTGCGCAGAACAAGCCCTCGACCATCTTCTCGTCGCTCCAGCCGAATCTCTCCTGAGCGCTGACGAATACACCTGGAATGATGCCGCAGGAGCCCGCAGTCGGCGTCGCGACGATGCGTCCCATGGAAGCGTTCACTTCCGATACCGCAAGCGCATAGGCCATCGCTCTTGCGGCAGGCTCTCCCGAAGAGGCCTCGTTCGCTTTAAAGTGCTCCGACACGCGCTTGGCATCCCCTCCCGTCAAGCCGCTGCGGGATCGCACATCCTCGGTGACCCCTTTGCGCACCGCCTCCTTCATGACGCCGTAATACTCCGCCATTTGCATGCTCTCGACATCCGCACTGCGCCCGGATTCTTCGGACTGCCATGCCAGCATAACCTCTGATATTTTTTGGCCTGACGATTCGCATCGCTCTATCAACTCCTGAAGAGATGAAAATCCCATCACTCGTTCCTCCTTCTGCTCAATCCACCACATGCACTAGTCTTACACTTCTTACGGTGGCCATACGATGCAATTCCTGCAGCGTTTCTCCGCTTGGCGGTTCATCCGTCTCCATAACGGACAACGCATCTCCGTTCCGCCCTTTGCGGTCTACGGACATGCGGCTTATATTAAGACCGTCCTTCTCCAGTGTCCTGGAAATCGAAGCAACCATCCCCTTCACATCGGCGTGCTGAATGACAATCGTCGGGGACGAAGCGCTGAAGTTAACAGAGAATCCGTTCACCTCCGTCATCTTGATCGTGCCTCCCCCGATGGAGCAGCCCGTCACCGTTACCACTTCTCCCGCTTCCGTGGACAGCGCAAAGCGCACCGTATTGGGGTGCGCATTGGGTGCCTGCCCTGTGCGGATCGCAACGCCGATACCGGCAGCCTCCGCATACTCCAGAGCGTCGGGCAGTCTTTCATCGTAAGTGTTATAACCCAGCAAGCCACCGACCAATGCCGCGTCCGTGCCATGCCCTTGGCCAGTCGCCGCGAAGGAGCCGTAAAGCGTGATGACTGCTTCCTTCGGCTGCTGTTCTATTAAAGCTCTGGCTACACGTCCCAGCCGAACAGCTCCCGCTGTATGCGAGCTCGAAGGCCCCACCATAACGGGGCCTATTATAGAGAAGACGTCCTTGAATCTCATGGCTTCAACCATTCCTCCACATGCTGCGCAACGAACGCATCGTCGATCAGGTGCGGATAGCTTCGGCATACCCGCTCAATCTCCTCCGCTTGACCTGGAGACAGCTGCTCCTCAGGATTGAGGCACCATGTTCCTTCCAGCAGTCCTTGTCGGCGCAGCGCCTCATGAATGCCGGGAATACAACCATGGAAGTGATGAGCAGGATCGAACAATACCGCATTGCTGTCGGTCACCTCGGCCGCGAGTGTCATCCACTCCGCTGCCAGCTGCGGTTCGGTGCGCGCTTTCTTAATGTCTTCAAGCAGCTCGACCGCCTTGCTCGTCCAAGCTGCCCAGTGGCCCAGCAAGCCACCTACAATCCGCTTCTCCACTTTCTCGCCGTTCACATCGAATCGGAACGTGGTCAGCAGATCGCTCACAATGTTGTCGTCATTGCCCGTATACAGGGCGATCTCATCACGGCGCGACGATTCCATCACCGCCCGTATGACTTCCAGCGTCTGATAGCGATTGAACGGAGCCATCTTGATCGCGATCACACCGTCAATCTCTGCGAACCTTCTCCAGAAATCGAAACTCATGATGCGTCCGCCGACCGAGGGCTGCAGGTAAAAGCCGAATACCGGAATAATCTCGGCCACGCGGCGCGTCCGCTCCAGCAGCTCTTCATCGCTGTAATGGGCAAGTCCGCCCATGCTGAGCAGCCCTGCTTCATATCCCAGATCCGCCGCAAGCCGCGCTTCGCGAAGCGCTTGCTCCGTCTCGCCGCAAATACCGGCTACCTTCATGAAGGGACGATCCAGCGCAGCGCGCTCCACTTCCTCGGCGGCCATACGCAGCACCGTTTCCAGCAGATTATGCTCGGGATCTCTAATCTCGAATTGTGTGGAGTGCACCGCAACAGCGATGCCGCCCGCGCCTGACGCCATATAATAGCGGGTAAGCGCTCTCTGGCGCCGCTCATCCAGCTTGCGCTCCGCATTAAGCGCCAGCGGATGCGCAGGAATGGCCAGACCGTCATGCAGCGCCCTGTACAGTTGTTCCGACAGCTCTACCCTTCCCTTCGCGGCAGCCATTAATATTTCCCCTCCCGCTCCTGGAAGTGTGTCGGCTTATTCCACGTCTCGCCGTCAGCCATTACCCATTCGGCGATCCAATCGATCATCTGAATCAGCGTTACTTTCGGATAGCCGAACGCTGCATTCGCCTTCGATGCATTGCTCAGAAGTGCTGTCGGCGCTTCCTCGCCTGTAAAGACGACCTCCGTGCCGAAGCGCTTCGCGAATTGCTCCGCGGCCCAGCGCAGCGATACGGTCTCCGGACCTGTTACATTCATAATATTGGCAGGACTCGTGCATCTCGTCAATGCCCTTAGAGCGATTTCATTGGCATCGCCTTGCCATATGACATTGACATGCCCCATCGCGACATCGACAGGAATGCCTGCCTTCACCGTTCTGGCAATTTCCAGCAGCACACCGTAGCGAAGATCTACCGCATAGTTCAACCGGTAGATGAACATTGGAATTTCATACTTATGGGAGAAGTGCTCGAATACCCGCTCGCGTCCGAGGCAGGACTGGCCATACTCGCCGTTCGCATTCGGAGGCGTGCTCTCCGTCGCTCCGCCTTGCCCTATCGGGGTCAGTGGATATACATTGCCTGTAGAGAATACGACGATGCGGGAATTGCGGAATTTCTCAGCGACGCGGCCAGGCAGATAGCTGTTCATTGCCCATGTAAAATGCTCATTGCCGGTCGTTCCGAATTTATTGCCCGCCATATAGATGACGTTCTTCACATCGGGCAATGCTTGAAGCTCAGCGTCATTGCTCAGGTCGGCGGCAATAATTTCGAGACCGGCCTCCTCCAGCTCCGCTTTCAGCGCGGCGTTCGAGAAGCGGGATACGCCGTATACGCGTTTGTTCAGTCCCGCCGCCTTAATGGCGTTCATCGTCAATCTCGCCATGCTCGGCCCCATCTTCCCACCTACGCCGAGCAGCATAATATCACCATCCACCTCGCTAAGCTCCTTGATCAACGCTTCTGAAGGCGTCGCCAATACCTCTTCCAGCTCTTGTACCGTTCTCATTCCACTTCATCCTCTCTGTTATTGTATGTTCTCAGACCTCTATTCGCTTCATGCAAGCCAGATCACTGAGGGAATTGCACGACAATGCCCAGCATATCCTGTGGCGTCTTGCTGTAGCGCTCATAAAGCTCCGGCAATTGCTGAAAGGCCACTTGCTCCGTAATCAGCGACTTGACATCGATTCTCTTCTCTGCAACCATCCGGAGGTAGTCTTCAATATTGCGCCCTTCCGTCCAGCGAACATAACCGATAGGATAGTCGAAGCCTAACTGCTCGTAGTCAGGCTCGTAGCGTCCCGGCCCGCCGGCCCTAGAGATCGTCACATTGGCCTCCTTGGAAAAGAACAGATTGCGGTCAAACGAACAGCCCGTTGCGCCAACGACCACGATATTGCCGCGATCCCGCAACCATGGCAGCGCCATATCGATCAGACTCTCATTCATGTTGCTGGCGCATATAAGCGCGGCATCCGCACCTTTGCCGCCCGTTGTGACGGCTTGCAGCGCTTCCTTCATTTCCTCACCGTTCTGGCATGCATAACGCAGACCCATGTGGAGAAGACGTTCCCTGCGCGATTCCATAAGTTCGTAACCAATCACCCGATAGTTGGATGCATGGGCGATCGCCGCAATCATCTGTCCCAATATGCCCGCTCCGACAACAACGACGGATTCCCCGAATGTGAGTTGCGCCTGTCGTACCGCATGAATGGCAATTGTGCCGATGCCGCAGAAAGCCGCTTCTTCCATCGTTACCTCATCCGGTACCTTCACGGTCAGATGCTTGGGCGACAGCATGATCTCCCGATGCGCAGGAGTACCATAGCACGCTACGCGGTCACCCGGCTTCACATGTGTAACTCCTTCGCCTACCTCGACGACGATGCCTGCCGCACTATATCCCAGAGCCCCCTTGCGGCCGCTCTTGATTAGCATCAATTCCGTTCCTATGCTAACCGATGAGTATTGCACCTTCACCAATACGTAATGAGGCTTCACCTCCGGCTGCGGCATTTCGACGATCAACGCCTTACCTTCATTGCTTTCTACTGCTTTCATCGTATCCTCCTCCCACTACTTGAAGCACAACTGATTCATTATTTGGTTATTATTATTCAATATACATCAACTGATGTACGTAGTATAGCTTTATTAAATCATGGTTCATTCCTATCGTCAACCATTAATTAGCAAGCCCAGCGCCGGCCTAACTCCGTGCAATCCCCAGCATGAGAAAATCGCCTTAAAACGTCTTACTCTCTCTTGCCTCACACGCCCCTTTTCGGAGCTCCAGTGTAGCATTCCTGTATGATTATCGGTTGACACGTACTTAAAATAAAAATCGGGCCCAAGGCCCGATCAATATGTTTACTTGTTTAATACATGAAGAGCACCGCTTTATTCTCCCTTCTGCTCAGGGGCTTAGGCGATTGTATTGAGTTGCGCTGCTGTGACTTCTCCTCGCATGGTCTCCTCGTTCAGCAGTCGCCGCAAGTCTGCAATCGTGAACGCACCGAGACGATACAGACCATTATTGACCGAGCCCGCAATATGCGGCAGCAGAACAACATTCGGCAATGCTCGGAACGGATGATCGACAGCGGGCGGCTCCGGATCAGTCACATCCAGGCAAGCGAACAGCCTGCCTCTGCGCAAATGCTGCACAAGCGCAGCTTCATCAATAATCGATCCCCTCGCCGTATTGATCAGAATACAGTCATCCTTCATCAGCCCAAAGGCATCGTCATTGAACATTCTATATGTTTCCGGCAATGCCGGCGCATGAATGGAGATGACGTCGGATTGGGTAAGCAGTTGTTGAAAACTTACCTTTGTCGCTCCTATAGCAGCAGCTTGCTCCTCCGTTACCATAGGATCGAACAGCAATCGTTCAACTTCAAAATTCCGCATCAGCTTCATATAATGCCTGCCCGCATTTCCTGCGCCCACTACGCCCACCTTAATACCATACAACTCCGTCACTCGGTCCGTCCTGCCCCAGCCGCCTTCCCGCGTGTATTGCGACAGCCTCCACATATCTTTCAAGGAAGCGATCGTAAGGCCAAGCGCCGTCTCCGCCACTCCAAGGCCTAACGCTTCCGCGCCGCTGGATACTCTTATTCCCTTTGCCCACAACTCAGGGGTAACGACACCTTTCACCGTGCCCGCTGCGTGCAATACCCCCTTCAGATTCGGAGCATGAGCCAACAGCTCTCCCGTCAGCTCCTGACATCCCCACGAGGTGATGGCAATATCAGCGTTAGTCAGCTGCTCAGCCAGTTGCTCCGTCGTAAGCGGGCGATCGTAGTTATGCAATTTCACATTCCCCAGCTGCTTCAGTTGTTCCATATGCTGATCATGAAATATACGCTTCAATGTCGAGTTCCCCGCCAAAAAAACGATGTTGATCACTTACTCATCTCCTCTTCTTTTGGTCCCCCATCTTCCCTAGCTTCTCGAACAAGAATAGTCCATCTAGTCTACTTTGGTCTGTACCAAACCTTAAATTCTAAACGTCATAAGCAATTAAATATTAATTAGCGTCATCACCTTTCAAATTCTAGTATACTTTGGTATAATTATATGTAGCTTTTATCATGTAGTCAATTCCTTTTTATGATTAATTTTCTAATTCAGGCAGGAGGACTTCCATGAAAGTAAGTCGATCGGCTTCCCGCAGCAAGTCCGAATTCATGATTGCCACGTTGCGCAATGAAATAACGGCCGGGAAATATGAAATAGGAAAGTATCTGCCTTCGGAGCTGGAGCTGTGCAGCTTGTTCGGCATTAGTAAAATGACCGTCCGCAAAGGACTGGAGGTGCTTGTCGAAGAGGGGTACATCGAGAAGGTGCCGCGAATTGGAGCCAAGGTAGTCTCTTCAATCCATGCTAACATCATTACGCTGCGCTTCGGTTATTACCCCTCATTGGTGCAGGAAGCGAAGCTGTTGCAATTGATTGAACGGTTCCACGAACGGCATCCGCTCTTGCGCATTCAGCCGATCCCGCTGCAATATCCGGCTCATGACCGATATTTCTCGAGCTACTTCCAAGAGCTGAAGCTGGATCTGATGAGCATTAATGCGCAAGATTACGAGGACATGCGCGATTTGTCTTTACTTGAGCCTATGCCAAGGAACGAAGGTGTCTACCGATTATTGAACACGCCCTTCATGATCGAGGAGGAGGCGGTCGCAGTGCAGCCTTTCGTCTTTACACCGGTAATTCTGTGCTATAACAAAGAACATTTCAGGGAGAACAATGTGCCTGAACCGGATGCGTGCTGGTCGTGGGGGGATGTGCAGGAGGCAAGCCGTAAGCTGGCGGTGCCGGGTAACAGATACGGGCTAGTATTCCATACGCTGTCGGACAATCGTTGGCCTCTGTTCCTGCTGCAGAACGGCGTTGTATTCGAGCCGCAAGCGGACGGGAGCTATCATCTGGCCAATGATCAGAAGCTGAAGGATGCCCTCGCTACATGCAAGGAACTGATGAGCGACGAGAGTCTGTTCCCTATTCATCTGTCCCGCAGCGACAACGATATTAAAGATTTGTTCCGTCGACAGAAAGTGTCCATGATGATCGCCACCTACTCCACCTTAAACGGCTTGCAGCCGCAAGAGGACCAAGGGCGGCAGCTCCGGTACGATATCGCGCCAGTTCCTTTCTTGCAGGAAGCGAAGTCGCTGCTAATCGTCATTGGACTTGCAGTGAGCAAGCTTTCCGAACATAAGGAAGCGGCTCGCCGATTCGTGGAATTCATGCAATCGGAAGATGCGCAGCTCTTCCTTCGAAAGCATACGCTTAGCGTCCCCGCACTCAAGTCGGCTGCGGAATGGAGCGGGAAGGAAACGATGAATCGTCCGCCGCGCTTTCATCTGTTCAGGGAGACGATGAATACGTTCCGATACTACACAGATTTAAATCTGTCGCACCGGCAGTTGTCTCTCATGAGGGACGAGCTGACGCTCTATTGGGCCAACCTGGAATCACTGGACAGCGTACTTCAAAAAATAGAGGATAAGCTCGCTCAATGCAATGACTTGCATGCAAAATGACTTGCAAGCGTATTAACCCGGCTGGCAGCATTCACGCAATTCACGGCAAGAAGCCTCTACTCCACTGTTCAAGTGGTTATAGAGGCTTCTTGTTCATCTCAGGCATTCATGTGTCATTGACGATGTACAGAGGCATTATTCTCCAATCCGGCCAGATTGACTTGAAGCGCATCTTCGTCCATCATGCCGCTCCAATATTCCTTCAACCACTTGGTCAATTGACGAAGCTGCCGTATGTTCATGCCCAACTCCGAATGATAAGCGAAGGAGGGAATCATCTCGCGATACATGGCGTACCGCGAAGGCAGCTTCACTGACGCTTGGCCGCTCCGATCGCTGCAGTCTCTTCGGGCAGGTATGCCGACCGTCCGGTCACGTATGATGCCTTGCGCTTCCGCCGAGCTTAAGTATTCCACGAATTGGCGCGCAGCTTCTCTGGAACGGGAGTGCTTCACAAGCGCCGTCCCGATGGAGATCAGCAGCGTCTTCTGCGGATCGCCCCGATACAGAGCCGGCAACGGGCATATATCGTACTTCAGACCTTGACGCGACAGCTCATTCAAATTATAGTACGTGCACATAATCATAGAGACGCGACCGTCCGCGAACAATCCGATCGTCTCATCATTGCCCTTCGCCATGTAGGGTGGGAATATGTCGCGACTGGCAATTAATTTATTCAACTTGTTCAGCCCTTCACTTAATCGATGGCGGAGACTGGCGGCGTTCTCTCCTTCCTTGGCATAGCGGGCAAGGCTCTGCAGCAGGAAGACAGGATAACGATTCTCCGACGTAGGCAGGAAGTAGACGCCATGTCTTCCCGGCGATAGCGACAGCTTCGCAGCGGCTGCCATCAAGTCATCCCATGTCCAGTAGCTGTCCGGCTCATGCAGCCCCGCTTCAGCGAAATGCCGCTTGTTGTAGCAGAGTACAACAGGCGAGAAGGATAGCGGTCGGGCATACAGCGCCCCCCCATAGCGAAAAGCGTCTTCCGCTATGGGATGCACGCTCTCATCGGGCTGCTGTGCTTCAAGCGCGTCGCCGATTCCGGCTTCTGTCCATTCCTGGAACTGCGGGCTGTTTAGTGCGACTGCGTCAAGCAAGCCGTTGCCAATCATCTCTCGCGCTGAATCCAGATAATTGTGCTGATTTAATGTGATTCGCCGGATATGAATACCGGGATATCGCAAGCTGAAGTCCGCGATCAAGTCGTCGATGACAAAATCGGATGGGAAGCTGTTGGAACAACCGAAATGAACGGTAATCGCGCCTTCGCCCTTCGACGTCACTTTGCTCCCGACTCGGTCGATCTTCACAATTAACCCTTCCTCGACAAGCTGATCCAGCCCTTTGCGAATCGACTTGTTGCTTAAGTGAAACTGCTTGGCAAGCATGCTTTCAGAGGGCAAATAACTGCCCTCCTGCCTGATGCCATTCCTGATCTCTGTCCGGATAACATGGACAAAGTGGGTGAGCCGCTCATGAAACGATCGCTTATCTGATTTATTTGTCATGTATTGTTCACTCATTTCTGATTTCATAAACACCAGTAACATTGTTATGCATGAGCATCGATTTTGTCAACGTTCCGTCCTTATTTCCTGTATTGCTCCAGCCATTCCAGCACTTCATCAAACCTGTCCACCGCCACTACGTTCAGATCCGGGGCGGCAAGACGAGCCGCCTCTGCTCCGGCGGAAGGGACAAAGAATACATCGGCATCCGTTCGGCTTACAGCGTACGCCTTCTGAGGTATACCGCCGACCATGCCAATGGAGCCGTCGTATTCAATCGTCCCGGTACCTGCCACCCGCAATCCGTGCGAGACAGAGCCGCCGATGAGCTGCTCATAGATGGCCAGCGTCAGCATGGCGCCGTGCGACGGGCCGCCAAGATGTGCGATGTAGCTCTCGTAGGTCATGTCGCGCGGCTTATCCAGCCTGACATGAGGCTGGATGGATATGCCCATCACGGCGCGGCTGCTCCCATCATCCTCCACCAGCTCTTCGGTCGGCACCTCGATTGACAATTCCTTCTCTTCGTCTCTGATTACGTTTACGAATACGGCTTGTCCCGGTACTACGTCTTGCTGCATGCCATTCACCAGGTCTTCTATGCGCCGGACAAGCTGGCCATTCAACCCGACTATGACATCTCCCGCCCGTAACCGCCCCTCTGCCGGACTGCCCTTCGTAATCGCCACGATTGTGACGCCAGTCGGCACCACGCCCTCCCCGATTCCCGCCTTCTCCATCGCAATCGCTGCCGCGACGTCATTGGCGCTGCGCTTCATCGCCACCACTTCGGCGAACGTCTCCGTCAGCGGCGGCTCATCCTCCGGAATGAGTTCGAATACATAGAGCGGGAACAGCTTCGCATACAGCCAGTCCGCCGCGACGGCAGGCCGTTCGAACACCAGTACACCGTCTACGACCGGCCCCGCTTCACCGCCTTCCACATGCGCATACCGCTGCATGTTCACTGTCATGCCGGGGTAAGTAACTCGGTAGCCCGTCGGCCATAGCAGGACTGCCAGCAACATTGCGAACGCTAGCAGCACGGCCATGCTTCTGCGCGGCAGACGATGCCTGCCTCCCTGTCTCGCCTCGCTTACGATCAGGTCCATCAGTTGCAATATACATAAGATGACAAGCAGAACGATCTGTTCCAGGAACCTTCCCGGAGCAATGACTAGATAACAAGCCGTGCCGAAGGCAAGCAAGGCAAGCCCTCCCCGCAGCACATTCAGCCACCGGGTCGCTTCCTTGGCCCGAATGCGTACGCAAGCCCCGATTCCCCAAACGAGCGGGATGAAAGCGATCATCAGCAGAAGCCAATCAATCATCTCGATCCACTGCATCCCGCGTGCTGTCTCTAGCGGTGCCGGCAGCCAGATTAATTGCGCCGCAGCAATCACGGCAATCGCCCCGGCCATTCCCGCATAATAGTACCCTATCCCTGCCGATATCTCTCTGTGTACGCTAATCTTCACTGCCTGTCTCCTCCTTAATACGAAAAAAAAGCAATGAAACGAGTCCGCTTCCGGCCTAAACCCGCTTCACTGCTATATGGACAATCGTCGCGGTTCATGCACAATTATCTGCTCTGCAAATACTCTTGCTGCTCCGCTCCAATTCCTCTGTCTCTCGCCTCGCCGCCCTCAATCTCGATAATTCGCTGCAACCAAGCGGAAGGCGCGTATCCCGACTCTCTGGCCCGATGCAACAGCTCCGCGTAATGTACGCATTGCTCATATCCGCCCAGCTTGCGTACAATGGCAATATAGTCGACAACCAGTTCGCGAGCTTCATACGGCGTATACCCATATTGGCTGACCAGCGATTCGGCGATGCCCCGTTCATACAGACTGAGTCTCACCCGTGTCTTTGGCATCTTCATACAACCACCTTCCTCCTGAATACACGTGATAACCGACAAGCCTCAGGTGAGATTCCCAACGCTCCGAAGCGAATACGACCTGATTGCCCAAGCTTAATGCGTCCAGTCTCCGTCCCTTGCCTGATCTTGTGATTTCATCATAAAACCATGCATCATCTTTATTTAATTGTACTGCTTTATGTACTATTTTGCCAGTGTCATTGTCCGCCATCGGACCTATAATTATCTCCGGATGCAGCTCGCAAGGATCCATGCCCTTCACCGTCATCCGACGATGGCTGTATATGAAGGAAGCCCAGGCAAGGGAATCCGACAGGAACAGCAACGGCTCCGTCTGCGGCGGAATGCTTGCCAGCTCTACGACCAGTACGCAGGGCTTGCCGCCATCCCAGCTTTCCTTGGCCGTCTTGTGCGCCCACTGACGCGCCTGTGCAATCGATATCGTCGTATAGAAGCCCTCTCCAAAATCCTTCCCTGGCCGCCAATAGCGAGAAGCCAGAAGCCTCTTGGCGAAGGAATCCACCGTGCGGCTTGTCGTGCCGTGATAGAGCAGCTGAGGTGTCCTTATATCCATCCCTACTCCTTTCTACCCTTCATCATGCAAAAACCCAACAGAATCATGCTGCTGTCGGGTTCATCGTGCGGTTGCTGTATGAATGATTATCCTAATTATTTCTTCAAATGTACCAATGCTTTCTCTATCGCTTCGTCTTCCGTCGCACCCTTCACATAACGACCGTTGATAAATACAAATGCGTATTTGGCACAGGGACCGCAATAGGACTTGCACCCTACCTTGATCTCTGTTCCCGGCGCACGCTTCTCCAGCTTCTGAACTGCCGTCTTCATTCGCATATGCTTGCACTTGTCGCACACTCTTATATCATTCTTCGCCATTGCTCATCATCCCGTTCGTCTTCGCTATCCGCGAGCATTAATGATTTGCGAGTAATCTTACATGTCATAAATTCCAGCTCCTTCTAACCCTTTGCAGCGTAGTTCCAGCCATTTACAATATATTATACTTCTTCCCCATCCTGCGGGCAAACCATTCCGCAATAATCATCGTAACGGCGATATCATCAACGGGCAGCATCGGCAGCGCATCCGGCATCACCCAATAGACAATTACGGGCACTCCGAATAGCAGCTTGTCCGCCAGCGATACATCCTTTGACCGCAACACCCGGAAAATAAGGGCGAAGGTCGCCCGCCAATGCCGGAGCGTCAACAGCTTCCGCATCTTCCCACCTGCCTTTGCCCTGACGTGTATCCTCCCATCCAGTATAACACAGCTTCCACATAGACATACCGTCCGCTTGGGCAAAGACAAGAGGGAGATTCTTCACAATCGAAGCGCCTCCACCAGTAGCGGTTGCAGCTCCTTGTAAATAGAGTCGAATTGATGCATGGGCAATGGGTTTGTGCCCCATCCGGCTTCAACGGTAAAGCCGGGCTTGCCGAAGCGCTGTATGAACCAATCCTTGTAGCCGGCATCGCTGCCGCTTAGCTTGACTGGTTTATACCCGCTTACTGAGCCAAGCCTCTGCGCCAGTTCCTCTGCATGGGGGGGCTCAAAGTCCCGATAGTTCCAATAAAGTTCCCTCCCTTGCGTATGAAGCGCCACTACTGTATCGAACCGAAGACGCTCCGTCAGCTGCGCTAGCGCAATTGCTTCCGGCTCACTTAGCGGACAAGGTCCCGGGAAGTCGCTGCGTGCGGGTCCCTTCACGCCACGGCGCTTGCATTCCTCTAACCAGAAGGCCGGAAATTGATCATTCAAGTCTACTCCTCGTATATTCGCCTTCCACCCGCTGAAGTCTTCCGAACCGCCATTCCAATCCTTCAGTCGGTCATACAGCGGATGCTCGGCACTGAGCTTGCCTTGGGCCAGTTCCACGCCATCCGGATTAACCATAGGCACGGCCCAAAGCGTCGCAGATGCAAGCAATACTGGGACAGGATAGCCGCATAACGATTCTCCATATGCATAGGCTTCGCACACATCCTCCAGGAAGCGCATCAGCAGCGCCGAAGTGATCCATTCATTGGCATGACACGAAGCATTCATATGGATGCGCCTGGGCCCATATCCGAGACGAAGCGCAACCAGCGGTTGTCCCAACACGCTCTGTCCAATGGGATAGATCGACAGAAAGGGATAGGCGGCGGTCAGCTCGCCGCATCGCTGCATCATCCTGCTGTAGCTGTATGCGTCGCTTGTCATATCCATAAGCCTCCTCCCCATCGCGCAATATTCATGTCTCACCCTAGCCTATGCCGTAACAGGCTATTCCTAGTCGCCTAGTCTCAGATTGGAGAGAACAAAAAAGCCGCTCCCGGCATCATCGAAAGCAGCCTCTCTATTTCTATTGGTTCATCCAATCGTCGGAACCTGCCACACAACAGGCGTTAACTCGATCTGTTCTCCCAGCCACTGGTTAGCGATTAATCTGAACATGCAAGGCTCGCCGCTGCAAAAAAACTGATGAACCGGCAGTTGATTGCTTCTCGCCAGTTCCCGTTTATCCTGCAAAATCGCACTGACTTCCCGAGCAGTCTCCTCCGCTGAACTGATTAATGCCACCTCGCCGCCCATCACCTCGGAGATGGCGTCCGTCAGATAGGGATAATGCGTACAGCCTAGAATAAGACAATCGATCGGATAGCGCTTCATATGCCCGATGGCGTCTCTCACCGTGTCATACGTCTCTCTCGAGCGAAAATTGCCGCGCTCCACAAGCGGAACGAATCGGGGGCAAGCCTGGCTGATGACCTGCACATGAGGCGACAGCTCGCGTAAAGCGATCTCGTACGCTTCGCTTCTAATCGTTCCTTCCGTTCCGATAACTCCGACGCAGCCTGTCGACGTCCTGCCAATCGCCGCTCTAGCTCCGGGATTGATAACGCCCACAACCGGTATATCCACGCTGGATCGTATATCTGACATCGCTACAGCTGTTGCCGTATTGCAAGCGATAACGATCATTTTGGGCTGATATTGGATTAAATAACTTACAATTTCTCTTGTAAACCCCATCACTTCCTGAGGAGTTCTTGGTCCATACGGCGTTCGGGCCGTATCCCCAAAGTATATGATCTTCTCCCGCGGCAGCTGACGCATAACTTCCTTCACTACCGTTAACCCGCCTACACCGGAATCCAGAACTGCAATCGGATGCTGCACAAACACACCGCTTTCTTCTTCATGATGATAGGTTGCCGTGACAAGATAGCATATGAATGCTTCATCCGAAACGTACCTTCATCTTATCGCTTGGATGGACAGCTCACGATAAAGAGCCTTGGCGCTTGAAGCGAAATGCTCCTTCACCCGGCTCTTCGTCTCTCGCCCTGTTAAGACAAGTCCATATTGGGGTCTCTGCGACGCAATGCTGCTTCTTCTCCGCCGAAGCCCCCATCTTCCTTCTCCAATTGATCATCTGAAGCGATAATGAACGATTGCTCTTCGCCATCTGCCTCTGCCAGCCCTGATACTGTCGCAACAGCTTCTTCGTTCGCCAAGTCGTCTTCTTCTTGTGTACGGCTCCCTCTTATGCCGCTCACTACCGACTCGGCTGCCTGCCTCGTACGATCAGCCAAGCCTGCCGCGCTGCTGCCGATATCCCTTGCGATGCGACTCGTTGCGTCACCCACTCTATTCGCAGCCTGAACCGTCGAGTCGCCAACCTTCTGCGCCTGCAGAGCAATATCCTCGCGCAGCTCCTTACCGGACTTGGGTGCGAGCAGCAATGCCGTAATCGATCCGATTACCCCACCGGCAAGCGCCCCCAGCAAAAAGCCGCCTTTATTCCCTTTTCTTGCAAACATCATTCATACAGCTCCTTTCTTCATTAGAGTACCCTTCGTCCAGCATCCTTCATTCAGCCTCTTCCGCTATATGAGCGCCCATTGTCAGTCTTCGCCTCAGACTTCCGACCCCACTGCCACAGATGCCACGCTGTCAGCCCCAGCTCCGCCCACTGCACCGCTTCATCCAGCTGGCGCTTGCCCGCCAACTGCTCCGCATGCCGCACAGCCGAATCCGATAACGTGGATGTAACGCGCTCCAAAGCAGAAGTCGACTGATGAATGGTATGACCTGCTCCCTTTACCGCCTTGAACAAACCTTCAGCAGACTGCACGCCTTCCTTCAGTGTCTTGATTGTCTCTCCCGCTGGCACCAGCAACGAGCTTGCTTGCGCTGATAACTGCTGTAGCTCTTCCTGCAGCGCCTCCGCTGAAGCCTGCATACGTTCCAGCCGATTCAGTCCAATCCGAATCGCATACAATATGCCCGCCACCAGTACAACGAACGACATGGCAGCAACCGCAATACTCCACTCCATCAGCATTCACACCCCTCCTTCCTCGCGCTCGTCGCTACAACTGCTAGACGAATGCCTACTTGCGTATGACAGTATAAGCAATTTGGGCTTGACTTGACACTGCTTATGAGAAAAACGGTTTACGGGTGTTTTCTCTTTGATATAGAATGATTACAAAAAAAGCTTACAGCATGCCTTTTCAAGCATCTGTAAGCTTCTTCTCGACTTGCGATTGTAATTGACTGCCTATGACGTAGCTACACTTCCCGCCGCCCTTGGCCAGACACTCCGTCCTCTCCACCGACACCTGAAGCATGGAACGGAACAGCTCTAGCTCGCATCTGCATGCTTGCTGATACACGCCTGCCACTTGCGCTATCGGGCAATTATATTCATGCAGCGTATATGAACCGTCGTCATGCCGCTCCATCTCTACCATATATCCCCCGGCATTCTGAATTGCCGCCAGCTCTTCCACTCGCTCCGGCAGCGTCTTGTCTTTCATACGGGGAGCATATCGGTCCAGCAGCTTCTTCCCTCTGCCTTCGAACATGGCATCGATAAATTGTGCATCCTCCAATTCAGACAGGAGGTCCAGCGTGAGCAGATGATAGTTTTTGGGGAACAACTCATCGCCGCTGACCGTCAGCGCATACGTATGAAGCGGCCTGCCCATCGCTTGGCGGACAGACTCGATTATCACGTAGCCTTCCTTCTCCAGCCCGTACATATGCCTGCGAATGCCCATCTCCGTCAGCCCGATCTCATTGGCCAGAGCGCTGGCGCTCATCCTTCCATGTCTCTTCAATGCGTTCAGTATGCGCCTTCGCGTCGTCAGTCCTTCCCCGCTCATCGCTTTCACCCCCGCTCCCGCTCCCTCTCCGTCTTATCCCTTACAATTCCTGTGCCAGATAGGCCTCAACAGCGTCCTTGAACTTCGGCAGACGCTCTGCCATAATCTCAGTCAGCGGATGTAGCCGCCCGCGGTCCCAGGAATAATATTCCTGTACGAGCGGTTTGCGCAGCCTGACGAGCTCCGTCAATGTCTCGGCAAGATCCGATGAGAATACGCCCTCTGCTCCCGTTATAGCAATTATGTCTTCATAGCTGCTGGCATCTCTCATCAGGAACCCGTCGATTAGGTAGCTGCCGACATCCGTCACAATTTCGATTGCTTGATGAAGCGCTCTCTCCTGGGCCAAGCCTTGCAGAACGTCTCCGTCCCACTCTGCGGCAATCCGCTGCATCGCCGCCGCCAGCTCCGGAATCGTAGCCAGCCTTACTTTAATCTGTTCTTCATTTACATAATACATAGCTCTTTCCGCCTGCTTTCCTGCCCAATATTCAGCCCTGCTTCTTGCGCTTGCCCTTCTTCTTCAGCCATATCACCATAATGATACTGCTCAAGACGACGACAAGCAGGTAAGTAAGCATCTCATATACGTCTCTCAACTGTCCATCCCTCAGCTTTCGTAGTCTACGCTGACAGCGGACTCGCGCACTTGCGCCATATGCTTGATCACTTCTTGATGCACGGGATGCACCTGATACGCCTCCAGGTCAGCCATAGATTCGAATTTTGTTACCAGCGCGATATGGAAGGAGCGTTCAGTATGAAGCACGTCGACGCCCACTTCAATATATTTCAACTGATCGATTTTGCCCTCCATATTTCTGAGCACTTCGGCCGTATGCGCCACATTTTCCCGGCTTCCGTCTTTCAATTTGAAGAAAACGATATGGGTAATCATATACAAGGCCTCCTATTTTGTTGCGGATCCTAAAAATCAGCCATGCCGCTTTTACAGCATGAGATTTGTCCTTTTGTCACATAATAACCTAAGTGATCGCATTACGGCAATCTTTTCGGCAAAGGAGATCTTCAGCTTATGCGCTATAAAGTGACAATTATCGCAACTTTGATCGGTTTGGCCATCTGCGCATTCAACTATACGGGATATGACCCCCATAATATGGTCTTCTTCATGCTCAGTGTTCCCGCATGGTTCGTAGATATGTTCATCGATGTGCATGAGGTGAGCGTATTGTTCATGTACGTCCTTACCATCCTGTCTTGGGCGCTGCTAGGCTATATAGCCGATCGGATAATCGCACGGGATCGCAGGAGAAGAGGGAATCCCGCCTAATAGCCAAGTTCGACCAACAAAGGAGTCCCGTAGACTCGAGACTCCTTCCGTATATTTATGAAGCTGCGCCTGATATATATTCCTTCAACACCTGCTCCGATTCCGCCTTGACGAATCCCCAAAGCATGAAAAACCGGTGGTGGTAGCCGCGGCATACGTATTGGGCATGCAAGCCGTCCTTCTCTCGCTTCTCTTCATATATCTTGATCCCCTGCTGCCTGAACGTCCTCCGCATATCCGCCATATCAAGCAGCACGCGATCGCCGATGCTTCTGAGCAGCGTCTCGTAGAACCGCGGAAGCTTCATGCCCGACGCCCCGATTACGCGAATGTCGTGATCCAATATGCGCATAACGATGCCGAGCAGCAAATATCGCTTCACAAGCTTCAATTCGGATTCTGTCTCATTAGGCGGAACCGTCGCCACACGTCCACCGCCGTCTTCCCTGTTAGCGGCCATTGCCACCCCTCCATCATGTTCCAGCTAATGGTACATTTATTGTACATCGCCCAATAAGGAACGTATGTTCGTTTTTATTATATCCCATAGCGCAGAACATATGCAAGCCAATTTCAACGCTGCCTGTCCTTCAGCACTTCAATAAACTTGCGGAGCCGATCAGGCAACGGCAAGCCGATACGGCCATAATTCTCCGTCACGGAAATAAGCTCATTGGCAATATAGAAAAAGATGGCAGCCCCCATAACAGTGTCGCCCGTTGTCATAAGTAAATCTATGCGATGCGCCAGCAGAATGACGAGCAGCGTCAACCCTTTGCGGGCCAGCCCCCAGGAGCCGAAGGCGCTGCTGAGCCCCTTGCCTTCCTTAATGGAGGCCGCTACCCCCGTCACATAATCGACCCCCATCGCGACAAGAAGCAAGGTGAGCGATTCTGTCCAGCTGCCGAACGCAAACGTAATAATAGAGCCCAGCACGCCAATCAATGAGCATATCCATACCTGCATGCTGCTTGTCATAGTTGTCACCTCACTCCATTCCCGCAGGAATAAATATTGTACAAGATACTATATGCCGAAGCGGTCAAGGTTGTCCCTTAGTTGTAGAAATTGTGGACATAATCGCTCTCATCTTAAAAAGATATCCTTTCTTTTATTAATATGACATGAGGTGACGTATTTGAGGTCTATAATGGGTCATAGATTAATGAAGGGAGTAACTAATCATGAAACGAAGAATCATTTTAGATTTAGCGGTTACTTTAGATGGATTTATTGAAGGGAAAAACGGTGAAGTTGATTGGTGCATTATGGACTCTGAAATGGGGTTTATTGATTTTTTAAACCAAATTGATACCATATTATATGGAAGAAAAAGCTATGATTTATGGGGACAGTTTACTCCGGAAATTGAACATGCCGATTCTGAAAAAGAATTTTGGGAACTGGTTCATAGTAAAGAGAAATATGTGTTTTCCAGAACGCAAAAGGGGGCTCATAATAAAGCAATATTTATAAATGACAGTATTATTGAAGAAGTAAATAAATTAAAGAATAAGCCAGGTAAAGACATCTGGCTATATGGCGGAGCAAGTCTCATTACAACTTTTGTCAATTTAGGATTGATTGATGAATATAGATTATCTGTTCACCCTGTTGTCTTGGGAGAAGGAAAGCCGTTGTTTGTAGATATAAAACAGAGGCTACCTTTAAAAATGGTGAATACAAGAACGTTCTCCTCAGGCGTTGTTCAACTCATTTATCATTTTATTACACATAAAAATACCTTTACCCACAGAGAAGAGCTGTCCCATAAGTAGATTCCTACAAAGGAACAGCCCTATTGATAGAATGATCAGCTTCGGTCCCGACCTAGAGCGATAAGTTGGTCTGGTTCCTCCCGTTCTCCTTGGATCGGTACAGCGCCTTGTCGGCCCGTTCAATGATGGCGTCCGCCGTTTTGTCCTCCGGTCGGCAGGCAGTCACACCAAGCGACAAGCTGACAGGACGACCGGAAGGACTCGTCACACCCGACACATTCTTCCTTAGCCGCTCCGCGACAGCAACCGCCTCCTGCTCCTTCGCATAGCGGACGAGTATGCCGAATTCCTCCCCGCCGTAGCGAAAGCAGAGATCGCCTTCCCGCGTGACGGACCGAAGCTGCGAGGCCAACTGCCGCAACACTTGATCGCCGACAAGATGGCCGAACGTATCATTAATTCCCTTGAAGTGGTCTACATCCATCAATATGAGAGAGAAGGGGATATGATTGACCTTCCATTGCCGGATCGTCGCATTGAACGTCTTGCGATTGGCAAGCCCGGTAAGTTCGTCGTGCTGTAGCTCTTCACTCCACAGCTTCAGCTGACGGTTCAAGCTGGACTGCAGCTGCCACAACTCGGCGATGCGGGAATCGGCAGGCGGCAATTCGTCGGAATGCGGCACTCCCCCGGCATGGCCTTGCGTGAAGCGCGCCAGCTTGTGTAGCGGTCTCGATATGGCAAGCGACGCAAGCCAGGCAGCAAGCCAGATGAAGAAGAAGACGGGCAGCATATCATACAGCATATGGCGAAGCAGCTTCTCCGCAGGCGCCTTCAATACGGAAGCCGGCGTCTGCGATACGATCACAAGGCCGCTTAGCGGCTCGTAAGCGTATCCAGCCAAATAAAGTCCCCCTTCATCGTCCTTCACCTTCTGAGAGCCGCTGCCGCCCATCATCCCCTGCTGTACAACTTCATTGTGAGTGACGAATTCCCTGATCCGGTCACTATCGGGATGAATAGCCAGCCTGCCGAAGCGGTCGGCGACATAGAGGTAGGAACCGTTATCGTAGTAGTGTTCTGTAAACAGACGGCTGAGCTCGTTCTTCTCATCCAAGAGTATCGCTCCGGCCGCAAAGCCCGCATAGCTTCCGTCACGCTTCATAATCGGAGCTGCCAGCACCAGCAAATAATGATTCCGTAGCGCAGTGAACGGAGTGGTCACGAAAGGCTCCAGTCTGACCTGCATAGTAGTCCCAATGTTGAGGGGAGCTTGCTTACCTATCGTGTAGCTGACGTTATCTGGACTTGCACTGACGATTTGCGAATGCTCATTCACAATAAACACGGCATTGAAGTAGTGATGGTTAAGTTTGAGCCAATCATGCAATTGCGACTCTCCAGGCATTCCGCTTTCAGCGACCTGATTTGAAAGAGTTTGAACCGTTCTCAGCATAACTTGCAGTATACCGTTCAGATTGGATGCCTGCTTGCGGGCATATTGCTCGTTCCCCTGCAAGTAACGATCGACAAGAGCAGCCTGATTGCTTTGCCAGGCGAAGTAGCTGCCCGATGCCGCAGCAAGCAGTACGGCACCCGTTACGAGCAACAGTAGAAATGTACGAATCTTCAGTTTTCCCGTGAATGAATGCGTTATCTTCATCAGTCCACCTTCTCTAGTTGCAGTCAACCCGTTGACATCCATTTCGAGGCACATTATATCATAATCATGCAGAAGCTGACTATCTGGAATGCACACGTGGAGAATACTGGCTATCACATAAAGTAAGGCGATTACTGGGCGCAATGGACCAAAAAGTAAAAAGCGCAAGTTCAGGGGTGAATACAACCCAAGAACCTGCGCTTTTATCCTAACTACAATCCTGTCATACTTGCCAAAAGCTGTTCCTTCGAAGAAACCGACGAATGGGACAGTCTCTCAGCATTCAAAACCTACGTGGAGCCGCCGTTCAGGTAGTTGAAGAACGGAACGTCAACCCAGAATTGATAAGGTGTCACATTCACTTCCGGATCGATCGCCTTGAAGCCTTCCACGACCTTCTCGGAATTCTCATTCAGAGAGAACGGATGAACTTCGTAATGGCTGTCCGGGCTAGTGATCAGATTGTTCGTAATGAGCTTGTAGCTGTCCAACTCCGTGTCGGAGAAGTAGAGCGGCTGCCACCAGGAGCCCGCGATCAGCCCTTGCTCGTCCGCTTCATCCTTTTTGGCGTAGGCCATAATGACCGTCTCGAACTTTTCTTTGTCCTGAGCGTTCCGGAATTCGAACTCCAGGTCATATTCTTTGGAATAAACGATATAATTGCCATTATCGATCAGGACAGCATTCTCGCCAGGATCGCCCCAATCCGGATGGAACACGAATGCAGATGTCTTCGGCTCGAACTGCAACTTCGCGTCAAGGCCTTCGCTGCGCAGCAGGCCAATCAACTGGATAGCATGCGTCAGATCGGAATGGCCGTATGTAAGCGACAGGGAATCGATGAAGTTCGCCTCGAAGCGGGAATCCTTCAGGTTGTAGCCTGTAATCAGCTCCTGCTCCAGCGCTGTGTTCACCAGCTTCTGCAGCTTCGGTTCGTCGATAATGTCGGAGCTGGCGTACGCATGGTTCAGCTTGGAGAGGATGTCCGCATCGCTCAGGTAGCCCAAGTATTGCTTGTACTGGCCTTTCGTCTCCAGCACCTTCCCAAGCAGCGTATGTGCCAGCTCTTCGCTCGCCGCCGCTCCAGGCTGGAACGATGCATGGTAAGCGGCCGGAAGAAGACCGGTATCGATAGCGGCTGCCAGCTCCTGGGCAACGTGACCTTTAGTGAATCCGCTTGCCAGAGGAAGAGACTTCAGAGCCGCTTCCACCTTCACTTCAGGATACGTATAAGCCAGCTCCTCCAGATCGGCTGCGCGCACGGCGATGGACACTGCGACGGCGTTCGTCAGAGGCTGGTCGCCTTTAATGGAAGGCCCCTTCAGAATGCCCTGCTCATACAGGGCGGCTGCAGCCGCATACAACGGCTCGTCGGCTGCCAGATCGGTGAACGCGGCTTCGTCGCCGGTCGCCTCGGCGCCCAGCAATTCTGCTACCGCTTCGATGAAATCTCCCTTGGTCGCTTGCCCCGGCAAGCTTACCTCGTACTTCTCCTTCAGAAACAGCTCGTACTCTGTGACAGCTGGTTCCGCTTGCTGGGATGCCGGAGCTGCGTAGAGCGTGGATTGTGCGAACAGAAGCGTGAAAGCGGCAAGAAGCGCCACTACCCACTTGCTGTTCATGGACTTGATCATAGACATGCAATGACCTCCTTGAAATAATGGATAACAATAATTCCAACTAAATTACTGAGTTTTGTCGGAATAAAGTGTAATTCACAGCAGTATAGCAGTCTCTCAAGCGATATGTCAATGATAATTATGGAAGCTTTCCCAACAAGCAACTATTCATGCTCGCGTAACGCTTCTTCGTCGGCAATACTTTGAATATCCTCCGAATGAATGGAAATGAAAACATAGCCGTCCCGCTCCGCTTTCTTCAGCGCCTTCGCCTTCATATAACGCGGACTGCCCTCGCCGGCATCCTCGTCGTATACAAGCAGAATACCGTCGGTCCGGCGCAGCAGAAGCTCGTCTCGCGCCGACAGCTGCCAGACGCCCTCATAGGGAAGGTTGCTGACGGACGCATAATAATCGACGCCCGCCAGCATTTTGCGGAAGTAGTTCTGCTTGTCTTCCTTCCAATTCTGCTCCGGTTCCTTGTAAGCGGACAAGATGGACAGCTTTAGATGGGGATACCTGCGCTTCAGCGCGATGACCGCTTCGCACGCCCACAGATCAACGCCGTATTGCCCGGGCGTAATGACCCACTCCAATCCGTCTTCAATTAACGGAATAAGCTTGTTGATGATCGCCTTCTGAATATAGCGAATGCCCTTGTGCTTCTGACTGAATATGTTCAGCTCATGGGCTCGATAGCCCGTTACAAGCAAGTTCTTCATGCGCGACACACGCCTTTACACTAGCGATTTAGCGATTGTCCACTTTCTCGGGATACATATCGTGATTCATGAGCCTATGCTCCGCCATCTTCTCATATTTCGTGCCGGGACGGCCCCAGTTGCAGTAAGGATCGATTGAGATGCCGCCGCGCGGCGTGAATTTGCCCCATACTTCGATATATCGAGGATTCATCAGCTCAATCAGATCGTTCATAATAATGTTCATGCAGTCCTCATGGAAGTCGCCATGATTGCGGAAGCTGAACAAGTACAGCTTGAGTGACTTGCTCTCTACCATAAGGATATCTGGAATATAAGAAATATAGATCGCGGCGAAATCCGGCTGCCCCGTTATCGGACATAGACTGGTGAATTCAGGACAATTGAATTTCACGAAGTAATCGCGTCCCGGATGCTTGTTCTCGAACGACTCCAGCACCTCCGGCGCGTAATTGAACGGATATTGCGTTCCCTGATTGCCCAGCAGCGTAATGCCGCCGAGTTCTTCTTTGCTTCTGCCTTCCATCGCTTATACTTCCTTTCGCCGTTATTGTAGCTTATACACCCTTCTTGTTGCCCCATACCCAAGTATGCAGCTGCGGCAGCACATGCACCTTGCGAAGACTGTTGTCTCCCATCGCCGCATTAATGAGCCATTCGTATCTCTGAACCAGATAAGGCAGCATCGCCGACGGCTCTTCTTCCGTCAGGTTATCGTTGCCCGCCTGCAAGTAGAACGGCACCTCGGGATAGCGCTCATGCACCTCACGGGCATAGCACAGGTCATCCTCATCGAAGACGACGACCTTCATGCAGAATCGACTGCCGGCCGCGGATAAGCGGGCGACGATGTTATCCAGAACGTCCCAGTCCGTTCCCATGCCGGAGCTCGGGGGCTTCGGCGACAGCGTCATATCGTCGATCATAGGGAGCCACGGCTGCCAGCGGCTGCCCTGCGTCTCCAGCGCGACCGTCATGCCTTCGGCATGCAGCAGCTCCACAAGCACCCCCAGCTCCTTCAGCAAGGCGGGATTACCGCCGGATATCGTCACATGATCGAAGGAATCGCCGCCAACCCGATGTAGATCGTCCAAGATCTCCGCCGCAGTAAACAATCGGATCTCATCTCTGGCGCTGCCGTCCCATGTGAACGCGGAATCGCACCAGGAGCAACGATAATCGCAGCCGGCTGTGCGGATGAACATCGTCTTGCGGCCGACGACCATTCCTTCACCTTGTACGGTCGGACCGAACACCTCCAGGACGGGAAAGCGGACAGCCGCGCTCATAATTGTCCGCCTTCTCGCTTGGGGCGATACAGGCAATAGCTGGTCGGCGTCTCCCGCAGGAACACTTGCAGGCACTTCGGTCGATTAGCCGTACCGTCCAAATATTGCTGCACAAGCTCGCAGATGGTTCGCGCTACCACTTCCGTAGTGGGGAACCGATCAGGCTGGCTATCATCGAAGCTGTCATCTTCGTTCAGCAGGGTATGGTCGAACCGGTTATGGATCAACTCCTTGATAATGGCGAAGTTCACGAGGAACCCGCTGTCGTCAAGCTTATCGCCGGCCACCGTCACATTGGCATAATACGTATGCCCGTGCACGCGCCTACATTTGCCAGCCTGCTCGGCGGGCACGTAATGGGCGGCGGCGAATTGAAAGTCCTTGTTCAGCTCATAGCTGTAAGAGTGGGCGACAGCCGGGTATATTTGCTGCAGCATCATTGCGCCTCCCCGGCTTGAATTGACGTACGTTCCGCCAAGTACTCCAGAAGGCCATTGCTTCGCAGGCGACAAGCCGGGCATTCCCCGCAACCGTCCGCTTTCACCCCGTTATAGCAGGTCAACGTCCGATCCCGAACGAAGTCGAACGCGCCGAGTTCGTCGGCCAGTTTCCACGTCTGCGCCTTGTTCAACCACATAAGCGGCGTATCGATGACGAATGAATAATTCATGGACAGGTTCAAGGTGACGTTCAGCGACTTGACGAACACATCGCGGCAGTCCGGATATCCGCTGAAGTCCGTCTCACATACGCCGGTCACGATATGCCGGGCGCCGATACCTTTGGCCAGCACGGCCGCGAAGCTGAGGAATAGTAAATTCCGGCCATCCACGAAAGTGGATGGAAGCTCCCCCTCCTTCTCCTTGATGGCTATATCATCGCGTGTCAGCGCATTGGGCGCCAACTGATTCAGCAGGGACATATCCAGCACATGGTGACGGATGCCCAAGTCGCGTGCGATGTCCGCCGCGCATTCCAGTTCCAGCTTATGACGCTGGCCGTAGTTGAATGTAACCGTCTCGACCTCGACGAACCGCTCCATCGCCCAGAACAGACAGGTCGTGCTGTCCTGACCGCCGCTGAACACGACAACAGCTTTTTCCTTTTTCATATTATTTCCTCCTCTCGCAGATGAGAAGATGCAGTTCCGCGCTATAATGTTTACTCCGAAAATAGGGAACGGCGCGCGCAGCCCCATGGGACCGCAACGCGCCGAACGCAAAAAAACTAGCGATATGCCGCCATGCAAAAAAAGGGCAATCGCTTTGTTTTTTAGTTTTTTATAGAGGGAGTTCGCGAACCTCTCCCGGCCGCTTCCACTATCTGCTGCCAGCGTGGGCCGGATTTCATCTTCAATTGTTCCTCCGTACTATAGCACAGCCTGCCGGATTTGAAAACAGGAAATTAACAGCCTCAGCTATAGAAGAGGCTCCAGCTGAAGCAACGGTTCCTCGCGAAGCGCTACTAATGTCGCCACAATGTGAGCGACCAGCTCCGGGATATCTTCCATCTGTTCCTCGTTGATGCGGCGCGAGAACGAAATCTCTGCCGTATGCCGGAGCAACACTGCAGGGTCGTCGCCATACACACTGCTGAGTGTCTGTATCGGCTTGTTCTCCGGCTGCCAGATGTGACACAAGCAAGCTTCAATGGCTGCGCAAGAGCGTTCCGCTTCCGCTTCGGCGATGTTCATATGAAACAGCACACGCAATCCGCACGCTGGAACAGTTCCTTCTTGCTCCAGTATTTCAGCTGCCAGTTCCTTTAGAGGCGCGGCAAGCTTAAGCTCGGCAGTCGGCCATTCCGTCTCGGTCAGCCGAAAGCTTACGGAGAACTCGCGATCCATGACCGCCATATCCCATATATCCTTGCGTCCGGTAATGAGAATGCGTCCATCCAGATTGTCCTGATCGTACAGCTCATTCTCGAACGCCACCTTCAAATTGTCAAATACTGTTGGGTGAAACATAACCGCACCTCGCCATTGAATTTCGGCTGCATACGCGTTCGGCTACAGGAATCCGACTCCCGATGCTGCCTGCCGTTTATTGTATCACAGCACAGATACCACCTCTATAGTGCGTCATGACTGAATAAGTTTGCTTTGCATTCTAGTTTTTTCGTATACTAGAGAGTGAGAAATAGAAAGAGTGGTATCGGCAATTTTTCTATCATAAATCGAGGTGACGAGTACAAGGTGGAAGACTTGAAGCAAGCCTACACAATATTGGGACTGGAAGAGGGCTCATCCAAGGAAGAAGTAGAGAAGCGGTACACAACTCTGTTGAAAAGGGAACGGTCGCGCGCCAAAGAACAAAAAAATGAAAGCGTCACCGGGAAATACCAGCAGCAAGAAACTAACTTTAAGACTATTACGGAAGCCTATCGTCTCATTCTGGCCCATGAGGATCGGAAGGTGACGGATGCATTCAACGAGAAGGAATACGGCAAATACAAGCGCTTCTCGGGACAAGCCCAGAAGATGGATCACTTCTGGCGTTACTACAGATTCCACACCATCGGCGCCATTGTCCTTATTGTGCTTATTATTTATGGCATTAACAGCTATATCGACAAGCGAGAACACGAGAAATTCCTGGCTGGCCTGCCGCCGGTCGACCTGTCGATAAGCCTGATGGGCACGTTCATCGAGCCCGACACGAAGGAGCAGACCGGACCGGAGCGGGACGAGTATTACAACGACAGACTCGGTCAGTCGCTGCTGAAGAGCTTCCCGGAATGGAAGCGAATCGAGCATTCACTTACATTCGTCCCGCAGGAAGAGTCAAGTCAATACGCCCATCTGCAGAAGGCGATCGTGACGCTCATGTCGGAGCATCCCGATATCTACATTGTTGACAAGTTCATGTTCAATTGGATCGGCAGCCAGAGTGTATTCCTGAACTTGGGAGATGCTCCACTGCTAGCAGAGCAATTGACGGATGATACCGCGATGAGGCTTCAGGCGGAAGGTGATGCAACGGCGCAGATTTACGGCGTAGACTTGAAGGAGTCGCAGCTGGCAGCGGATCTGAATTTGCTGCATGCTGATCTTATCGTTGCCGTTCGAGCCAATGCGAACAACCCGGACGAGGCGCTGCAATTCATCGAGACTTATCTGAAGACGATACCTTAAAGATGGACGGAGCCCTCGATCAATCGTTGCTGAATAGATAAATCCAGCTAGTCAGGCGTAAACGGCTAATGCCTCCTTTTGGCGGCATTAGCCTACTTTTTGCGGTGAGATATAAGCATCAGTATAAGAGTGAAACTTATCCTTTCCTATATATGAGAATACACCCGAAAAGTAGCACTCTGCCTTCAAACTTACTGGGGTGCTTTGCAGGGACCGCGAAACTTACAAATGCTATTGTAATGAGAAAAACGCTTGATGCTGTCCTACTCTCTAGCTGCGCACACCCACTTTCGATGCTCCAGTGTAGGATTCCTACACTAACACAGCTCGCACGCCCCTTATCAGCGCTCCAGCGTAGGATTCCTACACGAACATGGCTCGCACGCCTTTACGAAGTATCAAAAAAGGACCACGGCATCCGCCTGCACTGTACGCGGAAGCCGTGGTCCTTTATATCCATGTGTTTCTATATGTCTGACGGCGCTATTCAACGAGCAGAGCATAGACAATGCCCGGTCCGTGCACGCCAATCGTCAAGTCGTTCTCGATATCGGAGGAACGGCTCGGGCCGGAGATGAAGTGAATGCCGGCCGGCAGACCGGCGCGCCCTCTCTCATCGAATCCTGTCAGCACTTCGCCAAGTCTGGTCTTCAGTCGCAGGACAGGGATGATGATGAACAGCACGGTCGGAAGCAGGCTGACGGAACGCCCTTTCTCCTTGGCGGATTCCACGACGACGGAGCCGGTATACGCCACCGCATGGTCGGCCATCACGATGCCGAAGTCGGCTCCCGCCGCGCGCGCCTTCCAATTCTCTCCCTCACCGCTGTTCCATACCGCAATATCCGCTTCCGGAAGCTCCCGCTCCAAAGAGAGCTCAGCTAGCTTCGCGTCATCCTGGCGGACAATGTACTTAGCGCTCAACTCCCGCGCTTTGCCCGCGATGAACACCGATGCCTCATCCATGCCCTGTACACGCTCCACATGACCGCCGACGGACAGGAAGTTGCTCGTGAACTGTTCGATTCTCTCCTCCGGCGTCCACTCCTTCTGTCGCCAGAAGTCCGGTGCGCCGCGATAAGGATGCTGCGGCCTCTCCTTCATCTGAGGATGTCCCAGCCTTCCAGCTATTCGGCTCATGAACCGTTGCTGCTTCTCCCGGGACTGCGCTTCAAGACTCTTCAGCCACTCCGCATGCGTCTCAGTCATGACCGTTCCCTCCTTGCTCCGACTTTCCTTGCCGCGCTCGCGCAGCCATCCGTTCGCGAACGGCAGGGTCCATCTCTCGGAGCGAGCTCTTCAGCTCCCCTTCCAGCGTATCCCACTGATCGCGGAACGACTGGCTGGGCAGGCTGGGCGTAATCCGGTATTTGTTCCAGCCCTTCAGCGGGCCCAGCTTCGTCCTGATATAGCCATCGCGAACGACGAGCTTCTGTCCCAGCTTGCCCAGACGCATGATGCCGCCAAGCCGCTTGGCGCTACCCATGACCGTGGCGAATCCGCCCATGCCGAGCGACTCCAGCTTGTTGCCGTGCCCGCCCTCCACCTTGCGGCGGCGCAAGTACACGAGCATATCGTGCAGCGGGATTTTGACGGGACAGGCCTCATAACACGCGCCGCACAGACTTGAGGCATTGGCGATATCGTCCCATTCCGCCACATTCTGCTTCAGTGACGGCGTGAGCACCGCACCGATCGGGCCGCTGTACGTGCTGCCGTAGGCATGTCCGCCGATGTGGCGGTAGACGGGACATGCGTTCAGGCATGCGCCGCACCGGATGCAGTTAAGCAGCTCCTGGAATTCCGGATCACCAAGCTGCAAGGAGCGACCGTTGTCCACGATAATGATGTGCATCTCTTCCGGTCCGTCGCCGTCGCTCTCCCGGCGCGGTCCGGTAATGCCGGACATGTACATCGTCAGCTTCTGTCCTGTCGCCGAGCGGGGCAGAAGCGTCGCCATCACTTCAAGATCCTCCCAGGATGGAATAATGCGCTCCATCCCCATCAGCGTAATCTGCGTCTTCGGCACCGTGCTGACCATTCGCGCATTGCCTTCGTTCTCGAATAGCACCATGGAGCCGGTCTCCGCGATGGCGAAGTTGCAGCCGGTCATGCCGATGTCCGCCTCCAGGAACTTCTCTCGCAAGCGCTTCCTCACGAAGCCGGCAAGCGCCGTCGTATCCGGCGGCAGCGTATATCCCGCCTCCTTCGACAGAAGCTCCGCAATCTGATAGCGGTTCTTATGAATGGCCGGGATGACGATATGCGACGGCATCTCGCCGGCCAGCTGAATAATATACTCTCCGAGATCGGTCTCCACCGCTTCCACGCCGATCGATTCCAGGGCATGGTTCAGATGAAGCTCCTCCGTCACCATGGACTTCGACTTGACGACCGACCGCGCCTTGCTATGCTCCGCGATGTCCAGCGTCAGCTTGACGGCTTCCTCCGCCGTCTCCGCGAAGTGAACGTGCACGCCGTTCGCTCGCGCATTGTCTACGAATAAGTTCAAATAATAGTCCAGATGGGCAATCGTGTGCAGACGTATCTGCCGTCCGCGCTCGCGCCATTCCTCCCAGTTGCCGTGCTCCTCGGAAGCGCGCTTCTTGCCGCCCCGCAGCCGTTCGGTCGTGAAGCGGACCGCCTTACGCAGAAAATCGTCGTTCAGCGCCACCTCGGCTCTTGCCTTCACGCTCGCGCCCGTCGTCTTCCCTCCGCTCATGCTCCCTTCACTCCTTCGTACAGCAGCTCAGCAAGATGCATCACCCGCACCGGCTTGCCGCGGAAATGCAGATTGCCCGCAATATTCATAAGACAAGCCATATCCAGACCGACTAGAACCTCCGCCTCCGTCTCCAGCACATGATCGGCCTTCTCCGTCACCATGGCCCCGGAGATATCCGCCATCTTGACGGCGAAGGTGCCGCCGAAGCCGCAGCAATCCTCCGCGAACGGAAGCGGCACAAGCGTAAGCCCCCGTACCTTCTCCATCAGCTGCATAGGCTCATCCTTGACGCCCAGTATGCGTGTGCCGTGACAGGATGGATGATAGGTCACTTTATGAGGGAAATTCGCGCCCACATCGGTCACGCCAAGCACTTGAACGAGAAACTGGGTAAACTCGTAAGCTTTGCCCCTCAGCCTGTTCGCTCGCTCCAGCATAACTGGATCATGCTCGAACAGCTTGTCATAATGATGAATCATCCCTGTGCAGGAGCCCGACGGCGAGATGACGAAGTCGCTATCCTCGAAGGCGTCCAGAATCGTCTTGGCAGACTCTCTCGCCTCTTTCCAGTAGCCGCTGTTGTAGGCGGGCTGCCCGCAGCATGTCTGCAGACGGGGAAAGTGGAGAGACACGCCGTATTGCGCCAGAAGCCTTGCCATCGCCTCGCCTACGCGAGGGTAGATGGCATCGCTCAAACAAGTAATAAACAAAGACACTTTCATATGCTGCACCCCCTTGTGCACATTCCTCAACCGATGCTCTACACTGCCGTAACCGCAATTCCCCGCTCCGTCAGCACTTCGCGCACATCCTGGGCCAAGTTGCTGTCGGTTATGATGCGGTGAATATCGCCAAGCCCGGCGACATGCGTGAACGCCTGAACGCCGAACTTACTGGAGTCCGCAAGCAATACGATTTCGTCCGCTATCCCCACCATCTGCCCTTTAATGCGCGCTTGCAGCTCATTGGATTCGCTAATTCCTCGCTCCAGATGCACCCCTTTGCACGATAGAAAAGCCCTATCGACATGGTAGGCATCAAGCGAGCGCTCCGCCAGCGGACCGACATAAGACAAGCTGCGCGAGGCCAATATGCCCCCGGTGGAGATAACCTCGATCCGCTCCTTGCTCGCCAGCTCCAACGCCACCTTGATAGAGTTGGTCAGCACGGTAAGCGGAATATCCGGCATTCGCGCCGCCATATACCAAGCCGTCGTGCTGGCATCGAGCAAGATGCGCTCCTTAGGCGAGATCAGCTTAATTGCTTCCTCGGCGATTCGCCGCTTCTCGTCCGCATGAGCGACTTCTCGCTCGAAGTAAGGGGTCTCCGGCTGCTGGTCGCGGACGCTGACGGCTCCTCCGTGCGTACGGCGCAGCCGTCCCGCCTGCTCCAGCCGGTCCAGATCGCGGCGAATCGTCTCTTCCGTCACTTGACATAGCTCGCTGAGCTCTGTCACGCGAATGCTGCCTCTCTCATTGACAAGCTCTACTATTTTGTCATAACGTTCTGCAACCAGCATACCCTTACCTCTTTCCAGCTATTGATCACACTTCTAATTATAACATTGTGAAGCGATCTGTCATTAGATCATCCAGTCCGGACAACCGAATTGTCCGCCCGCTGTGACAGCCGTCACGCCAGCTTCGTCTTTAATCGGAAGTCCTCATACGCCGTGCGCCAAGCTGCCGCATCTTGCGGCTCATAGAGCTCGATCGGGAACGACTCGCGCACCAGCTTCCTTGCTTCCCAGATGTCGTTAAGCTCGCCGCTCGCTATCCATTGTACCAGCATATTGCCGATCGCGCTTCCCTCGACGGGACCCGCCCATACCGGCTTGCCGATCGCATTCGCCGTCCACTGGCAGAGCAGCGTATTCTGAATGCCTCCGCCGACCATGTGCAGTCCTTCGAAGACAGCGCCCGCCAGCTCCTCCGTCTGCTCCAGCGCATATCTGTATTTGAACGCCAGATTCTCCAAAATCCCTCGCACATAAGCCCCAGGGTTATCCGGGGCCTGTTGGCCCGTTCTGGCGCAGTAGGTGTCAATCGCTTCCGGCATATGAGCGGGTTGCAAAAACAGATCGTCATCGCAATCCATGAAGAAGGCGAACGGCTTCGCATCGCCGGCCAGCTTCACCAGCTCCGGGAATGTGTAAGAGACGCCTTCACGCTCCCATGCTCGCCTGCATTCCTGCAGCAGCCATAAGCCCATAATGTTCTTCAGCAAGCGGAATGTGCCATATACGCCGCCTTCATTCGTGAAGTTCAGCTGCTGGGCCCGCTCCGTCAGGACAGGACTCCCTACTTCGGTTCCGATCAGCGACCAGGTGCCGCAGCTCAGATAAGCGAAGGACGGCGCGAGCGCAGGAACGGCCGCTACCGCCGATCCCGTATCATGCTCCGCAACGGCATAGACGGGAACGGCAGGAACGCCAAGCTCCGTGCGGATCGACTCTCGCAGCTCGCCCACCCTTGTGCCGGGTTCCACGACCGTCCCCATGATGTTGCGGTCTACGCCGATACCTTCAAACAGCGTCTCGTCCCAGTCGTTCGAGACGGGATTGAACAGCTGCGTCGTCGTCGCCAGCGAGAACTCATTGTGCATCTTGCCTGTCAGGAAGTAACGAAGCAGTGCCGGAATCATCAGGAAGTGCTTCGCTTCCTTCAGCAGGGGCGAGTTCGCCCGCTTCATCGCGGCCAGATGATACAGCGTATTGATCGACATGAACTGAATGCCGGTCCGGTGGAAGATCTCGTCATACGTCAGCTCTTCTACCACTTCCTCGTAGACGTCGTTCGTATGGGCATCGCGGTAATGATAAGGATTACCCAGCAATTCACCGTTGTCACCAATTAGCCCGAAATCGACGCCCCAGGAATCAATTCCGATGCTGCTGATCGCGATGCCGCGATGCTTCGCCTTGAGCAAGCTCTGCTTCAGCTCCTGCAGCAGGCGCAGCATATCCCAATGCAGGCGATTGCCGATCGCCACGGGATCATTCGAGAACCGGTGCAGCTCCTCCAACTGGATTTTGCCGTTCTCGATGCGGCCGAGCATCGCTCTGCCGCTGCTTGCGCCGAGATCGAAAGCCAGCACATGGGTCACCAGCTCGCACCGCCTTTACCCCTTGCCAGAATATCATTGCCGTAACTGCTCTCCAGATAAGCCTTCATAGGATCTGTCGGCAAGCCTTGCTCCTCGCGGATGACATGCAGCAGCGGTGTGACGTCGAACTCGAACGCGCTGCGAACGGCATGCTCCGCCCCAAGCACATCGCCGCGGGCTGACGCATCCTCTACCTCCGCCTGATTGACGAGCAGCGCCTTCGCATATTGGGTCTGCACGTTCAATACGGAACGAAGCATCGCCGGTATTTTCAGCTCGATATTGTGAGACTGGTCGATCATATAGGCGATATTGCTGACGCATTGGCGGATACCGGTATCCGCGTCGGCAGCGGCATTCAGAATTTGATAGAAAATGAGGAACAACTCGTAAGGATTCACAGTACCTACAATGAGATCGTCATCGGCGTACTTGCGGCTGTTGAAGTGGAAGCCGCCCAGTCGCTTCTCATCGATCAGATAAGCGACGATATGCTCGATGTTGGCGCCCGGCAGATGATGGCCCGTATCGACGAGCACCTCGGCCTGCGGCCCCAGCTTGAGTGCCATATTGTAAGCCATGCCCCAGTCCGCCAGATCCGTATGATAGAAGGCCGGCTCGAAGCATTTGTACTCGATCAGCATCCGCATCTCCGGCGTCATCGCCTTGTACATCTCCGATAGCGCTTCCTGCATCCAGCCCTTGCGCTTACGGATATTGCCTTGCCCCGGATAATTGGTGCCGTCGGCGAACCACAGGCTCAAGTCGCGCGACCCCGTCTCCTTCGCAATGTCGACGCATTCCAGCAGATGATCCGTTGCCTTGCGGCGTACGGCTGCATCCGCATTCGTCACGCTGCCCAGCATATACTCATCCTCCTGGAACAAGTTCGGATTGACCGCGCCGATTGACAGTCCCAGGCTCTCCGCATGACTTCTCAGCTTGCCGTAGTCCTCCACTTTGTCCCAAGGAATATGAATGGCGACGGACGGCGCCAGCCCCGTCAGCTTATGCACCTGCGCGGCATCCTGGAACTTCTCGAACGGATCGCGCGGCACCCCATCCTTCTTGAACACTTTAAATCTCGTACCGGAATCGCCGTAACCCCATGACGGCGTCTCGATACGCAGCAGCTTCAGCTGTGCCTTCACTTCATTCACATTGATGCCTCTTGCTTCCTGTTGCTCCTCGAACAGTGCATAAGCGCGATCAGATATAGACATAGCAAGCACCCTCTCCTATATATAATGCTATCCCTTCAACGGATAGGCCATCGTCGACATTAGCGCATTCTCCGGCTGGGTGGCATCCAGCCGGCTGTATTGAATAATAACGGGAATGTCGCTGCGGACTTCAATCGCATAGGGAACGCCGACCGGAATCGGCGCCCCATCCTTCTGCAGCGAGCTCGTGCGAATATGCTTCGTACGCCTGCCCGGCACGATCACGACAATATCCTCCATCGGCTCGCGATCCTCGAAAAATATCGTGCATCTGAGCAAAGCCTCCTCCGAAGAGCAATTCAGCACGCAGATCGACTCATGACTGAGCAGCTCGCCAGAGCTCGTCGGAGGAATATAGCCGTCGGGAATGACCCAATGCTTCTCTCCCCTAGCTTGAAACATACGCCATCCTCCCTGCTTAACGCGTGAATGCCGCGGGCACGCCGCCGTCAATCGTCAGCATGCAGCCCGTTGTTTTCTCCGACTTGGAAGAAGCGAAGAAAGCAACGCCTTCAGCAATATCGCGCGGATAGATATTGACAAGCAGTGTCGTGCGCTTGCGGTAATATTCCTCCAGCTGATCCGGCTCGATGCCGTAAGCGGCAGCGCGCTCGTTACGCCAGTTGCCGTTCCAGATCGCGGAGCCCTGCAGAATCGCGTCCGGCAAAATCGTATTGACGCGGATACCGTATTCGCCGCCCTCAGCAGCGATGCAGCGCGCCAGATGAGCTTCCAGCGCCTTCGCTGCGCTGTAAGCAGTGGCGTTCTTGCCCGCATAAATGGAATTCTTGGAGCCGATGAACACCATGCTGCCGCCGGCATTCTGTGTCTTCATCAGCTTGAACGCCTCGCGGGCAACCAGGAAATAGCCCGTTCCCAGCACATTCATGTTCAAATTCCATTCCTTAAGAGTGGTCTCATCGAATGGGCTGGAAGTCGCCAGACCCGCGTTGTTAACAATAATATCAACACCGCCGTAAGCAAGCGCCGCTTCAGCGTAAGCAGCCTTTACCTGCTCCTCGCTCGTTACGTCCATCTTCACAGCTACAGCACGATTGTCGCCGTACTTCCCATTAATCTCGTCCGCTACCTTCTGGGCGCCCTCCAAGTTCAGATCCGCCAGCACAACATGAGCGCCTTCGGATACTAAGCGGCGTGCCGTCTCGCTGCCGATGCCGCCCGCGCCGCCCGTAATGAACGCGACCTTGCGAGAGAATTCCGCTTCTGCCGGAGCCAGCGTCAGCTTATATAGCTCAAGCGGCCAGTATTCAACGTTATAAGATTCGTTCTCGCTCAAAGAAACAAAGCTGCCCAGCGCCGTAGCGCCGCGCATAACCGCAATCGCGCGATGGTACAGCGCGCCGCTCACTTGCGACATCGCCCAGCTCTTGCCTGTATTGATCATGCCCACTCCGGGGATTAGAATAACGCGCGGAGCAGCTTCGAACATATTATCGCCATCATGCTTGTTCCGCTCGAAATATTGCTTATATTGCTCCTTGTAAGTCGCGATGCTAGCAGCCAGCTTCTCCTTCAAGCCTTCGACGTCATCCGCATTCGGCGTCCAATCCACGAACAACGGCACGACCTTCGTATGCACGAGATGATCCGGGCACGCCGCGCCGACTTGGGACAGCTCTGCGGAATCCTTGCCGCCGACGAATGCCATCACAACGTCCCCATCGTCGTAGGAGAGGATCATCCGCTTCTCGTCGCTGACCGCTCCCCGCACAGTCGGCATGACCTCCGCAGCGATCGCTCTGCGAACTTCCGCCGGAAGCGCCTCGTGCTTCACGCCGCCGAACAGCTTCGCTTCGTCCACCCGCGCCTCGATGTAAGCTTCCGCTTCATTAATTATCTTGATTGTCTGAGCGTAGCACGCTTCCGAAGTATCGCCCCAAGTGACCAGGCCGTGCTTCTCCATCAGTACGAGCTCCGCGTTCGGGTTCGCGAGCACGCCTTCCGCGATCATCTTGGACAAGGTGAAGCCGGGACGCACGTAAGGCACCCAGACGAAGCGGTTGCCGAAGATCTCCTCTGCGAGCTGACGTCCGTTATCCGCGCAGCACAAGCTGATGATGGCGTCCGGATGCGTATGATCCACATGCTTGAACGGCAGGAACGCATGCAGCAGCGTCTCGATGGAAGCGCGGGGGTGCTTGGCGTCGATCATGCAATTGGCCAGATAAGCGACCATATCTTCGTCCGTCATCTCCGTACGTTCGAACAACGGGCGAATGTCTTCCATACGCAGGCCTGTAAAGTTACCCGCTTTCATCGTGGCCAGATCGGAGCCGCTGCCTTTTACATACATCACTTCGACATCGCGGCCGCGAAAATCCTTCACAACCGTTTTGCTGGACGTATTGCCACCTCCGAAGTTGCACACACGGCGATCCTCGCCAATGATGTTGGAGCGGTAGACAAGCTCATCCAATCCGCCTGGCAGCTCAGCTGCTTTCGATGCATTCCATAATGACTGTACCATATCATACCTCCGAATAATTTTGTTTTGTTTTTGTTTTCATTTGAAAACAGTATATCATCTTTGTTTATCTTTGAATATACCAAAAGCAAAAAAAAACGGAGAGAATATACCAAATAAAATGGACTCTTCCGCATAAATATATTTGAACAATGAAAATGAACCATGTATTCTAAAATAGTTAAATGAGTTCCATTGGAGGAGGTAAAGGAAGATGAACGCAATTCAGGACTGCACCGTTCTAAGCAACGGAGTGAACATGCCCTGGCTCGGACTGGGCGTATGGAAGATGAAGGATGACGGCGAGACGGAAGCGGCGGTGGCGTCCGCCCTGCAAGCGGGGTATCGCGCGATTGATACAGCTGCCGTATACGGCAACGAGCAAGGCGTAGGAGCGGCGGTTAACGGAAGCGGCATCGCCCGCGATCAAATTTTCATCACGACGAAAGTGTGGAACGCCGATCAGGGCTACGATACTTCCTTGCGCGCCTTCGATGAAAGCATGAAGCGGCTCGACATGGACTACGTGGATCTGCTGCTTATTCACTGGCCCGTGAAAGGAAAGTATAAGGAGACGTGGCGCGCACTGGAGCAAATCTATCGCGACGGCCGCGCGCGCGCAATCGGAGTCAGCAACTTCCACATTCACCATCTTCAGGACTTGATGGCTTCCAGCGATCTCGTTCCGATGGTTAATCAGGTGGAGTACCATCCGCTGCTGACGCAAGAAGAGCTGATGGCCTTCTGCGCAACCAACAAAATTCAACCTACGGCATGGAGCCCGCTAATGCAGGGCAATCTGGACGTGCCTCTGCTGGCGGAGATCGGCGCCAAACACGGCAAGTCTGCGGCGCAAATCGTGCTGCGCTGGGATCTGCAGAACGGTGTCGTCACCATTCCCAAGTCCACCAACCCTTCGCGCCTGAAGGAGAACAGCGAAGTGTTCGACTTCCAGCTGTCGGCTGAAGAGATGGCCCAAATCTCGGCGCTGAACCGCAATCAACGGTTCGGCGCCGACCCGGACAATTTCAATTTTTAATCGCGGATAGACGGTATATTGTCCATAATGCCTTTCATCGTGAAGGAGATGCACAGAACGGTAGGGGAGCTTACGGGCTCCTCTTCTTCGTATACATTATGCAATTCATATCTCTCCCCCTGCAGCACATATTGCTCCAGCGTGCCGACCTTCGGCTCCACCACCCAATATTCCGGGATGCCGTAACGCGCATATGTACGGAGCTTGTCCAACTTGTCCCTCCGCAATGTGGATGGGGATAGTATCTCGACGACAAGATCCGGCGCCCCTTCAATACCGCGCATCCGAATAATGTCCATGCGACTTCTGTGAATCATAAGCAGATCCGGCTGACGCACTTCATGCGCCGACAGGATGAGATCAATTGGTGAATAGAAGACGATATAGTCCATATGACAAGTTTCGAATATCGTTCGCTGCATCTCGAAGCTAACCAGCTGATGAATGGAAGACGGACCCGGGCTCATCAGCTCCAGCCTACCGTCCGCAAGCTCGTATCGCAGACCGTCATCGATCGCCGCATAGTCGTCATAGGTCAACCGCTGATCGCGCACCTCGGCGTTATCATCGCCGGCCCGAGTTCCAGACTCCGTTTCTTGACTCTGATTCTTCTCCTTCGTCATTGAGCCATCACACCTCTCTAAGGAAATGAAAAAGCACCCCGGCAAAGAAACACCGCCGGTGTCGTCTTTGCGAGGTGCTTCCCTTCGCATGTTTACATATATTGTCGAATACTTCCTATCATTTGTCAACAATTTGAGTGAATTGTGTACTACTTTATACCTTAGCTGCCCAAATCTCGATCTCGATCTCGATCTTTAGTTCAGGCAGTCCCAATGCCGTTAAATAACCGACCGTCATCGCGGGATATTCCTGTCCGAGGAGACTCCCCCATGTCGCATACAGGTGATTCCAATCAATCGGTTCGACGGCCCAGATGTTCACCTTGATAATATCGTCGGCTGTTAACCCCTCTGCCGCCAATACAGCCTGAATGTTGCTGAACGTGTTGAGAATCTGAACGTTCATATGATCCGGAATGCGACCATTCCGATCTGTCCCGATCTGGCCGGAGGTGACATACAGCTCGGCAGTTCTCGGAATTTTCGTAATGTGCGTATAATTGCCCACCGGGGCAGGCATGCTTTTCGGATTTTTTCTGGTGATTTTTTCGTTATTCATAATAAAAACCTCGCTATTATTAGAATTTCTGCCATTCTTTCCGCACTCATCTCCACAATTGGACACACTTCACCCGTGGAATGAGATTTTAGTGAAAAACAGCAGTGGAGTATCCATAGCCAACAGATAAAGAAACTAGCGTTTTTTTCTTCATGTTATGAATACTCCTTTCTATCAATAATCGAGGTATTATGAGTTCATGTCTAAATGATACTACTAATATTGTAATAGACCGACGATATAGAAATCAAATGCATTCAGCGCATGCTGACCGTTATGTTCACGCAATCATCATAGGGCACCACAGCATAAAAGAGCGTACGCCACTTCAACTGTGACGTACGCAAGCCTTGACCCAATAAATGATTTTTATTCTATTTCACCAACACAGGATCCCCGATTACACTGTACACACCGTCTACCAGAATTCTTACCTCTTCTACATCGGAAATATCCACTTCAATTTCATAATAATTTTTATGCTTTACTTCCGGCATGTCATAAATAACTTCGTTTCTTTCATTGAACAATTTAATCCTAGGATTCGGAGACGAATAAATACCTGCATCGTTTTGGAGATCATCTACCCAAATCGTCGCTTTCAATGTATGAAACTCATAATCATTCGTTACATATACCTGCAAGTTGCTCTGATAATCCCGATCATTGGAGAATCCATATTTAAATTCTTTGTCCGGTCCGCGATTCAACAAATGGGGGGTTGCACTAGCCAGCCTGTACTTATCTTTCGGCCGCGCGTATTCCGTCGACATTTGAACGATCCGCTCATCCGCCGATTCCACTTCTTCTTCCGCATCACCCAAGTAGATCGTTTGCGTACGACCGTCCCACGTCACTTCCAAACCGGTAGCCTCCGCTACAGATCTGAGTGGCAAATACGTTCTGCCCTTGTAGGTGATAGGCAATAATTCAGTTTCCGTTTCCGGATCAATAGCGACAAACCTTTCACCATATAGCATGATATTAAGGCCCGAATTCAGATTTGCTTTAATCTCGCGCAATGTACCGGATCCCCATGCGTGACCTGCAGCGCTAAGTAATAATACCGCAACGAATCCTGAAACCAGCCATTTCTTCTTAAAATAAGTTTTCATTCATAATTCCCTCCAAATGACGAAATGTTAATAGTAATCTGACACGTACCCTTTCTATTCACGACTGTTCATCTACCGTAGTTCCGCCCCGCCGAATATCCGGGATTCCGCAATCTATCCAATCGCCCTCCTTTTGCAACAGCTACGATGGCAGAACTTAACAGAATCATACCTCCACTCCAAGCAAAAAAATAGTATACAAAAGTCTACTTTTATGATCACTCACTGTTATTTATGTTAAAATTATCATACAAGCATGGTTAATTGAGGTGATAATTGAATGAGCAATTCAAATCAAAATAATCTTCTATTCAAGCAAGTATTGACGGATACAGACAATCGTTTTTTTGTCGGCAGAGAAAAAGAAGTTCGTATTTTTAAAAATTGTCTAGCTGGCGCTTCTCATGCCAAGAGAATTTTAAACATTCACGCTACAGCTGGAATGGGAAAAAGTTATCTTGTAGACCATTATCAAAGAATCTCGATCCAATACGGTGCACGATTCATTCTTATCAATAGCCGTGATTTCGCGCATTCGCCAGAGCACATGCTTCATCGCATATATGAATTATTAGACGGTGAGCCGCAAGAACACTTTGACAGTAACGTTTGCATTCATCATATTAACAAGTTGGCAATGGAGCAGCTAATCATATTAGCTTTCGATACATATGAAGAAATGACAGATTTGGATCGCTGGTTGCAAGAACATTTGATCGGCAACCTTGATCATCGTTTGCTCATCATTATTTCAGGCCGTTATCCGTTGCAAAACCATTGGTTTGCTTCACCAGGATGGAGAGATTTAATTGAGGATTTACCGTTGCAGGAATTCTCTCATTCCCATACAAGAGAGTATTTAGCCAAATATAATATAAAAGATAGGACGCGAATTAATGCCATCTACAATCTAACGCAGGGTCATCCGCTGACGCTTTCCTTATCCGCTTCGATGATCAATCATAATCTGAACATCGATGAAGAAGCGTTTCACCCGTCAGATCTTTTTCACTCACTGACCGATCAGTGGTTAAAGGAAGTGGAAAGCGCGGACGTACGCTACATTATAGAGAGCATCTCCTTGCTGAGGAGATTTGATCAGGACATTCTATCCTATTTATTGAAGGAAGAGGTTTCCGAGGAATTATTTAAACGCATAACAAGTTATTCATTTATTCGTTTGGGAAGAAGAGGATGGATGATGCATGATTTGATGCGGAATGCCATCTCATTAAATCTTCGACAGCGTTCTCCTAAGCGGTATAGGGCAATAAACGAAGCCATAGCCGCTTTTTATTTCAAACAAATTGAAGAAAGTCATCCTCATCAGGATCACTTGTGGCTGCTTTCAGAGTTTTTTTATCATCTTGAGGATTATACGATTCGAGCCATTTTTTACGACACAGCTTCCAACCATCACTTCCAAATTCAATATGTAAGCGGTCCTGAAGCAGATGAAGCCCGACAATATCTGAAAAACCTGGAGCATACTTCACTATATGAACATGCAACCTTCAGCACTCCGCATATCGATGAAAGCGAAACGGTTCAATTAATTGCTTCAACAGAATATAAGCAGGCCGAAGCTGAACTGCTTACACGTCCATCATTTCTTAATTCTAATCATGTTCAATTTATACTATTAAAGCAGAGTGAAGAAATACTAGGGCTTTCCCTTGTCATACCCATTCATGAAGAAAGTGTGGATTTTTTAGCAAATGAACCTGTTACGAGAGTTTTTTTTCAAACCCTCACTGCTGAAGAGAGAGAGAAATTGAGCACACCCGTGCATGAACCAAGCGGATGGTATATAAGAATGATGGATGTGATTGACCCTACAGATGCCGTTGCCCGTTCGGCAATCCTTCAAGAGCTGCTGCAAATTCTATTTAAGGGAAAGCTCATCGTGGCCTCCAACCCACTGCCCTTCTATCAGCAGTTATTGGAACGATTAGGATTCCATCAAGTGGAAGGAGCCACTCACTACGATTACGGCCCCACACTCTTGGCACCTACGCAAATGCTGGATATAAAATCGATGGGATTGGAAAATTATTTGCAGCTCCTTGCCTCAAATGTAGGCATTACGCTACAAAAAGGAGGGAATCGTCAATTCTCCGATCTCACTGAACGTGAAAATGAGATCGCTAATCTGGTTATTGAAGGAACACCGAATAAACTTATTGCCGAGAAGCTATTCGTTAGTGAAGTCACAATCAAGAAACATCTAAGCAGTATATATAGAAAAAAACAAATCAAAAATAGAGCCCAATTGGTGAAATTACTCATGGACGAGTTAACCAGCTTTAAGTAAGTGGAACAACCGGGGCAGGTTCACATCTTCATCCAAGCGAACTCCTTTACCTCATTACACCTGCCTCCTTTTATTACGGCTCATCCAAGCAACCGCTTGCGGTAGTCTCTTGGCGAAAGGCCCGAGTGACGCTTGAACATGCGCCAAAAGTGGCTCTGCAATGAATGTTCCGTCATTTTGCTATATGATGATTGCCATAAGGAAATTAGTGCGAAGGGGGAGTAAGCAATGAGGTTTTTCTCAGCGGATCAATATGTTGACCGGCACTATATGAACGAACGGGAATTTCATTATCGCAACGCATTGGAAGAGGGCAATTGGAGCGACTGGCAGCAGCGGTTCCGGCAACGGCTCCGCGACATAACAGGATTGGAGCAGCTGGCGAAGGAAACAGACGGACTGCCCCTGGAAGCGGAGATCGTGGAGACGGTTCAAATGGACGGCTACACGCGTGAGAAAGGATATATTGGGACGGAGCCCGGCCTGTCCATCCCCTTCTATCTGCTGCTGCCAAGCGACGGAGAAGGGCCATACCCGCTCGTCCTTACGCCGCACGGTCATTCCAGGCGAGGCAAGGAAATCTACGTCGGCAATTATGAGACTGAACAAGAAAGAAGCGAAGGTGTAGACGGTGACCGCGATATTGCGCTGCAGGCTGTACAAGAAGGCTTCGCGACCATTGCGATGGATGTGCGCGGCTTCTGGGAGATGGGACGCGAGGAAGAATATGAGCAAGGCAAAGGCAATTCCTGCAATCCGCTGCAGAAACGCGCCCTCATGTTCGGCCGCACGCTGATCGGTGAGCGTGTTCACGATATGGGCCGGGTCATCGACTATGCCTCCACCCGCCCGGAGATTGATAGCAGCCGCATTGTCATTACCGGCAATTCCGGAGGAGGAACGGTATCGCTCTTCACGGCGGCGCTGGATGAGCGGATAGACATATGCATACCCGGCTCTTACTTCTGCACATACCGCGCCTCGCTGTTGGCGATGGATCATTGCGACTGCAACTTTATTCCCGGTCTGCTCCAGCAAGGCGAGATGTACGATATTGTGGGATTGATTGCGCCTCGTCCATTCCTCGCCGTTAATGGTGAGAGGGACGAGATCTACCCTTCGTTCGGAGCTAGGGAAGCCTATGCGCATGTAGAGCGGATCTATGCCGCGATGGGAGTTGCCGATCGCTGCGCGATCCACTTCGGGGATGGCGGACACCGTTACTACAAGGAGCCCGTATGGCCGTTCGTGAAGCGGCAACTGGAGCGCCTGAAGAGGTGAGATCGATGAACACTGCAAGCCGCTCATGCCTGGAAGTATGCGACGTCACGCGCAGCTTCGGCAATAAAGAAGTCATTCATACCACTTCCTTCCGCACCCAGCAAAGGGAATTTTCCGGCTTCTTGTGAGCCTCGAGTTCTGGCAAGACGACGCTGGTCAAAATGATGGCGGGCATTGATACGCCGACCAGCGGAGCTGCCATCGCCATCGCATTACGTAAGCACAGGAGAGTATACATGCAGGTTCATGTACCGAATACCTCCCCCACCGTTCTCATACGGACGGGGAGGACTTCTTGCTCTCGAGCCAATCCGCTATGATCACCTTCCGACCCGTTCTCGCACTCTCCAACGAAGCGAATACCATTGCCATGCTGTACAGATTGTCTCCGCTGTGCGTCTCCGGCTTACGCCCGTCGTGGAGAGCGTTGAACATCTCCTCCAGACAGCCGTGATGACCCGTAAGCTCCAACTGTGACACTTCCCCTTCTATCCGCACCATCTCGCCAAGTGCCCCGTTAACTTCCGCCGGTTGGCGCGCTTCCGCATAAGGAACGCCACATCCGTCCCAGATCGCCGTTCCCTTCTCTCCCGTTATGCGCCATGAAGACTCCCAGGACGTATTCTCCCCTTCCGCACACCAGGAGCCGCGATAGTTGAACACGGAGCCGTCGGACATCTCGAAGATGCAGACCGCCATCGCATGGCCGGCATACCAGGAGCCAGCGGGATTAAATTCGTGGCAATAGACGGATACAGGGTTGGCGCCGCTAATGAGCCGTGCCTGGTCGAAGGTGTGGATTGCCATATCCAGCAGCAGTGGGCTGTCCATGACATCTCGGAAGCCTCCGAAGCGCGGACCGAGGAAGAAGTCGGCTCCTATAAAGCCCACTTTTCCAATTGCTCCTGACGAAATAAGCTGTCTCAGAGAACGGATATAGGGATCAAAGCGCCTGTTCTGCATAATGGCATGTGTCACGCCCGCTTGCTCCGCCATAGCGACAAGTTGCTGGCACTGCTCCAGCGTCTCCGCCAGCGGCTTCTCCGCGAATACGTGACTGCCTTGACGGATAGCAGTGGAAGCCACGCCATAATGGCTTGACGGAATGGTCACATCACATACAATATGCGGCTTCACTGCTTCAATCGCCTGCTCCGCATTCGTATAGACCGGACACGACAAGCTGTGCTTCTCCGCCATCGCCCTGGCCGCTTCCTCTCGAATATCGACTAACGCCACGATTTCCGTATCCACTCTTCCGCTCACGTAATCCACCCACGCATGCGCCATTCCACCGCAGCCAGCAATTAACACTTTCCATGGTTCCTTCATGGTATCTCCCCTTCTTCAACAATCAGTTCCTTTTCATACAACCCAACTTCTGTACACGCGTACACTTCCTAATCATCTCATATCGGGACCCTCAGCGGCAATGACGAAGAGGATTCTTTATAAGGAACGTCGAAGTGAATAGAACAAAAGTACATTCGGAAGGGGGCATATGGTGAATGAAGCTGAGAGCCCAAAGGGCGGGCTTAACCGAACATGCGGAATGGACAGAGAAACTGGAGAATTGCCGAACATTAATGAATCTCGATCCCCGATTCCCTTTCCCCCATGACGCATTCCTCCGCTATATCAAGCAACTTAGCTTGAAGGAGAAGCAAGCGCTGGCCCTTGTACTGGACTTCCACTTCGTTAAGCGAGACACGAGAAAGTGGCCGGAGATGCTGTTCTGGAAAACGCTTAGAACGACTCTTCTGCACAGCCAGCGAGACCTGATAACACAACGTCGCTTCTTCCTTTCTTTATTGAAACTCTGTCCCGAATTAATGGAAGCCTTGCAAATGGAGTGGGACGAGCTGATCATGATACGGCGAGAGCATATACAACGCTATGGATACTGGTCTTATTACTGGGCGCTGCACTTCCATCACGGCCGAGCCGAGCATCAAGAACGATGGCGGCAAGAATTGGAGAAGCTGCGGAACGACTGCGACAATAGCGGTTGTGAGTTGGCTGCGGGAGTTACGCCGTCAACGGCCTCCAAGAATGCAACGGTCGAGCAGAAGGGCACGCGCATGCCGGAAGGCGGTGAGATTCCAAGCAGGAAGCTGGAGAGGCTGGAGCTGAAATGCGGGAATGAAGTTGCGCTGCGAATGCGGCTGGAGCTGGAGCTGGCTCAGCAGGAGAAGAAGCTGAGGCAGAGCGAACAGGAGCTGAGCAACACGTTATCCCTGTTGGGGCAACGGAATGAGCAGCTGGAGCATGTGCAATTCAAGCACAAGGAACAGAAGGAACTGCAGCGTCGCAAGGAGCTGCAGTTACGGCAAGAACGCCATCACTGGCTGCAAGAGCGTCAAGCGTTGCTGGCAACGATACGCGAAGCGAATAGTCACCATAAAGCGCTGGAACGGCAGCTAGAGGCAAAAGATGAGGAGCTAAGCTTCATGGTGAGGGAGCAAGCCCGTCATAAGCAGACTATCGACCATTACAGACGGAAGCTGCACGATCAGCCAACCTTATTGGAACAGCTTGTTCGGACGCTGTACGAAGATATTGAACGCATGAACGGCAAGTTGCTTTATCCTTCTACTTCGGAAGCTGCAGCTTCGTCAGAGGAAGCCATCCAGCTGCGACGGCGCATGCGCAAAGCGCTGGACTTGGCAGACGCGCTGTCTGGCTATGAGATCCATCCGGACGATCAGACGCTAGAACAGACTGAAACGCATAAGCAAGACGCTAAGTTGAGCAATGAAGAAATCGATTCGGACGATTCCGATCCTGCCATAGAGCGATTCACCCCCCTGCAATCGTCCAAACAATCGCAGCCGGACAGTGACGCACCAGAGCCGCTGCAGGGCACCTTCTTCCGGCGGGATCACGGCGGCTACATCCTGCTGGAGACGGGGAGCTGCTTCAACATTACGGAATCCATGGTGCACCAGCTCGCTCTGCAGCATGAAGCTGAAGTGTTGTGCACGCCAAGCGATCGCGCCAGTCAGCGGCAGCATTACGAACTGCAGCTGCTGTTCCAGGGCGACGACATCTGCTCCCCTATACGCCAATTCGACGGCTATGTGCAATCGGATGAGGGGGAAGGCTGGTACTGTGTTGATATGAACGATGACCGCAACCGCTTCCCCATCCATCGCAGAGATGTGGAGATTAAGCGCCCGCTTCACGGCGATCCCTGCTCCTTCAACGTGGCGGAAGACGGGCGATGGGCAAGATTGGCGAGACTATACCGACTGGAGTCGCAAGCAGCGGAAATTGCCGTCGGTAAGGACAAGCATACGTCTCTGCAAGCGGGACGCAGCGGCAAGGAAGTTACCAGAGCGAATGCCAGCGCAGCGGCAGACAGGAAATCGAGGGCACCGTTCCTGGCAGGCTGCACGATCGCCATAATCGGCGGCATGCGAAAGTGGTTCGAGCATGTCGTGCTGGAGACCGGAGCTACGCTCGTCCACGACACCGGGGAACGTCCGGAACGGATAGCCGCGGAGCTGAGCCGCTCCCAAGCATTGTTCATGCTGCTCTCCGCCACTTCGCACCGCGCTACATGGGACGGCGTCGAAGCAGCCAAGTCCAACGGCATCCCTCACTTCACCATACAAGGCTCCAAGTCCAACTTAAGACTGCAGTTATGGGAGAATCGGGAGACGATACGCAGCGCTAACCGTTAAAGCTATGGATTTTACAGAGCAGGAGCTTTCGGGGACAAAGGCATGACCATACTCATCTTTGTCCCTATCTCACACTCACTCTCTGGCGCATAATAGCCCTGTTCTATTCAGCGGCTACTCTTAAATCACTCAGACAAGACGGACCCCATCCTATCACTAGTAAGTTAACAAATATGCGTTCAATCATCTTGGCGAATTCCTTGTCGATATCAGTTCATGAGGTAACCGTCAGACGAGGCATAGCTTGCTTAAGCGTCCTGCCTGTTGACTATTCTGCTCTGATTAGGGAGATCGACTTGGCATAATAGAGGTCAAATTTTTGATTAATCTTGTAACTTAATAGTAGTTCGAAATAATGCCACTCGGTTTCACTTCAAGTCCCGCTTCATATAGATGAGATGTATCCCCCAATCCAATGCAGCGGGGAACTGCCCATTCGCTTGACCGCTCGTCAAACAAAACTGTCGTCACCGAGCTGGGCGGCAGCCAAAATCCGGTCCACATCAGCGTAAGCGGTATTTGTAACAAATGAGCAAGCCAGGTCAATCCAAATCCCCCATGACAGAAGACGGCAATCTGCTCCTGGTGCGGCTCGACACGCCGATACCTGCCCTGCTCGCGATGGTAGCCCAGTTCTCGAAAAAAATCGTCTGAGTGCGCTTGAATTTCTTGAAACTTTTCTACCACCGGAATACCTTGAAAATAAGCGCCTTCATGCCAATTCGTATGATCGGGATATGGCTTCTTCGCCAACACATCTTCACCGTGAACATTCCAAGCGGATAGTGCTGCCCAAGGCGCATGACTCATAACCAATCCGTCAAGCTCCTGCATCCATTCCTGAACGACTGGCTTCACGTTCCCGATCTGCCTGGCGGTATATTCCATCGTATGCACCGCCCGTCCTAATGGGGAGGTATAAATTCGATCAATATCTGCCGTTGCCATCCGTTTGGCCAACGCCTTGGCTTCCTCATGACCGTCAGGGGTTATCGTCCCTTTCTCATAATCCGGATCTGCGTGGCGAATAATATAAATTCTCATGTATGCTTCTCTCCCATCAAACTTTCCAACTATTATCTACTATTGCCTTTAAACATTTCCTGATAAAATATTTTCCCCTATTTATAGAGTCTCCTCTGCCAAAATTAGCAAGGATGAGAAGACATCTCTGGCTGAACCTGGAACCCCGCCATTAATAGGTGTGTTCTTGATCTGATAAGCACTTGCTTGTTCATTCCAAGTCACAGCAGTGGAAGAGCCTCCTCCATCCATATTCAGAGCCTGATAAGCACCCAGTTCCTTCATATATAAGCCAAGCTCCTCGATATAGAAACCGGAGGAATCATTCGCTTTGCGGCCATCAATGACTACAAAAAAAACATTCCCATCGCTCTTGATCCCGACAGCAGTACGGGGATGGCGATCTTTATGGCGATAATAAGTTTCATGATCATAATTTAGATCATTGGCGTCGGATATGACCTGACCGTTAAAATCTTGCACGATCCCATCCTTAACCATCCAGTATTGACCGCCGGAGGCTTGATACAAATCATTTTTAACAGCTTCCCAGTCCGCTCCGTAGTTCCCGATCATCGCTGTTCCATCCGATTTAATTCCAAAAAAACCGTGAAAAGGGTAGTTTTTAGCATCAGCACCTGGTACACGAACACCATTTATTATAGAAGAACCATCTTTGATCATATACCCTTCCGGCCCATTAACCGTATAAAATTCCCCGTTTACGCCAGCGATCACTTGTTTGCCTGCGATATGTGTAGTAGCTGCCTGTACAGCAACAGTTGCTTTAAAGATATCATGGCCAGCGCTGTCCACCGTGCGAATGTAATTGCCACTTGCATCTGTTGGCACGGTCTGATTGTTCAGTGTACCGACAATAATGGAATTTTGCGGTAAACTAATATCTACATCAATGATGTTTGCTTTTTGAATATAGCCAGCACTATCAATAAAATCCATCTGCCGATGCGACACACCGGTAGACAATACTTGATTTTCGTCTCGCAACACTTTATGAATGATCGGATGCGCAGGTGCTTCGTTCACATCTGCGAAGTATTGCTGAATCGGCCAGTTTGACGCAGCCCGCATTTCCCATACGGTGTCAAAATTCCAACCCTTCCCCTCATAAGTTGCTTGCAAAGACAGAGAGGCGTTAGTAACCGTAAGTCCCTGGTAATTGTTTAAGGTCCCGCCACTAACTGCAGCTCCTTGCACTAAAGCGTCTGCGGAAGCGATATTGTTTTGCAGCGTCGGACTGCCGTTCAAGCGTCCCACGATTCGACCGATACGAGAACCTCCATCGTTGTCAATCGTTCCTTCCAACAATACATTGTTGCGAATGATTGCACCCGAATAGGCATAGGCGCTTATCCCACCTGTATTATTGTCGGTTGAATAAACTTCAGGGACGGCAAACGAATATTCGAGCACAGAGCCTGGCTCCGATACCGCAACAATTCCTCCGCTTTCCGCTCTGGCCCGCGCCTTGATCTTAGTAAAGCTATTTCGCACGACTCCATAATTATGCGCAGCAATTCCAGCACTGCGATGGGCTCCAGTTACGACTCCGGTAACATACGTTCCATTAATCAGCCCATAGTTGGAGGCCGCAATGCCACTAGCCCAATAGCTGGCTCCCCCATTGCTTCCAACGATGACGACTTCTTCAAAACCTAATCTGGAAATAATCCCTCTATTTTCGATCATAAACGCTGCTTTTGGCTGACTCGCACTGGCGATAATTGTTAAGCCCCTGATCACATGCCCATCGCCATCCAGCGTACCACTGAAAGCAGAGATCGGTGTAAACGTCTGGGTCAACTCGATATCATCCACCAGACGATAGTCGCCTGCCGGGTTGCTGCGAATCAGCTCAAGATCCGCTGCAGTAGCAATAGATGTCGGTTGTACTTCAGCAACATCCCGCAATACCGGCCGTTTTAATACAGCGCTCATCTTCCAAACATTTTGAAAATCCCAGCCCAGGTCCTCATACGTATTCTGTTGGCTCAAGACTGCCTCAGCAACCGTCAACCCTTGATTATTGTTCGCAGTACCGCCGCTAACCTGCATCCCTTGAACTAACGCATTGACAGAGGCTATATTATTCTGCATCGTAGGGGTGCCATTGAGCCGCCCTACAATTCGCGCTATGCGGTTGCCTCCGCCATTATCAATGGTACCTGACAATAAAGCGCTATCGCGAATGACTGCACCTGTGTACGCATAAGCAGACAGGCCACCTGTATTATTATTAATCGAGTAAACATCCGGTACCGCGTACACCCTCTCGAGGATAGAGCCGCTTTCCGATACTGCGGCAATCGCCCCGCTTTCATATGCAGCTTCTACAACTACATCCGCATATACATCATGCACCTGCCCATAATTCGTCACTACGACACCGGCGCTGCGATAACCGCCTACAATAGAACCTGTCACATAGCTTTCCTCGATCGTGCCATAGTTAGATTCGACGATTCCTCCTGCACGATAGGTCGAGTTCGTACTTAGTCCAGTGATATTTACATTTTTAAAACCGACTTGTGAAATAACGCCCGAGTTTTGAACGATAAATGCTGCTTTTGGTTGGCTTGCGCTTGCCGTAATTGTTAACCCTGTAATCGTGTGCCCATTGCCATCCAGCGTGCCGCTAAAGGAGGGAATCGGCGTAAAGGGAGTTGTCAACTCAATATCTTCCATCAAACGATAGTTTCCTGATGGATTGCTGCGAATAAGTTCCAATTCCACTGCATTAGAGATCAGAGTAGGGCTGTTTGCCAGCGCTGCAGGTTGAATAGTCTGTGAGGAAAAAACAATCGAAACCATTACCATAACACTGACTAACAAACGAAAAAGCTTGACAGACAATTGCATTTAGCTCATTCCCTTCTGTATTACTTCTTAATCCAGATCGGAGCCGTCACTGCAAATTCACCATCATCCTGATAAACTTTCACAAAATAGTAGCGTTGCTTTTCTTGTGCGGACAGATTCAAGTCCCAATTCAGTTCAGCAGCATCCAACTCCATTTGCTCCATGATGCGACCTTGCTCACCGTACAGCTCCGCCTTCACGATCATTCTGCCTGTGGCTTGAGCATACGATGCTTTAACTGCTATGTTTACCTCCTCACCTCCTTCAAGACGCGAGCCCATGATCTCGCCATTGATTCTGAACCAGACCTGGAGATGCAAAGCGGATGTGAAATAAACGCGCTGACGCCTTGCCGCATCATAAAAATGCTCTCGGGTCAGACGCTCCGCCAAAACAGCTGTTCTCAGCGTGTTTTGACTGCCCCACTGGCCATAATGATTATCCTGGCTGCCAACCGGCGCGACATGCCAACCTTTATCGAGTGCTCTTATATAGTAAAATAACCCGCCCTTATCCGGTGATTCCATCGGATTCAGCTCGATCAAATGCAATACTTGATCGACTGCTTCATCATAGGGCTCAAATTCATCATGATGCCTTAGCCCGCAAGACCAAGGATGATTCCATTGATGAATGGATTCGGGATATTGCTTAATCGTCTCGTAGTAGCAATTAATATCGTTATAGCGTGTTTCATAAGTATTGATAAAACAATCCATTGCATAGGTGTTCATATGCCCAAACTGGTTGTACCATGTCGTTTCTGCTCCAAATAGCGCCAAAAACTTGTCATCCTCTGTTTTCCGCTCTGCCATTTCCTGAATATCACGCCATTTGCGACTAAGCTTCCAGTCCAGATCATGATCGTACAGATTGCTATGCTCTGTAATGGCAAGAAAATCTATCCCTGCCGTATAACGTGCGAAATCATAGGCTTCTTCAGGCACGCCAATTCCATCGGAGAGAGCAGTATGGCTGTGTAGATTGCCATAATAAATCTGATACTCGCCAGCAGGTTCAGGCAAATCAGCCGGACGCGGTCTGGGGACAGGCAGCGCTGTTCCCTGGACAAAGGCCAGCCAGTGAATCAGCACGCTTTGCCCCTCTGCCGCCTCAGAGATGATCAGGCATAAATCATGCACGCCAGCTAGCTGTTCTGGTTGACCTTCATGCCGCAAATCTCCGGCCAAATTGGACCAGCGCTTCCATTGACGGAACAATTCGATGGTCCCGACACACACGCCGTCAGGTCCATCCAGACGCACCTCCAGCTTTATCCGCTTTTCCCGGTCCATATCGCTGAATCCGAACATTCCTCGCAACTGATTGACTCCATCAGCAGTAAAATCCACCTTGCGATAGATCACGTAACTGCCGACTTCACCACCGGTCAGCACCTGCCCTGTGGGTTCACCCGGCTCTCCATCCTCTATGTCCGCCACCTCAAAACCATGTGCATCATCAAAGTTTGCCGCATAGAATAATTTTGGAGATCGCCGCACAGCGACCTCTGCCTCAGATTCTATCACGGCCTTGCATCCGAATAGTTGCACATCACGCAGCTTTACGGTTTCTCCGCTTGAACAATACGTGAACGTTATTCGAATATATTGTGCTGTACCTCCAATCTCAAACCGTTCTCCTTCCGCCGAACAACGATTATCGCGCTTCTCCGCAATTGTCTGCCAGTTCAGCCGATCTTCGCTGCACTGGACTACATAATACGCATATGCATCAGGCTCACAGCCAGTACATAGCAGTATGCCCTCCAACTCATAGCGACTGCCCAAATCCAGCTCCCACGAGACATAGTAAGGGCCGCCAGCCCAATACGTATCCGCTTGTCCATCAATGGCCTTATTCGCTTCATGTCCTTCAAGAGACTGCTCTGCTGTGGCGTTAACTCCTCGCTCCGCATTTAATGGTATGTTCTGACTCTGTCCTTGTTCCAGTTGTCTGGCCATCCTATTTCACCCGTTTCTCGATTAGTCTTGTCCACTTGTCTCTAGCAGCTAATCCTTCGACTGACTCACTTATCCTTTAACCGCGCCTACCATAACGCCTTTCACAAAATGCTTCTGTACGATCGGATATAACAAGAGCATCGGAATACTCGATACGACAATAACCGCATAGCGCATCCCTTCAATCAGCACAAGCTGCTCGACGATGCTTTCGCCCTCGCCTCCTGCCATCGCTTGTACATCTTCAAGTATCAATATTTGTCGAATAACAAGCTGTAGCGGGAATCGCCAGGTGTCATGCAAATAAATGAGAGCTGTGAAATAAGAATTCCAATGCGCGACACCATAGTACAATGCCATAACGGCAATAATCGGTTTCGAGAGCGGCAGCACAATGGTCGTTAATGTGCGAATATTACCGCACCCATCTATGAAAGCCGCCTCTTGTAATTCCATCGGAATCGAGTTTTGAAAATACGTACGCATAATGATCATATTCCACACACTGATCGCGCTCGGAATGACCATTACCCATAAATTGTTGTAGAGTCCGAGTGCATTTTTATAGACAAGATAGGTAGGAACCAATCCACCATTAAACAGTAAAGTGAAGGTGAAGATTAAGGTTAGCACATGACGTCCACGCAAATCCTTGCGTGAGAGCGCGTAAGCCCCCATTGTCGTCATCAGAATGTTAACGGAAGTCCCTACGACCAAATAAAGGAGGGAATTGCGATATCCAATCAAAATATCCGAATTCTGAAATACTTTTCTGTAAGCATCCAAAGTAAAATCTACTGGCCACAACCATACTTTTCCTTGAATGATTGCCATCGGATTACTGAATGAAGCACTTAAAATGTATAGCAACGGATACAATGTCACCAGCATAATTATAGTAAGCACTGTATAAATAAGAACCTGAAATAACCGATCCCCGCGACTGGCTGTCAGATCTGTTTCCATATCCCTTCACCCCCTCACCATAGACTGGTTTCCCCATATTTCTTAGCGATATAGTTGACAAAAATAATAAGTAAGAAGTTGATGACCGAATTAAATAGTCCTACAGCGGAGGCGAAACTGAACTGCGAGCCGAGCAGCCCCATCTCATACACATAAGTCGAAATGACGTTAGATGCGCTTATGTTCAAATCATTTTGCATCAAATAAATTTTTTCGAAGCTAATATCCATAATCGAACCGCATTGAAAGATAAACATAATAATAGCTGTCGGGATCAATGCGGGAATTGCAATATGAACAAGTCTCTGGAATTTGCTTGCTCCGTCGATCATCGCTGCTTCATAAAGATGCTTATCGATTCCAGCCAATACTGCAATATATAAAACAGAACTGAACCCCATATTTTGCCACACTTCAGAAAATACATAAATGGACTTGAACATCGACGGTTCTGTCATAAAGTAGATGGCTTCCCCGCCAAATAACTTAATGATGTTGTTCAATATGCCTGTCGATGGCGATAAGACGGCGATGACCATACCGACCAAAACAACTGTAGAGAGAAAATGCGGCATAAACGTGATCGACTGCACACTTTTCTTAAACCACTTTTTCCCCACTTCGTTAACCATCAACGCAAACAAGATCGGCAAAGGAAACGCAATAGCCAATTGATAGAGGCTAAGCCCAATCGTGTTTTTCATCAACGTTGCAAACTGATAGTTATTAAAAAAGCGAATAAAATGTTTAAAACCGACCCAATCGCTGCCCCATACACCCTTAACGGGACTGAAATCTTTGAATGCAATCTGAATGCCATACATAGGCAAGTACTTAATGAGTAGAAAATAAATAATCACCGGCAGTATTAGCAAGTACAAATCCCAGTTTTTTCTGGTGGAGCGAGAGATGCTCCATGTTTGTGATTGACTTGATTTCATAGTCTATTCCTTTCGCTCAAGGCTGGATAATAGCTGAGGCGCAAGTATAACTTACGCCTCAGAAGCGTTATAGTTGAGCTGTTGTCAATTTACTGCTTATAGCGCTCATACGCACTTGTATAGATTTCTTTCAGCCTATCAAGCCCCATTCTCTCCAGCTGTGTTACATAAGTATTAAAGTCATCCAATGAAGCTTTTCCTTGCACAAATTCCGCAGTCTTCTGGGTGACTAATCCGTTAATATCGGCTTCAAGCGTAAGCTTCTCGTCGCTTTCCTCTGCAGTAAAGCTGAAAAACTCCCATACCTCCTCCGGCACATAAGGCAGCAGATTGGCTGAAGCCTCCTTAGCGGATGGTTGTGTTTCTCCGCCTTTAAAGTATTGTTCTGTCACCACTGTGGGCAGCGATCCACCGGCATATGGCACATATTGGGCGGTCACTTGGTCGAAGGAAGATCCCTCCGGGATATTCTCGATAATTTCAGGTAAAAATTCGTAACTGCCATCAGGCTTCTGCTCATAAGTCTCACCTTCGAAGCCGAGGAACAGCATACGAGCCCCTTCATCGCTATACAAGTAATCAATCCAACGAATGGACGCTTCCGGATGCGGATTGGTCTTGCTGATTAGAAAAGCGCCGCGTGAACCAACGTCACCCAATACAGCCGAATGCATTTGATCTCCCTTCGGACCAATGAGCGCGGCTTCCAAACCGGCATAGGCTTCAGCATTGGAGTTAGCTCTGGCAATGACATTGCCAAAGGAGAAACTTCCCACTAAATTCTGTTCATTCTTCGCCAGCAATTCTGTTCCGCTTGTTGTAAAGATTTCTTGATCCAACAGCTTTTCAGTGTAGAGCTTATGTAGATAAGCCAACATCTCCTTATAGCCTTCACTAGCCGGGAAGAAACGCAAATCACCAGATTCCGGGTCAATATCCCAGCCCGCTCCTGCTCTTCCGCCTCTGTTTGCAAGGCCGAAGGCGCCACGTAGCGAAACAATAATATCATCCAGCTTATCAGCGGTCAGCGGGATTTCATCTACTTGCTGGTTTTGGTTCGGATCGCCATCTCGAAACCCCTTTAACACCTCGTACAGCTCATCCGTCGTCGTTGGCATCGTCTGATTGGTCGCCTCAAGCCATTCCCTATTCATAAATAATTTGCGATTGACCTGAATACTAGGAGCATCGAACAGGTTCGGCAGTGAATAAATACTGCCATCAGACGTGGATATGGCTTTGCGGATACCCGGCTTCTCATCTAGAATCTTCTTAATATTAGGTGCGTGCTGATCAATGAGTTCATTCAAGCGAATAAAAGAGCCGTCTCTTCCATATTTGTCGATGTTATTGTCAGGCATCAGAGTACGGAAGAAAATATCAGGCAGTTGATCGCTGGCTAACGCCAGATTTCTTTTTTCTTCAATGTCTGCGCTCGTATACTCATCCCATTCAATCTTGATACCGGTCATTTCCTCATACCTTTGCCAAACCAGAATTTCATTCCAGTCCGTAGGCTGTGATGGACTGAGCCTCACCATCGCCGTTAACGTAATCGGTTCGTCAACAATAGGGAATCCGCTTTCATTAATTCCAGTCGCTTCTTCTCTCACAGGTTCTCCATTGTCTGGCGTTCCTGATGGAGACTTTGGTTCATTGGAACTACAAGCTGAAAGCATCGCTACAGATAATATGACAATCATACCTTTACTGACTAAGCTCATTCTTTTCATTGCATATCCCCCCTAGGTTACTATCAATCACAAATTCCGCACGCTTTCGCTTTGCCTTGTTAAATACTATATTGCGTAGATGAGAATTTAATATAATGCTATAACATCATCAGAGAATGAGGTGACTGTTATCTTTATGTAGAGAAAAAGCCTCTTTTTGATGTCGCCCTTTGACGCAATTTCTGCTGGTACTTATACTTATATTTGTCGCTAACAATATACATCTCACAAAAATCAATATAACGCTTACCTGACAGTGTCCAGCGTAACGAATGTAAAACAGCGCTATACTTCTTAATCTGCAGGATCGTTGCGATTTCCGCGGAACAGTTGATTGCGCCTACATCTACCTCTGCCTCTTCAGCTACGATGCCTGAACAATGATAGATGGTTGCATAAAGCCCTTCCGCATCGAGCTGTTCAATAGTTGCTCCAGTCATTAACCCATATGGAACATAAACTCGTTCCCAGGAAACCGGTTCATCGCCAATGTAACGCAAGCGAGTAATCATGTAGACAATATCCATGCCACCCAGGCCTAGTTTCTCCTGCAGAAACTCTGGGGCTACGCATGTGTCGAAACTAATCATCTTAAAGTCAGAATTCACACCTTCTCTCTCCAGTTCTTCAGACAAACTGTAAGAACTCGTCAATTCATGCTTGAATTCCCTCATCGTTACGAATGTGCCTTTCCCTTGCTTGCGCACGAGATACCCATCCTGCACAAGCTCTTTCAACACTTCTCTTACTGTCATCCGGCTTACTCCATACTCATTGCACAGTTCCCGCTCACTTGGTATTTGCGTTCCCGGAGACCATATCTTACCTTCAATCTTCTCCATCAGCTTCATTCGCAACTGATACTGGAGTGTGACAGGCAGCGTATCGTCCAGCATTTCTAGTCCCTCCATCATTCTTTAGCTAGACAATAAACCAGGTTCAACTGGTTATAACATTATAATACTATTACATTAAAATGCGTGTCAATACGAATTCTCTTATTTAAGAGAATTCGTGAGTTGTCGATTAATTGTGAACTGACTTGACAAATGATTGAATAAGTAGTCTGTTGCCTTCCATTATTCATCGACAGCCTCTTCGTATATCTTACGACTTGACTTGGGGTAATTCTCACCTGTGTGGGAAAATAAGGGATTTGATTGATCAAAAGAAGTTTTTTTGGCGGAGTGTCTGCTTGTATTTATATTTATATTTGTCACTTATAATGTAAATTTCACAAAACTCAATATAGCGCTCTTGTGCCATCGTCCAGCGCAAGAGCTGCAGGACAGCGCTGTTCTTTTTCAATAGCAGCATTCCGGCAATATCCGCCGGACAATTGGCAGCTCCAACATCCACTTCGGCCTCCTCGGCTTGGAAACCTGAGCATCGATAGATTGTTCCATACAATCCCTCCTTGTCCAACTGTTCGTTTGTCGCATCTTTCATCAGCACAGCTGGGACATACGCTCGTTCCCATGAGAACGGTTCGTCACCAATGTAACGCAGCCGGGTAATTTCGAAGATTGGTTCTTCCGCATCAAGCTGCAATTTCTCCATTAAAAAATCGGGTGCTTCACGTTTTTTAAAATCAATGATTTCAAATCTGGAATTAACCCCTTCCCGTTCCATTTCCAAAGATAAGCTGTATGAACTGGTCAATTCATGCTTAAAACCACGCATGGTTATATAGGTGCCTTTTCCTTGTTTACGTACAAGATAACCTTCCTGCACAAGTTCTTTCAATACTTCACGTACCGTAATCCGGCTAACACCGTATTCGCTGCACAATTCCCGCTCACTCGGTATTTTCATGCCTGGAGAATAAACCTTTTTCTCTATTTTCTCCAGCAGCTTCATCCGCAATTGGTATTGCAGTGAAACTGGTAACATGTCATCCAGCATCATTTATTCCTCCAATAAAATAAAAATAGATGGATCATCATAAGGACATTGTCCATATACAACTTAGTTCATCTAAAATTAGTATAATGATATAACATCAAAAACACAATTCAACTTCCATTCACATTCTACTCGACGTGCTTCTTCACATCTTCCGTATCTATGCTTGCGGTATCCCTGGAGACTCCTTAGTCTAATGCGCTGCCAGGCGCACAAAGGACTGTCCCGCAAGGTGGCACTTGCGGAACAGTCCTTTGTATGGATAATAAATCAGCTCAAGAGAGTTTTTCCTACAAATGACGGTATAGCATCCGCCCGCTTACGGCGCGGGCTTCACGACGCCTTTCTTCAAGATGAGATTGGCGTATAAGGCGCCTTCGCCAGTCGCGATGATTGCGTAGGCCTTCTTCGCCCGCTCATAGAAGGCGAACCGTTCGATCTGCTGGAAAGGATCGCTTAGCCCGGATCGCTTCCGAATAATATCCGCATATGTCTCCCAGATCGGTGTCTCCGTCTTGTCGCCGGGCATGACTGCCATCAATCCCGCTGGCCGCTCCACATATTGATCCAGCGGGAACAGCTGCAATATCGCATCCAGCAGCTCGGGTATGGCATGACCGTCGCAGCGGATTATCCTCTGCGCATGGCTAGCCGCCGGAAAATTACCGTCTGCCAATACGATCTCATCGCTATGTCCCATCTCCATGAGCACCTTCAGCAGCTCTGGTGACAGAATCGAAGGAATGCCGATCAGCATGTTGGTCACATCCTTTCATCGCAAACGGACTATTTCATTTTTTGCAGCAATTGTACACGGTAGGCCTCGCTCTCCAGAGAAGCGATATCCTCGAATTCTTCCTTCGTCAGCACCTTAGGCTCCCTTATCGCTTTTGCGATGAGATAGATTTTGGCGCTCTCTTCCACAACCTCCGTCCGGTAATACGCTTCGCGCAGGTTGCGGCCGGTTGTGACCAGTCCATGATTGCCAAGCAATACGGTGCTCGCCTGATTAACTACTTCTACATAGGCGTTCGCTAGCTCCTCTGTCGTCGGAAGCACATAAGGAACGTACAGCGTCTTGCCCACGAGCGCCGCCTGATCCGGGAACATAATGGGCAATTCCTGCTCCACCAAGGTGAAGGCGATACAATAAGGCGGATGCGTATGCACGATGGCGCCGATGTCCGGGTTGGCGCGATAGGCGTACAGGTGCATCAATACCTCCGATGAAGGTCGCAAGCCATTGTCTGTAATATCTCCGCTCGCGATGTCCACTTCCGACCATTGCTCGGGACTCACTTCATCCAGCGCGAAGCCGCTGGGTGACAAGTACATTTTCCCTTCGTGCCGCGCGCTGATATTGCCTCCCGGGCCAACTACCAGCTTGTTCTCCACGGTCTTGCGTGCATACTTGCACAGATCTTCTCGTATAGCCGCACTGCTCATGTCAATAACCCACCTCCAAAACCATAATGAAGAACGATGCCTGCTACTTACTACTTATAAAGCGGGCCGAAGTTGGAACATGCGCGATAATCCGCACCTTCCAGATCGGCCGTGCCGAACAGTCCCCAAGCGCGTGGACGGTATACCCGTTCGGACGGCACGTTGTGCATGTTGACCGGAATGCGTAGCATCGCTGCAAGCGTGATGAGGTCACTTCCGATATGACCATAGCTGATAGAGCCGTGATTCGCGCCCCAATTATCCATCACATCATAGACGGAAGTGAATGCGCCCTTGCCCGTTAATATCGGTGCGAACCAAGTTGTCGGCCATGTAGAATCCGTACGCTTGTCAAGCGTGTCATGCACGTCTTGTGGCAGGTCTACCGAATAACCCTCGGCAATTTGTAATACAGGTCCTACGCCCTTCACGAGATTAATACGAGACATCGTCATCGGCATGCCGCCACGCGTCAAGTAGTCGGAGGAGAAGCCCCCGCCACGGAAGTATTCTACGGACGCCGGACGCCAAGAAGTAGCATTCAGACACTTCTGCGCTTCTTCCTCGCTAATCTCCCAGAACGGCTTCATCACAGGCTTGCCGTCTCTCATCTGCTCGCCTGTTCCATCCAGTGTCGCTGGCCCGGAATTGATTAGATGTAGCAATCCGCCGGAGGCTTCGCCCTTCAGCTGATGGCCGGTCACTCGCTCTACGGATTCCGGGCTCCAGTATGTGCGCACGTCGGCGAAGATCTGTGCCGTATTCGTCAACAAATAGCCGAACAGCATGACGGCTCCGTTCAAGCTGTCGTTCTCCGTCGCTACCATGTACGGTGCGCGAATGCCGTTCCAGTCGAAGGAGGAGTTCAATATCGCCTCCATGAAGTCGCCGTTCGGGAAGTGATCCGTCCATTGGCGCTGTCCTTGGAATCCGGATACGATCGCATCGTGGCCCATCGCTTCTTCGCCGTATCCCAGCTCGGCAAGACGGGGATTGCCAACCATCAGATCGCGTGCGATCTGTGTCATTTTGACGACCGTCTCCCAATCCTTGTCCTTCTGCTCTCGTGAAGTTTGAATGTCTGCAGGATTGTTGTCCGGCCCTTCCACGCAGTTCTCCTTCACCCAAGCCAGAGCTCGCTCGAATTCCTCATCGTCGTAGATGCCCTCATTCATGCGCCGAACGAATTCTGTCATATCCACATATTCCGTTCTCATACCTAGATACTCCTGGAAGAACGTATCGTTCACGATGGAACCGGCGATTCCCATGGATACAGAGCCCATAGAGAGATAGGATCTGCCCTTCATGATGGCTACGGCCAAGCCAGCCCTCGCGAAGCCAAGCAGCTTCTCACGCACGTCGTCCGGTATCGACGTATCTCCCGCATCCTGCACATGCTCGCCATAGATCCCGAATGCCGGCAAGCCCTTCTGCGCGTAGCCAGCTAGCACAGCGGCAAGGTAGACAGCGCCGGGACGCTCCGTTCCGTTGAAGCCCCATACCGCCTTCGGTACGGACGGGTCCATGTCCATCGTCTCTGTGCCGTAGCACCAGCAAGGCGTTACCGTAATGGAGACGCCAACACCGGATTTGGCGAACTTGTCCGCGCAGGCAGCCGCTTCCGCCACCCCGCCGATGCATGTATCCGCAATGACGCATTCCACTGGCTCGCCGTTCGGATAACGAAGATTGTCGGAGAGCAGCTTCGCCGTCGCCAGAGCCATATTCATTGTCTGCTCCTCTAACGATTCCCTAACGCCTTTTCTTCTGCCGTCAATTGTCGGGCGAATTCCTATTTTGGGAAATCCTGATTTAAAGCGTTCATTCATCTCAGTCATGTGTATCCCTCCACATCGTAGATTAGTGTTACCGATAACCTTAAAGTAACAGCAAAAATAGTTGATGTCAACGCTTACTTTTATGTATGATAGAAATTATGATTGATGCAACGTACAGGATAAGGAGCGCTAGAAATGGTTACGATCTATGATATTGCTGCGAAAGCCAACGTATCGGCAATGACTGTATCCAGAGTTATCAATAACACTGGAAAAATAAGCGATCGGACGAGGGCCAAAGTGAAGCGGGTTATGGAGGAGATGAATTATGTGCCCAATCAGACGGCGCGCAGTCTCGTGCTTCAGCAGACCAAGCTCTTGTTCCTGCTCATAACGGATATTATGAATCCATTCTATACGACACTAGCCCGGGGAGCGGAGGATGCGGCCAAGAAGCACGGCTATCGGCTGCTGTTCGGCAATAGCGATGAAAACCTGGAAAAGGAAGCGGATTATGTAACAACGATTCTGACGACGAGGGTGGACGGTGTGTTGCTTGCTCCTGCAGGCGATCCCTCCTTGCCTCATCTGGAGTCACTCCAACGGCATAATGTGCCGTTCGTCTTGCTGGACCGCGAAGTGCCGGGCATTCAATGCGATATTGTGCTGGGAGACAGCAAGGAAGGCGCCCGGCAGCTTGTCGATCACCTTGCAGCCGCCGGTCACCGGCGAATTGCAATTGTGAACGGATCTTCCTCCATCTCTAGCGCCAGATTAAGGCTGCAAGGCTACAAGGAAGGCATGAAGCTGAACGAGCTGACCTACTCTGACGATTATATGTACGAGACAAGCTTCGGTTCCCTGAACGACTTGTCCGACATGGATCGCTGGCTAGAGCGTCTCGACCCTATGCCTACGGCCATTCTGTCTGGCAACAATGTGCTTGCCGTCGAAGTGATGCGACTGCTGAAGCAGAGGAATATGCGAGTGCCGGAGGATATATCGATCGTCTGCTTCGACGATCTCGGGCCACACACGGAAGTGGAGCCATTCCTCACTGTCGCAGCTCAACAAGCTTATCAATTCGGTTATATGGGTATGGAGATGCTAATCGAACGAATCGGGCATCGCAACGAGAAGCGGCCATGGAAGAAGATCGTGTTGCCGGCAGAGCTTCTTGTTCGCCGTTCCGTCCGTCCGTTGAACTGAGTGCGTATGCGCCTCGCAGGCAGAAGCAACTGTCATTGTCGCGCGCATTATTCGGCGGAGGACTGCCGCTCCTTCCGGAATGCCGTCGGCGACCTGCCGCTCCATCTGCGGAATTGCTTCGAGAAGAAGAGCGGATCACCGAATCCGACAGATGACGCCACTTGCGCAATCGTCAGATCGCTCTCCAGCAGCCGCTCCGCCTTCTTCATTCTTACCTTGAACAAATACTGGGCCGGAGACAGACCTGTCGCCAGCTTGAACAGCTTCGTCAGATGAGAGCGGTGATAACCCAGCGTTGCCGCTATTCCTTCGATCGTAAGCGGATGAGCGTACTGCAGATTCATCAGCCTGACGGCCTGATCGATTCTGCTGTAAGACGGCTGGTGTAGCACGTCGGCGTCTTCACCGTCTCCATTCGTGGAGCATCCCTCTCCATTCTCCGACTGGCGCCGATGAATCTCCTTCCCCAGCTCATAGAGCAGAAGCCTAAGCCAGCCAGCCGATTCCGCATTGCCTAACGACGGCAGCGAATGGTGATCCAGGCTCTTCCTGAGCATTCGGAACAATCGGCGCAATCGCGTTGGTCTATCGCTTCTGATGACAGTGCGATCCGGTGTAACCCCAAGCTCCGATAACGCTGCATCCGCAAGCCCTCCTGAGAATGCCACCCACACATAGCTCCATGGACGTTGCTTATCAGCTTCATACTTGACAAGGATATCTGGGAAGATTACGAATACGTCTCCCTTCCCCAGCCGGTAACTTTCCCCCAGCGTCTCGAACGTGCCCTCGCCATCCAGAACGAGATGAATTAAATAGAAATCATGAACGGCTGGCCCGATATAATGGCCCTCAACAGGCCTACCTTCTCCGCTGAACAGCACCGACATTTCTTCCATCAACGGGGACTTGTTCATCGAGATGGAAAAATAATAGTGTGTATCCACTTTCGTCCCTCCCTGCTTCCAAGCTCTGTCCCTCAACTCTATCATGCAACATAAATCCATACAACTACTTCATCATTCCATATGAATATAGAAGGATCAATCGTATACTAATGGTGATTAACAACTGGCGCGCAGTTACAGATCATTCCATACTCGTTAAGGAGGATACCCTCACATGTCCAAAATTACATTCATCGGAGCGGGAAGCACCGTTTTCGCCAAAAACATTCTTGGTGATGTCATGATGACCCCTGCTCTGCAAGACTTCGAGATTGCACTATTCGATATCGACGAGACCAGATTGCGGGATTCCGAGCAAATGCTTCTCAACATTAAACGAAACAGCGGCAGCACGTGCAACATCAAATCATATACCGATCGCAAAGAAGCGCTACGCGGCGCCAAATATGTCATTAATGCCATTCAGGTAGGCGGCTACGATCCTTGCACAATAACGGACTTCGAAATTCCGAAAAAGTACGGGCTGCGGCAAACGATAGCGGATACGGTCGGCATCGGCGGCATCTTCCGCAATCTGCGGACGATCCCTGTGATGCTGGACTTCGCACGAGATATCAATGAAGTCTGTCCGGATGCGTTGTTCTTGAATTATACCAATCCGATGGCGGTATTGACGAATGTCATGAATACGCATGGCGGCGTCAATACGGTAGGCTTGTGCCATAGCGTGCAGGTATGCGTACCTGACCTGTTCAATCATCTGGGCATGGATGTGGAAGGCGTCAAATGGAAAATCGCGGGCATCAACCATATGGCCTGGCTGCTTGAAGCGACGAAGAACGGCGTAGATCTATATCCGGAGATCAAGCGACGCGCTGCGGAGAAGCAGAAGGAGAAGCATCATGACATGGTCCGTTATGAGATGATGCTGAAGTTCGGCTATTACATTACGGAATCGTCGGAGCACAATGCGGAATATCATCCTTACTTCATCAAGCGGAACTATCCGGAGCTGATTGACCGCTTCAACATTCCGCTCGACGAATACCCGCGCCGCTGCGTCAATCAGATCAACCGCTGGGCTTCCATGCGCGAGTCGCTTGTCAACGACGCGAACCTGGAGCATTGCCGCAGTCATGAATATGCCTCTTACATGCTGGAGGCGATAGAGACGGACGTACCGTTCAAAATCGGCGGCAATGTCATGAACACGGGCCTTATCACCAACCTTCCTAAAGAAGCTTGCGTAGAGGTGCCTTGCCTGGTCGACAGAAGCGGCATTACGCCTACTTACGTAGGCGATCTTCCACCGCAGCTGGCGGCATTGAACCGCACCAATATTAATACTCAGCTGCTTACAATCGAAGCAGCCATCACCGGCAAGCGCGACCATATCTACCATGCCGCCATGTTGGACCCGCACACTTCGGCAGAGCTGTCCATGGATGACATTGTCGCCATGTGCGACGATCTGATTGAAGCGCACGGCAGTTGGCTGCCTAGCTATAAATAAGAGACAGGCATGAGAGAGGCCTCCAATCCCCATCTTATCGGCGGGACTGGAGGCCTCTTCTATTTTCTAATCTTCAAAGCCTGAACTTCAATGCTGGATCTGCCCGCTTCAGGACAGCTTCAGCCACTTCAGGAAGCTCTGGATTTGCTGATCCCAGTAAGCCCAGTTATGATCGCCGGGCCCTTCTTCGTAAGTAAGGCAGTAGTCCGGCTTGTCTGCACAGGCTACACGGAAGCTGGCATTATGATCATATAAGTAATCCTCCGTGCCGCAGCATTGGTACAGAGCAGGCTTAGACTGTCCGTTGCCGGACGTTGTATCGAGCAAGTGCAGCAGATCATGCGTGGTGCCCGCAAGCGGTTCGTCTCCAAAGACGAGCTCCAGCGTTCGTTTCTTGGCATCATCTACATTCTCCTTACTGTACTTGACAATATCCAGAACGCCGGACAAACTGCCCGCTGCGGCGAAGCATTCCGGATTTGATAATGCCCACTTGAATGCGCCATACCCACCCATGGACAGACCTGCGACGAAGTTATCCTCTCTCGCAGCCGATAGCGGGAAGAAGGAGCGCGCTATAGCAGGCAACTCCTCTGTCAAGAAGCTCCAATAAGCGCCGCCGTGCACCATATCCGAGTAGAAGCTTCTATGTACCTGCGGCATTATGACCGCGATACCCAGCTCCGCCACATACCGCTCCACTGACGTTCTTCGCAGCCATATCGTGTGGTCGTCGGAAAGCCCGTGCAGCAGATAAAGCGTTTTGTGCTTCGTTCCGCTACTCTTGTTGCTCATGCCGATCTGCGTTAACGTCTGCTGGGGCAATATCGCCGTCAGTGAAGTACTTAATCCCAGCACTTCTGAGTAATAGTTGCATGTTATAAGTGCCATTATTTATTCATCCTCCACAATCATTGCAATATTTCTTCACTTATAACAAATACAACACAGAATCAGCATATCCTTCTTAAATCAATTGACTTTTATCTTTATCCATTCGCAGCTTCGACCCGATCTATAGGGGCTGTCCAACTTCTTGCCAATCACGCCTTCCAGACTACAACGGCGAGCCATCTGGTACATGGCAATACCCTCTCGCTTCATGCCCTGCAGCAATAGGATGGAAGGACTGTCTTCCATTACCGCTCTGAGCATCGCTTTCCGCTCCAGCAGCGGGTAACGGCGCACATCCTCTCCGTTGCAATACAAGATATCGAATGCGAAATAAGTGAGCGGAAATTCTCTTCTTGCTTCGCGGATGCCCGGCAGCTTCGTCTGTCTGAAGCGGTGCTGAAGAATGTCGAAGCTAGTCTGGCCTGTATGCGGATCAATGTAAGCCGCTTCTCCGTCAAGCACCACATCCATCGATTCCTTGAGCGGCACTTGAAGCAGCTCGGGGTATTGTCTGGACACCTCATTGCCGTGACGCGTCAGCAGCCGGGTCCGCCCGGATCTGACAATTAGCCCAAGACGCTGACCGTCAATCATCGGTTCGAATAAGTACCGACCATCGTCGAACGGCTCCCCGCTAATCGCTGGCAGCATTGGATTATTAAACATATCGCGCTCCTCCCCCTCCCATCCTATCACGAAATCATGCATGAATTCGTCGGTAAATTAAGGGGCAATTAGCGAATAATCCTTCACGCCTTATCACATAATATGGACAAGAAGGAGGATGATAACAAGTGGCTAACAACAACACTAATCAATTGGTAGTACCTCAAGCGCGCGCCGCACTGGAGCAGATGAAGTATGAGGTCGCGCAAGAACTTGGCATTCAGCTTCCCCAAGACGGCTACTACGGCAATATGACGACTCGTGATATGGGCTCAATCGGCGGCTACATCACTCGCCGTCTTGTCCAGATGGCTGAACAACAGCTCTCAGGGCGCTAATACATCGCCGTTCATTGCAGTTAATAAGATGAGATGCTATACATGATGAGCTATTGCCGACTGCTGGCAACAGCTCATTTTTCGTTTGGGCTCCAAAACTTGCAATACTTCTTTCTTTTGCTCGCAATTATCTGTAAAATGAGAAGGAGCTTGTCTACATAGACCATGTGAATGATAGGAAAGAAGGGAATAACCAATATGATGATTAAACCGAAAACTCGCGGCTTTATATGCACAACCGCTCACCCGCAGGGCTGTGCCAGTCAGGTGCAGCGCCAGATCGATTACGTGAAGGGACAGCCGTCCATCTCCGGTCCCCGCAATGTGCTGGTCGTAGGCGCATCCACCGGCTATGGACTCGCTTCACGCATCGTATCCGCCTTCTCCGCAGGAGCGAATACAATCGGCGTCTACTTCGATAAGGAAGCGGAAGGCTCCCGCACAGCTACTGCAGGCTGGTACAACTCGGCTGCGTTTGAGAGCGCCGCGGCTGAGGCGGGTTTGAAATCTTACAGCATTGTCGGCGACGCATTCTCCGATGATGTGAAAGCCAAGACGATCGAGCTGATCCGAGAAGAGTTGGGGAAAGTGGATCTGATTGTCTATAGCGTCGCCTCGCCGCGCCGGACGCATCCGAAGACGGGCGAGATATTCTCCTCTGTCATTAAGCCGCTTGGTGATGTCTATACGAATAAGACGGTGAACTTCCATACCGGTGATGTGACGGAAGCAACAATCGAGCCGGCGACGGAAGATGAGCTGCGCCAGACGATTGCCGTTATGGGTGGCGAAGACTGGCAGATGTGGATTGATGCATTGCAGGCTGCGGATGTGCTCGCGGAAGACGCCACGACAGTCGCCTACTCTTACATCGGCCCGTCCATTACGCACGCAGTCTACCGCGACGGCACGATCGGAGCGGCCAAGAACGATCTGGAGGCTACCGCCCATCGCCTTCATGAGCAGCTTGGCGCCACCGGCGGCCGTGCATATGTATCTGTGAACAAAGCGCTCGTCACGCAGTCCAGCTCCGCAATCCCGGTTGTGCCGCTCTACATCTCTGCACTGTACAAGGTCATGAAGGAACGTGGCCTGCATGAAGGCTGCATCGAACAGATGTACCGGATGTTCAGCGATCGACTATATAACGGTGGAATCACTCCTGTGGACGAGAGAGGTTTAATCCGTTTAGACGATTGGGAGATGAAGCCTGACATTCAAGAGGAAGTAGCGAAGCTATGGGCAGAGCTGACGACGGAGAACGTATATGAGCTTTCCGATCTGGAAGGCTATCGCAAGGAATTTTTCGGCCTGTTCGGCTTCGAGTTGGACGGCATCGATTATGAAGCGGAGACGGATCCGGATGTAGCCATTCCCCATTTGCGCTAACGATCTGTCCACCCGCCTGTTAAGACGGGCTGGTGCGACTCGGATTCCGATGGTCGGAGCGGCCGGGAGACGATCATTGTATCGTTCCCCGGCTTTTTTGACTTATCACTCCGTTTTCCTGTTCCGAGGCTGTTCACGCCACTTTGTCTCAGTGTGCTTTACGATTTGTCCCTGCCTTTACCTTTTGGTATGATGAAGATAAAGTATGCTTATCGATTATTCGTACATTTGGAGGAAATTATGACTAACATTAAAGTCTTCTCAGGTTCGTCCAACCTGCCATTGGCCAAAAAAATTACAGAGCAGCTAGGCATAACACTGGGCGAAGTCACAATATCGCGTCAGCAGAGCGGCGAAATCTACGTCTCTTACGACGAGTCTCTGCGTAATTGCGACGTCTTCCTCGTCCAGTCGCTGTCCCATCCCGTCAACGAGCATCTCGTGGAACTGCTCATTATGATGGATGCGGCGAAGCGCGCTTCCGCGAAGACGATCAACATCGTCATGCCCTATTACGGCTATGCTCGTCAAGAAAGAAAGTCCGCGCCGCGGGAGCCAATCTCAGCTAAAATGGTCGCGGACGTATTGACCACCGCAGGAGCGAATCGAATTATTACGATCGACCTGCACGCCGATCCTATTCAAGGGTTCTTCGAGATTACGGTGGATCATCTGACGGCATTGGATACGATTATCGACTATTTGCGCTCGAAAAACATTGTAAATCCGGTCGTCGTATCTCCGGACGCAGGCCGCGCGACCGTCGCAGAGAAGCTGGCGGGACTAATCGATTGTCCGTTCGCTATTATGATAAAAAATCGTCCAGCGCATAACCAGTCCGAGATTACCCATATTATCGGCGAAGTGGAAGGCATGACGCCGATCATCATTGAGGATCTGATCGACACCGGCAGCACGATTGTGAACGTCGTGGAGGCGCTGAAGAAGCGCGGAGCCCATAACGCCTACATTTGCGCGACGCACGGACTGTTCTCCGGGAATGCCGTTCAGAAGTTGGATCACCCCAATATTGAAGAGATCGTTATTACGGATACGATTAACCATGAAGGGGAGTATACGGACAAGTTTGTTGTGCTGCCGATGTCTCCTCTCATCGGAACAGCGATTAAAATCATTACAGAAGGCGGTTCGATCGCAACGTTGTTCAAATCATAGTAGCTGAGGCATTTTGTACGATTTTTCGTACAACTGTGGCGCGACGGCGGCTATTTCGGGGCATTTTGTACGATTTTTCGTACAACTTTGGCGCGACGGCGGCTATTTCGGGGCATTTTGTACGATTTTTCGTACAACTTTGGCGCGACGGCGGCTATTTCGAGGCATTTTGTACGATTTTTCGTACAACTGTGGCGCGACGGCGGCTATTTCGGGGCATTTTGTACGATTTTTCGTACAACTTTGGCGCGACGGTGGCTATTTCGAGGCATTTTGTACGATTTTTCGTACAACTGTGGTGCGTTGGCCCCTATTTCGGGGCACTTTGTACGATTTTTCGTACAACTGTGGCGCGTTGGCGGCTGTTTCGGGGCATTTTGTACGATTTTTCGTACAACTTTGGCGCGACGGTGGCTATTTCGGAGCACTTTATGCACATTTGATTACTTTAGACCTCATTAGTTACTACGAAACACAAATTAATCGCTTTAGACCTCGTAATTACTATAGATGCAAATTGTTAATTGTGGTCGTCCGGTCGTCATCGTGTAGCGACGCACCGTGCGCAGCTCCCTGCGCACGGTGCGAAATATCATTGGTCAATCCTCTTATGAATCAGAAGACATATCAAGCCATGCCAGTTCTTCCCGAGACAATGTAATGGCGGAGCCTTCGTGGCAGGAGCGAAGCTCCTCAGCCGTCTGAGCGCCGATCAAGGCGCATGTCGGGAACGGCTGATTCAGTACGTACGCTAGAGCGATCTGAATCGCCGTTACTCCCTTCTGCTCCGCAAGCTGCCTTGCACGGTCCAACCGTTCCCAGTTGTCATCGCTATAGAATACTCTGACCAGATCCGCATTGTCTCGCACTTCCGGCGTGAATCGTCCTGTGAAGAACCCCCTCGCCTGCGAAGACCAGGACAACAGCGGGAATTGCTCCTGCTCGTGCCATCTGCACGACTCTTCGTCCGCAGACACGCAACCCGCCCAGAACGGCTCGTTCGGCTTGGCCAAGCTAAGATTGGGACTGCTGAAGGTGAACCCCGTCAATCCACGGTCGGCGGCGTAGCGATTCGCTTCCTGAATGCGCTGCCAAGTCCAGTTCGATACGCCGATGGCGCCAATAGCGCCTGACGCTACATGCTCGTTCAACGCATCGATAATAACACTCACCGGCACAGTCGGATCGTCGCGATGCAGCGCATACAGATCGATAAAGTCCGTCTGCAATCGCTCCAGACTGCACGCCAGATCTGATGCGATCGCTTCCCGGCTTACTCTGGGACCGCTCGCATCGGGATGCGCCCCCTTAGTCAAGATGACCAGAGCATCTCTGTTGCCGCGTTCCTGCATATAACGTCCCAACACTTCTTCGCTTTGCCCTCCGCAATAGATATGGGCTGTATCCAGAGAGTTGCCGCCTATGGCCATGAAAGCATCCATATTGGCCGCTGCTTTCTCATAGCTGTCGTGGAAGAAATAATCGGTTCCCTTCATCAGTCTGGATACCGGCTTACTGCAGCCTGCTATTGAAATATACTCCATTTTGTCTCCTCCTCTCTTCTGTTACAAGCGACTGGGACTCGTTCCAAGCTCGACACGTCTTCTCTCTCTGGCAGACGCGAGGCATGCGTCGATGACCGCCATGTTGCGCACCGCATCCTGCGGCGTATAGCGAAGCGGAGCCTCACCGCTGATCGCTTGGGCAAGCGCATCTGCCTGGGCTGCATATACGTTCATATCCGCTACAACGACTTCTCTGCGCTCCCCGCCTGATTGGACGAAGAAGCTGCCGCTGCCGGGAGAACCCGTTACATAAGCAGAGGGCACTTCAATGATGCCTTTCGTCCCCAACACCTCCAGAGGATTGCGGAAGGCTGCCCACATGCCGCAATCGAATGTCAGCGATACCGAATCGGAGAATTCAACGAGTCCGGATGCCATCATATCGACATCGCCGTGCCGTTCCGAGAACAGCGCCTGCACCGTCACCGCTTCCGGCTCCTGGCCAGTAATCAGCCTCGCTGCGCTGATAGGATAGCAGCCTACATCATAGACAGACCCTCCTCCCCACTCACGCTTATATCTAACATTGCTCATATCCTCCGAATTGTTGAACGTGAACGCACTGCGGATGCCGCGAAGCTCTCCGATCTCTCCGGAAGCGATAATCTCCTTGATGACATCGTATCTGGGGTGCCAGCGATACATGAACGCTTCAGACAGCTGTACGCCGGCATCAGCGCAAGCCGCCACCATCTCTTCCGCTTCTGCAGCCGTAAGCGCAAGCGGCTTCTCGCACAATATATGTTTGCCCGCTTGTGCGGCGCGGATCGTCCATTCTCGATGCAGATGATTCGGCAGCGGTATGTAGACGACATCTATGGAATCGTCGGCAAGCAGCTCTTCATAGCTGCTGTAGGCGACAGGGATATCCAGCTCTTCCGCGGTACGGGAAGCTTTCTCCGCATCTCTGCTGGCGATCGCGGCTACTTCATTGCGTTCGGACGCCTGAATACCCGGAATGACCGCTCGCTTGGCTATAGAGGCGCAGCCCAATATGCCCCATTTCAATTTTTCACTCATGAATCATTAGCCCCTTTCGTATGAATAAGATTATATTGTGATTATAAATCGAATAAGGTAAATTTAATATAATAATATATTGATCATTATTAACACAATATTGTCATTATAGTAGAAGGGAGATACACAGAATGGAGCGACAAATCCATTTATTGACACTGCCCCAAAGCCCTTACTTCTGTATGCCGGAATCCATCGGTCATTATTACGATTATCCAGAGCATCATGTGTATCGCAGCAAGGATGCCATTAACAGCTTCAATATTCACTACGTCTTATCAGGCAAAGGATATGTGGAGGTTCAAGGGGAAATTCATACGTTAAGCGCCGGACATGCCGTGCTGTACTTTCCTCGGCAGGAGCAGCACTACTACAGCAGCAAGGACGATCCGTGGAATATTAGATGGTTCCACTTCTATGGCGATGGAATGAGAGACTACCTCGTTCAGCAGGGCATGCATCTTAGCCAATTGTGGACGCTCAGACAACCCCAACTATGGGAGCAAGCGCATGAAGAACTGCTTGCGGAAGCCGAGGAGCGCCGCATGCTCAGACCGGTGCGCTTATCCGCGCTTGCCTATCAGCTGCTGGCGCTATTCCTGGAACAAGCCGTTCCGCTAAGAAAGGGGTCCAGCGGAACGGCCGGAAGCCGAATTCTGGAGCTGCTTCCGGAGATGCAGCAGCAAGCCACGGAGCCTTTCGAGCTACAAAAATGGGCGGAGCTGGCAGGCGTCAGCCCTCATTACTTCTGCAAGCTGTTCCGCAGCACGATGGAGATGACACCCGTCGCCTTCATTACCCGCTGCAGGCTGCAAATGGCCAAGCAATGGCTGCTGGATCGCAAGACGGCCTCCATCGGCGATATTGCCAAGGAGGCCGGTTATCCCAGCGTCAGCTACTTCAACAAGCGATTCATGGAGCACGAAGGCATGACACCTACAGATTACCGTCAGCTATATGCCATCGGGGGAGTCGCGCGAAGGCGTTAGACCTTCACGTTCTCGCTCTCCGCTTGCGACTGAGCCAACTCATATATTCCGTCTGGCTCATTCGATTCCTGTCTTCATCTGAACCTGTGCCACCCATCTCGGCATGGAACGACTTCAACAAGCCGAGCGTCATTAGAATCAGAACGATGCCGAGCGGGAAGCCGCTGACGATAATCGCCGTCTGGAACCCGGACAAGCCGCCGGAAGCCATCAATACCGCGGCGGAAGCCGACAAGACGAAGCCCCAGACGAACTTGACGGATGTCGGCGGCTCCAGGCTGCCCCGCGTCGTCTGCATGCCCAGCACGAATGTGGCGGAATCTGCGGATGTAATGAAAAATGTGCTCACGAGAAGCAGAGTAACGATAATGAGTGGCATGGACAGCGGCAGATGCTGATAGACGTAGAACAACGCCGTCTCCAGGCTCTGTCCCGATACGTCAAAGCCCTGCTGGTATTCCATATATATTCCGGTTCCGCCGAATATACCGAACCAGACGGCACAGACAAGCGTCGGGATGATCAGGACGGCGATGACGAATTCCCTTACCGTTCTTCCCTTCGATACACGAGCAATGAACGTTCCTACGAATGGCGCCCAGGCAATCCACCACGCCCAATAGAAAATCGTCCAGTTGCGCAGCCACTCCGCGTTTTCTTTATTGAAGGGAGCGAGCCGAGTTCCCATCACCAGCAAATTTTGCACATATTCCCCGAACGTCGTCGTCAGCAGATTCAGCAAAAAAACGGTAGGCGCCAACACGAAAACAAGGAGGAGCAACACAAGCGCCAAGCCCATATTGGCGTTGCTTAAATATTTGATGCCCCGCTTCACACCCGTTCCTGCCGAGATGAGGAACAGAACGGTGACGATCGCTATAATAACTAATTGCACACCGTATGTATTGGGCAAGCCGGTCAAGTAGTGAAGACCGCTGTTGATCTGCGCCGCTCCCAGTCCCAAGGAAGCCGCTACCCCGAATATCGTCGCAATGACGGCGATCGTATCAATGACGGTTCCCACCGCCCCCTTCGTCCGCTCGCCAAGAAGTGGATACAGAGTTGCGCTCATCAGTCCGGGATGGCCTTTTCTGAATTTGAAGTAAGCCAAGGCAAGGGCAATTACAGCATAGATGGCCCAGGCGTGGAAGCCCCAGTGCAAGTATGTATAGCGAAGGGCAATACGCGCCGCCTCCCCAGTCCCCCCTTCACCTACCGGAGGACTGGCAAAGTGCGAGATGGGCTCCGATACGCCGAAGAACAGCAGACCGATGCCCATGCCTGCGCTGAAGAGCATCGCGAACCATGTAGGCCGATTGAAATCGGGTTTATCTTCGTTTTTGCCGAGCTTGATTTTACCGTAACGACTGAAAATAAGAAACAAGGCAAAAAACAGAAAGTAGGTGGCGGCCAGTTGAAAAAACCACCCGAAATTAACCAGAAAAAAACGTTGCATGACAGCCATCGCCGACTTTAGCCCATCTGGACCGATAACCCCCCACATAACAAATACGATGGATATCGCCAGCGCAATCCAAAACACCTGTGACACTTGCTTCATACCGCTCAAGCCCCCTTTGTATCCAGTTTCTTCATAGGAGGCTTGAATTATGCTAATTATGATGATCCAGCAAACCTTTTATATAGTGGATTTCCTCCATAATGCCCTTCTTCAGACTTATCCGGGGCTTATAGCCGAGCAGTCTCTTCGCTTTCGCAATATTGGCCCATGTATGGACAGGCTCGCCGACCAGCCCTCCGCCCGACTGAATTCGTGCACGCTTGCCAATCAGCTCCTCCATCATAGCGATCACTTCCCGGACTGAGGCGCGTTCCATTCCGCCTACATTGATTACTTCGCCGACCACGTCCGGCTGCTCAATTACGGCGGCCGTTGCCGCAACACAATCGCTCACGAAGGTAAAATCGCGCGTCTGGCAGCCATCGCCGAACAGTGTAATCGGCTGATCCTGCAGAATAGCTTTAATGAACCGGTGAAAAGCCATATCGCTCCTTTGTCGAGGCCCATAGACGGTGAAATAACGCAAGATGACGACCGGCACGCCCGCTTCGCGCCTGTACACCTGGCATAAATGCTCCGCTGTCAGCTTCGTTACGCCGTATGGAGACAGAGGAGTCGGCAGCCGTTTCTCCGATACGCGTCCAGGCACCTCGCCGTATACGGATGAGGTGGAAATAAACACGAATTTACGCAGTTGTTCCTTGCCTCGGCAAGCTTCCAGCAGCCGTTGCGTGACGGCGATGTTATGATGCAAGTATTTCTGGAACGACGCGCCCCAGCTGTCTCTTACCCCCGGCACGCCCGCCAGATGATAGACGGCATCCACATTCCTCAGCAGGGTATCCCAATCCGCGTCTCCCAAATCTTCCTGCAGGAAGGCGAATCGGGGGTGATCCATAATACCATCCAGATGCGCCGTTCCGATAGTCGACAGCTCATCTCGAACGAGACTGTCCACACCAATCACATCATGGCGCCCGGACTGTACCAAAGCTTCGCATAGATGGGATCCAATGAATCCGGCTGCGCCCGTTACGATGATTTTCATGGCCGGCCTACCCCCACATACCGCAATCCCGCTTCCTCAATTAACTTGCGGTTTAACATGTTGCGACCGTCCACTACTATCGTGCCGCTCATGCGCGCCTTCACTTCCTTCCAGTCGATGAACTTGAATTGCGACCATCCTGTCGCCAGGACGAGAGCTTCTGCTCCCTGGACAGCGTCAAGGGCCGACCCGGCCCAAGCCACACCCGGTAGGACAGGAGCGACGACGGGATCATATGCGGTAATGGCGCAGCCTCTCTCTTGCAGCCTCTCCATCAGCACAATAGCCTGGGAAGAGCGGATATCGTCAGTGTCTTCCTTGAATGCGGCCCCCCACACCGCGATGCGCGTTCCATCCTTCAGTTCACCCAGCTCCGCTTCCAGCTTGCTCACATAGATATCGGGTTGTGATGCATTCACGCCCGCAGCCGCCCCTAGCAGCGGCATCTCCACTCCCTTGGCGGCCGCAGCGCCGATCAATGCGCTGACATCCTTCGGCAGACACGATCCGCCGTATCCGATGCCGGGGCCGAGAAATTTGTGGCCGATCCGGCTGTCCAGCCCGATGCCGATTGCCACTTGCGTAATATCAGCACCGTAAGCGTCGCATACTCTGGAGAGCTCGTTGATGAAAGACAGCTTCGTCGCCAAGAACGAGTTGGAACCGTACTTGATCAGCTCGGCTTCCCTTCGTCCCGTGCGCACCACCTCCCCTTCAAGTCTATCGTACATGCCGTATACCTTCTCTGCGGCTCCTTCATGCGCGGCTCCAATCACAATTCGCTCCGGATGAAGGGAGTCGTAGAGCGCCGTCCCTTCCCTTAGAAATTCCGGATTGGAGACGACGTCAAATTCTTGAGCTCCAATCCCTTTTTCGAGCAAATAAGCATCCGCCCAATCGCCGGTTCCCGGCGGTACCGTACTCTTCATTACGATAGTCAAATGTCCGTTCATGACTCCAGCTGCCATGTCCAGCACGCTCTTCACGTATGTCATATCAGCACGACCGTCTTCAGACGGAGGCGTGCCTACAGCGATGATAAGGATGTCGTTGCCCGCTATTGCGGCCGGGACATCGTGAAAGAATCGCAGCCGCCCGCACACGCTGTTGCGCTGAACCATCTCCGGCAGACCGGGCTCTTGAATCGGTATAACGCCACCGTTCAAGCCCTTGATTTTATGCTTGTCAGGATCGGCGCAGCAGACGGAATGCCCCAGCTCTGCCAGCACGGCGGCAGTCGTCAAGCCTACATAGCCCGCACCTGCAACACATATGTTCATGAAGCAGCATCTCCTCTGTTGCATCCAAGTTGTACACTATCATGTGCGGACACGGGGGAAAGGGAAACGGCATTTGCTCAGCACTTTTACAAATATTTATTGAGGGGGCCTGCGCCCATAGTTGGGGAAAAGACTGTATGGATGCCCGATTTCATGACGGACATGCTTCATATAGAGCGTCTAAAAGTATAATGAAGCAATAGCGCGTCAGAAGAGAGGTGAACCGATTGATTCGCAAAGCCATTATTCCCGCCGCCGGCTACGGCGTTCGCAATCTGCCTGCTACCAAGGCCGTACCGAAGGAAATGTTCCCGATCTCTGGCAAGCCTACTATTGCTTATATCGTGGAAGAAGCCATTCAGGCAGGCATAGAAGAAATATTGATCATCCTGTCCCGGAAGAAAAGCGGTATAATGAACTACTTTGACCGCTCGATCGAGCTGGAATGGTTTCTGACAAGTCGCAAGAAGGAGCATCTTATTCCCTCCATCAAGCCGCCAGCCGCAGAGATCCATTATATTCGCCAGCATGAAGCGCTCGGGCTGGGACATGCTGTTCAACTCGCGGAATCATTCGCTGCGGGAGAGCCTTGCGCTGTACTGCTGCCGGATCAGGTAAGTCTGGAGACGACATCTATGCTGATCCCTCTGATTAAATCGTATGAGCAACATGCGGCCAATGTCATTGGATTGCAGCGGGTGAAGCCAGAGCTGCTTCAAAACTACGGTGTTGTAAGCGCAGCTCCGATTGGCGGCCGTCTGCATGACATCCGTGCAATAGTAGAAAAGCCCAAGCAGCAGCCTCCCTCAGAGCTCGCCGTTATGGGGCGCTACATTCTCATGCCGGAAGTATACGAGCTGATCAGAAAAACGAAGCCCGGGCACGGGGAGGAAATTCAGCTTACCGACGCTCTGAACAGCCTGTGCGCCAACAGCAAAATGATCGGATATGAATACCAGGAGCGCTGGTACGACACCAGCATCGAAGAAGATTATCTCCGCATTCAACTGAGGGCTTATCACATCAATAAACGGAAATAAATAGTGATTCTTTCACATGTTTGACCTTTAGCCCACGTCGCTCTACAATAAAAAAATGAAAAGATTAACGATTGGCACGGCCAATCAATAACCAGATGGGGGTATGATGACAATAAAGCATTACGCTGCGCGGCAAATGAAGCTAACATTAGCGCGATTCATGCTGATTGCGCTAATCATCATCACAGGCTGCTCCGGCGCCATGCAAAATAAGGCGGAATACAGCGGGGGCTCCATCGAGCAGCCAGCAGAGGCACGAAATCAAGCAAGCAGCACCAGCACTCAGCCCAACAGCAACGATGCGTTAATCAACGGGACCAACGCAGGAGAGGTTTCCCCGGAAGATGCGATTAAGGCACAGATCGGCAGCATGACGCTGGAAGAGAAGATCGGGCAGCTTATGATTATCGGATTGAATGGAACATCGCCCGACGCATTCACTGAAGAGATGATACGAACCTATAAAGTAGGCGGATTTATATTATATGGGGACAACATCGACAATGCACAGCAGACGCTCGCGCTGCTCGACGGACTGAAGGAGCTGAACGCCGCCGATGACGGGATCCCGCTTCTGCTGAGCGTCGATCAGGAGGGAGGACGGGTAAGCCGGCTGCCGGATGAATATCGCTCTTTCCCGAAAGCGATGGCAATAGGCCGGCAGGACGACGAGCGCTACTCCCGATCCACCGGACAAGCGCTAGGCGTAGCCGTGAAGTCGCTTGGCTTCAATATGAACTTCGCACCGGTGCTTGACATTCACAGCAATCCCAACAATCCCGTCATCGGCGACAGAGCCTACGGCACTGATGCCGCCGCCGTGACGAAGCATGGTCTGCTTGCGATGGAAGGACTTCGTTCGGAAGGCGTAGTGCCTGTCGTCAAGCATTTCCCGGGTCATGGCGATACATCCGTCGACTCTCATATTGATCTGCCAGTGGTGAACAAATCACTGGAGCAATTAGAGCAATTGGAGCTCGTTCCCTTCCGGGAAGCGATAAGGCAGGATGCGGACGTCATTATGGTTGCGCATCTGCTTCTGCCGCAGCTGGATAAGGATTCCCCTTCCTCATTGTCTGAGGCAGTCGTAACGGGGCTGCTGCGCGAGCAGCTGCAATACGACGGGGTCGTCGTCACCGATGATATGACCATGGGAGGCATTACGGATGGCTACGGCGTAGCCGACGCCGCTGTGAAGTCGATCCAAGCCGGCATCGATCTTGTACTGATCGGCCATAACAGCAAGGATCAGCTGGCCGCATGGAAGGCTATAAAGCAAAGCGTGGATAACGGACAATTGTCGCAGGAGAGGCTGGATGAGAGCGTGTACCGCATTCTTAGGTTGAAGCAAAAGTACGAGCTAACCGATGCGGTTATCGAAACGATTCATATGGACTCGGTAAACGAAGCTATTGAGGAAGCTATGGCAGCTCCGCAATGACAGCTTGAAAGCCGGCAATAAAGGGCGGTGGCGCGAACGGGAGCGCTATCGCCCTTTATTGCCGGTTCCATCTCCCGCCACTCGCGCATGCACGGTACGCGCATACTCCGTCAGCGTCATCCCGGTTATCAGCTTGAATTGACGGGAGAAATAATGAATGCTGCTGTAGCCGAGTCGTTCCGCCATTTGTGTATAGTTCAAGCTTTCCTCGCGAATGAGCACTTTGGCTTTATCGATTTTGATTCGTGTGAAGTATTCGATAACCCCCATGCCCTTCGCCTCTTTAAAGCGCGTCTTGAGCAGGCTCTTGCTGACGGAGCATGCGGCGCTGACCTCCTCCAGCGTCAAATTATGCTGCAGATTCTCTTCCATATAGGCAATCGCTTCCGCCACGAGATGACGATCCCTGTTCTCCTTGCCGATTAGCGACGGCTTCCATTCTGTATCCAGCGTAGCCGCACGCCGAATCAAACCGATAAGCAAAATCTCCAAGTAATTTTTGATCAGCTGCTCGCATCCGAAGGGGGCATTCGCCCTGCGACCCAGCTCCTTCGCTTGTCGAATGGTGATAGAGGGCTCGAATGCGGTCAGCCCTTCCTCAACAATTTGCGCCAGCAGCGCCCGTTCCCCGTCATTCAAGCGAAAGCTGCGGTCTTCGAAGAAGCGCATTGCCGCTGATTCGCACTCAAAGGATAGGATGATCAGGTTGGGCGCCGTCTCCTCCCTCGCGCCGCCGCTATGCATTTCATTCGGCTTGTAGAAGATGATATCCCCTTGCTCAAGCAGCCGCTTGCCGCTGTCTGTCGAAATGGCTACCTTCCCCTTGTCCACATAGACGAATTCCCAGAAGTCGTGCTTCTCCTCCTTGGACGTAAACGTGCGATCCAACTCGAAATAATGGAAAGTGACCAGCCGGCCAAGCCGGATTCCTTCCTGCAGCTGCAATCGATGTTCATAGACCATTGCCGCGCCCCTCCCTGCTCCGCTGCTCTATTGTGCAAAACTTATGGCTTTTCTGATAAAGCCTGCTTGCTGCAGTTAGTTCTATTATAGTAATGAGCTTGGAAGAAAGAAACATCAAACCGAAAGGGGACTGCCAATAGTATGGAAAAAATAAGATTAGGCGTCATCGGCTGCGGAGGCATGGCAAATGCGCACACAAAAAGCTATGCAGAGCTGTCTGACAGGATGAAGGTGACGGCTGTGTGCGATATCGTACCAGAGCTGGCTGAGGCAGCCCGTGAAGCGATCGGCGCGGATAAGGCTGTAACAGACTACAGGGAGCTTCTGAATGATGTGGACGCCGTATTGATCGTGCTGCCGCATCACTTGCATTTCGAGGTGGGCATGGCTTGTCTTGAGGCAGGCAAGCATGTGCTCATGGAGAAGCCGATGTGCAATACGGAACAGGACTGTCTGACGCTGATCGAGACCGCGGAGCGGGAGAAGCGGGTGCTTATGACTGCATATCCCGTGCGTCACTGGCCGCTGGTCGCAAGGCTGAAGGAACTGCTGGACGCCAAGACCTATGGGGAATGCTTCCAGCTGTCCATCTGGACGGAGCAATTCACGAAGTACCATGACGGCCACTGGGCCCATTCCGCAGATACGCTGGGCGGAGGACAATTCTTCAGCCATGGCTGTCATTATGTGGATATTATGCTGTGGATGCTCGGCCGCCCCGTCAAGGGAACGCATATCGGCACGAACAAGGGAACGCCTTGGATGGAGAAGGAAGGCACCAGCAATGTAACGATCGAATTCGAAAGCGGCGCGCTAGGGTATCACTTCGGCACATGGGGAGCTCGGGGCACGCGTCTCGGCTGGAGCATTCATGCTCACTGTACGGAAGGGATGCTGGAGATCAACCTGGCGGACCGCCAGCTCATCGCCCATACCGGCATGAAGAAGGAGCAGGCGAATCTGGATACGGCATCACACAAGCAAGTCTTGATGGAGGAGGATGAACACGGCAAGTTCACTCACTTCGAAATCCAGCACTTCCTGGATTGCGTGCAGACCGGCAAGCAGCCTGTGACGGACGGTCCTCGCAGCCTGCAGGGGCTCCGGGTGATATGGCGGCTCTACGAAGCGGAGCGCAGCAATACGGTGGCGGATCTGCGCGGGCTGGGACTGGACGAGGACTGGACGGCCGAAGTGGCCGCCGCATCCGCCGGCTCTGTTCAATAATCTCATCATTCCGCAGGAGCGGGGGCTGTCTCTCAGGAGCAATCAGGAGAGAGCAGCCCCTTCGTCATCTTCCCGGACGCAGTCTCGCCTTCACCGAGCGGGCGTATTCCGTCGGCGTCATTCCTGTCTTCCGCTTGAAGCTGCGGGAGAAATAATGCACGCTGCTATAGCCCAGCCGCCCCGCAATCTCCGTAAAATTATATTTCTCCTCCCGAATAAGCGTCTGCGCCGTCTTCACTTTCATCCGGCTAAAGTAATCCATGACGCCATAACCCGTTCTCTCGAAGAAGATCGCGGTCAGCTGCGATCTGCCTATCGCAAATGCCTGGCACAATTGAGCGTGGGACAAATCCGATGCGATATGCTGCTCCATATAAGCCATTATGCTCTCCACAATATCCTTGTCCCTATTCTGCTTCACGGCAAGGGAAGCTTTTCCCTTCCTCTCCTGCTTCCCCTTCCGGATGAGACGAATCAACAGCGCCTCCAGCGAGATTTTCACCAATTGCTCAGAGCCGAACGGACGTGGCGTTCGCCCTGCCAGGTTGACGGTATCGCGGGAATCGACGGCGGGATCGAAGGAAGCAATCCCCTCCTCCAGCAGCTCGGACAGCAGCTCCCTCTCGCGGTCATCCAGCTGCAGCGTTTTGTTCTCGAAGTAAGACATGCATGCGGCGTGACACTCGTACGACACGATCAGCAGCACCGGCGCGGAACCGTTGCAGGCTCTGCCTTCGTGAACGACATTGGGCGGGTAGAAAATCATGTCCCCTTGCTTCAAGTGGCGTCGGTCGCAATCGGTCGCAACCTCAATCTCCCCTTTGTCCACATATACCATCTCCCAGAAATCATGCCGCTCCTGCGAGGCAATAAAAGAAGCTTCCAATTCGAAATAGTGAAAAGAATAAAGCTTGGTTATGACCAATTCCTCGTGCAAGCTATAGCTTTGGAATTCCATCTCGTCATCTCCCATCGCTGGTAACGGTATGCCAATAGTGTACAATGATCGGCGAAAGTGTCAAATACATCAGCTTCAAGCTGTATTACTCTTATGATAATGTCACGAAAGGAGCTGAACAACCCACCAATTCCATGACTCAACGAGGAGGAGATTGAAAACATGTTCGTACCAATCGCAAGCCGCAAGCCGCTATACTTGAAATGCATTGCACTGATCGTTACTGCAAGTCTTCTATGCTCTCTCTTGCCTATGAAGGGGAAAGAGCTGGCGAAGGCCTCGCCGGCGAATCTGATGGCCAACCACAGTTTTGAAAGCGGTGTCAGCAATCCCGATAACTGGACCTTCCTCTCTGCCGCAACTTCGGGCAGCTGGCAATGGGATCCAGCATCCTCGCATGATGGATCCAAATCTGCAAAGCTGATTTTATCCGCAACGACCGACAGGGCAGTAATGGATCAGAAGTACATTTCCGTCACTGCAGGTCAATCGTACCGGTTCATCAACTACGCCAAAACGGAATCATTCACGGGACAAGCCTTCTCCGTCATGTACTGGTACGATGCGGACAAAACGCTCATTCGGACTGAGCAAAACATTCCGTGGCAGGAGCACTTGCCGCTTACCGGACTGGGGTCGGATTGGAGCAAGCACGAGCTGATCGTAACCGCGCCGTCCAATGCGGCTTATGCGCATGTGCAGCTGCATGCCTGGAAGGGAACGGGACAGGTGTGGTACGACGATATCCGGCTTGAGCCGTACACGTCCGCCGATACGATTGCTCCCCGCAGCGGAACACACAATAAGGCGCTTGCCGCATCATTGCCGCTTCACATATGGCACATGCCGGTGAACAATCATGTCATCGAGACCGTGCAATATAACGGTTCTCTCTTGCAGGAAGGCACAGATTATGAGCGAAGCGGAAGGATAATCAGTCTCTCTCCGCTCTTCATGAACACACTCCCGGCCGGACAGCACGAGCTCCTGCTCAGCCTGAGCAGCGGCGGTACTCTGCCCTATAGCCTTACCGTCATCGAGGAGGAGTCTCAGACGTCCAATCTGGCGCTTAATCCCGGCTTCGAGAACGGGACGACTGCTCCCGAGGGATGGAATATCAGCGGAGAAGCATACGGCTACTGGAGCTGGGAATCTGCAGATGTGCCAGAAGGAAGCAAAGCCGTCAAGCTTGTATCGGAAGACGGAACGGGACGGCTGGCGCTCAGTCAGCAGCACCCTGTTCGGAGCGGACTTGCCTATCAATTGTCCGCGCAATATCGCGGCCATATGGCTAACGGCGCTCCGGCGCTGAAGATGCAGTGGCTGGATGCGGCAGGCGGCATCCTATCGGAAGCCGTGGCGGAAGGACTGGGGCAAGCAGAGTCTTGGACCAAGCTGTATCATGAGCAAATTGCTCCTACCGATGCCGTCTCGGCCATCATCTCCATAGAGGTAGCACAAAGCTCAGGTGCAGTATCATTTGATGACGTCGTATTCCAAGCCCGCAATGAGCTGGGCAATCCATACTTTGCGAACGGAGAAGACTCTCCTTACTTCTGGTCGCTGGAGACCGGCGGCGCAGGACAGGCATCGACAGAATCCATCGGTGCAAGCCGGCACGTTCTGCTCTCGTCTCCGGACAGCAGCAGCGAGGATCGGGCGGCCCTCCTCTCGCCGGTGATGAGCATTCAACCGGAGAAAATGTATGCCGCCAGCTTCTCCGTTCAAACGGACGGAACAGCGATACCCGCATTGTCTCTCTTCTGGCTGAATGAGGATGGGGAAACGGTAGGCACTGTCCGCCAGAAGGGAGAGCTCTCGTCAGACTGGACTTCGCTGTCTGCCGTGCAGTTCGCGCCGAAGAGAGCAAGCTATGCGCTGCTGGCCGTTGACTTCGCCCAAGGAGCGGGACAGCTTCGCATCAGGCATGGCGAGCTGCGCGAGACGCTCATTAGCGGGTACAAGGAGCTCATACCCGTAACCGATGTTGAGGATATTCGCGAGGAGCTGGTTCCTGCCGACTTCTGGACGAAATTCCCCACATCGGAATTGGATATCCCTGATGCTTCGGTATGGAGTCAGGATGTGCTGCGCAACTTCTTCTTCGGGCCGTCGCTGAACCTGGAGATCGAATATCCGCTAAGCATCTCCGAGACCGTAGCCAGCCGGGACCAGTCCATACCGGAGCTGGACGGACTGCTGGGGCAGCCTGTCGGCTCGGGTCCATCGCTGGCGATTGCGGGCGACATTCCCCATCGTCCGTTCATGAAGTCTCACTTCTATCATAGCGACCGCTACTATCCGCGTCGTCCCAGCGATCATCTGCTGAAGGAATACTTCCCCGCCTATGTACTCACCGGGGATGCATCCTTCAAGGAGAGAGCGCAGGAGATAATTGCATTCATGGACTATTCGCAATGGAAGGAGGACGGAAGCAATGCCTTCGTCGAGGACTTCTATCCTGAGGAGTATTCGCCGCGTCCGGAGTGGGCAGGCGGCTGGGACTTCCTGTTCGATTGGAGATGGACAGACGCATCCGGTTATACCTGGGAGCTGCATGAGCCGGACCATCACGTCTTATCCTCGGCAGCGATGTCGCTCATGTACGCCTATGAGATGCTGGAAGCCGATGAGGATTATCTGGACATGGCGAGCACCTTCTTCTATCATCAAGTTCCGCGTTATGGCTTCCATAAGGGCGTCTGGAACAATCGCGCCTATTACTGGACGGAATATAATCCAAGCGGTGGGGAGCTTGACGTGCCCGCCAATGATGCGATCGACAATATACAGGCGCTGGTCGCTGCCGGGATCGCAATGGCCGCTTATTACGAGACGGATGAGCAGCTGAAGCGTCAATATTTGGAGTTTGCCCGCGGCCTGCTATGGTACCTGGTAAGAGAATACGCGTATGACGGCCGCTTCTATTACTATGGCGCGGAGATTCCGAACAATAAGGATCGCGCGGTCAGCCATGACAGGGCTGTACTTATTCCCGCCTATCTGGCTATGGTGTACATGTACAAATCGGGAATGGACATATCGGACCTGCTGGAAGGCTTCTCAGACGTAGAAGAGGAGTATAACGAGATGTGGGCGTTCCTGCAAAATCGCTCCTGGATGAAGGTGTTCAAATTGTACGACGGAACGCCGGCTCCGAATGAAACGCTGACATTCACTACCTATGCGCAAATAACGAATGACGGCCTGCAGGATGCCCGCTTCAAGGATATCATATCCGCATCCGACTTCCACGTACCGGCGCAGCTGAATGTTCGCATGTCCAAGGTGCTGCCGCCTGCGGCGGAGCAGCCTTACTGGAGCATCGATCCGGAGCACGATATCGTATGGACCGTCTCGTCCGAGGAACTGCAGGAAGGGGTATCCGTTCCTTTCGAGCTGGAGAAGTGGGATATCGTGAAAATATCGTATGAGCTGACAGCTCTCGATTCATTCAATCGTCTGGAAGCGCAGGACACCGACGCCGAACTGTTCGGCTGGAACATCGACAGCGCCAACCGGGCCCTCTTCATCCGCTCAACCTCCGGCTCGGGCGGCAATAGGCCTCATGCGCAGACGATGCCGCTCCGTCTATCGCTCAGCTTGAATGCGGACAACTTCTTGTCCTACAGCGCCCGACTTCTATTCCCGCTGGAAGACGAGATTGCGGTAACGCTTCAGCCGCAGCCTGCGCCGGCCGCTCAGCCGTATACGGCTCCAGCCGCCGATGGCCCGCTGCACGCCAGCGAGTATATTTATCCGGTGCAATCGCTCATGCCTGCCCATTCGACTAGCGGAGATGTCATTGTTGATGATTTCTACAATGACAGAGGGAAGTTATTCCAAGCGAATGCTGTCGGCGATCAGGTTACATTCCAGTTCCCGCTCCCCGCGCCGGAGCAAGAATATCAAGTGCTGGCCAATTATGCCAAAGCAAAAAACCGCGGCATCGTCTCGATGCAGTTAGACGGCTTGCAGCAAGGCGCCGTTATTGACGGCTATACGACAGCCGCTCTGCCTCAATGGGCGCAGCATGAGAACGTTCTTGGCATTGATCAGGGGACACGCGTGCTTGCAGAGGGATCGCACGCGGTTACGTACGAAATTACAGGCAAGAACAGCCAGTCCTCCGGTTACTACGCCGGCATCTATGATGCGCTCGTGTTGAAGCCTATCGCTGCCGCTGGAAGTACAAGCTCCCCTGGGAAGCCTGTATTATCCCACGACAACGGGCATGACCACGGCATCAAGGACGGCCGCTACAATATCGCCATGAATATGTGGTGGGGAAATAATGGGACTAGCTACAAGCTGTATGAGAACGGAAAGCTGCTGGATGCAGAGTGGCTGCTTGACAAGGGGACGTCCGCTCAATCCGTCACCACCTCCGTCTATGGCAGAAGCAACGGCACATATCACTATTATGCAGTATTAAGCAACGCATACGGCGAGACGACTAGCGATGAGTTGGTCGTAACGGTAACGGATGCGAATCCCGCCAAGCCGATTCTGTCTCACGACAATTGGGACGGAGACGGACAGTTCATCATTGATATGAACATGTGGTGGGGCACGAACGGCTCCGTGTACCGATTGTATGAGAACGATACGCTAATCGATACGCAATCCATCGCCTCTTCTACCCCTGACGCCCAGCATGTGGTAACGGCGGTAGTAAACAAACCGGCAGGCACATACGTCTATTACTGCGAGCTTGTGAACGATGCGGGCGTAACGCGCAGTGACACGATTACTGTTATTGTAGAACCATAATCGGCTTCACGTGAAGCGCCGACCATACTAACTGCTCACTGGCTTGTCAGCTTGCCAGCTGGCTGCCAATTCTATCAAGGGTCTGCCTCGCCGCTTCCTGAAGGAAGAGACGTCGGCAGACCCTTTCTTATCCTTCCAATCTCATAGATGCCGTTAGCCGACAAGCACCTTCTCTTCCGGATAGCCGATCTTGCTCTCCTGCTTATGGCGCGCCAGTGCGTAAGCCAATGTAAGAGGCCCCAGCCGGCCAATGAACATCGTCGCAATGATGATGAGCTTGCCCGCGACCGACAGGTAAGGCGTCACGCCCAGCGACAAGCCTACCGTCCCGAATGCCGACGTCGCTTCGAACAGCAGGTCGATGAATGGGACCCCCTGCTCGGTGATAGTCAGCAGGAAGGATACCGCCATCACGACGCCAAGCGATATAATAATGACCGCAAGCGCTCTTAATACGATATCGTAGCCGATGCGGCGGCCGAACAGCTGCACTTGCGTTCGGCCTCTGACACTGCTGTACATCGCCACCAGCAGAATCATAAGCGTATTCGTCTTGATTCCGCCGCCCGTAGATCCTGACGAAGCTCCGACGAACATCAGGAAGATCATGAAGAACTGCGTGGCGGCAAGCATGCCGGCAAGGTCAATGCTATTGAAGCCGGCTGTTCTTGTGGTCACGCTCTGGAAGTAAGCGGACCATAATCGCTCGCTCCAGCTCAGATCGCCGAATACGGCGGGATTGAGAAGCTCCAGGCAGAAAATGACGAGAAATCCCGCCAGCGACAGGAAGGTGGAAATTAAAAGGACAATTTTCGTATGCAGAGAATAACGACTCCACCTCCTGTGCTTCAGCAAGTCCACAATGACGACGAACCCGATGCCGCCGCCGATAAACAGCAATGAAAGAACGATATTGACGACCGGGTCGCCCACAAAGCCGCTAACACTATCCGGCCAAAGCGCGAAACCGGCGTTGTTAAAGGCGGAGACAGCATGAAATAAGGCATAATACGCCGCTTCCGCAGCACCCATCTCCGGCAGCCAGCGCAGCCATAGCAGCAGCGCGCCAATGCCTTCGAAGACAAAAGCGATGGCCGCAATGCTGAATACGAGCCTGACCAGCCCTTGAATGGAAGCGGACTTGGTGGATTCCTGTATAAGTATCCGATGCTTGAGACCCAGCCGCTTGCCGAGAATGACCGCAATGATGACGCCGTAGGTCATGAAGCCTAAGCCCCCGACTTGAATCAGCAGCATAATGACGATCTGCCCGAATAGGCTAAAATCGCTGCCTGTATCCAGCACGACGAGTCCCGTTACGCAAACTGCTGATGTAGAGGTGAACAGTGCATTGAGAAAACCGATCGATTCGCCATCGGATGAAGCCGTCGGCAAATCCAGCAGAAAGGCGCCCATCACGATGATCACGGCAAAGCCGATAACCATCCATTGGTGCGGACTAAGCTCCTTCTTTTTGTATACCTTGAATGATTGCGTCATGGGGCAGCCCCCTCTTATTCCCCGATAAATTTCTCGAAACGGTTAATATCGCGATTGTTGCCGATGATGACAAGAAGATCGCCGGTGTAGATCATATCGTTCGCATGAGGCGACACAACCAGCTCATTATTGGCTCTTCTGATCGCCATCACATTGCAGCCGAATTTTGCCCGAATATTGGATTGGACTAGTGATTTCCCATTTAATCGCTGAGGGGCGATAATCTCTACCAGACTGTGCTCCGGCGACAGCTCCAAGTACTCCACCATATTTTGGGAGGTAATGCGATGCGCGACGCGTATGCCCGTATCCCGTTCCGGATGAACAATATGATCGGCCCCCACTCCTTCCAGCACGCGCTGATGATAATCGCTTGTCGCCTTGGCTGTAATATGCTTGAGGCCGATATCCTTCAAGATCAGCGTCGTCAATATGCTGGCCTGCAGATCGCCGCCGATCGCGACAATGGCGTGATCCATATTTTTGACGCCCAGCTTTCGCATGACGCTGTCATCGGTGGAATCCGCCTGGAACACATGCGGCAATATGGAAGCGAACTCCGACACTCTCCGTTCGTCCTGGTCAATGCCCATTACTTCAAATCCGAGAGACAGCAGCGTTTTTGTTACGCTTCCGCCAAATCTGCCGAGACCGATCACTACAAAATGTTTTTTTTTCATTCGAAACACATCCTCTTTCCGGACTGAATTGGAGTAGAGAGCAAAAAAAGAACAGCAAAAAACCACAGAGGCAAAGGTCCTCTGTGGTCGAAAACGATCACAAGTATACACTTCCTCTCTCGAACAACGCTTACGAGGTTAGCTGTCGGATTCGGGATTCGAGAATTCCCTACCACAATTGTGGATTCACCCCTGCGGCAGTGTGCCGCGATGGTTCCCCCGCTCTATGCAAGATTAAGCGTTCCGTATATTCAATTATTGAGTTAAGCCTTACTCTACTCCTATCAAACACAAAAGTAAAAGTCCATTGAGAGCTGATTTTTCTCAAATTCGGTCAAATCTCTCTATTACAGCGTTTACAATGGGGATATAATTATCCAGACTTCCTCTCGCTCAGCTCAACATCCGATCCCTGAACTGCTTGGGCGTGCAGCCATTGAATCGCTTGAACAGCTCATAGAAGTGCGCCATGTTGTCGAGTCCCACTGAGCTGGCGATATCCGAGACGGTGCGATCGGTCATGACAAGCATCCGCTTCGCGGTTGCGATTCGCTTGCGGTTTACATATTCCGTAAAGGATACACCCGTTTTCTTCTTGAAATATCTGGAGAAATAAACATAGCTCATACCGGCGATTTTGCTCACTTCCGCCATATCGACTTTGCCGTCAAGATGATTATCAATATACTGAACGACAGGTTTAATCACGGAAGCGTCCACTTGCTGATGGGCGGCCAGCACATTGCGGTCGTCATGCCGCAGCATCGCAAGCATGAGGTGCTTGATGTGCATGCTTACGGCAATCTCATACCCCTTCTCCTTGCCCATCACTTCATCGTGAATCAACCGCATAATGGAGCCGATCTCCTCCTGCAGACTTTTATTGCGCATGAGTATATCGTTCAGCTCATCAAGCGGCTTCAACACTTCCATGAAGTAGCCCATATAATTCATCATGGCGGCATCGAAGTACGGCTCCAGGTCCACATGCAGCACGATATAATTCACATACTGTCCTTTGCGGGTTACGCCCCTGTGCAGTTGCGAAGAGCCCAGCACCATAACTTCACCGGGCTTCAACACATAATTTTGAGACGGTGTGTGGATCTCATGAACCCCGTCCAGTACAAGAACAAATTCGATTTCTTTATGATAATGCCATTGCAGCTGATGAGCGGGGTCCACCTCGCCTGCCGCAGCGAATTGCCACACTTTCAGACAAAGCTGTGGATTCTGGTAATGAATAGGCTCCTGATAGATGTGCACGTTACTCCTCCTCACTGAGCGTCAGGTTGAATATGGATATAAAATGCGTTAAATCCCGCATATACTGGAACGCAATATATCGGTAAGATCTACGTGTAAGCGTTAATCTACTTATACTAATAGGGAGATGAATACATGAAAGTTGCGGTATTGGGCTGCGGCGGACTAGGCTCGATTCATGCCAATATTTATGCCAAGCTTGACGGCGTGGAATTGACCGGCGTATGCGACATCAGGCCGGAAGTCGTTCAGAACATTTCGAATGAGACCGGAGCTCCTGCATTTGCTTCCTTCGAAGAGATGCTGAGCGGTGCAGAATTCGATGCGATAAGCATTGTTCTGCCTACGTATTTACACAAAGAATATACTGTGAAGGCGGCAAAAGCAAGAAAACATATCATTTGCGAGAAGCCGATCGCTCTAACGCCTGAACAGGCGGAGGAAATGATCGCTACATGCCGAGAAAACGATGTACAGCTGTACATCGGACATGTCGTCCGCTTCTTCCCGGATTATGTCAATATGAAGGCAGCGATTGACGCAGGACAACTGGGCAATCCGGGTGTCGCTCATGCCAGTCGGATTGGCGACCATCCAGGCAAGGCAAGGCAATGGTATTACGACAAGGAGCTTAGCGGAGGTATTATTAAGGATCTGATGATTCATGATCTGGACTTCCTGCGCTGGACGCTTGGAGAGGTCGACACAGCCTATACGCAGCATACGAATCGGGATGGCGTGGAGTACGCCCTTGTGACGCTGAAGTTCGAGAATGGCGCCATGGCGAATGTGGAAGCGCACTGGGGTTACCCGGGGCCGTTCCATACGAAGGCGGAGATCGCCGGTACTGCGGGCATTGTAAGGGCGAACAGCTTGAAGAGCAGTTCCATGAATATCGTTAAGCAGCCGTCTGGAGAAGTCGGTCGCGCAGTCGTTGCCGTACCCGGCAGTCCCGGCTTCCAAAGCCCGTTCGAGCTGGAACTGAGCCACTTCCTGTCCTGTATCGAGACGGGGGCGGAAGCCCGCGTCACAGCCATTGACGCTTACCGCGCGCTGGAAATTGCCGAAGCCGCTGTACGGAGCGCCGAGACAGGTAAAGCCGTGAAGGTTGCAAGGAGGAATATATGATGAATAAGCTAAAAGTCGGAATGATCAGCTTTGCCCATGGCCATGCCTTCTCCTACTTCCAGGCGTTGCACAAGCTTGATCAGGTGGAGATCGTTGGTATCGCCGATTCCGTGAAGGACAGGGTTAGCGCACTCATTGAAGAACACGGTCTGGCCTACTACGCCGACTATCGCGAACTGCTGGAGCAAGAGATGGACGCGGTTGTCATCTGTTCAGAGAACGTGCACCACGCCGAGCTAACGATAGCTGCCGCGAAGAAGGGCTTGCACGTGCTGTGCGAGAAGCCGCTGGGCATCTCTGTCGACGAGATGCATGAGATGATCAATGTCTGCCGGGATCACAATGTTCAGTTGATGACGGCATTCCCTTGCCGTTATCTGGCTTCTGCCGCCAGCGCGAAGCAGGCGGTAGACCAAGGCGAGATCGGCGACATTATCGCGATCAAGGGGACGAACCGAGGTTCATTCCCGGGAGGCTGGTTCGTAGAGCCTGAGTTGTCCGGCGGTGGCGCGCTGCTGGATCATACCGTTCATGTGATGGACTTGATGAACTGGATCGTTGGCTCCAAGGTAGATGAAGTATTCGCTCATGCCGCCAACCTGTTCAAGGAAGGTCTGAAGACGGACGATGCGGGCATGATCAACGTGAAGTTCGAGAACGGCGTGTTCGGCACGATCGATACGAGCTGGTCGAGGCAGTCCCCCTTCCCGACTTGGGGAGACGTGACGATGGAGATCGTCGGCACGAAGGGCGTCATCTCCGTCGACGGCTTCGCCCAGTCCAACGAGTTGTACAGCAGCGCCGCGGGCAAAGGGCAATGGAGCTTCTGGGGCGACAATATGGACTTCTACCTGGTGAAAGCGTTCGTCGAGGCGATCGCAAGTGGACAACCGGTGCCGATCAGCGGCGAGGACGGTCTCCGTTCCGCTGAAGTGGCGCTTGCAGGCTACCGCTCTGTGGAGTCCGGTCAACCCGTTAAGCTCTAGAGCTCTAGAGCGCCATTGCGACACGCTTCTGTATGACGCAGATGACGTGGTGCCGATTGATGGACGTGACGCTGATGGGTATCGCGCGTTGCTGGAGCCTTCAGCATAGAGGCGCATTTTCGGCTTCTGCAGCCACTTCAACTTTATTGGGCTCAAAGCTTGCTAGTCATTCAACATGTTCGGGCAAGTTAGTCCATATGATAGGTGTGTATGCAGCAGGGTTGTCCCCTTAGTCATTGTAGCGACTTTGGGAACAACCCTGTTTGTTGAGTTTCAACTGAACGATAACACTCGCTAAGTGGATTTTATGCCTTTATTTCTCATCGAATGAACGAAGTTGCTCCAAACAAATGGATTTCATCCAGTTGAATCGTCATCATTCGCAACAAATACGTCGAATAGCTCAATTTTAGTACAAGAAATCCATTTATCTGTATCACAAGTATGATTCAATCCATCAATAATAGCTATAAATCCAGTTAGACTGTGAGCGAAGTCGCATCACGAATATCAATCTCCACATCCGCATATTCCAGCAAACAGCGCTAGCGCCTCATTCCTTTAATCTTCAAAGGAACGCTTCACCTCAATTCGCCTTCAGCGAAATTAATCTGAATTGCCGCTCTTTACGCGCTCATACAAATAATCGACGATATGAAGAGCCTCCATCCGGTAAGGCGGCTTATGCTTCTGGATGCCCAGCTTCATCTGAAGCAAGCAGCCGGGATTGCTAGTCAGCATATAGCGGGCATTCGTAGCAGTGGCATGCTCCATCTTATGCTCCAGAATCTGTCCTGCCATCTCAGGCTGCGTCACATTGTAGATGCCCGCCGATCCGCAGCAGCGATCCGCTTCCTTCATCTCCACGAATGAAGCTCCGTCTACGCTTCGCATTAGCCGTCTTGGCGCATCGGAGCTCTTCATCACATTGCGAAGATGACAAGAATCCTGATACGTAACGGTGCATTCTTCACCATGATCTGCGAATGCGGGAATGCGTCCCTGCTCAACGATAAGACGGCTCACATCGACCGTCCGTTCCGCGAACCACTTCGCGTCCTCGCGCACTTGATCATTGTCGTCCTCATGCAGCAAGTGCCCGTACTCCACAAGCAGTGCGCCACAGCCTCCTGCATTGGACACAATATAGTCTACGCCGGCAGCTTTGAATGACGCAATATTGTGCCGGGCGAGCTCCCTCGCCGCGTCCATCTCGCCGCTATGGGCATGAAGCGCGCCGCAGCAGCCTTGCTCCTTCGGAATAACGACGTCGAAGCCTGCTTCCGACAGCAGCTTGACCGTATTCACATTCGTACCTGCGAACAGAACGTCCATAATGCAGCCTCTGAATAAGGCTACCCTTGCAATCGGCTCGCCCTTGGCGGGATAGAAGGCGCCAAGCCGCTCCACGACGCCGCTTGCGGAAGCCTCCGGCAATACCGCCTCCATCTCGCGCAAGTGCTGCGGGAACAAGCGCATGACGCCGGTCCCGCGCGCCAGCCGCCGAAGCCCCGTCTTCTGATACAAGCTTAAGGAGCCGCCCAGCAGCTTCAACGCCCCGCGCTTCGGGAAGACCCCCTTGAACATGAGTCGGCGCAGCCCCTGTACGGCTGCATTGTGAGGCGCGTGATCTTCAATCGCATCTCTCGCTTGCTCCATCAACTGACCGTACTTCACATCCGCAGGACAGACGGGCTCGCATGCGCGGCAGCCAAGACAGTGGTTCATCTGATCTTGGAAAGCCGTATCCGGCTCCATGACGCCGTCAACAACCGCCTTCATTAACGCAATTCTTCCGCGAGGCGATTCCGGCTCCACTCCCGTCTCCCGGAAGGTGGGGCAAGCAGGCAGACAGAAGCCGCAGCGCATGCAATTGGTCAGTTGGTCGTAATCCAGCTTGTTCAGCAGCGTCTGAGCAAGCGGATTGCTGTGCTGAACGTTGGGCTTCTTCCCCGCAACGACTTCACCCATGCTGAATCACCACCCTTTTCCTTGTTTCCTTGGCGAAGATTTTGCCGGGATTCAACAAATGATGCGGGTCGAACGCCGCTTTAATCCCCTTCATCATCGCGATGCCCGGCTCTCCCACCTTCCATTCCAGATAAGGCGCCTTCACCATACCTACGCCATGCTCTCCGGTAATCGTACCTCCCAGCGCAATCGCGGCCTCGAATATTTCCTCGAACGCGGCTTCTACGCGATGAATCTCCTCCGCATCTCTTGCATCCGTCGTAGCTGTGGGGTGCAGATTGCCATCTCCCGCATGACCGAAGGTGGCGATAGTGACACGGTGCTTATTGGCAATCTCGTTAATGCGCAGCACCATGTCGGCAATCCTGGAGCGCGGCACGGTGGCATCCTCCAGTATCGTCGTCGGACGCAGACGCGCCAGCGCCGTGAATGCGCTTCTGCGAGCCGTCAGCAACTTCTCCGCTTCCTCCCTCGTCGCCGCCACCTCGATGCGGTCGGCCGATTCCGACGCGCATATCTCCGAGATCCGAGCAATATCGCGTTCTACCGTCTCGGGATCGCCGTCCTGCTCAATCAGCAAGATGGCCTCCATATCGAGCGGCAGTCCGAGCCCTGCGAAGTCGTCCACGACACGGATCGTCGGATTGTCCATGAATTCCAGCGTAGCGGGAATAATGTGCGATTCGATAATGCGCGATACCGTCCTGGCGGCACCATATAAATCACGGTACATCGCCAGCATCGTCTTCTTCGTCTTCGGCGGCGGAATCAGCTTCAGCGTCGCTTCGGTAATGACGGCAAGCGTACCCTCGGATCCGATGAGCAGCTTCGTCAGATCATAGCCGGCCACATCCTTCATCAACTTGCCTCCCGTGCGAATGATTCTGCCGTCCGCCAGCACCGCCTCAAGCCCGATAACGTAATCCTTCGTCGTTCCATACTTCAAGCCGCGCAGTCCGCCGGAGCATTCCGCGATGTTGCCGCCGATCGTACTGATCTTCATGCTGCTGGGGTCGGGCGGATAGAATAATCCTCTCGATTCGATATGATGAATGAACTCCGCCGTGATCAGCCCCGGCTGAACGGTCGCCGTCAAGTTCTCTTCATCCACTTCCAGTATGCGATTCATCCGGTGCATGACCATGACGATCCCGCCTTGCACAGGCACAGTTCCACCGCACAGATTCGATCCTGAGCCTCTGCTGACAAGCGGTATGTGCGCCTCCGACAGCACCTTCATAATGGCGGACACATCCTCGGTCGAGGAAGGATAGACCACCCCTTCAGGTAGCGATTGCAGCATCGGCGTGCCGTCATACGAATGCGCGACGAGCGCTTCCTGATCGTTCCTGAACCACTTCTCCCCGACAATAGCCCGTAGTTTATTGATCACATCTGCTTGCACTGACAATCCCTCCGCTTCCCGTGAATATAGATCAGGTCATCTGATGACTTTTCATTCATTATAACGTATGCTTATACTAAAGCAACAGAGAAAATAGCAATGAAACTTGAAATCGTTCATTTCGATCCGGAACGGAAGTATTGGGAGGTTGGAGAAAGGTCTATGCGAAAGATGAAAATCGAGACGGAGAAAGGTCACGAAATCGTGAGCCGAATTGTTATGGAGCGGATAAAAGAAGGAGAACTTCTGCCTGGTGACAAGCTCCCGTCGGTCGTTGATCTGTCGCAATCGTTCGGCGTCGGACGATCGACGATCCGTGAGGCGCTAAGCGCATTGAAAGCGATGGGATGGCTGGATATACGCCATGGAGGGGGCACATTCGTCAGCAAGACGCTGCCTGCCGGGGAACAGAACGGAGTGGGTTCCTTGTTCCGTGAAGCGGAATCGCTGCGCGAAATATTGGAGGTACGGAAAGTTCTTGAAGCTGGAACGGCGGAGCTGGCATCCAGTAGACGAACGGAAGAAGATTTGACGAGGCTGGAAGCTATTCTGTCAAGAATGGCTTGGGCAGCGGAGCACAACGACACAGCCGAGAGCGAACGAGCCGATGTGGACTTTCATACTGCCATCGCGGCAGCTTCCCATAATTCGCTGCTTAATGAGCTCATGAACTCCCTGACACAGCGGTTGACCGAGACGATCGGTCGAACCCGGGAGCTGTGGTTCTATCGGGAACAAGCCACATCGACTCGCTTGTTAGACGAACACCGGGCAATCTACGAAGCGATTGCCGCAAGCGACGCTCAATTGTCAGTGCGGCGCCTTCTGGAGCATCTGTCCAAGGTGGATACCGTCTTGAAGCAGCATGGCGGCTAACATGCGCGAATGCAACTATGCCGATGCGGAGCGGCTGTCAGGGCTTCAAGTAATCCAGTATGATCGCCTTCATAATGGCCAACTGTCGCTCTGGCTCTACTTCGGTCGGTAATAACAGCACGTTCTTCTGATACGAAAGCTTGCTTGAGAACAATCCGAACGCATTCACGACCGTGAGAAGGACATCTCGTGTGTCCAAGTCGCTACGCAAGGAGCCATCGTGTTCCCCTTGCTCTATAATCGAACAGAATACCTCATATATTCGGCGTCCCACCGTCTCGCTCTCCTCCAGCATTCCGTTCGACTGGCGGGAATAAGATACGTTCAAGTGCAAGTCCTCCATGAATTTGATGAAGGAGCTGCGATTTTTCTCCAGAAGTGATCTGAAATAATCGAACAGCTCCCCCATCTTCTCCAGGCAAGTTACAGGCCTATCCGCGATATTTTGAAAGCTATCCAGAATTTCTCCCATCATATTACTGGCGATGGCGGCCATTAAGCTCTCTTTATTGGCATAATATCTGAAGACGGTCGCCACTCCGATATGCGCTTCCTCTGCAATATCGTTCATTGTAGTAAATTCCGTCCCTTTGCGAAAGAACACCGTCTCTGCTGCTTGCAATATATGATGGGAGCGCTTCTTCTTTCTCTCTTCTCTTTCCCGCTTATAGCGTTCCTTTGGTCTCATTATGTCATCCTTCCCTACCTCGGCCTTTACTCCAAATTATACCCGTCAGCTCCAGGTCTCACAACAATTTGTCCAACACCTGCAGTCGTGATATAATAAGCTTACATAGTGATAGTTGAAACTATCACTATCAAATTGATTTACACATCTATCCTCAGGGAGGTTACATCTATGAATCGTCTTAAAGAAAAAGTAGCCATCGTCACAGGTGCAGGCAGCGGCATGGGATTGGAAGAGGCTAAGCTTCTGGCTCAGGAGGGCGCGACAGTCATCTTGACTGACATTAATGAAGACAACGTGATGAAAGCTGCATCCGACATTCAGGCTGCTGGTGGCCAAGCTATCGCTTATAAGCATGATGTCGCTTCTGAGGAACAATGGTCCACTATCGTTAACGAAGTGATGAGCAAATTCGGCAAGATTGACGTACTTGTGAACAATGCGGGAATCTCATTGGCAATCAGTATGTTGGAGTCGACGCTTGAGCAATGGAACAGGGTCATATCCATCAATATGACGAGCGTATTTCTCGGCATGAAACATGTCATCCCGCATATGATTGAGAGCAAGCAAGGCTCCATTATTAATATTTCCTCTATCGCAGGCTTAACCGGCGGTAGCGGCGCTGGTGCTTATACAGCTTCCAAAGGCGGTGTCCGACTTCTAAGTAAAGCGGCGGCGGTCGACTACGGAAAGTTCAACATCCGCGTCAATTCCGTGCATCCCGGCTTCATTACGACGCCTATGAGCGAGGAACTCATACAGAATGAGCAGATGCACCAATGGTTCCTGTCTCAGACCGCTCTTCCAAGAGTTGGCGAGGCTCCTGAAGTGGCGCAAGCCGTACTGTTCTTGGCTTCCGACGAATCTTCCTACATTACCGGCGCCGAGCTGGCTGTTGACGGCGGCGTAACGGCTAAATAAGAAGCAAACGGTCAAATGAGGACCACATATCCGACAGGAATCGGGTATGTGGTCCTCTTCTCATGGCCTTACTTTATCTCTACCATTATTCCTACGCTCTTATCGTCATCCCGGTGTATGGACTTACCGGTGACTTCCGATATCATTCGGTTCATGTGTCAGCTCTGTTGATGTCCGGCCATCTCTCGCGGATGTCGCTTGATCAGTTCCTCCGCTCCTTCGCTGCGGCCCGTCGCCTTCAGTCGTTCCACATATTGGGGAAGATGGCCTTTCGCATGGTAAGGTCCGCCTTCCTTCATAACAGTCCAGAGCGGATCAATATCATGTTCCATCGTACTCATCATCTCGTCATGCCACTCGTTCAAATAATAGACGGCCTCCCTGCACAGTTCCGGACGTTCATTCGCCAAGTTGTGTTGCTGGTGATAATCATCAACCAGATTGAACAACATTTCCTTCTCGAAGAGATGATAGCCATCGTGATAGGTGCGGATATAGATCCAGTCTCCGAATCGGACGCTACGCTGACATACATGAGCGCACTGTGAGACAACGAGAAAGTCCCGACCGGTATCCTCGCCTTTCAGAAGAGTGCGTGCATAACTTCTTCCATCCCATCTTGCGGCAGGCTTCGTTCCCATCACTTCCGCCATTGTAGGCAGTAGATCCAGATGGTAATGCAGTCCGTCGTCAGTCAAGCCTTCTTGCAATCCAGGGCCCTTTATAATCATCGGAATGCGGCAAGTGAAGTGATCAGCCGTGCCATGCTCGCCGTAAAGCCCCAACTCGCCCATGTTCTCGCCATGATCCGCGGTAATAATAATATACAGATCATCCAGCACCCCTTTGTTCTCCAGAGCTTGGAACAGCGCTCCGATATGCTCGTCCATATGCCGGATGCCGCAGTCATAGCCGTCAATCATCTTGCGCAGATCGGCCATGGACTTAATCTCTCCGGGATGGCGGGGGAACTGTGGGAATGTCGCATTGTCGTACATATTGATCTCGTTCGCTCCGTGCGGACCGACATGGCGTATATGCTGCTCCAGCACTTCTTCCGTAATCCACTCCGGAAGCGGATCATTCTGGAACGGATTGCCGAAAGACTCCGGCGCGCGGTATGGCGTATGCGGATCCCAGTAATTGACATAGAGCATCCAGTTGTCATCCGCCGCATTGCGATCGATCCAGTCCAGCACAATAGGATTCACTTCTTCGGCAGACTCCGCGCCGCCGCCGCCCTGATTGTATATTTCATTGAATCCGGCGTAGAACGTGAAGGCGGAATGCCGTTCTCCGAATGGACTAACCAGCGCCGTCCGCATGCCCGCCCTGCGGAACATGGACGGGAAGCTCTCCTTGTCCAGACTTGAGCGGAAGCTGCGGTTCGCCCCATCATGACGGACATCCGCACCGGTACCGCCATGTCCGACGACGCCGTTATGAATGCCGAATCTTCCTGTCATCAGCGCCGTTCGAGAAGGAAAACAAGGCGCATCCGACGTATAATAATGATTGAAGCGGACACCGCCCGCCGCAATCCGGTCAATATTGGGCGATGTGTTCCGATGATAACCATAACAGCCCAGATGATCGGGTCTTGTCGCATCCAAATCAAGAAGCAATACTCTCACTGTACATTTCCCCTTCCAACATGTAAATATAGAATAATGATAGTTTATATTTCCAGGCATCGTCTACGTACAATTCCAATAGCAATTGTACATTTCCATTCCTATGTATCCTGATTGACTGCATGTATCGAAGGAGGCGAAACGATGATTAACATTCATAGCGCAAACTATGACGATCGCATTCCCAATTGGCGGACGCACCCCGAAGTCATTCCATACCATATATTCGTGCTTGTACAGGACGGGAAAGTGCGATATGTGCTGAACGGAACGGAAATGATCGCAGAGCGAGGCGATTTTCTGTTTATACCGCAGGACACTCTTCGTGAAGGCAGCAATTATGAGGATACCCCCCATCAGAAGCATACCTTGCTATTTACAGTAGAGAACGATGACTGCGATGATCGAGTTATCCCTTACCTGAAGGAAGGGATAACTCGCAAAGTAAAAGTAACTGATTTCCAATATGTGCATAGCCGTTTCCGCCGCATGATTGAAGAATGGAGAGGGAGTAGACATTACCGCAAATGGGTATGCGAGGGCATCGTTCAGGAATTGATCGGCTTATTGGGGCAAGCGCTTGAGAATCCTGAGCTTGCGCCCAACAGAATGGTGTTCGCGGAGACAATTCACGCCTATTTGTTGAACCATTATCGCGAGCCGATCGAACTGGAGCAGCTGGCATCGCTCATTCAGCGCTCACCCGGCTACACAACAGCTCTGTTCAAAGAAGTGTACGGCCAGACACCCATTCGTTACATGCATCACCTGCGAATTTTGGAGGCCTGCAATCTGCTGAGCAATTCAGATTTGAACGTATCGGACATTTCCCAATATTTAGGCTATTATGATGCATCCTACTTCTTCCGCATGTTCAAGAGAATGACTGGAGTCACACCTTCGGACTATATGAGACAGCTATAGCAATGGGCGGATAAGCCTGCGATATGCGATATCGTGATGTCGCAGGCGCTTTGCACTTACCTTTCTTCCTGTTGCACCCGCGTGTTTTTCTCGGATCCTGTATGCTTCACTTTCAAGCGCACCGATATATCCTGAATCGTATCCTTTGCAATAAGCTTTTTATCGCTATAATGAATCTTTTTCCACAACCAGTTGTGATGGCGGAACATGAAGTATTCGAAATTATAGATATCGATCCCCTTCGTTCTTGCGTTTTCGTAGGTCTCCTGAATTTGTTTTGCAATGGCCTCCTCCGTCGCTTTCTCCAGCTCGTGCAGCTGCAGCATCTGATTCTTTGCACGATTCGTCATGTACCCTTGCGCTTTCAATTGGATCTCAAACCGCGGCTTCTCCGAATCCGACCGCATCGTTATGTGAGCTTTCGGCTTGTCTATAACGATGGCAACTATCGGTTTTTTCGCAGTGGGCACTTCAACCGCCGCTCTTACGGTCTGAGGCTGTATCCAGCGTAGTCCCTGCAACTGCTTGATCGGCATATAGCCCGTATACCGCTCATTCTCAAGGAAGATTGCTCCGTCAATCATCAGCTTCGGCTCCGTCTTCCCATTACTCCTCCAAGTTTCTCTGTTGATGGACAGCGTAGGTATGGCGGTCGTATAGCCCGGCTCGTTCACCTGGCTCATTAGTCGATGAAGCCGGATGGAATGAATCTGCGACGATTGAGTATAGATGCCTTCAGGGTCTTGAAGGACCGTGCTTAGCGGAGATTGCTCGTAGAATCCTCTCGCGTTTAATATATCTTCGATCGATGATCTCGTTCCGAATACCCATGGTGTCAAGCGAAATTCATAATAACGACTAAAACTGTCGTAGATCGAATCAATTCCTTGCTTAATGGCCGATTCATGAATAATGATAGCCGTCAAGTGCCCCCAATAAATTCTTTCCTGCGAAGTACGGTAGATATCAAAAAACGACTCCTCGAACGTTTCGCCGGTCCCTTTTCCTATCCATATTTTCGCAGGCTCCTTCTTGCCATCTGCTTGCTTCGCAATGGAAGGGAGGTTGACGAACTGGACGTAGCCGATGAACTTTCCTTCCTTGAAGTCAATCCCGATTGCGGTGGCATAATTCAATTTCTCGATATCCTTCGTATCCGTATCGCAGCTAACGATCAATAAAGCCGTCGCTGCAAAAACCGTCGCAATCAATATATACCGTCGCAATCCCGATTCACTCCTTCTTCTTCAGCATATCTGCGGCGAACCGCTTGCGCTTGAATGGATTGACCAGAAAGGCCGATAGCCATTCCCGGAAACGCAGTGACACAATCGGTTCCAGATAGGGGAATCCGTATGACACCAATCTGCACAAATAGATTAATATGGAAAACATGGCCAAAATAAATCCATATATCCCTAGATAGGCGGACACGACCATGATCAGCACTCTGAGCAAGCTGACGCTGCCGGAGAGCGACTGATTCACCAAAGCGAACGTAGCAACCGCAGAGACAGCGATTACCACGAGCAACGTCGGAGAAGCAAGACCCGCCCTAATAAGGGAATCTCCGATAATGAGACCGCCAACTATACCGATCGTCTGTCCGACCGCCTTCGGCAGTCTTATGCCCGCTTCCCTAAGCAGCTCGAATAAGAAGAGCAGCAGGAACGCTTCCAGGAACGTTGGCAGCGGTACGCCTTCGCGGGAAATAACGACGGTAGATACAAGTGAGAACGGAAGCTGGTCCAAATTGACGGTCGCAATCGCAATCCAGAAGCCAGGCAGCAAGATGCTGAGGATCAGACCGAACAATCGCAGCACCCGCTGTATCATAACAAAATAATAAGGAAAATGAGCATCCTCGGGTGATTTGAGTAACTCCGTGAAGTTGCTCGGACCAATCAGCACCATGGGGGATCCATCGACAATGGCGGCGAATCTGCCCCGAAGCAGCGTCTGGACGATAAAATCAGGCCGGCCTATGTAATCAATAAGCGGAACAAGCGAGAACGTTCTGTCAGCCAGCCACTGTTCTAATTGCCCACTGCTTAGCAAACTCTCTGTTTCAATCTTTTCGATGCGCTTTCTGACTTCCGTCACAATTTCCGGCTTAATTCTATCCTGCAAATACATCAGCGCTACACTTGTCTTGCTCAAGCTGCCCAGTACAAACTCCTCACAGAACAACAGTCCCGTATGCAGCCGTTTTCTGATCAGGGATATGTTCGTATAAATATCCTCTGTGAACGCATCCTTAGGTCCTTTAATGGATATTTCCGTATTGGATTCTTCAAGCGCGCGCTGGGGCACTTTCGACACGTCTACCGACCAGAAGTATCGTGATCCCTCCATATAGAGAACGAAACTTCCCGAGAACAATTCCTTCATCATCCCGTTAAAGGAAGAGACTTGTTCAATAAGCGGAAGTTCATGGTGTTCATCCGTTGTATTCTGGCTGTCCCGATGAGCTTCTGCATGCAAGACAAATTGGCATATGCGGACGAAGTATTCGTTCAACTGCACCTTGTCCGTCATCCCCTGACAGTATAAAGCGGTCAACTTGTTCGCCTTTTCCAGCTGAGGAAGGGGAGGAAAGTGAACGTCGGCATATAAATCAAGCTGCCGCTTTAACGCGGCCAGCGTCAATTCCCCTTCCTGAAGCAACGATTCCATACCCGCATACAGCATCTCTTCCTGCTGATTCTTGTTCATTTCTCCACTCCTTCTTTCTTGGGCCGGATGTAGGTTAAGCCGTAAAGAACGGCTACGAACAGCACACCGTACAGGAGCGACAACTTATAGTAATAGCGTTGCATGATGCTTTGAAACATAATATCACTTGGCTTGAGAAGAGAAGGCAGTGCCATGAGTAATGTTCCTCCGATGATGACGAACTGACGTGTCTTCGCTGACAACTGATTGCCGATCAACTCGCTCCATACATGAATGCATAGCGCCGCACGCACCAAGCTTCCCGCCATAAGCTGGAACGCAGCCAGGAAATCCACATGGTTGATATATCTGCCTATAATGACAAGCCGCCATTGTTCGAATGCAGGAAAGCGAAGATTGCTTGCCGCAGCAGGACCGAAGGCGGCTAATGATCCCATGCACGGTCCAAGAATCAAGCCTACAAGCAGAGACAGAATAACAAATATCGTACCATACTTGATCGGTTTCTCCATTCGGTGTTGCAGCATCAGCAGGGCAATAAGATCAATGCTGCCACCGAATATGACAACCCCTCCATACAAGTAAGGCATGTATCCGTCGGTGAAGAGAGGAAGCAGCAAGCCATAGTCCTTGCTCCCTTTGGTCATTAGCGACACGGCCACTCCCAGAATCCAGACGATGGGAAGCGTAACGGCCGCAACAAATACAATCGTCTTCAGCCCGGTTCTGGCTGCGCTGTATGCGACCAGCACGAAGCAGACAACAGTCACTTCAATAGGCGTATTGGGCAAGAAGTAAATGCTCACATTTTTGGTTGTATCGTAAACGATAATGAGACCCATCAACAAAAAATAGCAAGCCATCGTACCGCCGATCATCCAATATCCTGCACGTCCTGCTCGCGATCGCAACCATGGAATCATCGAAGTATGCTTCATGGACTTTATTACCTTGTGCAACAGCAAGCTCCATGCAATCAGAAATACATAAGTAACCAGAATGCTCATCCATGCATCTCGTCCAGCCGCTTGAAGCAGATGCGGAATGACGATAACATGATTGGATATGCCAAGCGAAAGTAATAATAGAAATGTGATTTGTTTATTAGAAAACGTTGCCTCCACTCCTATCCCCTCCTCATGATCCGGCACTTACAAATGTCACCCGATTCGACTCCGTTAACTTTCCCATTTTTGGATTTAATATGCTAAGGTGTAAGTTTCACACCTCCTCAATGTGCTCTTTTCATTTACAGCAAAAAAGCCTCCCCAACCGGCCTTCAGGCGGTTGGGGAGGCCTCTTCCATTCATCTATGATGTCAATTCCAGCGTTGCAAGGTTATTTAAACACTTTCCTGCGGTCTCTGTTCCAGAACTTTACCCACAAGTGTTCAGATTCGTCCCTATAAAACTTGATGCCTATTAGCTTCAATGGTGTCCATATTTCTTTGAAGTAAAAGTAAGGCATATATCCACCTCGCAATCTCCGAAAATAGTTCTATTATACCAAACTATCATTAGGTAATAGTACCCATATCAGTATAATGGAATTTATTCTTGCGAGCAACAAAAATTTGAAAATATGGCACAGCGTGAACTTACATATAGACATATACGCGACCGTTCTCCACTTCCACCTCGTAGCCTTGCAACTTCACATGCTCCGATACGATATGCTGACCCGTTCGTAGATCGAACTCCCAGCCATGCCACGGGCACTTAATCGTAATGATTCGCTCATCGCATTCATTTGCTGGTGAGACCGTTCCGAAAACCGGAAGACGTCTGTCGGATTCGCATATTGCTCCTTCGCAGACGGGAGCAGCGGCATGCGGACATCGATTGCGCCATGCGTAGAAGGAATCGCCTATTGCGAATACACCGATTTCATTGCCTTCGACCGAATAAATTACCAATCCTGCCCGCCTTATGACTTCAACCTCAGCAACTTCATACCGATTGACAATGCCTGTCATATCCCTCACACTCCCTCTCCAGTAACGACTAGGGTTCACGTTCATTGTAAGCGGAAACGTCACAGCATGCAACGTAGGCCCAGGCTGCAGCAGATAGAATAGACACAGCCCCCGACCGCCATTCACTCTCAGTTGGCGTTCGGGGGCTGTAGCCGCTATTTCCGATGGTTTTTCAATTCGGCCTCGAGCTTCTCCAGAAGCTCGACGACGTGTCTTGACGCTTGATCCATCTGCTCCAGCAGATCTTGCGCCTGCTCCTCAGCGCCTTGTTCCATGCACTCGGCCACTTGGCGGGCGATATGATGGATGGCGCGATGAGGCTCATCCAGCTGCTGGTATTGCGTCAAGGCTGCAATCGTTGACGTTCCCTTGTTCTTGTCATACCACTTGCCCAATCGGCACAGATGATGATCTCCGGCAGTCTCACCCTCCAGACGATGAAAGCCGAGAATGCTGTTGTACACCCACCAGCGCCATAGCATATGGTCCGTCTTGACCGTTCTGATCGTCTGAGCGTCGGATAACTCCGGCATATAGTGTAGAGAACGCTGACGAAGCTCGTTCACCTTCACACTCACCTGATAAATATCTTCCCCTGTACTTTTCGCATTTTGCCCGATTAGCTCCATCTGATTGAGCACTTCATGAATGCGAGAGGTAATATCATCAGTAGCAGCGGACTGCTGTTCCACGATCGCCGCAATATTGCTAGTCGAACCCCCAATCGACGTCACCTGTCCCATGATCTTGTCCAGACTGGTGATCGCTTCCTTGGACTGCTCCGCCTTCCCGCCCATCTCATCCGCCATTCTCTGCGTCTGCTTGCCGACGGCGCTGGCATTGCCCATCACTCTCTCGATCAAGCCTGCTATCTCTTCTACTGAATTCGTCGTCTGTTCCGATAGCTTGCGCACCTCGGACGCTACGACGGCAAAACCTCTTCCTTCTTCTCCCGCACGCGCCGCTTCGATAGATGCGTTAAGCGCAAGCAGCTTCGTCTGATCCGCCACCTCGCGGATAAGCTGGACGACTTCCGTTACATTGTTGATAGCCGCCATGAGCTCGTCGAATTGCGCTTGCGCCTCAGAGAATTGCTTCGCCATCGACATGAATCCGTTCAGCGACTCGTCAATAATGCTGCGCCCGACTCTGGCTTGTTCAATAAGCAGATCCGTATCCTCAGCCACCTGCACGGCATGATCCGCCACTTCCTGAATGGAAGCGGACAATTGCTCTGCCGCCGCGCTCACGCTGGTCGCCTCGTCCATGGATAAGTGAACGGACGCAAGCAGCGGCTTCACCTTATCCATACGGATCAATTCCTCCACAATCTCGCTGTTCGTCTCAATGAATTGAAATTCATGCGCCTGCTGATAGGCTTCCAGTGTAATCTGAGCATCAAGCGTCAACAATCGGTTCAGCGCTACAAGAATGGCCGCCGCTTCCTTCGCAGGGAACCGCTCTAATATAGACGGAACCATAAATTCATACACTCTTGTGAAGCTCCCGATATACCATTCAGGTGCTAGTCCGATCCGGCTATGCACCAGTCCGATGCGTATTCTGTACTGAACATAATCGTCGTCGATCGCCACGCGCGGGATTGATTTCAAGTAATCTACGAATGTTTGGGAGAGCCTCTCCCATGTACTGTTTTTCTCGACAATGCTACGCATGTCGGTTACTTCCGCCAGCAAGCCGTAATGGCGTTTTGTGATGCTCTCCGCTTGCTCTTCGATAATGCCATCCAGCTTTTTCAACTGCTTCACATCATCCGAAGTGATCTGCAGGAAGAACAACTTCTGGGCAAGCTTGTCATTAGCAGAAATATCGGAGCCAGAAATCGTTTTCAATTCTTTTCCTGAATAAGGTCTTTTTCTCAGTAGCATGGTAATCCTCCTGTATATGTCAGATCAAGCTGTTCATACGCTAGTTATTAGTATAGCTAATATATATATTGTCGGCTAATTATTTTTAAAAAATGATAGCTCAAACCAATTGCTCGACGCACTACGACACAATCCAGCATTTTTTTTGATTTCCGTATGTGAATCTAGTACTCTAGTATTAGATGGCACACCAAATGGAGGAGTCGGAAAACCACGATGAACAACACCAGTGTAAAGAAGAAGTTGCGTTTAACTATTCGTAAAAAACTTTTAGGCATGTCACTTATATTACTGGTCGTACCGATTGTATCTTTAGGTCTTGTGTCCTATAAGGTTTCAGTGGACGAGACAGACGCGCTAATTGAGAGCAAGCTGGATTTGAGCGTCAATATGATTCTCCAGATGATTGCGAATATGGACAAGTCTGTGCAAGCCGGATTCTTAACAGAAGAAGAAGCCAAGGAGCAAGTTACCGCGATGATGCTGGGCGATCTGCAGGATGACGGCACTCGGCCAATCAACAAGAACATCGACTTGGGACCTAACGGTTACTTTTTCGTTATCGACGAGCAAGGAACTCTGCTCGCACATCCACGAAAGGAAAAAGAGAACATCTGGAACAGCGCATCCAACGGTGTTCACTACATTCAGGAATTAATCAAAACCGCAATGGAAGGAGGGGGCGTCACTTATTACCAATGGCCACTCCCCCATAAAGACGGAACGGACAATGAGGAAGGGAAAGAAGCGCTAAAAGTGTCTTATGCAAAGCTAGCGCCTGAATGGGGTTGGATTGTCGCAACAAGTTCCTATATGCAGGACTACGATGCAGGTCAGAAAACGATATTCAAAAGTATCCTGACTACACTTGGAATCTGTCTGGCAATAGGAACGATCGGTATCCTTCTGTTCGCCCAGCATATCGCTCGTCCGATCAAGGAGATTACACAGCGCGCTGAGCAAATCGCGCAAGGCGATCTGCGTGGAGAGGAACTGCATATTCGCAATCGGGACGAAGTAGGCATGCTGGGACAATCCTTCAATCAGCTGACTATGAGTGTTCGTCAACTGGTTGGCAATCTGTCGCTCAGCTCCAATATTCTGGCCTCATCAGCTAATCAACTGTCCCAGACGATTAGCAGCACTACCGAAGCGATTCAACAGACTTCCGCATCCATAGCCAATGTAGCCATGGGCAATGAATCGCAAGCACAGTCCACGGAAGAGACTTCCCGCGCCATGGAAGAGATGGCTACGGGCATCGGACGTGTGGCTGACGCATCAAGCGAAGCGTACGAACTCTCGGTACAGACACTTCAGGAAGCAGAACAGGGCAATGCGCTTATACAACAGTCCACCGGACAGATGAATGAAATTAATGTGACGATGCATGATCTGGAATCGGTCGTCTCGCAATTAAACGGGCAGTCCGAGCAAATTACTGAAATCGTCGGTACGATTCAAGAGATATCCGGACAGACCAATCTGCTGGCGCTGAACGCCGCCATAGAAGCCGCGAGATCTGGCGAACATGGTCGTGGCTTCGCCGTTGTAGCCGGCGAGATTCGCAAACTTGCCACGAGGACGAACGAGTCTGTGGAACAGATTGCCTCCCTTATCGATGGAGTAAGAGTGGGCATCGACGCTACCTATCTGTCCATGCAGAAGGGACGGTCAGAGGTGGAAGCCGGCGTGCAATCGATCAGCCGCACAGGAGAAGGATTCGCGCGAATCGTTACCGCTACGGAAACCATTGTCACCCAGATACAAGAGGCTTCTGCCGCCGCAGAACAAATGTCCGCAGGCACGGAAGAAGTAACGGCTTCGATCCATGAGATTGAGAAGGTGGCGCTTCAAGCCGCAGGCGAAGCGCAGACTGTATCCGCATCAGCGGAGGAGCAGCTGGCTGCCATGGAAGAGATCTCCAGTTCCGCCGGCAAGCTGCGCGACATGTCGCAACAAATGCAGGCCATCGTCAACCAATTCAAAATCGGATAAACCGCCGCCAATCTATCATGACCTGCTCCCCCTTCTCATATAATGTCTCATACAGGATGAGGAGGGGGCGGAATGAATGAACGGCTTGCTTCATCATACGGAGAGCGAGATCGAGCGCCTGACCGCAGAACTGCTGCATCAGCAGCAGTCTGACGGATCATGGCGCTTCTGCTTTGACAACGGTACGACGATCGACGCCTTGTTCATCATCTTGCTGCGGTCGCTTGAGAACGATAAGTATGAGCCTCTTGTTCGCAGGCTGCATGACCGCATCGTCCGCCGCCAGCGACAAGACGGCGGTTGGAGCCTTTATGAGGATGAGGCAGCCGGTAATCTATCGTCGTCCGTAGATGCATATTATGCGCTATTATACTCCGGCTACAGCAGCCATGACGACGGGCATATGCGTCTTGGTCGCCGCTTCATTACGGCGGGCGGCGGTATCGGCGGCGTTACCAGCGTGCTGAGCAAGACAATTCTTGCCGCTACGGGGCAGCGGCCGTGGCCGAAGTCGATCAATCTGATTCCACTGCCGCTCGTATTGTTCCCTCCCTCCTTCCCCGTCAGTCTGTACGACTTCTCCAGCTATGCCAGAATCCATCTCGTTCCGATGCTCGTTATGGCTGAGAGCAAGCTGGCATTGCGGACGGAGACGACTCCCGATCTGTCGCATCTCTTGGCGCTTGACGCCCCTGCCATGAACGATACGGATGCTCAAGCTCGCGATATTGCAGCCAATATGCAAGCCGGGCTGAGCAGACTGATTGGCCGACCGGCTCTTATTCGCGAGACGGCCATCAAGCGAGCAGAGCAATTCATGCTGGACCGAATAGAAGTGGACGGAACGCTATACAGCTACGCAAGCTGCACGATCCTGATGATCTTCGCCTTGGTGGCTCTTGGCTACGAGAACGATCATCCTGTTATTACGAAGGCTGTAGCCGGCTTGGCGGCGATGCGTTGCAAGGCGCATGGCGACACGTCGACCATACAGAATTCACCTTCTGCCATATGGGACACCGCACTGCTGTCTCACGCTCTGCAAGAAGCGGGACTGCCTCCGGACCATGAGGCGATTGTACGATCGCGTGGCTTTCTGCTTCGTCTGCAGCATCGGATTCGGGGAGATTGGAGCGTTCGCAACCCCAATGCCGAGCCCGGCGGATGGGGGTTCTCGGAGAGTAATACGATTCACCCCGACGTCGACGACACCACCGCGGCTCTGCGTGCCATTCATTCTTCCCGCCATAGCTCGGCGCGCAATCGGGAAGCATGGAACAGAGGCTTGGCATGGGTGCTGTCGATGCAGAATAAGGACGGCGGGTGGGGAGCATTCGAGAAGAACAACGACAAGCAATTACTTACCTTGCTACCGATAGACGGAGCCAAGGCAGCGGCAATTGACCCTTCGATTCCCGACTTGACGGGCCGCACGCTGGAATATTTGGGGCGGTATGCGGGACTGGATATCCGGCATTCCTTCATTCGACGGGGAATGGAATGGCTGATTCGGCATCAGGAGAAGGACGGTTCGTGGTATGGACGCTGGGGAATATGCTATATCTATGGCACATGGGCGGCATTGACGGGGATGAGAGCTGCAGGCGTTCCCGCCGGACACGACTCTATCGCAAGAGGAACGGAGTGGCTGCTGCGTATCCAGAACGAGGATGGCGGATGGGGAGAGTCTTGCAGCAGCGATGCGCGAAGGCGCTATGTCCCGCTTGGCGGCAGCACGCCTTCCCAGACAGCCTGGGCGCTGGACGCGCTTATGGCATGCCGGGAGCAGCCCGCTCATGCCATTCATCGAGGGGTTGGCCGATTGATAGCATTACTGCGCGAGCACGATTGGAGGACGGTCTACCCTACCGGAGCAGGCCTTCCCGGCCACTTCTACGCCCATTATGAGAGCTATCGCGTCATATGGCCTCTATTGGCGCTGTGCCGCTACAGAAATCTTGCCACGCTGTAGGCAGGCAGAATGCTGGTCACCTTTGCCATTATGGCATAACAAGAACGCCAATGCGGAATTCTCTCCCCATTGGCGTTCTTGTTATCAGAGCTGCGTCTTATATGCTCCACCGTATATTTAACGCCTTCCCGTCCATATCCACTCTACCGGTTACGCTGTAAAGCAATGGGGAGAACGAAGGCCATCCTCTTCTACTCTGGCAATTCCGTCTTGGCGATCTTGTCATCCAATGCTTCGTACTCGCCGTAGCGCAGCAAGTCGTACAACTCCTTGCGCGTCTGCATATGCTGTACCGACGCAGACTGCGTGCCGTTGTCGGCAATCTGACGGAATACACGTTCATAAGCCTTCGCCGCTACCCTTATCGAAGTGACGGGATAGATAACCATCTGATACCCCCAACTGGCGAATTGCTCTGCGGTGTATAGCGGCGTCCGGCCGAATTCCGTCATATTCGCCAAGAGCGGCATATGAATCGCGGCACGGAAAGCGTGGTATTCCGCTTCATTCTCCAACGCTTCCGGGAAGATGCCGTCCGCCCCTGCCGCAGCATAACGCCTTACGCGATTCACCGCAGCCTCGATCCCTTCCACTCCCCTTGCATCCGTCCGTGCAATAACGAACAGCTCCGGACTCACCTCTTTGATTACCTGAATTTTTCGCACCATCTCTTCAGTCGGGATAAGTCGCTTCCCGTTCAGATGCCCGCACTTCTTCGGCAGCTCCTGATCCTCAATCTGTACAGCGGCCACCCCCGCCTCGACCATCTCCTTGGCCGTCCGGGCGGCGTGCAGCACGCCGCCGAAGCCGGTATCGATATCGACGAGCAGCGGCAAGCCCGATGCGCGTATCAGCTCGCGTGCGCGTTCCGCCACCTCATTGGAATAGACGATGCCGATGTCCGGCAAGCCTCTGCTTGCCGTATAAGCGGCTCCCGACAAGTAGAGAGCTTGGAATCCCGCACGCTTTGCCGCCTTGGCGACCAGTCCGTCATGCGCGCCGGGTATTCTCACACATGCGCCCGCCGCCGTCACCAACTGCCGGAATTCGCTCGCAAGCTCTCGCTGCTCCCGCTGCTTCTCAACTAGCCAGCCCATAGGCGCCTCCTCGATGCGACAACACACATCTCCTCCTCTATTCGCGCTTCATTCTGACCGATAACGTTCATATGACCAGCATATCCATAAACTTGTTCACGGGCATAGCTTTCAATCGCTCCAGCTCGAAGCCTTGCCGCATAATCGTCGCCGTCCTCTTGCGGGGAAATCTCGTTAGCAAGCTGGCCTCACACTTCTCCACCACCTTTGGCATTCCTTCATCGCGGCGCTTGCGATGACCGATCGGGTATTCGCACTCTACCTTCTCTGTTGCGCTGCCATCCTGGTAATCAATTTGCAGCGCGTTGGCGATGGATCGTTTGTTGTCATCCAGATAATCTCGGCTGTAGCCTTCATCGTGCTCGATGATCATCTTCTCCCTTAACGCATCAATTCTGGGGTCGGCGGCGACTTCATCCTCATAATGCTCCGCCGTCAAGCAGCCGTAGAGAAGAGCGACGGCGACCATATACTGCAAGCAATGATCCCGATCCGCCGGATTGTAGAGCGGGCCTTTCTTGTCGATAATGCGAATCGCCGACTGATGAGTCGTAATGGTGATCCGGCTAATATCCGCCAAGCGCTCCTTCACCGTCCCGTGCAGCTTGAACGCACATTCAACGGCAGTCTGCGCATGAAATTCGGCAGGGAACGATACTTTGAACAGCACATTCTCCATCACATACGTGCCCAGAGGACGAGCAAGCGCAAGCGTGTTCCCTTGGAACAGCACATCCTGGAATCCCCACCCCGGTGCCGAGAGCGGCGTATGATACCCCATCTCCCCTTGCAGTGTCATGAGAGCCAGCCTGACGCCCCGGCTTGTCGCATCGCCGGCCGCCCAAGACTTGCGGGAGCCCGTATTGGGCGCGTGGCGGTAAGCTCTCAGTGATCCCCCGTCCAGCCACGCATGTGACAGCGCATCCGCAACCTCCTCCTCCGTGCCGCCAAGCAAGTATGCCGATAGGGCTGTGGAAGCGATTTTCACGAAAAGGACATGGTCGAGCCCTACACGGTTCAAGGAATTGTTCAACGCCAGCACGCCTTGAATTTCATGCGCCTTCACAGCGGCATCCAGCACATCCTTCATGCAGAGCGGCGAGCCGCCTTCCGCAATCCTTATGCGGCTAACATAGTCCGCAACGGCGAGAATACTTCCCAGATTGTCAGAAGGATGTCCCCATTCCGCCGCCAGCCAGGTGTCGTTATAATCCAGCCAACGAATCATGCAGCCTATATTGAATGCAGCATGCACGGGGTCCAGCTGGTAGGTTGTACCCGGCACGCGCGCTCCGCCATCCAGCTCTGCGCCTGGCACGACAGGCCCAATATGCTTGGCGCATTCCGGATATCTGAGGGCCAGCACAGCCGTTCCGATGGAATCCATCAGCACGTATTGTGCGATCCGCTGCGCTTCTTCGCTCTTCACTTCATACCTGCAGACGTATTCGGCGATCTCTTCAAGCAACCGATCTCTTCCCGTCTTCACCTGTCTCTCCTCCTCTATCTCTTCTCCTCCGCTTGCCTCCTGACCAGCAAGGGCAAGGTCTAGGGATGCAGACCTCTCGGTCCCATATAGCGCACCCGAGGCCGGAATAACCGGTTATGATCATGCTGCTCCATGACATGCGCGCATATACCAGCGGTACGCGCCGCCAGGAACACAGGAGTGAACAGCGGAATGGGAATACGGAGAAGGTCGTACACGGGAGCCGCATAATAGTCTAGATTAGGGTACAGCCCTTTCTCCTTAAGCATAACCGCTTCGCCTGCAATACACTTATCGTACAAGTCCCGCCGCCCCCTCGCTTGAGCAAGCTTCTCCAACGAGGCTTTCATAAGTACGGCTCTGGGGTCCGGCTTGCGCATATACACGCGATGTCCGAATCCCATAATCCGCTCCTTGCGCGCCAGCTTGGACAGCATCAGGCGCTCCAATTCATCCGGCGTACCTGCTTCCAGCAGCATGTACATGACCGCCTCATTGGCACCGCCGTGCAGGTACCCCTTCAACGACGCCACTGCCCCCGCCAAGGCGCCGTACATATCGGACATCGTCGAGGCGATTACCCGAGCGGCGAACGTCGAGTTGGGCATCTCGTGCTCGCTGTATACGATGAGAGATTGGTCGAATATGCGCTCCTCCAGCGCATTGGGCTTAGTCCCCGTCAGCATGTACAGGAAGTTGCCCGCATAGGACAGATCGTTGCGCGGTACTCGTACAAACTGTCCGCTTGCCGCCCGCGTACCATTGGCGACAAGCTGCGGAATTTTGGCGAGCAATGATATCGCCTTGCGTCTATTCGCGTCCGTTGAATGATCCTCCAGTTCCTTATCGAATGCGGCAAGAGCCGATATGCCGGTACGCAGCAAGTCCATCCGGTTCACTTCCTCCGGCATCGCACTCAGCATGTCGTACAGCGCTTGCGGCATTTCGTATTCATCCGCCAGCTTGCGCTCGAGCTCTTGCCGTCCGCCCGCATCGGGCAGCGATCCGTTCAGTAGCAACTCGGCGACATCCACATAGGCGACTTGCTGCGCCAGTTCAATAAGCTCATAGCCGCGCAAGACGATTTCTTCCCTGTCCACATCCAAATAAGAGATGGCCGTTTCACTTGCGATCACATTCTCCAATCCCGGCACATACGATGGGTCCGACATAGCGATACACTCCTCTCGCATATGATCTCAAGCTCGGCACTTCCAACACATCCATTCTGGCCCCGTCCCGCGCGCCCTCCGTACAACTCCCGAAGCCCCGACCTGACCTCCTCTTCCTACTCCTTCAATAAATGCTTCGCAATGACCAGCCGCTGAATTTCATTCGTACCTTCATAAATTTGCGTCACCTTCGAATCGCGAAACAGCCTCTCCGCAGGATAATCCCGCATGTAGCCGTAGCCGCCATAGATTTGCACAGCTTCTGTAGCGGCCTCCATCGCCATATCGGAGCAATATCGCTTCGCCATGGCCGCTTCCTTCCCGCAGGGCAAGCCTTTGTTCCTGAGAGCCGCAGCCCTGTACAACAGCAGCTTGGCCGCTTCGATCCCTGTGGCCATATCCGCCAGCTTGAACGAGATGGCCTGATGCTCCGCAATCGGTCTCCCGAACTGGCGCCGCTGCTTCGCATAGGTCAGCGAGCAGGAGAGCGCCGCTTCCGCAATACCCGCAGCCTGAGCGGCAATGCCGATTCGGCCTCCTTCCAGATTGTCCAGCGCAATGCGGAAGCCCTCCCCCTCATTCCCTAGCAGTTGATCTGCCGGCACTTCTGCATTGTCGAATAGTAGCTCGGTCGTGCTGGAGCCGTGCAAGCCCAGCTTCTTCTCCCGTTTGCCGACGGTAAATCCGGGCGTGCCCTTCTCCACGATAAATGCCGAGATGCCCTTCGTCCCTTTGGAACGGTCTGTAACAGCAAAGGTGATGTACGTATCCGCATAACCTCCGTTCGTCACAAACACCTTGGAGCCGTTCAGTCTGTAGCCGTCGCCTTGCCTCACCGCCGTCATGCGTATGCTGCCGGAGTCGGAGCCGGCATGCGGCTCCGTAAGCGCGAATGCACCCAGCATTTCTCCTGTTGCTAGCTTGGGTACATACGCCTTCTTCTGCTTGTCGCTGCCGTACTGCAAGATGGGGTTCGTACCGACAGAGCTGTGGACGGACAAGATGACTCCTGCCGCTGCGCTCACTTTGGAAATCTCATGAATCGCAATGACGACAGACAAAAAATCGGCTCCGGCTCCCCCGAACTTCTCCGGGACGGCTATTCCCGTCAAGCCCAACTCCCCCATCTTGCGAAACAGTGCCATCGGAAATTCATCCTTCTCCTCCATCGCAGCGATACAGGGAGCAACCTCCCGTCTGGCAAAATCGCGAGCCATCGCTCTTACCGCTTCATGCTCACCTGTGAATGACAGCTCCATCGCACTCACTTCCTCTGCGGGTTATTCGTAGATGTAAAATCCACGTCCGGACTTTCTGCCCAACCAGCCTGCCTGCACGTATTGCCTCAGAAGCGGACATGGGCGATATTTGGAATCGCCGAATCCTTCGTGCAGTACCTCCATAATGGACAGACAAGTATCCAATCCGATCAGGTCGGCAAGCGCGAGCGGACCCATAGGATGATTCATGCCAAGCTTCAATATCCGATCCACTGCTTCAGGAGTCGCTACGCCTTCGTACACGCAGAATACCGCTTCATTGATCATGGGCAGCAGGACACGATTGGATACGAACCCCGGGCAGTCGTTCACCGCAACGGGCGTCTTGCCCATAAGCGCTGCCAATTCCATTACCTCATCGTAGGTTTCATCGGAAGTGGCAAGTCCGCGAACGACCTCCACAAGCGGCATGACCGGTACCGGGTTCATAAAGTGCATGCCGATGACCTTGTCGGCTCTATACGTTGCCGCTCCCAGCTCCGTAATCGGCAGAGACGACGTATTGCTGGCCAGAATCGTCCGAGGCGGGCATATCCGGTCCAATTGCCGCAGCAGCTTCAGCTTCTCCTCTTTCTGTTCAACGATTGCTTCAATGATCATCTCCGCTTGCGCGGCTGCCTTTATATCCGTCGTTACGACGATGCGATTGAGCATGGCTGAGTTGTCTTCCGCGCTCCTTCTCCCCTTCTCTGCCTCCCTGGCTGCATTTTGCGCCATTCGATCGTATGCGCGCTGCAGCGCTTGTGCATCTCTATCCTGCAGAATTACTTCCGTTCCTGCTGCAGCCGCCACTTGCGCGATACCACTTCCCATCTGACCCGCCCCCACTACCATCAGCATGCGGATAGCCATAGACCGCCTCCTCTCGCACAAAGTTCCCGCTACTTGATGACGACCTTCCCCTTTGATCCCTCTTCAGCTTTATTCCTGATCATCTATTCCCCCCTCATTATGGGTCAACCTTCACAAGCATGGCATCGCCTTGGGCAGTGCCACTACAGATGGCAGCGATGCCGTAGCCGCCGCCGCGTCGTCTCAGTTCGTAGAGGAGTGTCATCAGAATTCTCGCTCCGCTTGCTCCAATGGGATGACCTAACGCTATAGCTCCACCATTGACGTTCACCTTGGCTTCGTCCCAACCGATAATCGCACTTCCTGTCAACACAACCGATGCGAAAGCCTCATTGACTTCGAACAAATCGATTACACCGAGCGACAAGCCTGTCTTTCGCAGCAGCTTTTGCACTGCGGCTGCGGCTGCTTTGGCGATATACGGCGCTTCCAGAGCAACCTCGGCATGACCGATTATTGTCGCCAATGGCTGCTTACCCAGTATTTTCACCTGCTCCTCCGACATGACGACAAGCGCTCCAGCGCCATCGTTTACCCCCGGTGCGTTGCCGGCCGTGATCGTGCCATCGCTTTCATACAATGGAGGCAGTCTGGAAAGTGCGTTGCGGTTCGCATCCTGACGAGGAGCCTCATCTGTGGATAGCTGAATCGCCCGGTTTACCTGCTTTTTGCCGTCCGGAGGCTTCACAGGTATAATCTCCTCTTGCAACTTCCCTTCTGACGTGGCCTTCAACGCTCTCCTATGACTGCGCAAAGCCCATTCGTCCTGACGTTCTCGGGTAATGCCGTATTCTTTCGCAGTCAGATTCCCATACTCCGCCATCTGCACCTGATTGAAAGGGCACCTCAATCCATCGTGAAGCATAACATCGATCGCTTCCGCATTGCCCATGCGGTTCCCCCATCTGAATCGGGGTAAAAAATATGCCGCATTGCTCATACTCTCCATCCCGCCTGCGACAGTTACTTCAGCATCTCCCGCTCGAATGATTTGATCCGCCAATGCAACCGCCCTCAAGCCGGAGGCGCAAACTTTATTAATCGTCTCGCTGCTAGCAGTCCAAGGCATTCCCGCATGCCTTGCCGCTTGTCGGGCGGGATTCTGTCCGCTTCCTCCCTGCAGCACCATTCCCATTATGACTTTATCAACGAGATTAGCATCTATTCCGGCACGGCTTATTGCTTCTCGAATCGCGATTCCGCCTAGCGCAATTGCCGACACATCCTTTAGGCAACCGCCTAACTTGCCGAAGGGAGTTCTTGCCGCACTGACGATAACGCTTCTCCTTGTCATATTCTCCAGGCTCCTCTTCGCGGAATGACTCATTTGCGTGAGCTTGATTGCACTGCTCCTAGATTAACTATATGACGCCAATCCCTGTATCATTAGTAGGAACGCCACACTCTCCCCTTTGCTCAGGATGTCTATGATATTAATTTTCATTGATCTGACAATCTATTATCTAAGTCATACTACTTTGAATAGATAGAACTAAATGGGTGTTGAAGCTTGAGGGGAGAGTGGAGACTGACGGAACATGGCCTTAATGGATTGCGCTGTGACGAATATTCTGAACAACGGGAAAAGTATAGGCCCATGCCGCCAGGGCATAGGCCTATACTTGTCATCCATCAGCGCTAGCGTGTTAGCTGTCCCGATTCACCATATAATCCAGCAGGTGATACAAGAAGGTAGATTTGCGAGGCATCTGCCGCAATTCCTCCTCCGCAATGCAGTAATGTTCCCACATTGCCTTTAGAGCTCCCTCAAGTCCCAGCACCGTGACGAACGTTGAGCTTTCGTTCTGGATATCCGCACCGACCGGCTTGCCGAGCATGGATGCATTTCCTTCTGCATCCAGCACGTCATCTTTAATTTGAAATGCGATTCCCGCATGGTAGGCGAAGTTCTTCAGGGACACAATCTCCGCTTCGCCTGCTCTGGCTAGAATCGCGGGCATGACCAACGAGGCTTCAAAGGCTATGCCCGTCTTGTAAAAGCAAATCCGGTTCAATTGTTCCAACGTCAATGCGCGCCCTCTCGCACGCAAATCCATCGCCTGCCCCATGCACATGTCCGCCGCCTTCTGTGACGAATAGTGTATGAGCGAGAGTACATCGTTCGCATTGAACATCGTCAACGAGGACTGCTCCACCATCGCTTTCTGTATGAGGAACAAGCCGGTCAACTCTGCTGTTGCACTGTTATAGACTTGATGCAGCGTAGGACGTCCGCGGCGGGTAGAGGCGTTGTCCTGTGTCGGCAGATCATCAAAAATAAGTGAGGCGGTGTGCATATACTCCAGCGATCTGAGAAGCGGAGCAATGGCCGAAGCGTGCAGACCGTATTCATTGACCGCCATGACCCACGCCAATATCGGTCTGAGGCGCTTGCCAGAGCCCTCCAGACTGTAATTCGCTGTGTCGATTAGCGAATGCTCAGCTTCTGGGATGCCTCGTATTTCTTCTAACAGGAGTTGATCATTTATTTGTCCGCGAATTGCATCAACCGTTTCCAGAAATCTGCTTCTGTCTTCCCGATTTTTTCTTAACACCGCCACCATCTGGTCACGCAGCAGCTTATCGAAAAAATCGACGTTCTCCGCCTTTGCGGCTGCGCGTTCGATCAAGTCCTGCAGGCTTCTGTCTTCAAGCGCGAATACCTGCATCACTTCCTTATACTTCTGTTCGCCCAGCCGATCCCTTCGCCGCTTGAGCCCATTGCAGGCGCGATCCAGAATGATGGAACGTGTCTTGGCATCCGAATCGTACACATGATGAATCAGATAATGGATAACGGCCCAATACAACTCGAACGGATTCAGCAAGTCCGGGCGCTTCGCGTGATAGGTCCAATAATACGTGAATGGCGTCACTGCTTCGGCATCCAAGTCGTCAAATAAATCCGTAAAATCATCCGCGAGCTGATTATAGATGCCATAACAGAAGGTATGCAAATCAAAAGCTTCATCTTCGGTGGCGCCAATGACATGTCGTACAATCAATCTGGAGGAGGAGGACTTTAAAATAACCGGCACATACAGCTCTTCATTCGTTAAATCTCCGTCCGTTAAGCTTCTAATCCGATCTTCATGCTGCGATTGAAAAAAAACATACGTCTGCTCGAAGAACGACTGACGTGCTTCAGGCATACGCTGATACGCCTTCATGTAAAGAAAGGCTTCCGATAGCTCCGAATGGACGAATTGCATCAATTGCCTGTGAGGGCCAGGCCACTCCCCCGTCTCCGGCACTTCGCCTGTTAGCAGTGCTTCGCGAATCATCGCAGAATATTGCGCACCCCCTTCGGGACCGAGAATCCCGGAATCGATCAAATCGTCTATGAATGGATACGTCAATCCGTATGAATAACCTAGCCTGATCGCTTCGTCAAGCCGTCGCGAACGTTCAACTTGATTCCTTCTACCATCCATCTCATCCATAACATGCAGGACGACGCCAGCAATAATCTTGATCAGTTTACGCTGTGCATGCTCCGCATTCATCTCCCTGGGAATGTGCGCGGATACTGCCTTAAGCTTACCGACGACCCAGATGGCGGCATTCTCGACTCCCTCCTTTTGCGCCCATCGATAAAATCCCGCCAAGCTGAAGAAGGAAGGATGCTCTTCCCCACTTGCAGAACTTGTTAGCTGCTTCTTGACGCTGTCGACGACCCGCTGCACACGATCAGACGTATCCGGCGAAGCCAACGACTTCCCCAAATCTCGCATATAAATATAAGAGACGCTTCGATCCAAATAATCGTCCAGCTTCCCTTGTTCAATCATCCATCGTATAAAACGGTCGTAGTGCTTGGAGTCAGGCTTGCGATAGCCTCTGGCAAGCAAAGGCAGCCGGTCGCGCAACTTCCTCCATTGTTGTATGTCTTCCTTCAAGGTAGCTTGATAAGCCCTCTGTTGTACCTGGTCGAATAGGGCCGCAAAATAGCCTGCAGCCTTCTGTTCGGCCTTCTCGTACCAAGCAGCGGCACATTCTATATATCGTTCTCTCATTGGATGGATGACCTCAACTTCTGTAGAATTCAACAATAAATACACCTACTTTTATAGTATAGCATTGCAAGTCCCGTTACAAATGCCATGCCATTAAAGAAGGTGTATTCTTCAATTGCGACCTATTATTCTAGTTTATTCATTCAAATAGGTCATGACCCGATTCTGAATGATCTCGCTGACTGCCTCCGCAGACTTCTGCCCGCTCATGTAAGCCGCGAATTCTTCCATTGCAATGGAAGCCACCTTACTATCGCTTCCCATTCGTTCTCCCTTCTCTTCCAACAACATCTTCACAGCATCGACCTGCTCCTTCTGATGCGCATCGACGGATTCCGAAGCTTGCTGCAGTTCCTCTGCAACAACGCCCTTATGCATTGGAATTCCGATAAACTCCGAGGATGATTGCATCTCTTCCGACAGGAGATACTTCATGAATGCCCATGCTTCAGCTTGTACGGTAGACTGACTATTCAACCCCAGTTCCAAGGATGGCTGGAATCTGCTCCCTCTCCCCTCGTCCTCTAAGGCTGGAACGCGAAGGATAGTTTGATTGAAAGAATCGGCTCCTATCCCTGACAAGCTTCCCATTCGGAACAGCGCTTTATCATAATCATACGTAAAATCCTCTTTCAATACCCCTTCATCATAAAGCGACTTGATATTTTTCATTATTGACCTGAAGCGGTCACTGTCGAAATTAGCTTGTTCGTCCTGCACCAGCCATGAATAATTGCTCGCGATATATTCATAAAGCAATGAATTCGAGAACAAATTAATGAACAGTTGATATTCCGAGCCGGCTTGCTCCTTCAATTGATGAGATATCTCCCTCATCTGCTCCCATGTCCAGGCGCCGTCATCGACTTCTACATAGAACTGATTCATCAGATCCGCATTCCCATATACGACACCGATTGTATAAGAGAACGGCATCGCATACAACGCTCCGTTATGTTCGGAAGCTCCCATTATGTTCTCATAATAATCGCTCCTCTGAAATGAGGCATCACTCGCCATTAGTCCATTCAAGTCGACTAATAATCCCTTGTCGATTAACTTGTCCTCCGGAAGATTATCCATCAGAATAAGATCGGAGCCCTTGCCGGACAAGAGGCTCGTCGTGACGCTCTGGACATACTTCTCCACATCCGCTTGCGATATAGCTTTCATCATCGTGCCGCTGACTTCCGGCAACGCCATATGTTCCTTCAGTACAATATCAATATTGGAATTAGCCTGCTCGAACTGCTGCACAGCAGATTCCAAGAACCGGCTCGTATGCATGACAGCAATCTCGACCGTTGATACGCCATCCTTGGCATTGCCATCTTCCTCACTCCCCTGTCCATTGCCATTATTCGTTCCCGAGCAGGCTGACAGCGTCAACATCGTTGCCAGAGCAAGAGTCCACATTTTCTTCATTTTGCTTCACCTCTATTGGAATCTGATTGGATTGCCGTTCTGCAACGGCTCGCTCATGTCCGAGATTACATCGTCTTGCGGGAACAGCCCGCCAAGCACGACAACTTCGTTTTCATTTTTATCGCCTGTAGTCACATAGGCCTTCTCCGCTGTATACGTATTTCCTAGCGCACTCTTGTGCTCGCGGACGACGAATACATAGCTGCCCTTGCCGTCTTGCCGCAGCAACGACTTCGGAATGACCAAGCCTTGCTCCTTGGCCTGCTTCTGCAAGGATACGAAAGCGCGCTCGCCTCCTGTAATCTCACTATCGGACAAGTCAAGGACAACTGTTCGGGGAGAGCCGACATTGTCGGAATCCCCGCCTGTCAATCCGCTGCCTCCTCCAGACCGATTAGGCGTCGACTGCGCAATGGAGGTAATGGCTCCTTGCAGTTGCCACTCCTTAGCTCCGCTAACAGCCACCTTCACCTTCTCTCCGATCTCCAGAAGCTCCGCTTGCTCTTCGCTGACCTGGAAGGACAACTGATATCCTTCCTCTATCGCGGACAAGGTCAACGCTGACTGCCCTTGTGGAATCGCCACTCCCTCTCTTGCTTGTAGAAGGGAGACCCTTCCATGGAAGGGAGCGGTCAATTCCCGCTGTGCCTTCAGCTCGTCGCGCATCCGTACGAATTGACGCTCTGCGACCTCCATATCCAACGAATCGATCTCAATATCTCGCTTCGCCTTGCGAACCGCCAGCTCGTCTCCGGCTTGACTGGCCGCAACGAATTGCTCCTGCAGTGCTTCCCGCAGCAACTGCCGCTTCTTCAACTGCGCTTCCATATCCAATAGAGCTGCCTCCGCATCATCATTAGAGAACGATATAAGCACCTTGCCCTCCTCGACGATATCACCTTCTTCCACATGCACCTTCCTTACCTTCCATCCGCTCTCGCCCGTCAGCTCCATCTGATGCTTTGCAGATATTGTGCCGCTCCCTTTGATGGTATGGTACAACGCCTTCTGCACCGGCTTCTCGGTCGTGACCTTGGGCAGGTTGAATGATTGCAGCGTATTGCTGAACAAGGTCAGAACCGCCAGCAGAACAAAGAACAACACCAAAGCAATGCTTGCGGCACGCTGCCGATTCATCTGTACATTCATCTCTCTGTCCTCCTTGCTTGCGCCAATCCATATCTCGCATCGCAGCTTATCCCTTCACGCCCGAAAGCTGGATGCCCTCTATAAAATGTCGCTCCGCGACCAAGAACAATAACAGCATCGGCGCCATATAGACCACGGAAGCAGCGAACGACACGCCCAGCAGTTCATCGTGAATTCGCGACAGGAATAGAGATAAGGGCTGCATTCCCGCATCCTGCAAAAAAATGAGCGGCTGTTCCACCATATTCCAATAATCGGCGAACAATAAGACGATAAGCGCGGCGATTCCCGGCTTCACCATAGGCAAAACAATCAACATAAAAATACGCAAGTAACCGGCTCCGTCCATCTTGGCCGCTTCAATGAACGCAAAATGAATATGAAGCATGAACTGGCGTAGAAGAAAGACGCCGAATGCGCTGAAAATGCCCGGTAATAGGATGGAGCTTGGCGTATTCAACAGCTCTAGCTTGTCCGCCATCATATAGTTGGGTACAAGCGTCACTTGAAACGGCATCAGCATCGTCATCAAGTAAATGAAAAACAATTTGTCGCGCCCGGGGAAACGCAATTTGCCAAGCGCAAAAGCCGCAAGCGCCGCTACGACAGTCTGTCCTGCCACAATGGGCAGCGTTAAAGCTGCGGAGTTCCAGAACATGCGCAGAAATACCGGTGTCTCAATCAATACTTTGTGAAATTGTGCGAAGGACACCCAATCCGGAATCCACTTCATATTGACAAACTCGCTAGTGTCGTTCCGTCCCAGCATGTTGTAGTTGGCCATCATTTCACGTTCCGTCATTAAGGAATTAACAACCGTGAACAGTACTGGCACCAGCATGACAAGCGCTGCCGCTATGAGCAATGCGGAGCGCAGCAGAGGACCAGCCGCTTCCTTCCCTCTCATCTCCTCACCTCCGTCACTCCATAAATGAACGGAACTTTCGTTCAATCCGGAACAATCCAACAATTAGCACAAAAATACATGCCGCCATCAACACCGCAGCAGCCGAAAGCTTCTGGATGTCAAGCGACAGGAACATGTTGTTCATATAGTGCTGCAGCATGTATATCCGGTCATGCGGGTAGGCACCTGCAACTAGATATACTTCCCTGAACACTTTGAACGAGCCCAGCACGGACATTAGCACGACCAAAAATGCGGTAGGTGTCAAATAAACGAGCGTTATCCCGAACAGCTTGCGCAATGCGCTTGCCCCTTCCAAATCGGAAATCTCGTAATATTGACCCGGTATGCTCTGCAAGCCGGCCAAAAACAATACGATATTGTACCCGATGTTTTTCCATATATAGATCAGCACAATAATCAGTCCGGCCCATTGAGACTTCATCCAATCGATTCTGCCGAAACCCAGAGAATCAAGCCACGCATTCCACACACCGTTCCAATCGAACAAGATCTGCCACACCATGACGATGGATGCGACGGGCACGACCAGCGGCATAACGTAAGCGGCGCGAAGCCATTGTCGGATGAACACCCGTTGATTCAACAGCAAGGCAGCACCTAACGACAATGCCACTAACAAGGGAACGCTAATGAGCGTAAACCAAAACGTATTTGCAGCGGCTTTCCGAAACGATGCACTCAAGAACAATTCCTTGTAATGGGTTAATGTAACGCCAGCGCCGCCAAGTCGATCCCCGAACGATGTGAAGATGCTCTGACCGAACGGAATCAGATAGAACAGGGAAAAACCGATAAAGCTTGGGGCCAGGAACCATATGGCAACTGCAAACTCCTTGCGCGCCAGACGCTGCTTGAACATGGCGGAACCCTCCTTTCTCCCCGACTGCGCATGTCCAGTGTAGCTTTCATAATTGGCACAGGCTTGGAAATGGTGTGGAAAAAGTGTGGAATCGGACAAGCAGCACTTCATTTTTGCTACAATGAGGAGAAAGGAAAGCATGCAGATGTGGAGGACGGTAATGTGAACTCGCACCGAATCGTCGTTGTAGAAGACGACACACATATACGGGAAATCGTGGAAGCCTACTTGGAGAAAGAAGGCTACCGGACAGTCGGGCTGGCTACTGCGGAGGCAGCTATTGAGCTATGGAGGAATACCCCTCCAGACATGTGGATACTGGATATCATGTTGCCCGGCATGAGCGGACTGGAGCTGTGCAAGCTGATTCGCAAGGAGGCCGAGGTGCCTATTATTATTATCTCTGCCAAGGATGAGGAAGTAGACAGAATTCTCGGTCTGGAGCTAGGTGGAGATGATTACATGACCAAGCCGTTCAGCCCTCGCGAATTGGTAGCCAGGGTGAATCGTCTATTCAAGCGATACGACTCCATCAAGCAGAGTAAAGAAGATCCTACGCCACAGCAGCGGATGCTGGAGAGCGGCCATTTGCGGCTTGTCATGGAGGAACGGCGCGTTTTTTGGTGCGAACGGGAAATCGTTATGACCATTAAGGAATTCAAGCTGCTTGAAGTGCTCGCCGAGCATCCGAACCGAGCGTTTTCCCGGGACGAACTGTTGAGTCTTGTGTGGGGAAGCGATTATTTCGGCAGCGATAGAGCCATCGACGATCTGATCAAGCGGCTGCGCAAAAAAATAATCGACTTGCCGATCGATACCGTGTGGGGCCACGGCTACCGGCTGCGGGATCAAGGAAAGCAGGGACAACGATGAAATTGCTGGTCAGGCTGAATCTATCCATCGGACTGTTAATCGTCTGCATTCTCGCCATCACGGTCGTGCTGATCTATCCGTTGCTGCTCAATACGTTAATTGAAGGTCAACGGAAGGACATGCGTGAGCAGGGAAGCCTGCTTATGGAATTGACGTTGCCCGAGATAGCGGCAATTCCGTTGACGCCGGCCAAGCCAGCACAGCAGCTTCCGCTTCAGAACATCTTATCGGGGAGCAAGATAGAGGCCATTATAACCTCACCCGCCAACCAAGTCCTCTATAGCACGTTGCCGGAGGAGAAAGCTAATGCGTTGCTAGGCAATTCCGGTATACAGGACAAGCAACAGAATGTCTGGCAAGGCGGGGATGGCGATTACATCGTGGAGACAATACCCGCTTCTGCGATTTCCGCCAACGGCGAGGTCATGCCTGCCATCTCACTTACTGTCGCTATGCCGCTAAGTGAGATTAAAGAGATGTGGATAGCCCTGTTCAGGCGCATGCTGCTCATATTGGTAATCGGTGCGGCGCTAACCTTCCTGATCAGCATGTTGATTACGAGGCGTCTTGTCACTCCGCTTACCCGTCTAAGGCAGGAATTAAAGAAAGTAGAAACCCGTCGTTTTTCCGAAGTGAAGCTAATTAAAGCGGATGGTGAAATTGGCGAAGTCGCTCAAAGCGTTAGTCAGTTGGCTGCCGTGCTTGCACAATATGAAAAGAGTCAAAAGCAATTTTTCCAAAATGCATCCCATGAGCTGAAGACGCCGCTCATGTCCATACAAGGTTATGCGGAAGGCATGAAAGACGGGATATTCACGGGGGAAAAGGCAGAAAAAGGGCTGGATATCATCGTCAAGGAATGCGAACGGCTGAAAAGCATCGTCACCGAAATGATTCTTCTCGCCAAGCTGGAAAGTGAAGAAGGGATTTTCCGTACGGAGCCCGTGAAGGTTACCACTCTGATTCAGGAACTGGCGGATCGGCTTCAGCCTTTACTCTTGATGAGGGGGCTAGAGCTGCAGACGGACATTGCTGACAACGTCTCGTCGGCGGGCATCGCCGGAGATCGGGAGAAGCTGCTGCAGGCTCTGCTCAATATTGCCGCCAACTCAGCTCGCTACGCGAAGAGTACGATCTGGGTACGTGCCTGGATTGGGGAACACAACGTTCAGCTAGAAATTGCAGATGACGGAGAAGGAATTGCTGAGTCGTTGCTGCCGAGATTATTCCAACGATTCTCGAAGGGTGCCCACGGCGAGACGGGACTTGGACTGGCGATCTCGCGGGCAATTGTGGAACGAAGCCGAGGACAGATTACGGCGAGCAATCGCAGAGAAGGCGGAGCATCGTTCCTGCTGCGATTTCCCGCCGACAATGCAGGAACAGGCAACTAGCGTGTCAGTTGAATTGCCGCCTTATTCCTGCAGAAGGAGTAGGCGAAGCGCCTGTTCCTTCTGTTGGCTGCTGCGTTATTCCCGGTTCCTGCACAGTATCTGGCGTAGGAACGGGTGAGACTTCCGTGGTGGACGGCTGATCTGGCGTCATGGTCTGTTCATCCTTGCCGGATAACGCCGTCACGATCCCCGCCGCTACCAGCGCGACGCCCACCCCGGCTACGGACAGCAGCAGCGTACCCCTTCGGTTATTGCGAAGCAAGCGAACGAGCGGCGATGACAGCTCCAGCTGAATCTCCTTTAATGCCGCCTTCAGCCGATCTCCGCTTCCATTGAAGCTGTTCTTCCAATTCGCCCTGGACTTCAGAGCGGTTCGGTCATGCTTGGTGAAGTAGCGTTGAAGCGCTGTGCGGTATGCGGGCACAAAGCCTCTGGCTCGCATGAAGTAAGGGCTCGTCTCGGTCCAAAGGATAAATCGGTAAATCGTCTCCTTCTCCGCGCAATGCTCATGCAAAAACTGAAATAAGCCGTCAAAATCGACCAAATCCCATGACGGGCCTTGCAGAAAGGCCGGAATCAGTCCTTCGAACTCGTCTTCGCGCAAGTCTCTTGCCAGCAGGTCTCGTCCAATCTCTTGCAAGCTGCAAGCCTCGTCCTGATCCAATCCGCGAAGAAGCGACTCTCCGCTCTCCTTCAGCACGAACCAAGCGTAGAGTGCCCTCAGCTTCCGCGAAGCCGCCATGCGTCCCGGATCTTGCAGACCTTCATTCCAGCGCCGCAGCCGACCCGAATCGCCCAGAAATTCGGCATTGGCCAGCTCGTGTCTCGTCAATCTGTCGAATGAGATGCCCGCCAGCAGCGTATCGTACACGGCGAGCTCCAGCTCCTTGCCCAGGCCCACTGCGCCAATATCCGCCTTGCTCCCGCCGTGCTTGGCGCCTGCCTCGACTTGCAGCAGCTGCTGAACCAACAGGTCGGCCGCGGCCAGTCTGTGCCGCTCCTTCGCCAGCTTGGCGCCAAGGCTGTGCCGGGCTGTTGCATACAGCTGCTCGTACTGGAAAAGGCGCGGAAAGCTTCGGCCCCATTCCATCAGCAGCCCGATCCAGTTGTGCAGCTGCACTTCCTTCAGCTTCCGGGCCAGATAAGGAAAGAACAGCTTGTCGGCGAACCTCGCCTCCGCCACGACCTTCGAGAAGAAGGCCAGGCCCAGCATCTCGTCGCTCTCAATCACGTCATAGAGACGGGCGACAGCGTCTTCATCCCCGGTCTTGTATGCATTGGTGACAGCCAGCACCATGAATCCGACAAGCTTGTTCTCCATCAGCTTGCCCACGATGCCGTAGTATTGGAGATATAACGATAAAATGTCCTCTTGCGGAATCTCTCCTTGCAGCAGCTTGTCGTAGTGGAGATCGAATCGCGCCAACAGCAAGTCGTGCAGCTGAACCTTGTTCTCCATCGCGCCAGGAGTGCGCAAATAAGGAAGGGATCGACTTAGCAACGAACTGTCAAGCTCACCCAAGCGCTCTTCCCCGTACTCCGCGGCAGCATACAGCTCAGCCAGATCATGATAGGTGGAGGGAGCAAGCGCGCACGTACTGTCCATTCCTTCCAGCATCTGATCCGCAAATGGATGAAAGCCTTCCCATTCGAAGTTACTTTCCACAGCCGACCATGCGTACACAAGGAACGGATAGTGAAGCTTCTCCATATCAATATTCATGATGCGTCCGCTTGTCATATCGAACACGAATTCCTTCTCCGTCTCTCTGTCGCCGGCGCGCAGGCTGCCCGGTTCCACGAACGTCAGATGAATGCCTTTCCGGCTAACAGGCTCTTTGGAATAGGTCATGAACCCCAGTGTCTCGCGATACGCACGGGGCAAGCAGCGATACAAGACGACGAGCAGCCGCTTCGCCTCATGGGACAGCCGGGAGATCGGCACATCCAGCGCGACATAGACCTTCTTCTTCCCGGCCAATGACTGCATCATGGCATGCAGCAGCGCTTTGAACTCCCGCGCCTGGAATCCCAGTGACGCCAGAATGGAGCTGGCCGCTTCATCTTCTATGCCCGGAGCGGCTTGGGGCAGCGCGTCCAGCTCACGAAGCTCCGTCCCGCTCTCGATGGCATACGTATCGACGAATTCCGCCGACAGCCAGCTTCGGTAATCGTTCGCTTGAAGCTCCCCGCCAGGGAGGATGTAATTATGCGTGAAGAAGGTGCTGCGCAAACCGGTGAAATCGGCTCCCTTATAGACGCTTCTGCCCAGCACGACGGTGCCGCCGTCCAGATGAAGCAGATGAAGCGATTCGGGGTAGGCGCTCTCCTCCTTCACCCCATCGGTCGCCAGAGCAGCCGGTGCATCGTAGACGCAGAGCGGATGGAGCACCTTCTTCACAAAGATGGAGTCCAGTCCATCCGACTTGGCAATCGTGTCGTAGCCTTCCGTCGACCGGAATATGCCGCGCCTCTCCCGTGTATACATCTGCTGCTGAATGGCTGTGCGAGGCTTGTTGTCCCTCACTAGTCTCGTCTCCCCTCGATATAATTCAGCTTGTAGAGCAGCCAGATGAACGGCTCGTCCACGCGGATCGGGCTGACGACCGTGTGCAGCTTCTGATCTACGGGGTTGCTGCCGAGCGCCGATACGGCGAAGTAGGCGGTATCCTTGAAGTACACATCCATGGTTCCTTTGAAGGGCCGATCGACCTTCTCAATGAAGCGGCGGATCTCTCCGTCGATGTTCTCATATTCCGATAGATTGAAATGCTCCCGATGGGTCAGATTGTTGAAAATGTTGCTGTTGCTCTTAATATATTCCCCGTCCTCGTCCTTAAGCGAGTGCAGCATGTCGCTCTTGGTGAGCACGACCGCCGTCGGAATATCCGTCTTGCTCTGCTCCTGATAAGCGATGAAATCGCCGAACAGCGTAAGCACCACGTCGCGCGGCTCATCGTACTGCGATACCCACTCCCCGGGCTTATCGCCGTAGTTGATCCGGATTTTGTCTCGGATGGAACGGATCTGGAGCGGGTCGACCAGGAACAGGATGCCTGCGGAGTTCTTAATATGCTGGCCGTGCAGACCCAAGTAGTCCTGCTCTACCATTCCTTCGCCCGCCACATCGAAGAAGACGAGCGTGAGCGGCGGCTTGTCCTCATCCTTGAACACGAATTGGAAAATAAACGGCTCCTGCATCTTCTCCTTCTGCGTGGAGGCCAGCAGGTCGCCGCGCTGGAACAACGGTTCTTCGTAATTGCTACGGAACTTGCGACTGATCTCCGCATTCAGCGGCATGCATGCCGCGTTGAAATGATCCGCGGTCGTCTGCTGCAGCGTATGGATCAGCGCCGTCATATAGACAGACTTGCCGACCTGCGACGCCCCTATAATGGATATAATATTGCTTTGCACCTTGCCTGCCGTAACGGGCAGCTCGTTGTGACACTTCGGACAGAGCCTTCTGCGTGTCAGCTCGCCATAGCGGTCGCGAATGCCGATGAGCACATGCTCCGAATAGACATGCTGCTCCGGCGGCACGTCCCGCGGATCCAGTACAGCCTCCATATCGTAGACAGAATCCAGCCCGAACCGCTCGCGATACTTGTTCAACTCCTCATCTTCGCCCAGCGCGTAATCCTCGTCGTCCTCGCGGGAATGCGTCGCACGGAAGACGACCTGTTCCGGGGCGAATTTGCTGAAGCAGTAAGGGCACACAATATCATAAAATAACGGCTTCGCCTTGCTTTCCGGTTTCTTCTTGAATAGCTTGAATAGGCTCATAGCTGCTCCTTTCTTTGACCTGCGACCGCAGCTTATCTGGCGATCAGCTCATACAATTGTCCATGTGTCCGGCCATCGGTCAAGAACAGCCGAACGTATTCCGACTTGCCGATTTCAATCGGCGGCAGCACATTTCTGCCCGGCGCGAACGGCGCTGCGAAGGGATAGAGAATGCCGTCCTCCCGGTTCGCAGGATAGCTTCCCTGCTTTTTCACATAGCATAATACATCCTGATTGAGCGCCGCTTCGGTATCCACTTCAATCAGCGCCTGCTTGTGCTTGCGGAAGAGCCCGCCCTTCTCCGTTACCGAATAGTATATTTTCGCCCGGCCCGCGTTCAGTTCCGTGCGGTTGTCCCGATCCGGCTGACGAATAAGGAACGCGCCTTCCTGGCTCTCGACGAAAGCATAGACCGTGAAGCGGTACGGACGCGCCCGATCCAGACGGCACGCATAGCCATTGTTGACCTTGTACTCCGATTTCGTATACAGCTTCAGCCTGCCCGTATCCTCATCCCCGCCTTCTCTCCCTTCGAGCGGTAGCATGCTGATATAGACGGCATTTACCGCTGCTGGCCAAATCCATCGCAAGACGCATTGCTCCTCTTCCATCGCATGCGTTAGACCGGTAATCCGGGGAGATTCCTCATCGGCATCTACAAAATGCATCTCACCCACCCCCTTATGCCTGGAATGATGCCTATTCTCTCTAAAATCCGTGGCTGCGACCATTACGACTCCGGCCGCCCCTGCTTCCTCCATCGCTATGCGCCAGCGCATCTGCCCGCCTTTTGTTGCTCGTCTTGCCCTCCCCTACGGGAACGACAAGCGTGAACAGAGCGATGACGGCGGTCATTGCAAGTGCCGCAGCGACCCGGGTCAGACCGTCCTGCAGTGCTCCTCCCGACAAGCCTGCATGCATGATAAGGCCTGCAAGCAATCCGCCGGCCACGCCGCCAATTCCGAAGCTCAGCGCCAGATAGCGGTTGTCGAACAACAGCCCGAGCGATAGCCCGATGGCCGCTCCGATGATGACATACGACAGTATTCTCAGCATCTTATAGATGTCATGCTCTTCAGGGGCGCCAGCGTTTAACGAATGAAGCATCCGATTGTCAATCGTCATATAGATGTTCTGGAACGCAGCCGCTAGCCCATCCGATTGGGCAACGTCATAATAACGGCCGCCGGTCGATTCCGCGATCTCCTCCAGCAGTGCAATTCCTCCGCTGTAGCCGACCTTGAGTCCGATCGCATGGGCCGCGATGCCTCGGCTCTGAAGCTGATTGAGCTGCTCCGCAATACTGGATTCACTGAAGCCGTCGGACAACAGGATGATCATGGAGCCGCGATGCTGATCATCCCTCGCATCTATAATCCCCACCGCTTCTCCCAGCGCCTCGCTGAAATTCGTGCCCTCGTCCGTCGGTTCGATTCCGTCCATAACCGCATAGACGGTCTCCTTCCCTTCCTTCGTCCCCACGCTGATGAACGGCTGCAGCAGCTGGGCTGTATCGGTGAAGGAGATGAGCGCGACGCGCTTGTCCTTCTCCATCTTCGCAATCAATCCCTTCGCCGCTGCATACCGTTCGCCATCCGGGTCCGTCTCCGACATACTGCCGGAATTATCAATGACGAGCACGATATCCTTCACACGCTTCGTCCCTCCGAAGTCAAGGCCGAACACGAACTGGAGCAGTGCTCCGACAGCGAAGAGCAGAACGAATGTAGCAGGAAGCAGCAGCTTCCATGACCAATCCGCATAACGCTGCCGCCAGGAATGTCCGTTCAGTCGCGGCGCCATGAGTTCCGCGATGAGACAGCCTAATCCGATACACAAGGCCAATAGTCCGAAATACAGACCAACAGCCGCATAACTGGGCCACGATTCCGGCAGCGCGAGCATGAGCGCTTCGCCTAGGACGGCGCCGACAGCCGCACCCAACAGTCCGAATGCCAGCAGCAGCATATTCACTTTCCGTTGCATGGGACAGCCTCCTCTCTATTTCACGTTCTATATTCTCGCTTCGCCACAATTCACGCTAACAGCGGAAGCTGCTCATCGTCCATCGCGTGGAACTTGTAGCCGTCCTGCACATAGGCTTCGTAGAAAGGCTTCGCATGGCGGTAATAAAGCAAGTCCTCCAGATGGAAGCCGCCCATCAGATGCAGCCTCTCGACACCGCTTCTTCGCTCTTCATGCAGGCATCCCAGCTTGTGGATGCGCGATGAATCCCCCATATGAAGGGCGTACCGGATAAATTCACTGCCGCGGTCGCCGAACAAGTAATGCTCTTCATACCGATTCTTATGCATATAGTCTAACAAGCGAATATGAATGGTCGCATGCTCCTCCAGCATCCGGTACAGCTGATGGAACAGCTCCTCCTTCGTCAGCGCTCTCCGATTGTCGTAAGCAACCGACACGTTAGCACGCTGCAGCAGCTCTTCTTCGAATGCCAGCGCGAACTTGGCGCTGCTCAGCAGATCCCGGCGGCATACGGCAATCAACCGTTCGACCAGCGCCGATTCCCCCTGCTCCAGCAGCTCCAGCACATGGCCGATATAACGCTCCTCGAACAGCACCTGACCGCCTCGCTTCTCCTCCAGCTCACGGATGACCTCAGCCGTTACACGCTCATAATAATCGAACACATTTTGCCCGATATAGCCGTCGCCTTGCGCTATGCTATGCTGCGCTTCCTTCTTCAGCTTCGATCGGAGATCGTTCAACCGCTCCAGCCGGACGCGGTTCCACTGATTCAGCATCTCGAGCTCCGAGGCGTATCTCCGGTACAGGATCAACTCCGTCTCCAGCAGCAGCTTCTCCCGGCGAAGTCCGTAGACGGCATCGATATAGGCATGAATGAAGCTTCGCATATTCCGCTTGTCCATGAAGGGAACACGCGCGAACTTCAACTCCTCAGTCCGCATGGCCATCATCTTCTCCAGCTCCTCCTGGACGTGCTGTATGCTCCCCGCCAGCTCCTGCATCCGCTCGCGGACTGCGCCGATGACCACGCCATCAGCATGGTCATCATCCGTCCACTTGAAGAGATGGTAGAACGAGATTTGCGGTTGCGACTTGGCGCTTCTCTCCAGCGCCCGCTTCATCAGTCCAGCCACATCCATTCTGTCCAGCCGCTGGCCGGCCAGCTCGGCATAATGCTTCTTGAAGAACACTTCGCAGCCCTCTCCGAACAACAGCTTGCCCGCTTGCTCCAGCGACTTGCCGCGCAGGTCGTCGAACTTGCAGCCGCTGGTCATCAACCCTTTCATGTCCTCCAGCCGCTCTTCCCCCGGCACACACTCCGCAATCGTTCGCTCCAGCGCCTGCATGTCGATGCCGAACAATTGCAGCTTCTCCTTCCTGTCCAGCTCCGGGGGCGCCTGCAACCGGACTATGACGCCATCCAGCAGGTGATACAGCACTGTCAATGCGATGGCGTAAGCCGGCCTCTGCACCCTGGCAAGCCCTGCGGACACGTAGCCCATTTTGCCGGACTCCGCGCGCAGGCTATTTTTAAAGGAAGTGTTGTTGTAGCTTCCGCCGTGGTCGTTATGCTCCAGACCCCCAATGCATCGGTTCTTCAGCAGCATGATGCGGCAGATCGCTTCATAGTTCTGCCCCATTCCGCCGAGCGGCGTCATTCCCTTCTCATTGCGGTCAGACAGCAGATAGACGAGATCGAACAAAGGGGCCGGCCCGTGCGAGACGGGAATGCGCAGCCCGTCTCCCGTCATCTGGAGCGGCTCGTTGTAGGTGAACCCCGGCTGTTGGAACCGCTCCAGCTCCCGCAGGAAGGAGACTCCCGCGGCGGCCGCATAACCGAACGACTCCGTCTGCTCCCTCTCCTGAACCAAGACGAACAGGTCGCTCTGAACCGACTTGAACAGTGTGCCGAATATCGCTTGCGCAAGCAGCGCAATGTCCGGCACGAGAATGTTCATGGGATCGTCAGCGCGTATGATGACGGCCAGATGGAGGCGGTCGAACGAAGCATACATCCGGCCGTAGTCGCTGATCGCATCGTTCATGCTCCTGAGCGCACGGTTAAGCCGTCTCAGGTGGTCGCCTGCCTCATGGAAGCGCCGGCCGATCCCTCCCCTGACGTTCCTCTTGTCCAACGGCTCGTCATACAGGCCGTCAAGCGCAATGGTGAACCGGTTGGCCGATGTGTCGCCGGAACCGTCGGAGTAATCCGGGGCGGAGCCTGCGCCGCTTCCCCGTACATGGCAATAGACAACTCCTGCGTTATTCGCCCACCTGAGCGAATTGGTCTCCATCATCGGTTCAATCGCCTCGGCAATCTCATCGCCGATATAGAGAAAGACGGTAGGGTAATGAATGCTGCTCTGGTCGTCCACCGCCCCCTGCAGCCGTTGCTCGGCCACGGTATAATCTGTCGCGAATTGCTCAATCATGCCTCTCATCCTTGCTTCAGCTTTCTGCGAATGTCATGAAGCCGTGCGGTCATGCCGCGATAGAATGCGTACATCTCCTCACCGCTCGCCAGCTCCAGCTTCTCGTATTCCAGCCGCTCCCTCGCATCCAGGAACAGGCCATACAGCTCATCCAGCCTCCCGATCAGCGGGGCTGTATCCTCATTCGCCGTCAGCTCCGTCACTCTCCGGCTCGCCTTGCGCATCAGCGTGGCGAGGCTGCGCTCATCCAGAGCGCGGAAGCTGACGAACACTTCGTACTCGATGTAGTTGCCGCCCGTCATCAGATTGGCGAACGGCGGCCACGCCACTTCCTCATCATCGCGATCATAGACGAACAAGGCGCCTCGCTTGGCAATCGTATTCGTATACAATGCCTCCATGAATTGCTGCAGCCAGCGATCCTCGCTCTCATGGGCGCGCAGCACATCCTCCAGCTGCTTCACTTCAGCTGCAAGCTCATCCAGCTTCGCCAATTCCTCGCGAACCCGCTTCAGCAGCTGCGGCGTCCGGATCAGATTCTCTTGCGCCAGCTCCTCTGTATAGCTGCCGAATATATCCTGCAGCGCTTCCGTCTCCAAGCCGCCGCCGAGCAACCGCTTCAGCTCGGATGCCGCACGCTTCACCTCACCCAGATTCGGCTTCTGTCCGCTGACGTCCAGTCCCAGATCAAAGCCCTGCAGCGCATTCATCACGCTGAATGGCTTCGTCAGCTTCACGCTATAGCGGTTGCTGAGCGGATTGTCAATTCCCTTCTCCACAATGATGCCGCAGCTGACAGCGCGCGCGAAGTCCGCTCTGATCCTTGCGTTATATGTCCGCACCCGATCGTTTACATAAGTCTCTCCCCAGGATTTCTCCGGGATCGGGGAAGGCAGGTAGGTCCAGTTCTCCCTGTCGCTCTGCACAAGGTGTCGTCCGATTCCTTCCTTATCCAGAATGGTGCGCTCGTAGCTTTCCTCATACACCTTAAGCGGCGTGTACACGAACAGAGGCACGCCATTCTTCGTATTGAGCCAGAATATCCGGTTGCGCACCTCGCTCTCCTTAATCGTGAAGTGCGACTTGCCGATGGAATTGTTCTGGTAGTTGCGGATGCCGCGCAATATGCTCGGCGCTTGCTGCGGCACGGAGACGAATCCCCATGAAGGGAAGTGAAGATTGCCCGCGCTATTGCTCAGATGGAAGACGGGAATCGCCTCTTCGTCCAGCTTGCTGGCGATATGGCGCTCGACGAACTTATCGATCGGCTCGTCTTCCCCGTACTTCATGACCAGGAACTCTTCCATCGATTTTGTAATAAGATCGCCGAACTTATCGGTCAGAAATTCCGAGATGGAGCCGACGATGTCAATGTCCTGCTCCTTGATCCATAGGTTGGAGCTCTCCAGCAGCTCTCTCGTGAAGTCGCGGATCAGATCCTCGCCATCCTTGTTGTCCATGATGCGTCCGATCACATGCGAGATGTCCGGCACGCTGACGATGTTCCAGTAATAAGTCTTGTTCCCTTTATGGTCGCCGCGCTCTTCGCCGCTCGTCAGAATTTCGCCATTTTTCGCAAAGATCGTATTGAGCACATTCAATATTTCGGAGTATACGCTATACATGCGGTTGTTTTCGGCATTCAACAGCTCGTGCAAATCCTCGTAGAACTCGATCAACTGCTCCATCCGCTCCACATCCGCGCGCAGCCAGTACTCATTGATTTTGGCCTCGATATAGTTGTTTTTCTTCTTGTCCTTGGAGACGAAGGCGCTCTTCGCATCGCCCATCCGCTCCTCCGCTTGCTCCCTTGCGGCATCGATGTCGCGCGGCAGTCTTTGCAGATTCTCGCGCAGCGATTCGATATACGACAGCAGCATTTTCAGCACGCAGAAGCCTTTCTCCGTATAGATAAGCCGCGACACGTAGAAGGGACCTTGCTCCGGATGCAGGAACATCCGGCGAATATTCTCCGTGAACCCGCCGACGATCTCGCCGGGCAGCTGCTTCTTCGCTTTAATATACTCTTCGCGCGCCCTTGCCAGGAAGTTCTGCTCCAGCTCGGTGTCCATGTTGACGGCTTGCATCTTGACGACATTGCTGTAGCTGAGCCGTTCACTATGCTCATAGCCTGGCAGCGGCTCCGGCACGCGGGAGTCGAATGTCTTCATCATCGTCTCCAGGTCAACGCCCAGCTTGCGGACGAACTTCTCCACATCCTCCTGCGAAGGAGCATGACGGAACATGCCCTCCATCTTCTGGAACAGCCTGTAAGCCAGGTAAGTCGTCATCTCTTCAATAGGCAGCACCGCTGACGATGCGCCGATAATGTTGTAATCATAGTTGGCTGGATACAACTTGTTCATCTGGGCGATGTTCGTCCGGATGTTGCTAATATAGTCATGAATGGCGAATTCCTCGCCGGATTGCTTCTCCTCGCTGGATATAAAGTTCGTAATATTCTCCGCCGTCACATTCATGCAGTAATCGTAGGCGTTGTCCAGCAGCTTGCCCTCCGTATTCGTGGCGGAGATGAGATGGCACAGATTGAACGGCGGCAGCGGCGAATTGACGGACAGGATGTTGCCGTATTGCTGTCTGAACCGCTCGCCCCGGGCGTCCACATTCATCCAGTAATCCAATTCCTTCAGCGCGGCATAGCCATTCTTCTTAATGTACTCCCGCGTATGGTCGCTCAGGCTCTTGTTGGATAAATTGATGTCCGGCGTGAACAGATAACCGAGCGTATTCACCCGGTCGATGCCAGCCGCGCCATGGTCGCGTTCGATAATGCCGCGAATGATATAAGAGATATCCAGGAAGCAGCCGCTTCCCGTGCCGCCGGACAGTCCCGTCAGCAGGAATACCATCAGCTTCTTGTTCGTGCCGACGGACAGCGTCTTGATCTTCTTGTCGATGCTCTGCACGACTTGATTGATCTTCGTGAACAGCAGCAGCCTGCCCGCCTGGCGAACGCCCGCTGCGCCGTTCATCCCATCGGTAATACTCAGCTCCGGCGACAGCCAGTCCGTAATGTACGGTTCCAGAATGCTGCGGTTCTGCAGCAGTCCGCCCACTTCGGCGTTGGACAGCAGCACGAATTCATTGATGGGATCGAGGCCGATTCCCTTATACCTCTTGTTACGATCCTGCTCATTCGTCTCGAATGCCAGAAATTCCACGTTATCGGGCTTGTCCCGCTTCCGCTTGGAGATCGGGTCCTCCGGCAGCTTGAACCTGCGGTTAATCTGATACTTCAGGCGGAGCAGCGCGTCTATTCCCGTACCGCCAAGCCCCACGATCAGAATAGGATTGTCGATCGTATCGACCCTGATCTTCTCGCTGACGATTCCTCCGCCTAGCGACACGTCGAGCTGTTGAATATGTTCTCTTACGATTGGTTTCATGGGTACATACCTCCTGGAATATGTGCCTGCGGCAATTTATACGAGATATTCGATATGAACGGTCTTGTCCACTTGTGTCAACGAAATGGCAATCCGGTCACCGCTCTTTAGCACAAGCTCGCTGCCTGCAGCCGCAGCTCTACCGAATTTCTCCACCGTGCAGGCCGATCCGTTGATCAGCTTCAGCTTATCGCCGTCGGCAGGCTTGAACAGAATCTTCTCCGTCTCCTTGAACTCGGGAGCCAGCTGCAGCAAGTGATGCAGCTGGAATTTCCCCTTGAAGTGGCTTAGCCGCTTGTATTGGGGCGAGGACTTGTCGCCTGTATTCTCGTCGCGGATTTCAATGACGATCTGTCCGACGAAGCCTCGGCTTCTCTCCTTCATGATCCGATAGACGAAGTACGCAGCGGCAAGAAGCACGATAGCCCCAACTGCGGCGATGATGATGCCGGTATACGATGTGCTTTCCTTGACTTCTTCATCCGGCTTCGATGCAGCGGTTCCTCCGCCCGACGAAGCCGATATGGCCATCGTCTCGCTTTCTCGGAAGAAGCTCTGCTCCTCGGCCCGCACGGTAATCTCGTAATCGTGGCTATCCGGCAGCTTGTACGAGCCTTCGAAATAATCGCCCGCAAGCTTCATCGATATTTGTTCCATCTTGCCGTTCGTTACATCCTTGACGTTCATAACGGCGCTCATGTTGCGATACTGCGCGCTGTCGCCCAGACGCTGGCCCCCGCTGGCCAAGTAAGCTTGCAGCTTAACTGTGTCACCCTTGGCGAAGCTCTTCTGCCCTAGCGGCTCCAGCTCCAGCGTCAAGTCGTAGTTGAAAATGAGATTGATATCGATGTTATCCTGTGCAACGCCCTTCACTTGCAGCGTCCAGTCGCCTTGCGCCGGCCTGACGATCTTAATCAGGGAATAGCTCTTCGACTTGGCAAGCAGCACGTCTTGCGAAGGGATGGCCACCGCATTGCCGGACGGATCAGCCAGCTTCACCTCCACCGGCTGCTCCGACATAATGGAGATGTTCGCCTCCAGCACATTGCTGTTCGGAACGGTCACCTTCACATTCTGATAATCGCCGTCAGCCGTGAAGGAATCCACGGGCACGATATTCAACTCCAGATGGCTAGCGAATATCTCGCTCAATATGCGGGGCAGATCGTCCGCAGAGGATGTGACGAACGATTTGCCGCCCGTCTGCTCCGCCAGTTGCTCCAGCGCAGCCTTGTTTAATTTGCCGTCTGAGTTCAGGCCAATTGTATAGATCGGAATGTCAAGGTCTTGCGCCGTGCCGATCGCCTTCTCCATCTCCCGGTCCGACTCCGCTTCCGTCCTGCCGGACTTCGGATCCAGCGAGTTGTTGCCGTCCGCAAGCACAATGATGATCGGCTCCCGTCCCGCATCGCCGCCGTCGGTCAATACTTGCACCGCTTCCTTCACGCCGACCGCGATATCGGTATAGGAGCCACGGTTCAGACCGTCAATGAACGCCTTCAGGTTCTCCTTGTCTTCCGGGGAGTCGATCTCCAGCAGCGCCTTCTCCCGTTCGATCTGATCGGTATAAGCAACGACGCTCACCCGGTTCCCTTCCTCCGACAGCATATCGATGAACATCTTCATCGCTTCGTTGCCGATCTTGTTCCGGTCGCTGTCCGCCATGGAATGGCTCACATCCAGCACCAGCACGGCGTCCATTCCGCCCCCTTCTCCGGAGGCAGACACCGCCGGCAGGCTGCTGAGTAGCATGAGCAGGCATAATATAAAAAGGGTAGCTGCGTGTTTGAATCGGTTTCGTATCGTCATGTTCGTCCTCCTTGGTCGCATCGCCGACAAATAGATTGATAGATTGCTAGATAGATGGATTACACGGCTCCCCGAGATGCGGGACTGCTGGGTATAGCAGAATTGGTCATGGCGTAGTTTCATTTGGTATACTAAAATCAAGTATACTTTATGAACTTCCATAAATCACTTTTTTTGTCATCTCAGGGAGGGTCTACACACATGGTTATATACGTTATTCTGGGACTAAAGGTTCTACTCATCGCATACTTGACACTCCGTTACCGTCTGCAAATGAAACAAGCTCCTTCGCAGGAGCAGCTTGGCAGACTGGTGCTGTCTATATCGAAACGAGGGCAAAGCGACGTATGACGATCAAAAAAACACCTGTCACTTTGCGTCCTTATAAACGTGTCCAAGAATCATACCAAAAGCTCAAAATATGCCGAAAATGCCGATCGTTCACCGTACTTGGCGAAAGGGCATGCCCTTCTTGCGGCAAGCAGACACTTGTCCCCGTCGAGAAGTACGCTGCCACAAAGGTGACCCGCTCGCATTGGCGTTCAAGGGCGCTGCTGCTTCTGCTGCTCGGCGCTGGTCTTGCTTTCGCTGATGTGCTATGGGAGAGTATCCTGCTTCTAGTTGTCGGCATCGCTTTACTATATCTATTATTGACGATGCAGAAGCGCGCGACCCCTGCACTTCATCGCATTCAGCTTGAAAAATGTTTCATCCGGCATCAATCCGGATTGGCAGCCGGCCTGAATCGAGACCATCAATCTGCTGTTGAAGTGTTCCAGCAGGGGGACAAGCCTCGTACGTACGAGATGTTGCGCGAGATCGGCTCGCTTGTGCAGAACGACAGGCTGAGGATGGAGCAAATTATGCTGCTGCAGACGTTCCGGCTGCGCAAGGATATGGATCTCATGCTGGAGCCGCTGCTGATGGAGAGCTTCAACGCCGAGCTCGTTGCCTATATCGGCGAGATCGCCAGAATCAGGCGCGATCTGATCAGAGAGAACACGTTCCGCTACATGCTTCAGCACGAATCGCAAATCATGAAGCTGCCGAACGGCAATGCCATTATGGCGCTGGTCGCCGGCGCTGCCGTCCGCAAGCAGAGATACATGAAGCTGTATCCGTACTTGCTCCTTCGCTATGCGCGGCTGCTGCCCAAGGAACGCTTCTTAAGGCTGTATCGCTACGTCCAGGTCCAGGGCCATGCTACGTCCTCCACGCCGCTGCGCGATGAAGTGATGCGCATCTACGAGGAGAAGTACAAGTGGGACCCCGATTTCGAAGTGCAACCCGGCTGACAGCCAGCTGCGAAAGCTTGCAATGGGACTCCGTTCTATTCAGCATACCGCGGCTGTCATGGATCGGAATCCAGCCCGGGTCGTATTGCCAGACTCGACCTTGGTCTAGCTTATGCCAGGCGCAATAGGCCTTCCTGCGAGCCGTGTGAACCGCTTGCGGGAAGGCCTATTTTCCAATGATGTTTGAGACGGAGCGAGGTGTGCGCAATTTGAATGCGAGTAATGTCAATGCGAGTAATGTCAATGCGAGTAATGTGATTGTGCGCAATGTGAGCGATAGAGCACGCAATTTCTCTCATTCCCGATCGCTGTTCTCACGTTCAATTTCCTCTTCTTGCCTCATGCAACATGAGAACAATTGTATTTTATGCAACTATATTCACTGTAGATTGTCACACGTATTCAATCAAATGGATTTCATGTAACTAATTAAACCGGATTTTCATTAATCCTTAACCAGGAGCAATAATAACTGTATGTTTTCCACTTATCGCTTCATAATATTCAATTCCAACCAATTTAACTTCTATAAATCCATTAGTAATCCTATAACCCCCACGAGTGCCAGCCCATATCATCCCCACCCTCATTTCCAGTCATCAAATCAGCATGTCCTCCTCATCTCAGAAGCCTGTAAGTGCAAAATTACCTCGAACCTCAAAAACTAAAAAACTCGAAAACTCACCTGTAAACTCCAACTAGTCCATATCAATCAATATTAAAGCCTTTCTATTTCTTCTCTAATACTTCACTTTCCATATCACAATCTATATAAATTTGATATATCGCGGTAGTCTATACAAAAAATCTATGCCATTTGTGAATGCTGGTATATAATTGATGGAAGTGACGAAGAACGTCCTCTTTCATCTTTTCGATGAACGGAGGGCGTTTTTTCATTTTAATACGAGGAGTGAATTGAGGCGTATGAGTGATTTCGAGCAAGCACATCAAGCATTCATTGATTATCATCTAAGCAAACGTAAAGGAGAACGCAAGAACCGATTGGAACGAGGACATAATCATGCAGAAAAGTTATTCATAAAAAACGTATGGTGGAAGCTTAAAGGTCATTTGGATCAGCTTCATCCGGAGTTTGAAGTCGTTGATTGGCGCGGTTGGCCATACTTTGCCGACTTCGTATATTCACCAAAGTTATGGAGGATTCTTATTGAAATTAAAGGATTCAGAACACATGTCGAAGAGATGGATCGAGAAAAGTACAGCAATGAGTTAAAAAGGGAAGCATTCCTTTACGGAATGGGATACCACATTGTCTCATTTTCATATGACGATGTCGCAAATCGGCCTGATCTATGTATTTTTTTGCTGCGCACAATACTAGCCAGATTCGAAACAGCCAACGCTAACATCAAACCAATCCATTTCGCAGATAAAGAGATCATAAGATTTGCAGCGTTTTTAGCGCGACCTGTAAAGCCTATCGAAATGGCACGCTACTTCTCCATTGACCACCGTACGGTGATTCGCCATTTGCAGAGGCTTTGTAAGAAGGGATGGCTCCATCCGGTAATTCAAGAGAAAGGACAACGAGTGACGAGATATAAACTAACGAAGGAAGGGCTAGAGAGTGGTTTGTTGTAAAGAGTAGAGGATATCAAGGGATGTGCTGCATAATGCAAATGGATTTTATGTAATTAGATTGATTAAATTCACTGTCAATGAAGTACTAAATGGATTTCATGTCATTATTTTCTGCAGAACAGACTTAGAACGACTAAATCACGAATAACAACTGTATCTTTTCCATTTATAACAGTGTCGAACAATAGATTTGTTAATAATAGATGTATAAAATCCAGTTATTCAGCGGGTAGTGGGGGTTGTAGGGGGAGGGGGGCGACGTTGTGGATGTAGCGTGGGGGCGACGTTGCGGATATAGCACGGGGGCGACGTTGCGGATATAGCGCGGGGGGCGGCGCAGCGGATAGTTATGTAGTGTGATTAAGTCTCGAGTGCCGAACAGCATCTGAGCTGCAACACAGTGCTCAGAAGGAGCTAACACAGTGCTCAGCAGGAGCTAACACAGTGCTCAGCAGGAGCTAAGACAGAGAGCGGGCGTCTAGACGCCCGCTCTCTGTCACTAAACATCTTCTCCCCGCACAATATGATCCAGCACGGCTCCTGGAGCAAACAATCGCGCAATGCTCTCTTCCACTTCCGGGTCGGGCACGAGCGGCGGCGCTTGATGCGGCTTACGGCGCGCATCGATAATTACATTGTCGCAGCCCCAATGCTTGAAGGTGTAGCCGCTATTGACGCCATACATATCATGGGACGGATTGCTGCGCGTGAAGGTCGCCCACAGGAAGTTATCGAATGTAGCACTTAGAAAATCACTGTCGTCGCATACGACGATCATTGGACAATCCGGCATGCCTCCCGCCGCTTCAATTGCCACACTCAACTGCTCCATCTGTTCCCCTGCAGACTCATAGTTCGCGAAAGCGCTCCCCTGCAAGGCGACGACACCCGGCATGACGAGCCGCGGCTCGGTAAGGTACGGCAAGGCCAGCCCCTTCAGCACTTCCGGCACTTCTCCACAAAGCTCTCTGACCGGTTCGCCAACCGCCGCGAAGATGACCTTGCTTCCCTGATTCAATCCTGTGCCGGAGTAATCCAGCGTGTCAATGGTCGTATTCGTCTGGAAATGCAGATCGCGCTGCAAATTGATTCGTTCCAGTATGTAGCCCAGAAAGCGCGGCATATCATGCGTCGTCAACGGTTGTCGTTCCTCTGCAGCAATAAACAAATACTTCGCCAAGCTGAGCTGTCCAGTGCCCAGTATCCGGTTCGCAATCGTCAGAAGCTCAGCCGGCTGCTTCACCTGCTGATACGGTGTATATCGTTCGCTGCCGATCGCGAACAACAGCGGATGGACACCCGCGGCGTCTACCGCATGCACTTCCTTAGCGCCTTTAATCTCCTGCTTGATCGCAGAGCCGGTCAGCTCATGAATAAGCGCGCCGAACGATGTGTCTTCCTGAGGCGGCCTTCCTACGACAGTGAATGGGAAGATCGCCCCTTCCTTCGCATACACCTTGTGAACCCGCATAACCGGAAAGTTGTGGATCAAACTGTAATAGCCGAGATGGTCGCCGAACGGTCCCTCCGGCTTCGTCTCGTCGGGATAAATCTCTCCTGTAATGACGAAGTCCGCATCGTTGCTGATGCAATGGCCTTCCACATAGCTGTAACGGAAGTTGCGTCCCCCTAGCAGACCGGCGAAGGTTAGCTCACTCATGCCTTCGGGCAGCGGCATAACGGCCGACAGCGTGTGCGCAGGCGGACCGCCGATGAAGCAGCTTACCTTAAGCGGTTTCCCCAATTTGTTCGCATGATGTTGATGAACGCCGATCCCTCTATGAATTTGATAGTGAACGCCGACTTCCTTATTCAACTCATACTCATTGCCTGTAAGCTGCACGCGGTACATGCCCAGATTGGAATTCATGATGCCCGGCTTGTCCGGGTCCTCGGAATAGACCTGGGGCAGCGTGACGAACGCTCCGCCGTCCATTGGCCAGCTTTTGATCAGCGGCATATCGCTAATCGCTATTTCCCTGAATCCGGATGGAACGGACTTTTTGATCGGCAACGCCTTGCTGGCCGCCACTCCCGTGCCAAAGTAGCCGATCGGATTCCTCAGCGCCTTCATAGGATCATTGCGCAGTGCGATGACTCCCTGCACCTTCTCGAACGTATCGCGGAAGATGAACTTGCTTCGCTCAATCGTGCCGAACAGATTGGATACAGCTCTGAATTTGGAGCCCTTTATGTTCTGGAATAGCAGCGCAGGTCCCCCTGCTTCATATACCTTCATGTGGATAGCGGCCATCTCCAGATCGGGATCGACCTCTTCCCTAATTCTGACCAAGTGACCGTGCTTCTCCAGATCGATTATACATTCTTCTAAAGTACGGTAGCCCATGCAATCGTTCTCCTCCAGCTATCATGATAGTACAAATTATCAATGATCCTGGCGCTAAGGTCAAATGTGACGATAGTTTAACAGTTAGACGCAATGTTCTGAATCGGCAGCAATTGTCAAGGTTTGTTCCTATATTCGATCCGTATCTAGTGTTAGAATGGAATCAATCAAATACTACATGCATAGGGGTCATTCATTTGCAAACACATCCCATTCGCTTGCTGCGCATAACCGGACTGATGGACGGGATCTCTTTATTGATCTTGCTTGGCATTGCCATGCCTTTGAAATACGTATGGGGATTCGACAAGGCCGTATCCATCGTCGGAGCCATTCATGGCGGAATCTTCATCCTATATGCAATCGCCATCTTGTATGCAGCCATTCGAGTCAAGTGGAGCTTGCTGTGGCCAGCCGCGGCCATGCTTGCAGCCTTCATTCCACTTGCCAACTTTATACTGGAATGGCAACTGAGAAAAGCTCAAGACAAGTTCACTGTGAAGCCTTTCAACTACGCGGTGCTGGTGTATAGTATCGTCTTTTTCTCATTTTTCGATTTGTTCTCTCAATTGCCGGTCATGAGCACCTTCGCCACTTCTGTCGGAGCAACCTCATTCATCGCCGGCTTCGTCATCGGCATCTATTCGTTGTCCAACACGCTCGGCAACATTATATCCGGTATTCTAACGGACAAGACCGGACCATTCAAAATATTAATGGCGGGACTGGTGCTCTCTAGCGCTTCCCTGCTGCTGTACCATCTGGTAGATCAGCCGGCGATCCTGATTGCTGTACGCATTATTCACGGCTTCGTTGCCGGATTGATTGTGCCTGCGGCGTTCACCTTCTCCGCGAACACAACGAAGCAAAATCAGCAAGGAAAGAAAGTGGCCAATATCGGTTCATTCGTCGGTCTGGCCGCCGTCATCGGTCCTGCATTCAGCGGAATTATGGCGAGCAAAACATCCGTGCCGGCCGTTTTCACATTCGTCGCCGTACTAGGCTTCTCACTTGCGGTTCTGGCCGCAATCTTCCTCGGCAAGCATGAGCCTATGAAGAAGACGGAGGGCAACACTAGCAGCGTGAACGGCACCTTCATGAATACCGGGATGCTGAAAGCGTTCGGAGGCGCATTCTTCCTCATGTTCTCACAAGGCGTTATCGCCTATCTGCTGCCGCTTCATGTGCAGGAGCTGGGTTACGATTCCCGCATGAGCGGCACGCTGATGAGCACCTTCGGCATTATTGCCATTATCGTATTCGTGCTGCCTACGAACCGCATATTCGATCGTGTCGCGCCGTCGCTGACAATGGGGGTAGGCATGGGCTTAATGGGAATCAGCCAGCTACTCATCAGTCAATCCGCAACAACACTTGCGCTTTACAGCGTATTGGGATTGTACGGGATAGGCTTTGCATTTCTGTTCCCTTCTATTAATACGATGCTTATCCAGTCGACGCCTCCAGAACTGCGCGGGAAAGCATACGGCTACTTCTATGCTTTCTTCTCGCTTGGCGTCGTGGCGGGATCTACCGTGCTAGGCTGGCTTACGCTTAGCATCGTACAAGAATTCATGTGCACAGGCGTCGTACTGCTCTTGTTCGCCGTTCTGTTCGGCTGGAATCGACGGAAACTGGCTGTGAATACGCAGTAATACCAAATGTCAATTGAATAGGGATAACACAACTGGTTGCCGATGCCATTAACTGCTGATAGCGTCGGCAACCAGCATACCGGACAACGTGACAAGCGGGGTACCTCCGCCGGGGTGGGTCGTTCCTCCAACGAACCATAAGCCATCCAGGTCTCCCCGGTTGGAAGGACGGAAGAACGTCTGACGCGCACTATTCGACGAGATGCCATATATCCCTCCGCGATAAGCAGACGTATCTGCTTCCAGTTGCACCGGCGTATAGATCTGCTTGTAGTCCAGCAATGCCGTCAAGCCTTGGAGCCCTGCTCGCTCCAACTGCAGCAGAAGACGCTCGCCGTAATCTTCCCCGGTGAGCATATGCCGATTCTCTTCCGTCACATATGGCGCATTCGCCAACAGGAAGAGATTGCTGCAGCCTTCGGGCGCCATGCCGGTCTGAGAATGGCCGGAATGACATACATAGATAGCCGGTTCTGTCGGCAGCCGCTTCCTCCGGAATATATCATCGAACTCTGAGCCGTACCCCTCCGGGAAAAACACCGTATGATGAAGAAGTTGATCATATACCTTCCGAACACCGGCCACCATCGCATAACCCGACAAGGATGGCTCCAGCTTCTTCATTCTGCGATCACGTAAAGACGGTCGTTGCCGCTCGGTCAGCAGTTGTGATGCGGCGGACAGAACATCTCCGTTCGCAATGACTAGCTCGGCGCTGTAGTCGCCACAGTCGCTGGAGACCCCTGTTACTCTGCCCTTACTGCTGTTAATAGACGTCACCTTGCAACCAAAATGGAACAAAACCCCGAGCTCTTCTGCGAGCTTGCGCATGGCCGCAACCAGCTCATAAGTGCCGTCACGCACACTATAAACACCCAGCTGCTGCTCTAAATAGGGCAGCATTGCGAAGATGGCAGGCGCTTGATACGGCGATGAACCGACATATGTAGCGTAACGTCCAAGCATAGCGAGCGTATTGGGATGAGTGAAATATCGGCTTAGCAGCGACTGGTAATTCGTCGTGGGGCGAACCGAGAGAAGTCCGGCAAGCAGACGCATATCCGCTTTCGCACGCCAATGATGAAGCAAGCGATTCAGGAACAGCGATTCGGACGTATCGTACAGCCGCTTGGATTCCGTCATGAACGATCTGTACATTCTCGCATCCTTCGGGCTGTAGCGGGCAATCTGCTCCTCCATAGCCGTCAGGTCACTGGTGAAATCAACCGCATGACCGTCTGCGAACAAATTGCGTGTGCTCGGCTCCAGCCGTTCCAGACGTACATAATCTGCTAATTGTCTGCCCACTGAAGAGAACAGACGATGAAAGACATGGGGCATTGTAATGGTGCTGGGCCCTCGATCGAACCGGTAGCCATTCCGTTCCATACGCTGCAGCTTGCCGCCGGCTTCCGCTTGCTGCTCCAGAACGATGACCTCGAATCCTCTGGCTGCGAGCGATATTGCTGCTGACAAACCGCCAAGCCCTGCTCCTATTATGACTACACGCTTCATTACGAGTAGCTCCTCCCCTTCCATTCATAGCCATCCCGCTTGCCGGAACTTCGCCAAGAACTGAGCGCCAAGGCGCATAGAACGCCGATACTGAGTGGTAGAAAAGCAGCGAACCATGCAGGTTGTCCACTGCGCATGTCGATTGTCAGCTTAATGACTAGTCCAAGCATCCAGCCTGCGAGTGCGGCAAATAGCTGCCCATTCACACCGTCATCGGAAGCTCCAATCGTCTGAGCGGCAATTTCCAGAAGAAACGCCAGTGGTGGTACAAGATATAGAGTTCCGTATAAAAGAACAATAGCGAACAACAAGTACGGATTTCGCCCCACCCCTTCGTAAATGTTCTTCTTGTACCCGCTCCAGACCTCTTTCGAATTCGTATACATGCGCATGGACACATACTCCCTCACGTCAGCGAGCATCACTGGCTCTCCTGCTCGTTTCATCGCCTTCGCAAGCTCCACATCATCAACCAGACGATCACGCACAGCTTCATGACCGCCCATAGCGGCATAGCTGTCGCGATGCACCAGCATAAATGCGCCATGTGCAGCTGCGAATCTGTCGTCACGCGAAGTGCGAACCATCCGCACTGGCAGATGGCAGGCGATCGTGAACATCATCATCGGCACGATAAGACGCTCAAGCCAAGAACCTGTGATCTGATGCGGGAAGCCCGTCACCAAGCCTCTGCCTTGCCGCACTGCGGCAGCCATTGCAGCTTCTACCGCGCCTGGTTTCAATCTGGCGTCAGCGTCCAGGAACAACAGCCATTCGCCGCTTGCTTCACTTGCCAACTGATGGCAAGCGAAGCATTTGCCGGTCCAGCCTGGCGGCAGCGCATCACCCGCCACATAGTGTATCCTCCCATCCATAATCGCCGCTTCCCTGACAAGCGCCGCAGTACGGTCAGTAGACCCGTCGTCCAGCACAATTATTTCCACCTCGTGATCTCCGGCGGCAACAATCGCCGCGCGGAGGCATTCCGCTATATTCCCTTCTTCGTTGCGGGCTGGAATCAATATGGACAGCGTGGCGCCCAGCCTTCCGCTCTGCTCCATACGCGGCAGCTGGGACAGATTCCATAGAACGAACAGCCATTGCGCGAATAGACAGACTACGATCAGCCAGAGAATGGATTCCAACTCGCAAGCCTCCTTCTCATGCTTTCATAGCGGCCGCTAGTGCTTGAGCTGGCCTGGAGAATTGTCCGGTAGCCTTCCATGACTCCGCCGTCGGCAGTAATGGAATTTTGCCGTTGCTCATCCAGTTGACTCTCTATCGCAACTTGCAAGCGGCTAACGATTGCTTTGCGCCCGAGCCCTTGCCAATCCAGCAGTAACTCGTCTCCGAACCGCAGCGTTACAACAGGCTTCTGCTCCTTGCTCATCGCATAGTAAGCGGTAACAGGCTTAACGGCGGCTGAAGGGCATCGCTCTAGCAAGAAGCCGACACCAGACTGGAAGGATAACGGCCTGGCTTCCAGATGCCTGATCTCTCCCTGGGGGAACAGCCATACGCCATGTCCCTGCATGAGCAAGCTCTGCGCATACCGCAGCGATTCCGCAACGCCTCGCAGCGTAGACTTGTCGATCGAGAATGCGCCGAGCCTTCGGAAGAAGGTGAACTTGGCAAGCTGCTTCTCATCCATCATAATGTAATGCTTCCTATTCCGGGATAGACGAGTGAAAACATGATAGGCAATGATTCCATCCCACCATGAGCTGTGATTCATCACGTACAATAGCGGTCGCCCTTCTTCTTCACAATCCGGTGTACCCATGACGGACACGCTATTGATATAACGGGGTAGCAATATACGCTCATTATAGATCGCGAACAAGCGGCTGAACCGTTCGCTTCGATTCGCTGTCATCATAACGCAGCATCCCTTCCGCAACAATCGCCCCTATTATGGCTATTACAAGAGGGATAACAAGTCCCTCCTTCATGCCCAGCAAGCCGAACATCATCAGCATCGCCTGCAGCAGTCTTGCTGCACGGCGGCGAACGAGCAGGGACGATGTTCCGACAGGGAAGGCAAGCGAGCACATGCCTGCAATGATGACCCAGCTTATAAAATTAGCAAGCGGAACGCCATAGAATCCGCCATCATGGTCCCATAACCAGAAGCCTCGAGCATAAGCCACCGGGTCCAGCACCAGATCGAACACGATCGTCCAGCAGCCGACCAGCAACGCTCGTCTCCATCGGGAAACGTGCCTGAATAACAGGATGATATTCAGCATAACGCCTACCCATGCGCAAGCAATTGCGAGCGGGACACCGCCAATTCCGAACCCTAGAACCGACGTATAAGCATACTCTCCGAAAGGCCATCCCGTCGTTACACCGATATATTCTATCAGGAAGGTGACCAGACCGATGATCGCTGCTCTTCCCAAGCGGACTGCTCTTCGTTCACCTATGCCTCGCTCGATGTCCAGCGCATAGACGGCGTAGAAGAGCAGGAACAGTCCGTTGGAGAACGACAGCCACCCTGGCACGCCGACTGTCAGCATGAGAACAAGGCCTGTGGCATACCAGAACCAGAATAAACCGCGAATTGTCATACCGCACTTTCCTTGTTGCGCTTACTCAACTTAGCATATTTCTTCTTAATTCCCTGGTATATTCTTACTTTCGTAAAGGGACTGACATAAGCTCGTCTCGTATATACGTCGTAACCGTTAGCCTTTACCGCGTCCAATATCGCTTCGTAATACCGGGCTGCCAATTCGACAGAGAAGCCGCTGGAGGCAGGATAGGAAGCGATATCCGTCAGTCCTTGACGGAACCACTGGCGCGACAGATCCTCCAATCGGTCGATTAACCGTTTGAAAGGCGCATTGATGACGCCAGCCCGGAAGCTGTCCAGCTCATACCCCGCTTCCGTCAACCATTGCAGAGGAATGTATCGCCGACCGCGCTCCCGATCCTCCCCGATGTCGCGAACGATATTGACGATCTGCATCGCTTTCCCAAGCTGAATGCCCGACTTCACGACCGCATCGTCCGGCGAATCATGGAGAACGGGGAGCAACATCTCCCCGACCGTGCCCGCTACGAGATAACAGTATTCTTCCAGTTGTTCCATCGTATCGTATTGGGTAAGCGTCAAGTCTCTCCGCTGGCCTTCCATCTGCAGGTAGAACGGCTGCTTGCCAATTGGGAATGTGTCGAACAGCCAGCGCAGGGAAGGCCATATGAAGTGGCCGGATGCAGTGTCCAGCGCATCGAACCTTGATTTCAGTTCATCCAGTGAATAGGGAGCTCGCTCCGGCTCGTCTACTGCATCGTCAATCATGCGGCAGAAGGCGTAGATGACGAATACCGCTTCCTTCCGAGGACTCGGCAAGTAACCGAACGCTTTATGAAATGTCGACGAACCTTGTCTAATCATCTCCTCGCAGCTAGCCAAGCTTTCTGCTATTGCCATGGGAACACCTCTCCTTTAACAATTGATTCGCAAGCAATCTAGCCCCTTGCATAACGATCGGAATGCCTCCGCCTGGATGAACGGATGCACCGACCGCATACAGCCCTTCGATATCGTAAGGCACGATCTGCGGCCTGAACAGCGCGGATTGCGACAGTGTAGGCGCGATGCCGAAGCTTCCTCCCTGATATAGGCCTTCCAGCACCGCATCTTGCGGCGTTCGAACCGATTGCCAGCGTATCGCGTCTCGTAGTCCGGGGAAGCCTCTCTTCTCCGCTTCTTCCAGCACTTTCGCAATGAGCTGAGGCGTCTCGGTCACCCAATCGACCTTGCCTTCCGGCGGAGCCGGAATGAGCATATACATGACGCTCTCTCCATCCGGCGCGACATCCGAATCGATCGCCGAAGGATAGAACACATAGAAGGAAGGATCGTTCGGCATTCGCCCTTCTATGAATATCCGCCGCAAGCTTCCTGTCAGAGAGTCTGGAAGAAAGAACTGGTGAGCGGCGGCATCTTCATATCGGCGATTCAGACCCAGGTACAGCAAGACACAGCCGGACGATGGCTTGTAGCTTTTTACCGGGGGCTTCTTCACTCCCTGGGGGAACAGTGTAGACAGATGAGGGAAGTCACCGTTATAGACGACAGCATCGAATTGCCGTTCGTCTCCCCCAACGACGATTCCAGTACAGCGGCGACCCTTGGTGATAATCTTCTCTACGTAGGCATTCCGGTATATCGCGACGCCTTGCTTCTCCATCTCTTCTTCCATGACGTTCACAAGACTCGCGTATCCCCCTTTCAAATACCATACACCGAATGCGTGCTCCGCATAAGGAAGCAGAGCATATAGCGAGGGAGACTGGAACGGCGCACCGCCAATATAAAGCGTCTGCAAGGAGTATGCGTCTATAATTCGCTCATCCTTGAAGTAACGAGATACCTGCTTCCGTACGCTTGAGTAGGCTCTGAACTTTAACAGCAGCGACAGATTGGCCCAGTTAAAGAAGTCTCTTCTCCTTAAGAACGGACGACCAAGGAGAGAGGACTGGCCTTGCTGGAACAGTGGACGCATATCCTCCATAAAGGAACGGAACCCTTTCCCTGCGCCGGGACTTAATGATTCCAGTTCCTCAGCTTGCCGGTCTGTGTCACGCCACTTGCGCAGAACGGTACCGTCAGCATAATGGATATTGTACATAGGGTCACAGGGCAGCAAGGGAAGCTTATGTCGGCTTATGCCCGCTTCTTCCATAATGCCTAGCAGCGTCTCCGGCAGAAGTACGATAGTCGGTCCCTGATCGATCTTGTAGCCTTCCCCCTCTTCATAAGCGAGTCGGCCGCCCAGCCGGCTTCCCCTCTCGAACACCGTCACATCTAGGCCTTGTCTACGGAGCAGCAGCGCTGAGGTCATCGCCCCGATTCCCCCTCCGATGAATGCTACCTTCATGCTCTCGCCCCCTTGCCTTCTTCAGTCAATCGCCATCCTCTGCGCAATCGGGAAGCCGTCTCTCTGTCTTGCTTCATAAGCAATCCTGCGCTGATACGGGCTGATTCGAATATCGTAGGCAGTCCGCTACCGGGATGCGTACCTCCTCCTACAAGCCAGCAGTTGCGAAGTTCGTCGAATTGGTTATGCGGTCTCAGCATCATCATCTGGTCAAGCGAATGGGCCAGATTAAAGGTCGCGCCGCGATAGACCCCGTATTGATCACGCCAACCTGCAGGCGTCAGCGAGGCTTCCACTTCGATATCGCCGCTCAGCCCGGCCAATTCCGGCAGTCTCTCCAGCCTTGCCAGGACTGACTCGCGAACCGTCGCTTCCTTATCGCGCCAATCAATACTCGCTGTCATATTCGGCACGGGCATCAGAACGTATAGCGCGCTCTTGCCTTCTGGGGCAAGCGTAGGATCGTTGGCAGCGGGATTATGAACATAGACGGATGCATCGCTTGACAGCGCTCCGTTCGACATGATGTCTTTCACATTGCTCCGGTAATCGTCTGCGAACAGAATCGTATGATGCGGAAGAGACACTTTGCGGTTAACGCCGAGATACAGCATGTAAGTGGAACAGGAATACTTCTTCTCGGCCAGCTTGGACGGGGCGAACTTCTTCAGATCGCCCGGCTGGAACAGCGTATTCATGGCGGTAGCGAAGTCTGCGTTGATCACAACATGATCGTATTCCCGCCGCTCTCCATCCGGCAACTCGACACCGACTGCCTCTCCGTTCCGAATTAGCACTCTCTCTACCGGCGTTGATGTATGAATAACTCCTCCGTATTCTGCGATGACTTGAGCCATCGCGTGACAGATCCTGTTCACGCCTCCTACGGGATGATGCAAGCCGTATCGGTGCTCCAGGAAGGATAGAATCGTGAACGTGCCGGGACATTCCCAAGGACTCATGCCTAGATATTTGGCTTGAAACGTAAAGGAATAAATTAATCTCTCATCGGTGAAGTAACGAGACAATCGATTGTATACCGAATCAGTCGCATGCAATTTCGGCAGAGCCGCAAGCACGTCACGAGCAACATAGTCCCACGGCTTGCGGAATGGACGTTGCAATAGCGGAGACACCCGGCGAAACTTCTCTTCTTCTTCCCTCATAAATCTGCGATAACCCGCTCCATTGCCTGGAAATAGCATCTCGATTCGATCCACCATCTCCTCTTGATTTCTTGTGGGCCGAAAATCGGTGTCGCCGAATTGAAGCCGATAAAGGGGATCTAAATCAATCATGGTTACATAATCGTACAAGGAACGCCCAACGGATTGAAAGATCTCTTCTAGCAAATGAGGCATCATAAAAAAGGTAGGACCGAGGTCGAACCGGTAATCACCTAACTCCAAACGCGACGTCCTGCCTCCAATCGTCTGCTGCATCTCGTAGACGGTCACATCATAGCCATTGCCGCTCAATAGCATGGCGGCCGCCAGACCGCCTGGCCCCGCACCGATCACTGCTATTTTCCCTCTGCTCATACCTATCCCCCCTTACCATCTTAACATTATACAAACATTATACATAATGTGCGATGAAAGAATCAAGACAATTTAGAAATACGATGACAAAACCATTGATCCCACGATTCTATACTAGGCGGAAGTAACCAGGACGAGTACGGCCGAGGAAGTCCGCTGAAGCCGTGTCCGCCCAGTACGAATTCCAGATTCGGCAATCCCGCCGCCAGTCTGTCGATGAACAAGATCGTCTGTTCTTGCAGAATCTTGTTCGTTAAGGAGATGCAAGCCATATGCACGTTGTGCGACGCGATTATCGTATGAAGACCGTCCTCCGGCGTATCCGGCCCCAGATAGAACACCTCTAACCCCCGTTTCCGAAGAAATAAGGAGAAAATGAGAAGGCCAGCATGATGATGCTCGCCCGGCGGGCAGAACGCAATCGCTCTGGGCAATGCGGCATTGACCGGAAAGACGGTAAAAAAACGGAAACAGCGTTGAATGACAAATTGTGTAATATAATGCTCTTGCGCCACGGATATGAGACCTTGCTCCCATTCATCTCCGACTCTGATCATAAGCTGAACCAATATGTTGTAAACCATCGCTTCATAGCCGAACATTGTAAACCCGATCTCTACTAGAGTATGAGCTTCGTCCGTCCTGAATTCGCTTAGCAGCACGTAAAGCTTCTCCAAATACTCTTGTTGGCTTCCGATTAACGCATCGTCGCCATCAGTTATTCCAGGATCGCCGAATTCGAGAGAGACTCGCTTGCGAGCCCTGTGCTGCTTAAGAAGCTCCACGGCTCGGCTAATAGGAACCCCATTGTTCTCCGTCTGATCCTTCAGCCACCTCAATTCCTCTAGTTGCTCGGCGTTGTAAAGCCTGTAACCCGAGTCTGTACGCGACGGCACGACCGCATTATATCGGTTCTCCCAAGCTCTGAGCGTCACTGAAGGTATGCCAAGCTTCTCAGACACTTGTTTGATGGTATACATGATCTCATCACTCTCTTCCCCATAATGATCTCTCCACCCTGCGAAGGCGATAACGATTATATCGCTGAACGATAATGAACGGCATATTTGCCGCTATTGCATATACGATGATTATCATGTCGGCGACAGCATCGTTCCATACGAAGAAAAGCGGCGCAAGCGCCAAGGTTAACCAATGCGTCCATTCCGCCCTCCTCGTCTCCAGCAAAAAACGGGAAATGTAATCCGATTGCCGCGAACTCAGCTCCCGCTTCACAAATCCTCTCTTGAACCACGCGCCTCCGTCTGGCAGCCGTTCCTTCCACTTCTTCACGAGCAGCTTCTCTTCATACCAAAGCTTCTCTCTGGCAGAAGGCTCGATTAATCCGGCAACAAAGGGACTACGCGGTTCAGTAAACCAAGATAGAGGCATTCGGCTGAACAGATAAGATACGCCTAGATGAATAAGCAGCCATCCAACAACGTTCCATAGCAAGAGCAGTTCGTCCGACATTTTCATCTTCGGTTGCGCCCCCAGCCTACGGGCAATGCCCGTCCTTTCCAGCTATTCTGACCGAGTCCGCAACTGAGAAGAATGGAGTAGGCAAAGACGAGCAAATAAGCTGCCAAAGGAACGGGATACAGCAGCGCTGTATACAGTCTGAAGTTTCCGATCCTTCTTACTAATATAGCGAGTTGGCACGCATAGAGGGCATAGAAGGAACAGCCTAAACAGAACAAAGCGACATTATGATGTATCAAGCCGGATATTCCGATAGCGGGTCCACTCCCCGCTCCTGCAATCCATACAATGATGGAGCCAAGTCTTAACGGCTGCGTGCGAGCGGCTCCGGAAGCGAAGCTCTTCGCCCATCCTCTAAGCAATTCCGCGCATCCACCTGAATACATGCGAAATGACATCATCCCTTTGCCGATTCGATTGCTTACCGCAAGACCCAGCCCCGACACGATGCCGCTCATCGTAAAGTGCTCTAGTACAGACGAGCGCACCGCCTCATGTCCTCCCGACTGAAAGTAAACAGCTCTGGCCAATGCCAGACAAGGGCCGAAGGCGCCTGCTTTATACCAGTTGACCAGCTTCCCTGACGTTCTGTCATTGCCTGGCCCCACACTCATCAAGACGATGAGATTAAAGAAAGCCGACAATTGCTCATACGGCTGTCTCACGATGTGATAAGGCTGTACTGTCAGGATGCCCAATCCCTCTCTCAGATTACGATCGGCAAGCATGCTCTCCAGCGCAGTCTCCGCCAAGCAGATATCCGCATCCAGGAATATAAAATAGTCGCCTTTCGCATGCCGTGCGCCTTGCCAGCAAGCCCAGCTCTTCCCAATCCAACCCGCGGGGATCTCACCCGGTTGTACGACGTCAGCACCCCAGTCGCGAGCAATTTCGGCTGTGCTGTCGCTTGATCCGTCATCCACCACAATTACTTCATAGGGCGGCATTGTCTGATTCCTCAGCGATTGAAGGAGACTTGGCAAATTACGTTCCTCGTCGCGGGCCGGAACGATGATTGACACCTTAACGCAAGTTCTGCGGCGCGGGTAGGAACTGGTCGCTTCCGCTCTTCTATATCCCGCCATTAGAATGAAGCCGCACAGTATACCGGCTGCCAGCAATAATATATTCATCTCCAAGACTCCTCACCGCCTTCTTCAAGCTTTTCAATCAGCATTATTGCCCAACTCGTATGGTGACAAACCCGAAGGCATTACGTTTAAAATAGCGGATTGATGGCATAAATGAATGAAAGAATGAATGCAAATGAAAAGTAGGATACAAACATTATACAAATTCGCGGGTAATATCACTATTTTGTATAAGGTGCGAGCAGAAGTCAACTCCAAATCATAAATATCTAGACGAAAAGGAGCAGATAGAAAAATGAAAAGCAAAACAATCGTAATCGGCGGCGGGATTGGCGGAATGTCAGCTGCAATCAGACTCGCCGCAGACGGCCATCATGTCACCCTTCTGGAGAAAAACGAACGTGTAGGGGGAAAGTTGAATATTCGTGCAGGAGAAGGCTTCACCTTCGATACCGGCCCATCCATTCTGACAATGCCCTGGGTGCTTGAACAACTGTTCGCCAGCGCGGGACGCAAGTTGTCTGATTATGCGCAGCTGATTCGCGTTGAACCGCAATGGAGAACCTTCTACGGAGATGGCGTCACGATTGATGTCACGAGTGATCTACCCGAGATGCTGAACCAAATGCAACGGATATCTTCGGGCGATGCAAGCCAATTATTGGCTTACCTGCAATATTGCCAGAGAATGTACGAGGCAAGTTGCAAGAGCTATTATAGCCACAGCTTGAGCGGACTCAGCGAACTCCGGTCTCTGCATACCCTCAAGGAGCTCATGGCGCTAGATCCGATGAGGTCCATGAATCAAGGCACCGCCCGCTATATAAAGGACAAGCGCCTTCGCCAGCTGTTCGACTTCTTCGCCATGTATGTCGGCTCTTCTCCTTATGCCGCACCGGCCGTGTTGTCCCAGCTTGTCTATGTCCAGCTTGGTCTTGGCATTTATTATGTCGAAGGGGGCATGTACAACCTAGCAAGAGGGATGCTTAAGCTTATGGAGGAGCTGGGAATAGAGGTGCGAACCGGTTGTGAGGTCGAGAGTCTTCTTGTATCAGACTCCAGCGCGTCTGGAGTGAAGCTGGCGGACGGATCAATCGTGCAGGCGGATATAATCGTATCCAATCTGGAAGCAATCCCCGCATATAACACCATACTGCGTTCGCATCCCCGCTCGGAAGAAGCAGCAAGAAATCTGACCAGATACAAGCCGACTGTATCGGGACTCGTTCTGTTGCTGGGGGTGGACAGAAGCTACGAGCAATTGCTGCATCACAACTTCTTCTTCTCAGACAATCCGGAGAAGGAATTCCGCGACATCTTCGAGGAAGGGGTGCCTGCGTCCGATCCTACCATCTACATCGGCGTATCTGAACGAAGTGATCCTTCTCAAGCGCCACAAGGCATGCAGAACCTGTTCGTTCTTACGCATGTCCCTCCGTTGAAGGATGGAGAGAGCTGGACGTCACACCAATCGGAATACAGGGAGATCGTTCTAGATAAGCTGGAGCGTATGGGACTGAGCAACCTGCGCGAGCATATCCGATACGAATCTTCCTTTATTCCCGATGACTTGCGATCACTATACGGCTCTAACGGAGGTTCCATCTACGGCGTGGCGACAGATCGCAGGCTGAACGGAGGCTTTAAAATCCCGAGCAGAAGCGAGCTCATACGCAACCTATATTTCGTAGGCGGCTCTACCCATCCAGGAGGGGGCGTTCCCATGGTGACGCTATCCGGACAACTCACGGCGGATTTGATTAAGGAAGATTGGGGAACGGGCATTCAATCGATCGGATAGCAAAGACACCTCCATTCCTATTCAAGCAGGCTTGGAGGTGTCTTTAACGTCTCGCCAAATCAATGCGTCTACTCATTGTCGTATACGATGTGCGCGAGACAAAGACAATAAAGCCCCAACCTGAAATGGGAATGACTCCCTTCAAGGTTGGTTTAATCGATCACCTACATGAACATAAACAGCAGATGCGCGGCGCCTGCGATAAGCGGCAAGGTAATAACGGTGCGCAAAAGGAAAATGACGATCAGGTCGCGCAGACCAATCGGCAGCTTCGAGCTGAGCAGCAAGCCTCCCACTTCGGACATATAGATCAACTGTGTCACCGATAATGCGGCGATGACGAAGCGAGTCAATTCGCTTGTTATGTCGGACGCCAGAAGCGTCGGCAGGAACATGTCCGCGAAGCCGACGAGGATCGTCTGAGAAGCCGCCTCTGCCTCAGGCAAGCCAAGCAGTTGTAGCAGCGGAATGAACGGTATACCCAACCACTTGAACAGCGGAGTGAATTCCGCAAGCGCAAGCGCGACGGTGCCGATCGCCATGACGACAGGTATGACGCCGCACCATAGATCGATAATGTTCTTTCCGCCATTGCGCAAGAACGAACGCGCGCCTTCATGACGTTCCGCTCTGCCAACCGCTTGATGGAGCGCCCACTTCCAGGGACGCCATCCTGTCGGAATCTGCTCCTCTGCAGGCGGCTTCACTCCGGCGGCATACGTGTCCGGCTTGCGCGACAGTGGCGGGATACGCGGCATGATAACGGCCGCGATCATACCCGCAGCCGTTACAATGACATAGAACGGCATGAACAGGTGGGCTAAGCCGACGTTGCTTAGCACGATGAAGCTGAAGGTGATGGAGACGGCGGTGAACGTCGTTCCGATGACCGCCGCCTCGCGCTTCGTATAATACCCTTCTTCATATTGCTTGCTTGTCAACATGACTCCGATCGTTCCGTCTCCCAGCCAGGAAGCCATGCAGTTGATTGAAGAGCGCCCCGGCAAGCGGAAGAGCGGACGCATAATCCGGGTCATCAGCGTGCCGAAGAACTCCAGTAAGCCGAAGTCAACGAGCAGGGGAAGCAGTAAGCCTGCAAGCATGAATACGACGAACAATCCCGGAATAAGACTCGTCAGCAGCAGGCCGCCTGTCGATTCCGACCAGATCCATTCCGGTCCAAGCTTCCAATAGACAAGCAGCGCGAACAGCATGCCGAATGTGCGCGTCAAGAACCAGAAGCGGGATATATCAAATAAAGCCTTCCATAACGGCAACCGCAGCAGACGCGCAGGCTTTAGCCAACGCGTATAGGCGGCGCCAAGCCATGCGATGATCGTTACGAATACCGCTGCAAGCGGCAGCCATGGCGCAAGCCATCCCCCAATCGCTTTCGCCAGGAAGGCGATCGGAACTGTCACTTCTCCCTTCCATGGGATCGGTATAACAAATAGCAGCAAGCCGAGCAAGGAAGGAATGATGAACCGCAGCAAGTTCTTACGTTCTTCGCTATGGGATGAATGCCGGGAATGCGCGTGTGTTTCGTGATTGGATGTCATGATGCGTCTATCTCCTTGATGTCAAGTATAAATATGCAGCATCGTCAATTTTAATACAAATCGGACGCAAAGCCAAGCGATCTGCAGCACACAAAATATGGCATACACTTCAATTCACGACTGTGGTGTTCCTTGCGTTCCTTCGATAGCTGTCCGCTTCTTGTCTCGCTTGCCCAGGCTCGTATATGCGATCTCGTCTGTGAAGACAACCTCCTTGGGAATCTGGTATCTGGCCGCCTTGCTGCGCAACCATGCCAACAGTTCCTCCTCCGTTAACGAAGCGTTCGGAACCCGTTGCACCACCGCTTTCAACCGCTGGCCGAACCACTCGTCCGGTATGCCGATGACAGCCGCATCTTCGATGAGCGGATGAGAATGCAACAGGCGCTCCAGCTCTAAAGGATACACATTTTCTCCTCCAGACACAATCATATCGTCCACTCTGCCGCACCAATAAAAATATCCCCCCTCATCCCTGAAGCCCATATCGCCCGTCTCCAGCCAGGTATGGCTGCGACTAATTAACGTCCGTTTATGTTTTATGCACATTTGCCCTACTTTACCCACGGATGCCGGCTTCTTGCCTTCATCTATAATAGATAGCTCGAGTCCTTCGATTTTTCGACCAATCGTAAGAGGATGCTGCCTCATATCTTGGGGAGTGGCGACGGTGCACAGCCCCGCTTCCGAAGTGCCGTACAAATTGTACAGCACATCTCCCAATCGGCTTCGCACCTCTTCCGCGAGCCCCGGATTAAGCTCGGCCCCGCCGGAAGCGATACAGACGAGCGACTTCAATTGATCGTAGTCATGCTTTATCATTTTCAACAGCATCTGTGGGACGACTGTAACGACATCCGCCTTATGCTTATCAATCCACTGACACGATTTTGCGGCTTCGAAACGGGACGTTAAAATGATTTTTTTCCCTAATGCTGTACACAATAACAGGAAGGCGATTCCGTAGCCATGATAGATCGGTGTGGCAATGTATGCCGTATGCCGTTCCTTCAGCTTGAGCCGTGACAACAATGTGAGGAATGGCGGCAAGTAATGGAATAGCGACGGTTGATGCGGAACCTCCTTCGCCCTTCCCGTCGTGCCGCCCGTCAGCAGCATAATCTTCCCGGCTGTTACCCGCTTGCTCCGGATCGTCGTCATATGCTCAGAGGCTTGCGCTAAGCGCTTAACCGACGGCTGATCGTCGGAATAACTTGACAGCCTAGTGCGAACATATGCTGATTGCACAACTAACGGCGTGAGCTCGTCATCATGCACCAGCAGGTCGAAGTCATGCAGCTTCGCCAGCTGATTGAACCGTTCCAGCCCCATCCCGGTATTGAGCAAGTAGATGTCTGCTCCCGTACATGACGCAGCGAATATAGTCTTCACCAAGGAAGTGTGATTGCTGCACATGACTCCGATCTTCTTGCCGCGGGCAAGTCCGTACTGTTGCCGGAATTGCAGCACAAGCCGCTCGGATTGGCGCCATAACTGTCTGTAGCTGAACGTCTCACGCTCATCCGCTACGGCAATCCGGTCTCCGTACGTCCTTGCCGCCAAGCTAAGCAACGCCATCAGATTGACGCCGTACTTCCAGATAGCAGCAGCTAACCGAAGTGCACCGCGGGGGGAGAGCATGTTCAATCGACGCATGACTCGAATCAACTTCAGCATATGACTTTACTCCCCCCTCCTAGCCATGAACCACGGCGCTATCCGCTCCCATAAGCCTCGTCCCAGCACTGAGGTAATTGCCCCCAATACGAGCCACCAAGGCCTGTATATTCTGCGTCTTGTCAGCATGGCGTTCACGATAATGCGCGCTGCTCGATCCGGGCTCATAGCAGGCATACTTCGATAAGCAGCCGTCGGCTCGATCATGGGCGTCCTCACTAACGGGAAGTAGATTGACGTTGTTGCGATACCGGCTGCATTCATCTCCGGTGCAGCGGAACGGAACCACGTATCGAACGCGGACTTGGAGGCTTGATAGGCCGCCCAATACGGGAACGGAATAAGCGATGCATTAATCGTCGATACATTGATGACCTGCCCCCGATTACGACGGAGCTGAGGAATGAGAGCCAGCACTAACCGGACAGGCGCGAAATAATTAATGGCCATCGTACGCGTGAAATCATGGTATCGGTCCAACGAATCCATCAGTCTGCGGTGAATAGAATGACCGGCGTTGCTGACGAAGACATCTACCCCGCCTTGCTGCCGGGATAGATGAGCAAGTAAGGCATCCATCTCTTCCTGTACTCTGAGATCCGCGCGGCATACGCTGACCGTGGCCGATAACGACTCCATTTCCCGTTTCATCTCCGCGAGTCTCTCGCCTCTTCTCGCCACAAGAATCAAATGAACGTCAAGATGGGCTAGCTGATACGCCAACGCCTCGCCAATACCGGAGCTGGCTCCCGTTATCAATATCGTTTTGCCTTGTAGGGCATCCTGTTTAAAATTAGATTTCGTGAACGTTAAGGAGTTCGCAAATGTTGTGATTGTCATAGGCCACCTCGTTATCGCTGCTTGTTCACTTATAAGTTCAACGCGCAAAAAGAAAACCCTTCGAAAAGGGTTTTCAACCACGTATTTGTTATTCTCACTGGTCAATTCAGTTCCGGCCCAAGCGGGCCAGCCAGTTCCTGCAAATAAAACAGCTTGCCGGGCAAAGTCGGCATATAGGTGGACGGGAGCCACCGGTCAGGACCGTAGCGAAGCGTCGTCCATAACGAAAGCCCTTGCCACTGCATCCCTCTGCCAAGGGCACCGTCGCAGCCGCCAATGATATAGTCGGACTGCAGGAACAATCCCGGTCCAATCGTGTTGGCGCGGCAGGATACCAGCGTCGTTCGGCTCTTGAAGCTGGTAATCGCATTCTGTTCGATCGTGAGCGGATGCAGTTGCGCAGCGAGTCGATGCGTTGCCTTGCTCCACGCCGCATCGCTGTCATATTCCGCGGCGAACTGCGGCTCCCAGAACGCGATATGCATCATGCGGCCAATCCCGAATACGGTTATGAGCTTGGCTCCTTCCGCCTTCAGTGTGGCGATCTTCTCCGCATACGTCGGCAGCGTCTCGGCTGTCGCGAAATGCCGTTGATCTTCGGGTATCGTATAGGCTCCCAGCGGTCCATAGAACGACTGCTCCATAGCGTATTGGAAAGAACCGGGGTTGTCGGGAGGCAGCGTTCGGCCCGCTTCGTCGCTCCATTCGTCCATATTGAATCCGTACACATGACTGCAATCCACTTGCCACTCCTTCAGGAAATACACCGCCCATTTGTACATGCCCATCGGCCCGACTGGAAAGATGAATGCGGCCTTCCGCCCCTCACTCTTGCATACCCGGATCTGCATAGCGATCTCGTGCCCCATTCGCACATCCAGCTCCGCCACCTCATCACAAGCAACTGGCAGGAATTGTGTATGCCAGAACGCTTGCCGCTCCCCGATAGAATCGGGCGGATGCGAGCAGCATCTGTCAATTCTGTCCATATCCCATCCAGCCGGATAGAAGCCTTCCAGCAATGATCCTTTCACCGTCTCCATGAAATTCATGTCCAGCACTCTCCTCGTTAGAATTCTGATTACGGCAGCAATCTGGCGGCGGTCAGCCTTGGCCATGCCTGACACTGCTTGAAGCCTTCGGCATAAGCGGCGCCGCACTGCAGCCCGCGGAACTTCGATACGGTCCGAACAAAATCCAGGAAGTCAATGCCGTCATGCTCGTACAGCCACTTGATCTGGCTCTCATGACAGCTGTTCATCCGCAGCTTAATGTCGATAAAATCGGAGATGTCCACATATTCCGTCGGAAGAAATCCGACTCCGGCCAACGTGTCCATGTAATAGATCGGCGCGACCATATGATGGGCCTCTTGTCCCGCTTCCTTGTTGAAATGCGGTACCGTCGCGGAGAAGCTGGCGTCGAACACTGCTTTGGACACTTCCATATGATCCTTCATATAGTCCTCAGGCGGATGGGTAATAATAAAATCCGGTTTGACATCGCGAATGACGGCTACCAGCTCCTGAACCAGCTCGTCTCCGTCTGCCTTCACCGACAGGTCAGGCACATCCAGCCCTATAACGTTCGCCCCGATCAGTTCGCCTGCCGACTTCGCTTCCGCTGCGCGTATCTTGGCAAGCGCCTCCGGATCAATAATCTTATGCCCTTTATCCCCATTAGCGACATGTACCATCGTGACCTGATGACCCAGCGAAGCGAGCTTCGCCAATGTGCCTCCGCAACCGATCTCCAGATCGTCCGGATGACAGCCTACTGCCAACACGTTCATATCGTTCCTCCCCTTCGACAAACACTTCACTTGCAATCCAGCCATTCCTCTCCAGTATAAGCTCCGCGGTTCAGGTAATCTTTAGCAAAAAGTACGTGAATCGTTGCAATAAGTTCGCACTTTCCCTTCCCATTCTCAAGCGCTTTCATTAAAATGGTATACATAATCAGCAGCATGGGAGGTTGAATAAGGCAATGGCAGACATCCCTCATCCGTTTGTCCGGACAAGACTAAAGGAATCATTTGAAGTGAAGGACATTATTTCGCTTCATTACTTTGAGTTTTCCAAGGATTTCAGATTTGAAGGGGAGAAGCACGACTTCTGGGAGTTTGTTTATGTAGACAAAGGAGAAATTGAAGTGTTCGCGGATACGGAGGGCTATTGTCTTCAGCAGGGCGATGTCATCTTTCATAAGCCGAACGAATTTCACGGGGTGTGGGCGAACCGAAAAGTCGCTCCGAACGTTATCATTCTATCTTTCGTCTGCGACTCCAGAGAAATGGCCTTCTTTGAGAATAAAATTGTCACATTGGATGCCCATCAGAGGGAAATACTAGCACAAATAATCAAAAACGGATTTGCCGCCTTTTATCCTCCATTCGACGATCCCCGGAACCACACATTAGCTAGACGACCGGAGGCGCCAATCGGCGCAGAGCAGCTCATCAAGCTCCATCTGGAAATGTTCCTGATTCATTTGCGCAGCTGCAGTGACTCCGCCACCGGCGAGTTGCGGCTGTCGCCACTAACCAAACAGCGGAGTGAACGCGAGCTGGTGAACCGCATGTGCGACTACATGGAGAACAACATATTTGGGGAAATTCGGCTTGAACAGATCTATACCGCCTTTAACTTGAGCAAGAGCCATGCCCTTGCCATATTCAAATCGCATACCGGGAACAGCATCATGAAGTATTATCGGCAATTAAAGCTGGAGCAAGCGAAAAAAATGATACGCGAGCATCGGCACAATTTCTCGGAAATTGCCGATCTGCTGCATTATAGCAGCGTACATACCTTCTCCAGACACTTCAAAACCTTCATAGGCATGTCGCCGTCACAATATGCTAGATCCGTCATCGCCAGAATGCAGTCGGACTCCGTTGACGGAAATCCCATAACGTTTCATAATCAGCCAAACCAGCAGAATGATCATGTTCAGTAAACCGAGCTATAGCTTCAGCTTGCGCATAAGCGGAACGCCGAAGCCGTTCAATACTTGCTCCAGCACTGCCCAACACCATCGTCTGCCTAATGGCAGATGCCGATCATACACCGCAGAATACTCAAAATCGGCGGTGGCTCCTCGATTCCGCTTGAATTGGGCGGCGCCGGCGCTCTCATGGAGCAAGTGCCCCGCCTCTCGCGACTGCCGGATCAGGCAAGCCGACAGCATCCGATACAGCCCGACGGATTGGGGCAATGTCGTATCGTAGCCGAACAGCGGCGTCGTCATGACGCCGTTACGGTTGAAATAGCCCATAACTGCATCCAGTCTTCCGTCCTTGCGCAGCCCGTAAATCGTCAAAGCGCCGCTCTGCATAGCGCTCGAGATGAATGACTCATTGAATTGCGGATTGTCGTAGGAGTACTTGTCCAGGTACAGCAGCTTGTACAATTCGGCAACTCGCGATAGATCGGTTTGCGTCATCTCGGACATCGAGACGAACGTATAGCCATTCCTGGCGATCAGCTCATAATCCCGCTTCAGCAGCCAGCGGGCTTTGGCATTGCCACAGTCAGCGTCGTTGTTACGGTACAGATAAATCTGCCTGCTTGGCACCAGCTTGCAGCCTTCTTCTCGCAAGGCGGCGATCATGTCCGGATGCAGAGAGGAACATAAAGAGCGAATGACGATCGCATGGCGGGGGAATCGCTCCCGCACCGCATGCAATATTGTTACGACCTGTTCTCCCGTCATATGAGGAAACAAGTTCGTCGACAACAGCCAATTATTGATGTGGACAACCCGATTCAAGTGCGAACGCTTCATTCCGTACCCCAATACGTGAAGTAATGCGGATAAGCCCTTCTCCAGCCGGGGACGCTTCAATAGCGACAGCTCTTGTCTCGCATAGCGAATATAGTGTGTATAAGGCGAGCACACGTAAGCATTGTCATATTCGCCTTCATTAACCGTTATGGGCAATATCAGATCATCCATTCTTGCAATCAGAATCATTGTATCGACATTGCGTATAAATCTTGAAGCCCCTTCCCGCATAAGCGGCTCTATATAAGCTCTGGCATAGCGACCGTCCTCGCTGTCCGGCCATTCGATACGATCCAGATTGCTCCGGTCGTACAGGATGACGCGGCTTTTCACCTGCTCCGTTTGCATGACTACGTTAACACCTCCGATTCCAGCTAATCGATCCAGTAAGCATCTGAAAACTATTGAATAACAAACGATACAATCGTCCCTGTCCCCGGAGAACTGCTTATGGACAGGCCTGCATCATATAGTCGCTTCAATCGCAAATCCACATTGCGAAGTGCGACTCCCCCTTCAGCAGCAGGCTTAAGTAAGCCGGCCACCACTTCCTCGCTCATTCCCACACCGTCATCGCTAACGATAACTTCAGCGCCGTCGCTGCGCTGGATCAGCTTGATTAGCAGCTTACCGCCTTCACGCCGCTCCATCAGTCCATGGTGAATCGCGTTCTCCACAAGCGGCTGTATGGAATATGGCGGCAATCGAAGCGCCTCCAAGCCATCATCCACCTCCCATTCCACCTGCAGCCGATCGTCAAATCTTGTTTTCTCAATAAACAAATAGGAACGAACAAGCGTCAGCTCATCCTTCAATGGAACTAACGTCCCTACATTCTTCATCTTGAACTTCTCTCGCAAGAAGTCTCCGAAGTAGGCGATCAACTCCTGCATCAGATCAGGGTTGACTGTATGCAGAGCGGCAATCGAATTCAATGTGTTCAAGAAAAAATGGGGCTCGATCTGAGCCTGCAGCCAAGCCGCCTCCATGCGAATTCGCTCCCGAATCGATGTGGTCAAGTTCGTCCAAGCCTGAACTCTTGCTTGCAACTCGCTTGCCTCGACAGGCTTGGTCACATAATCGTTGGCACCGACCCAAAAGCCGACTTCAATATCCTCCGGACGGCTGCGGGCGGTAAGCAACAGGACGGGCAGTTCGGACACTGTATAACGCTCCCGTATGCGGGAGGTTAATTCATACCCGGACATGCCAGGCATCATCACATCCGTAATAATCAGCTCCCACTTCTGCTCATGCACGAGCGCCAACGCCTCTTCACCTTTCGTCACCGTTACAACCTCATAATCATCCTTGGACAGAATAGACGTAATTACGCCCAAATTCAATGCATCATCGTCCACTGCAAGTATGCGCGGACGTTCCGTACCGTAAAGACGCATCGGAGCTTGATGCCCGTCATCACGAAACTTAAGCAGCGCAGCAGGCTCCAGCGTAGTCGCTGCAAAGGGCAGCTGATCAGGCTCAGCGGCTTCATCACGCTCCTTCAGAACATCCCCACTCATTCGCTCAGCAGGCTTTAAGGTGAACGTAAATTGTGAGCCCTTTTCAGGAGCGGAATGAACCTTGATTGTGCCGCCGTGCAGCTCTACGAGTTGCTTGCATATGTTGAGTCCCAAGCCGAACCCGCCTTCGTACCCGCTCAATGAGCCAGCTTGCTCGTATGGCTCGAACACTTTGCGAATCGTCTCTGGATCCATGCCGATGCCGGTATCCGATACGGTAATGTGCACCTTCTCCTTCACAATCTGCGCCTCAACACTGATCTCCCCTTGAGGCGTAAATTTCATCGCATTGTGCAGCAGATTTAAAATAATTTGAGTGAGTCGATTCTCGTCCGCCAGAACGGTAGGGAATGATTCCGGAATCCGGTTCGACAGCTCCACAGTTTTCCCTGTCGCCATATAGCGAACCATTTCCATTACGCCGTCAACGACAGGCTTCAAGGAGACGCTTTCGGTCTGAAGCCGCATACCTTTCTCCTTCAGCCGCGCAACGTCAAGCAAGTCATTAAGCAGATAGGACATACGCTTGCCTATTTTAAGGGCGGTTTCCATCTCGCGAACACTTAACTCACTGAGCGTCTCGCGTTCCCTTTCAAGCACAACCTGCGACATATTGATAATGCCGTGCAGCGGATTGCGGAGCTCATGGGACGTATTGACGAGAAATTCATCCTTTTTGCGATTTACATTCTCCAGCCTCGCTGCAAGCGCCTTTTGTTCGGCATACATGTCGAAGTAACGCTTAATCCATATCGCGGACAATAAAACCATACCCAATATCAGGTCAAAGGGATAATAAAGCAGCTTAAACCCTGTCATGATAAAAAACAGCCACCAGGCTATATGATTCGCAAACGCAAGAAAGACCAGAAACTGCAACAGGCCGGCCCCCAACCCCTTCTCCGCCATTCGGAACACAGATATGACAAGCAGAATCAGAATGGGAAAAGAGGTCAAAAAGATCACGTATTGCAAAACATTTCCGCCTTGGGGAGGAATAAGAATACTCGCTGCAATTCCCGCGAAAGCGGCAACTCTGTAAAATCGCAACACGCCCTTTCGCCACGCATCGGGAATATGAGAGCTCAACGTCTGAAGTATCGCATAAAAGAGGATCGTTAAGGCAAGACACAGCAGCTTAAAGCTCCAGTCATGCGTAATCGGCAGCCATTGCAGCAACAGCTTGTCTTCACTGCTGTTCACAAGAATAAGCGTAAAGCTTAGCATGGCCACCGCAAAATAAAAGCGGGACTTATTTCTTTCAATGGCATATAAAACGAACATATAGACCGCCTGGATCACCAAAGCGGCCGCAATCAGCTGCTGCGCCGCCATAGAACGCTGCTTCTCGGCGTAGACTGCTTCATCCGTACCGAACTTGAGCGAACGAATGAGTCCGCCGCTGCGCGAGTCCGTATAATTGGCAGCCTGGATGACAACATCAATCGTACCTTGCTCATCGGCCATGAAGGTTGCAATATACGGTTCATTCTCAGCTATATGCTCCTCTGCGTTAGGAGCGGGAAATCCAGAAGCCGCAATTAAGCGGTCGTTGACATATAGCTGGGAGGAGCTGCGTACGCTGGGCACGTAGATGCTGTAAGCTTCATTCGACGAATCGACAACAATGGACAGCCGATAGCTGCCGAAGCCGTAGGGGGTCGATAATCCCGGATACGACCCCTCATTCCAGCCTGAAGGGATCGACATATGCTGTGCATTCTCCTCCGGCAGCTCCTCCTCCCATTCATCCGACATGAGCAAGACACCGGGATAGAACCGCCACTCGCCGTCGAGTGTTACCGTCTTGCCGTTACTTGCATTCCACCCGCGCAAATCCAGCTTTCCTTGATATGCGAAGGGCTGATCGCCGGGCTTGAATATCTCTAGCCAGACGAGCCGTCCTCCAGTCAGCATGGAAAGGAATAAAACGATTATTATAATAAAAGTATATTTTCTCATCATGATGTATTTTTCGACAATATTCTTCATTTTCCTTCTTATCAGGAATTGATCACGAACATAAGATAACGGCATCCATCCCGGTTCGTAGCTCGCCCATTCCTTCAATCCGTAGACGATCGCAGAACAGCAACCAGTGATAACGCGACATTTGGCAGATCAAGCTTCCCGGCGCCTGGATCGCAGCTTCCAGCGTCCGATCCGTTCGCCAAGCGTTTTAATCGTCACCAAAAATCCGGCGATCATAAAGCCATAAGTATCTAATATCCACAATTGCTGCGCGCCGCTTGGTTGCAGATCCGCCGCAAGATTAAGCTTCGAACCACTTATTGCGAAACGGTAGCTTTCGTGCGATCCTGAAGTTCCAGCTTCCTCAGTATGGAGGTGAATTTCGTTTTCACCGTTTTCTCTGATATAAACAAATGCTCGACTATCTCTCTGTTGCTCCTCCCATCGTAATACGATAAAGCAATTCCCGCTCCTTGGGCGTCAGCTGGTCGAAGCCTATCGATGTCACCGGCCCACTTGTAGACTCTAGTGTTAGCTGCATACACTGCAGGCACGCTCGCTCGGGATTTCGCACTCTAGTGTTGGCTGCATACACTGCAGACTCGCACGAATCATTCCAATAGCTTCGGGTATTCAATTCGATTTTTTCAAGCTCTATATCACCGAAAAAAACGCAACCACCCCGGCTGCGTTTTCACCATCTAATAGATTTTCTCGCCACGCTCTCACATTTCAATAAATGCCTGCATTTTTTCTGTCTTGTTGCCAATCTTTTCACATTGGTAATTCGAAAGATGATTCCAAAGCGATTCTGCTTATCCAGTATTATTCCTTCTTCATCTCCATCGGCATCATCATGCCGTTGTCCATGCCCATCATCGTCACACTCACTCCTGCTTCGTCCGGGTCGGAGAGATAGACCTCCGTTCCGAATATCGGCTCCGCATAAGCATGGTGAGTACTGCCCCTGCCAAGAATTTGCCTATAGTTGCCTGAATCGCCCTCGTAACCGTCATGGTCCCAAGGCACCCACGATCTCGCATTGCAATAATGGCATACATAAGATCGGCGATAGCGATTCGTCGTGCGATTAGGATAAGAACGGTGGAACAGATGGGAATCGAAGAACAGCACATCGCCCGCGCTTAATTGGACAGGTATCGGCGACGGATAATGGGAGACGACTGTTGATAACGTATTCACCTCATCATCGATATGACTTACATTCCGGACAGCATGCAAATCGCTGAAAGCATCAACAGCGTGCACATTCCCGCCGACGCTGCTCTCCGGAGGATAGACAGGCTCATGATGGGAGCCGGGCACAACCCACAGGCAGCCGTTCTCCTCGTCGACCTCCTCCAGCGCGATCCATGCGCCGATCAGCGTGTCGGGGTGTGTTTTAATATAATAGGAATCCTGATGCCAGCCTTGCCCGCCCTTCCCCGGGGGATTCAGGAACATCATGGACTGAAGCGCGTAGACGTCGGGACCGATTAACGCTTCCGTAACGTCAAGAATCCGTGAATGAAGCATGCCGCGTTCGGCGGCGGGATGAATTCTCGACAGCATGTGCAGCCGCGTAGCGGCGGCGAATTCATCCCTCAGCGGATCAGTGCTGTCAGCCGCTCCTTTCTTATCCGGATTCAATGACTGTATTCGCACCTCTTCCGCAAGCTGGAACAATTCGGCCACCTCCGGTTGCTGAAGCAGGCCTCGTACGATCAGGTATCCTTCTCTTCGATAATGTCTGTATTGCTCCACACTCACCAAGTAACGATCTTTTCTATATTTGGACTTCGGTACATAAGCTTTTCCCATTCTGCACAGCTCCTCGCTAATGAATGATTGACTCCTCTTCATATTAGCGACCAAGACCCACGATTCCCATGGTCCAATACGTGCAATCCCTGTATTTATTTGATATCCGCATTCTTCACGACGACCAATCGATTGGAGGGATGCAGCACATAGGAATCCTTTGTAGCCATGGTATGCCGGAACAATGGAGAGCTGCACCGCTGAATATATTCCGTCGCTGTGATGCCACGCCATTTCTTGTACGTTCTTGAGAAATGATGCTCATCTCTAAATCCAACGCGATAGGCAATTTGCTTAATGGTGCCCAGACCTCTCAGCATCATGTCCTCGGCGCGACGCAACCGCTTCTCCAGCAGCATTTGCTTGGGACTCATGCCCATGACGGAGGTGAATACTCGCGTGAAATGCTCATGCGTCCAGCCGGATCGCAGGGATACCTCTCTCACGGTGAGGGATTCCGATAGCCTCTCCTCCATATAAGCAAGCGCATTTTGAATAGGGATCGGCAATTGTTCCGCTTCCTCACTGGCAAGCAGATCAGCTGGAGCAGCCAGCTCCTCCAGCGCCGCGGCCAACAATACCGACAATCGCCTTTGCCAATCTGGCGGCTGCGTACAAGCCAGCCAAATCAGTTTATTCATGATGGAAGCCGCAAGAGGATATTGTCTTGTCGGGAACATGATACGCCCGGCGTCCATCGCTGCATAGCCTGATTCCTTGCCGCGAAGTGGCTCGTATTCGAAGTGAATGAACAGATGCCGAACATCTTTTCCCTTATTAAAGTTGTAACTGTGACTTTCGCCCGGACGCGTAAAGATAAAACAAGGCTCGCTCAACAGAAAAGACTCTCCTGCCTCCGTATACCGGCTATTTGTGTCTTCGGGGAAGAACACAAGCTCGAAATCATCAATCGTTCGAGGTCCTAGTACAAATCCGGCTTGTACGACGATATCGCCCACGACATGGATACTTGGTAAAGCAATCAAGGAATCATCGTCCATGGATCCCACTCCCTTCTCAGTTATCGGCTCCTTCATCTCTATACCGGCCGGGCGACCGTCCCGTTTTGCTCTTGAACGTCTTGGAGAAATGGTGAATATCCGCAAAACCGCTGTAGGAAGCAATTTCCTCGAGACTCGCATTTGAACGACGAAGCAACTCGCAGGCATGCTTTACGCGCATGTCCAGAAGATATTGATGGGGAGTCATCCGGTAATGCTTCTTGAACAGCGTGTTGAATCGGGAGACGGACAGATTGGCTCTGCGAGCCATATCCCCAACCGAAATCGGTTCGCTCAAATGGTAGGACAAGTAGGACGTAATCCAATTCAGCGTCTGAGCGGGCGGCTGACGCTTCTCAAGCCCATCGGAATAATGCCGCAACAAAGATAGACACACTTCCATCATAGCAAATTGCGCATGAAGATCCATCCGCGGAGTATGGTACGACCAATATTCAACCGCCTTAAGGAATGGATCTCGCATTTGACTCACAAGAGCCGAAGGCAGCTTGACGGGAATTGGCCGTTCAAGCAGTTCGTCCAGCCTGGGTTGTAGGAGATGGGCATAGGCGCTAAGATCGATCTGACCGGCCCGCGTTGGAAAGCTTTGTTCCCGCGCCTCATTATAAAATAGATCCATATGGGCAAACGGCGTAATGGTACGGCTCCGCCCTTCAAGGGTGTGCAGACTGTTCGGTTGAATGAGCGCAAAGCTGCCCGCATTGAAGATGAGCTCCTCGCCATCCACCACGAATAGGCACTCCCCTTCCTGAACGTAGATCAGCAAATAGTCCAGGAGTCGCCGTACGGGCATGTTCCATGGTTTCCGTACCGCATAGTCACACTGTCGAATATATGGCGAGAGAGGGTGATAAGCAAGACATTCTGTTAATTTATCCATGGATCCCTCATATACGTTGTTTTTCTCTAGTTTACACTGAAACGGAATATGACAACAACTTTTTTTGACAAAACTAAGCGTTTTCCTGACAAAGCTGCACGTAAGGTGAATAAGGTATATTGATAACAGATCATCAACTTATGTTGTAGTGGAAAGGCGGTAAACGGATGGATAAATGGGAGCAAGAACTATCGCGGGAATATGTACTAACAGCAAATCAAATCAGTAAGTATGAAGAAGACGGTCACATTTTTTTGACAAATGTTCTCGGTAACGAATCTATCGCTCAATTCGAGAAGCACATCACGGAGTGGGTGATGAAGTTAAATAACCATGATAAGCCCGTATCCCAACGTGACACCTATGGCAAAGCGTTCATTCAGATCGGCAACTTATGGACGAGGAGCGAAGACATACAGAGATTCGTGATGGCAAAGCGGTTCGCGAAAATCGCAGCTAACTTGATGGGCGTTGACGGCGTTCGCATTTACCATGATCAAGCATTGTTCAAGGAGCCCGGAGGCGGCCATACGCCGTGGCACCAAGACCAAATCTATTGGCCGCTTGACACAAGCAACACGATCACGATGTGGATGCCGCTGGTACCGATTCCACAAGAAGTGGGTACGATGACATTCGCTAGTGGAACCCATAAGCTTGGTTATGTCAGCCGGCAGGAGATATCGGATGAGTCTCATCGCACGCTCGGCCAGTTCATCGAAGGCAGGAGCATCCCCCAGGTGAACTACGGCGCGATGGCTGCTGGCGACGCAACATTTCATGCGGGATGGACGATTCACAGTGCTCCAGGCAACCCTACGGCATTCATGCGCAAGGTCATGACTGTCATCTACGTCGCCGATGGCGTTCGCATTGCAGAGCCGGCAAGCAAGGCGCAGGTCAACGATATGAAGCAGTGGTTCCCCGGACTTGGTCCTGGCGATCTCGCAGCCAGCGAACTTAATCCATTGGTTTATGGAAGGGAGTAGGCCATACTGCGTCTTTCGAGTATACTCGCTGTACTCGCTGTATCTCACCATAACAAATAGAGACTTCCCGCCGTTGAACAGGCAGGAAGTCCCGCTTCATTAAATTGATGCGTTTGACTATTTATCATTAACCATTATGGTCATCGTTCTGTTGTTGTTTAGTTTCTTTCGCCTCAAGTCGACTTTGCCATTGCTTCATTATACTCGCCGCAAATTCGCGTCCACCAAGGCCGAATGCAAGACCAAAGGCAAGCGCAAGCCCGCCTAACGTCAATATAAATGCGGCATTAACGATGGAGTCGGCTACGCCTAGCTGGTCAAGCGCCATAAAGGATGACACAACGATAATGGCATACTTGGCAACTACGCTTAGTAATTTATAATTGTCCTTCACAAGGCTTGCTATCGTCCGTTGCGCGAAATTCCCTAGGAAAAGTCCAATTCCGATAACGACAATCGCTACAAGCAAATTAGGTAGATATGCAATCAAAGCTGTCACGAAGGTGACAAGCACTTGTAGCTTCACAATCTGCAAAGCTTCTGCTGTAAAGAATAAAATAATGATCAGTTGAGTTACGCGTCCCACAATTTGCGATGCGGTCAAATTCGTTGAAGACGAATCTACGGCGCGCAATCCCAAGTAGTTTAATATCCCGTTAAATCCAAGCTTCTCCAGGAGGCTGGCTACTAAATTGCCAACGACTTTTCCCAGCCAGACACCGATCAGAATAAGCAATATGCTTATTATGACATTCGGAAGCATTGACAATATAGAAGAGAGCATCGCAACGGCCGGCTCAGAGATCCCTTGGATATCCAACGTTTCAAGCGCAGCAATAACAGTCGGAATTAAAATGAGAACGTAAGCCACGGTCCCGATAACCGCGGAAATATTGGTGTTACTGAATATTTTGCTCAATCCGAAGCGTTCCGACAATTTCTCCACTCCGATGGTGAACAAAAACTTCGTTAAAATTTCACGCACAATTTTGGCAGCGAGCCAGCCAATCAACAAGATTAACGCAGCTCCGAACAGCTTCGGCAAAAACTCGAGGAATTGGGAGAGCATATTGGACATCGGTCCAGACACTGCTGAAATCTGAAGCGCTCCAAGCACACCCGGTATAAAAAGGAGAAGTACTAAGTAAAATACAATGCGTCCAGCGCTTTGCAAAGCCTTCTCAGAATTTTCGGGATTGCGAATAATGCTCCACTTTGTTAGCAGGCGATCAATCCCGATCTTTTTCCCCCCTGTTTGAATCAGGAAGCTGAGCACAGAAGCTATCATCCAGCCGATAATGAGAATAAGCGCCGCCTTAAAAATGCTCGGAATCGATTCCGCAACGATGTTCATCATGTTGACGATCGGTTCGGCAACAATTTGCAGACCTAGTATATTGAAAAACAAGATAACAACGAAAATCATCAATACGTAAAAAACAATTTTACTTATTATGACATGAGACTTGTATTTTGAATCGATTTTGATATATTCAAACAGCTTATCGTCCCACTTGGTCTTCGCCAATACAGCTTTAACTAATCGCGCGATCAATGCAGCAACCAACCATCCGATTAAAAAGAATACAACGGCATAAACAATGTCGGGCAACTGGTAGAAATAATCTTCTAACGTCTCGAAAAGTGATTCCATTTTCATCCTCCCTTTCAAATGATAGGATTGGTAGCAGAAAAACTGATGAAATTGGATTTCGACAAATAGCCATGTGGACATGTCGATTCACCAGCTTCTTTCGGATTATTATACTGATATACACATAAATGTTAAACCCATATAGGCAATTTCTTTCAATAAGTTTTAAATTAGCCGCCTATAAACTCACGTTCTTTTCCAAATGGCGTATTATGATCTTCACGAATTACAGCTATAATCGTTTCACCTCGTTTTCACTTTCTCTAATTCTATTTCGATTTCATGTTTGATATCATTGCCGCCCCGCTTCTTCCACTCTTCCACGAACTGATCAAATGCATCAATGGGCTGTTCGCCCAGCATGATTTTGAAAAAGGTTTCGTTTTCCAACTGCTGCAGCTCGGCCCACTTTTTATCCATCGTTCCTGTCGAGGATGTGAACACTGGCTTCAGTTCTTCATAGCTTTCTTTTATAACCGCTCCAGAGTAGCGATAGGCATGAGACGCCGCCCAATCGCCTGCATTCGCGCCGGGATTCTTCAGATCGCGCAAGTACCGTTCATAAATAGATAACATCTCAGGAGACTGTCTCTCAAGGTTCACATCACCATTTATCATTTCCATTAATCTATCGTGTTTTCTAGTGACGGCATCTCTGTAGTCCACAGACAGCATTAAAGGAAACATATCGATATACGTAACATCTAGCTGCATATCTTTCGTCGTCGGTTGCCTTCCGAACCGGGTTTGAAAATTCAAGTTCACAATAAGAGCTTCCGGATGCTTAAAGCCTTTCCGTACAACATAGAAATTATTGCTAATCGGCACTCTAGTTGCTCGATAGACGCCATTGTCATCCGCCACGGGATAAGGCTTCCAATCCGCTTCGGTATCCTTGTTAATCGCCTGCCCAATTTCCCAAGGTGCCCACCATGGCGCAAAAAATATACCTGTTTTTCCATTGACAACTAGCTCATATGGATTTTTGCGGAGTGCAAAATCTTTGTCGATTAATCCAGCTGCATACCAATCACGAACTTGGGCAAGTGCTTGCTTAGCTTCTGTCGTTGTCGAGCCATAAACCAATTCACCCTGCTTATCCCAATGCCACACGTTAGGATACGCTTCCATAGCATTGAATACAGCCTTAAAGTCATGGGCTTCCGTATATCCACCCGATGTTAGAGATTTACTGTTCCCCGTCAAGCCAACTGTATCGTTCAGACCGTTTCTATCTGGGTCTCGCTCTATAAATGCTTTAGCTATTTCCGCAATGTCATGAAGCGTCCGGGGTTCAGGAAGCTGTAAGCGCTCCAGCCAGTCTTGACGCACCCAGACAAGCGGATAGGAATCTGCTTGCGGCAATATATCCGGAATAGCCATTAATCTGCCATTGTATGTCGCATTATCCAGCGCTTCCCCCTTTGTTACACCATAGATTTCCTTGAGCAAAGGGGAGGCGTACGCTTCATATACCTCCGTTAAATCTTCCAGCAGATCCGCTTCCACCAACGCACGAAATTTCTTCTCGTCAACGATCATTGCGTCTGGCAAGTCTTCGCTTGCCAAAGCAAGATTCAGTTTTTGCTCATAGTCATTTCCAATCGCATACCAACGCACTTTGAACTTCACATTCGTCTCTTCAAACAGATACCTTGTGAATAAATTATCTTCAATGGTATCTCCGTAAGGCAGCTTTAACCCCGGTCTAATCAACTTAACCATGGATACCTCCACTGGCTCCGGGAGCCGATAAGGATCAATTCCCTCAATCAGCTGATCTTGCTTCCTCTCCACTGAATGATTGCTTTCCGAGAGACAGCCTGTTAATAATACAACGAACATGACCGACAATAGCAGTTTGTACATGCAGACGCAGTCCTCCTTTATAGCGTTCGACCAGACATGCGTTTCTTTCTATACTCACTGGGTAGCTCGCCGGTAACCGCTTTGAACACTTTGCAAAAATACTTCTCATTAGGGTAGCCTGAACGGGAAGCAACCCAATAGACGGGCTTCATCGTTTGTTCCAGCATAACTTTCGCCTGGGAGATGCGAATATCCCTTAAGTGTTCATTGAAAGTTCGACCGGTAAAGTCTTTAATGCAGCGAGCAAAGTAACTGCGGCTCATATTTACTTCCTTAGCTACTAGATTCAATGATAATTCGCTTTCATATTTCGTTTGAATAAAGTCGAGTGCCTTACGAATACATGCAAGCAAATCATCAGAGCTTTGCAAGTTTACAGATTTGAAGGATTCAGCGATCCCTTGTTGAGGTAAGCCGTCATGGCGTTCCGAATATTCCGTAATTCTTTCGCGAATTCGTAACATGACCTCCTCCATTTGTTCATTTTCCAATTCTATTTTTGTAATATAATCAATAGCCCCCAGCCGAAGCGCCTCCTGAATAAGGTCGAAATCCTGATGAAAAGTTAAAACGACTGCGTGAATATGAGGATATAGTCTCTTCACTTCCCGCATTAATTGAATGCCTGACATCAAGGGCATCGCCAAATCGGTTATGAGGACATCCACCTGTTCTCGACTTAAAAACTCTAACGCTTTCTTTGCGCTTCCCGCTTCACCAGCTACCTGGAATCCATATTTCTCCCACGGCATCATGCCGATCAATCCCCGACGCACCAAATGATCATCATCCACCACTAACACTCTGAGCATGACATATCTCCTCCTCCGGCAATCGGCAACCGCAATATGACAGTTGTACCGTATCCAGGCTCACTTTCCATACTTAGATTCGCTTTTTCTCCAAAATGAAATTGCAATGTACGAACCACATAGGGCAGACCAATGCCTAGTCCAAAGGTTTTATGATCATCTGTTTCACCGCTAAGCAAGCGAATGATTTCCTCCTTCTCCATTCCTTGCCCGTTGTCTTTAATCCGAATTTCCACTTCCTGTTTATTTTCCTGTGAAACGGATACTTCTATGAGGCCATTATCATCGTCAAGCCCATGAAATAGAGCATTTTCTACGATGGGCTGTAAAATAAATTTCGGTACAGGAAGTTTCAGCACTTGCTCATCTGCCTGAATTCGAAGATCAAACTGAAAATGGTAGCGAATGCCCTGCAACATAATATACTCGCGAATCGCATCCAGCTCGTCTTTAATGGGAGCTGCTTTCTGTTTGTTTAAATTGTAATGAAGCACCTTGTTCAGGGTCGACACAAGACGGTCAATCTCATGCTCTCCTTTCGTCCGTGCAATCCATCTAATCGTATCCAGCGTGTTATGGAGGAAGTGCGGGTTTATTTGATGCATTAACCGTTCTACCTCCATCTCCGCCTTTCTTTTTTCCTTCTGTTCCACCTCTTCTATTAATTCTGTAATGCGCCTCCTCATTTTCGTCACTTCGGAATGAATCGTATTAAATTCCAAATTATTGGACCAGCGAGGAGAATAAGAGAGCTGGCTTCGATTGACGTATCGAATATCTTGATATAAGTGATACATGGGTTTGTACAATGAACGCCAAATAATAAGGGCGAACATGCTGCTGACGGCAATGGACAAAACGCTAAATAAGATGAATTGACTTTTCCAGTCATTAATTTCTGATTCAAAAGCCGAAACGGGAACGGCGGCGACAATATTCCAGGTGGGACGATGTTGTTCTCCAAATAAATAATAGCCTTTATGAAGCTGCTTGTTCTCAGTCATTACCGGCAGCATGCCTCCAACTCGAAAATCCACTTCATTCTCGCTGTAAGTAATACGGCCGTCCCCATCCACAATAAGATGATAAGTACTTGCATTTAGCGGCTCATTATTAATAATGGTTTCGGCAAGCCGGAAGCTGGTTTCTATATATAAGCTGACATCCTCCCGCTGGGGCAATTCTACTTTGCGACGGACAGAAAATACTTGACTGCCATCAAGCGGGTTCAGAGATGTATGCGGTCCATAATAAGTCATTTTTCTCGTTTTCATGAGAATAGGCATCCGCTCTAAGTCTAACGTGCCTTGCATGCTGTAATTTTCAAACAAATATTGATTCGTGCTTTCAAGATAATAAAAGGTGAGTCCAATAAAGGGATTTGTAAAACTGATCAAATTAAGCTCGCTTACAATCTCATCGTACATCGCTTTTTTCTCATAGGAATCCGCTTGCAAATACCGCTCCAGATTTTTTCCTACACGTCCGTCAAAAGCAAGCTGTTGCGATACATGGTTCAATTGATTTAATGTATTGTCCAGTGACAGGCGCACTTGTCCCAAATGACTTCGAACACCCCTCTCTGCTTTGTTATCCAATATGGAATACAGTGAAATATAGGAGATGATTCCGATTAAAACAAGTGGTGTAAGCGCAGTCATCAACAAATAAACGGTCAGCTGTCTTTTAAGCGTATACTGTTTCAATCGCCGTTTATCTCCGTTCCTCAGGGCAAAACCCGGCCATCTTCCCATTCTCAATCCAGTCATCCCCGGTTCCTTTAGGAATTGAAGCAAATGATACAATCCCTTAATCGAAATCTGACGATTAAAGGATTGTATCACGATAAACTTCCCTCTATCCTATTATAGAGAGCGGCTATAAGCAATAGATCAAGGCGAAACGGCCCACACCGCTTTATTTATTATTTGTAATGAAGCGGTACAGCTTGTCGTAATTGTCCCGCACGACTGGATCATCGCTTCTCGCCGCATCCAATAGCGCTGTGTTTCCCTGATAGTAACCGCGGAAAGTATGGTGGTGATAACCATGTTGCTTGGCGCCGTCCAAATAATCTGACAGCCGTTGTCTATAAGAAGCGTCCGTATTTATTCTTTCGTCAAATTCAATTTCCACACCCATTCCCAGCGTTTTCGCCAACTCGGCTGCATCGTCAATGCGCGAAGAATCACTATCATGGAAAAAATGATTGGGTTGATAGGCAACAGCGTCAAAGCCGAGCTCTTGCCAAGTATTGAATTGATACCCACGGTAACGTGGAATCCAATAGAATTTCAGTTGCTCATCATGCACGCGCTCGGAGGTGAAGCGAATCAGTTGAGAATCGCCTGTGCCATCTGGCGCCACCTCTTCGTTAAGCCAGTATAGCCCGCTTAAGGTTAAGTGTGAATAGTTTTTATCCTGCCAACGCTTCAAGGCTTCGTCTATATACCATTCTACCGCTTTTTTCTTATTGGCAAGCGAAGCTTCCGCTCCCACTTTAGCAGCATTGAAGTTTTCGCTGATGCCGTCGCCGTCCACATCACCGAAATTGTCTTGCGGTTCTGCCGGGTAGGGGATCATGAGTACCACTTTAAATGGAACCTGCTCCTTGCCTAATTGCTGCGATACCTCTTGCACCGCTTCATTTAATTGATCCATATCGCCATTCTCAGCGAACGTCTTGTTCAGATACCACTGCCAATCCTCGAAAGTCGAGCCGTGAAAGGACATCTCGAATGCACGTCCGGCAGGCGAGCTTAGCCCTAAATAGAGCACACCGTCAAACATCCAATCCTGAGGTTTGCCGTGCTCATCCACATAGCTGAGATACGGAATAATTTCCTCTTTTGTCCAATCGCCGAGCCCAGCGCCATAGTGTCCGTTATATAGCAGCACCATATCGCTAATATCGTCAGTAGCGAGCTTGCTTGGTTTCAAATATTCCGGTTTGGGCGCTATGGCCTTTTTTGCGCCTTTCACTTTGCCGTCATAACCTAACACTTCAATCTCATCAAGAAAAACCCATACATTCGTGGTGAAGGAAATCTTAACGTACCGAGCGTAAGCCATAGCTGTATGCTTGTTACCGCCAGGCACACCATGCTCTGTTCCATCCCATACATATTCATAGAGGGGCGGATTAGCTAACCAGAACGCTGCAGGAGCTCCTTCATGACGAAGCAAATCCCAGCTATCGCCGTTATTGGAGACGGAAATAGAGACCACATTGGGATATTGAATGCCTCCAGAAGTCGCTTGCAGAAAATTCGCTTTAATAGTTGCTATTGAAGCGTTTGTCCCTAAATCGATGACCACGTCCCGATTATTTCCTTTATAGAAGCCGACCCATGCCTCGTCTTCATAAGCAGTGACTCCACGTATGCCATCGGTAAGCTTGTTACCGTTATCGGCATATTGAGGATCTGCCGGCTGATTGATATGATACGGTTTTCCAAGCGCTAAATTGCTGGGACCCGCTGCTGATGCTGGTTGAGCCCCCTCCTCCTGTTCGTTCGCAAAAGTGGATGTAACGCCGGCCATTAGAATCACTACCGCTAACAAGCTAATAGAAAATTTTCTCATATGCCTTCTCCATCTCCTTTAATTCGAAATCATAGCTTGATAACTCTCATAAGTACGATCTTGAATTTGCTGCAATTCATCCAACTTCAATTTTTGCAGTTGCTTAACAAAATCATCAAATTTGGAGATTGGTTCTTGTCCGATGACAAACTTTGCAACCTTTTCGTCTACAAATGTATTGATTTGTGTTGTAAGCTCTCCATATCTTTCAATATCGTCAGATGCATACTTAAGTGTCGGGTATGCCGGGTGGAAGTAATCCTTCTCGATATAATTGTACATCTGGTTGAAGGAATCCTCATCCGCAATCAATTTTTCATATTGTGGGTGCTGGCGGAAGCCGACCCACGCCTGACCGCCAAAACGAAGCAGACCATTATAGATCCCATCCGGACTATCTGTCACTTTATCGGTATATTGATAATTACCCTCCGCATCCAGCGTATACGTATCCCCTTCTTTACCGAAATTGAACAGAATTTGTCCTTCATCACTATTCACATACTCAAATATTTTCATCGTCAGATCGACATGTTTATTATTCGCTGTAATTCCCCAGCCCAATTGAATCACGCTTTTTTGCTGCTTATGTGTCAGCGGCTTATCCCCTTTGTTCAATATAACAGGCGGCGTCGACTGATAGTTAAAGCCATCAATTTTTTGGGCTTCCGGTTTATTCTTAAAACCGGCAATGTGGCCAATCCAGTGATTCGTCGATCCGACACGATCGTTCAATATCATCGTGTCCAAATCCGTTTTCTGGCGCGTCATCAGCTCTTTATCCAATAGCCCCTCTTCGTACCAACTATGCATTGTCTCCAAAAACGCCTTAAAGCGCGGATCTGTAGGCGTATATATCATTTTGCCATTTTCTTCCGTCCAACGATTATCCCAGTCCCAATTCAATCCCCACGCATCAAGGAAACCCATGAAATAGTGACCTTGCGCCTCTGACGCAAACGGAATTTCATCATTGGGATCTCCATTGCCGTTGGCATCTTGCTCTTTAAATGCTTTCAACGTACGATGCCAGTCTTCAATCGTATCCGGAACAGGAAGATTCAAGCGGTCCAACCAGTCCTGCCGAATCATCGATCCTGTAGATGTGCGGATCGCGGACATCATCGGTACCGCATAGATGTTGCCTTCATCGTCCGACGTCTGCATAAATGCGTCTTTATCATCAATCACGTGCTTTTTAATGCTTGGTGAGTGTTGCTCTATTAATGCATTCAGAGGAATGAAGGCACCTTCCTTGCCGAACATGTTAATATCCTTCAATTGTCCGGCAACGATATCAGGATAGTCGCCAGATGCCATGGTGAATCGGAACTTCTCGCTCATTGTTGTATTGTCGCCCGTAATAAAATCGAATTCCACATTAAATTTTTCGCCAATCGTTTTCCAGGTTAATGTTTCATTGGAATATAAGGACTCTGGTGAACGGCTGACAATAAACAAGGAAAGCTTCGTTTTTTCTTTATTACCTTCCTCCTGGATATTCTCTTGTTTCTCACGATTGCTTTGGCTATTCGAATTTGTTCCTTTGTCCGTGTTTGAATCGTTGCCGCATGCCGCAGCCGTTAACACTAAAGCTCCCATAATTGTCCATACAACGAAATTCTTCAGTTTACGTCTCACTTTTAATAACCTCCCCAAGTTGTGTATACACCTTCAAATGATCAATGATATTAGCTTTTTATCGCGCCAATCATCACCCCTTTCACAAAGTGCTTCTGCAGGTAAGGGTAAATGAAGATAATGGGCAACGAAGTAATAATAATAGCGGCATATTGAATCGTCAGCGGCAGCACGCTTGAATCCAACAACAGCGCTTGCTTCAACTCTTTATCAAAGGCGCTATTGCGGATAATGCGCATCAACAACACTTGCATCGGCATCAAACGTTCGTCGCTGAGAAAGATGGATTCCCAGAAGAAGGAGTTCCATTTGCCGATCGCATAATATAGTCCCAACGCTGCGAAAACCGGTTTAGACAGCGGTACAACAATTTGGAATAGGATACGCATTTCGCTGGCGCCGTCCATTTTGGCAGATTCCTTCAGTTCTGCCGGCAAGCTGCTGAAGTAAGTGCGCATAATAATGATATAGAAAGTAGAAATAGCTCCATAAAGCAATATGCCTATTCTTGAATCCAGCAAGCCCATATTACGGATAACAAGATAGAAAGGGATCAGTCCGCCGCTGAACCAAAGAGTTATAGCCAAAAATATCGTTGCCGGTCCGCGCAGCTTCCATTCCTTGCAGGAGAGCGGGTATGCTGCCAGCGCTGTAAACAATAAACTGATTATTGTACCCACGACCGTATAGATAATCGTATTGAGATAAGCCATGGCGATTCCCTCATAGCTTAGCACTGTTGTATATGCCGCCAAATTAAAGCCGGCTGGCCAAAGGAATACTTCATTTTTCATAACCGCGCCAGTCTCGCTTAATGATACGACAATGATATAGTAGAACGGATAGATGGTTACAAAACAAACAAATAAAATAAAACCGTATACTAAACATAAAAAGAATATATCCGACCAGTCTCTTTTATCTCTTTTATAGGCTAATGTGGTCATACTCGTCTCCCTCCGGAATGTTAACCGCCTTTTTATAAAAACTCGATAAGTGGAGATGATATCGCATTACCAAAGTGAAGTATCATTGACTTTGCGGCTAATCCAGTTGGCTGCATACACGAGCATAAAACCTACAATTCCCTGGAATAACCCCACTGCAGTTGCAAAGCCGTAATTAAAATCAATAAGCCCTTTGCGGTAAACATAGGTGTTCAACACATCTGCCGTCTCATAAATGGTAGGATTATACAAAAGAATAATCTTCTGAAAATCGGCTCCCAGCATACTTCCCAAATTCAAAATAAACATAATAACAATCGTAGGCATAATGCCCGGCAGTGTAATCCATCGCAACTGACTGAATCGATTGGCTCCGTCTATCCGCGCCGCTTCGTACAGCTCCGGACTGATCCCGGATAAAGCGGCAAAATAAATAATGGCGCTAAAGCCTGCACTTTGCCATATGCCTAACGATGTATAGATCGTACGAAACCATTGTGGCTCCTGGAAGAAATGAATACTTTCTAGGCCCAGCTTCTCGATGAGTACATTAATCAGCCCCATCGTTGGCGACAGGAAAGTCAATGCAATTCCCGCTACGACAACCGTAGATATAAAGTAAGGCAAGTAGCTGATGGTCTGCGTAATTCGCTTGAACACCATATTGCGAATTTCATTAAAAGCGAGAGCTAGCAGGATAGGAATAGGAAACCCGAAAAGCAAACCGTATACGTTAAGAAGAATGGTGTTCCACATCAATCTGGCGAAAAAAGGGTCATTAAAAAAGTCTATAAAATGCTTTAAACCCACCCAGGTACTGCCTGAAATCCCTTTCACGATGTTGTATTTTTGGAAAGATATAATCAATCCGTACATCGGCCAGTAAGCAAACAATACATACCAGATTAATACGGGAATGAACATCAAATACAACCATTTATTCGTCGCCACCTCCTTCGTCCATGAGACTATTTTCCGATTGCCGGTCAGCGACTTTGAAACTACTTCTACTTCTATCAATTTGGGTCCGCTCAATTCTGTCGTCTCCTTATATGGTTGATGCTTAAATTGTAAAACAAAAAGCCGCCAATGGCGGCTGCACATCGTCCTTAGTTCGTGCACATTCGTCGCTACATCATTCACAGCTGTAGACGAAAGTGTACAAATAGTAGACGAAAAAGCACTATATATTCCAACGGATTAAAGCATGCTAATCCTAAACATGTCTTCCAGTTCTGAATAAACAATGGATTCTACATGATCCGCGAACGGTCCCTCAAGTCCAAAAAACGGAAAAGAATCCATGCTTTCATATCCGCCTTCCGAGATTTGCCTAGCCGTAGGAATGTAGCCAAGCAGACCATTGCAATAACCAAGCGAAAGCACAGTACCTTCCGATCGCCGTTTCACCCACAAACCATATTCACTCACCAACTCCCCGCTAGCTGCAAGGAATGAAAGCTGATCCGAGATTTGCAGCAGATTCACACGCAGCTCAACAAAAGAAGGGGAATGATGATAGTGCAACTGTACCACTCTGCTTGTCTCCCGTATTGGCTGAGCATGAATGGCCTGCATCGGGCTTGTTAACACAGAAGTGACAGCATCCGCTAACTGCTTGCCGAACATGTCGATCTCTGTCTGTGTACCTCTGCAGAACTCTCCATCCTTCACCAGATTGGGTCTGACATCGCCACAGAAACCTTGAAGAAATAACGCAATGACGTCTGGCTCCCATTCCTCTTCCAGCAAGCTCATGGCCGCTCCGGGAAATTCAGATGATATCTTGTTATGATCACTCGTCGTTGGATGGCATGTATAATGAACCAGGAATGCTTTTGGATAATGCTGTCTGGTCATGAATCGGATCACGGTAACGTCTCTATCGATGGCTTCATCGGGATTTGGTGCCATTACCATGCTTCCCCCCACCATTTTACGTCGGTGAATGCCAATCGAGCATTCACCGACTCCTTTCTCCATGGTCACTTCTTCCCTTTTCGCAAGCGCTCTTTCAATGCTCTTCAATACTTGTTCCTCCAGCCAAGCCAAATAATCGGGGTTCAACAGTCCTAACAACGCCTCTAGTTTGATCGAGGTTTGAGGACCGCTATGGCTGTGTGTGGCATGGAATATACATCGTTCTTTCTTCACCCCGAAGCGGCTTTCACATTGCCTGGACATTGTTGCTGCGCTTTCTTCCCCCCATCCGAGCAAATCTGCCGATACCAGAATCGCAATATCGGATTCATTCGTACGTGAGTCAATGGTTTCCATCACAAGCGTACGTGCATAGATTTCTGCAGCAACACCCTCGTATTCGCCAACTCTATGCGTAAACCCGGCAAGAGGCAGAGGAGTCGCAGGGGTTATATCCGCTTTGTCGGTGCCAATCAATAGTAACGTCATGCATGCCATCCTCCTTTCATTTCAACAGCGTTCTGTATACGGATACAATACCTTTCGCCATCGCTTCCGCATCTTCCTTCGTTAGTGTCGGCACGATAGGCATAAATACGGTGCGCGGACTAAGCTCGATCGCTTTCAGGCAGCTTTCGTCGGAATAATCGAGCGGCTGTTGAAACGGATAGTGATATGGAAAACCATGCTTCTCGGCCGAACGTCGGTGCTGAAAAATATCGCGTTTGAACAGCGGCTTCCCTTCATATAACAGGTAAGCGGTGATATTCTCCGCATTCAGACCTTCAATCATCGCTTGCGCCTTCGTCTCATTCGACAATTGGATAGCGAAGGAGCAACCCGCTGCACCGTCGGCATCGAATAATCTGCGCAGTTGCAGATCGGGCAATTGCTGGGATATGCGGTGTACTAGAATATCGTGAACCTCACGCATGTTCTTGATCAAGTCGTCCAGCTTCGCCAGTTGCTCCACAAGAACCGCTCCCGTAAATTCACTCATCCGATAGTTTAATCCTATGAATGCGTCTTCCTCCTCAGGAGAGGACACCCCGTAATACTCCTTATCGCGAATGATGCCTTGATCATGAAAACGCACCGCGCGTGCAAACAAGCGAGGATCGTTCGTAACCAAAGCGCCTCCTTCACCAGATGTGATAATCTTGTTCATCTGGAAGCTGTACACCCCTATATCGCCGAATGTGCCGCACCGTCTGCCTCGGTAAGAGCTGCCGCAAGATTGAGCAACATCCTCTACAACCGGCACACCGTGCTTCTTCGCAACCGCAATCAGCCCTTCCAGATCGCATGGATACCCCAGCAAATGAACGATGATGACCGCTCGGATCTCGGGATCGGCGCCAAGCTTGCGATCCAGATCGGCCGGATCCATCCCTATGCTGTCGTCAACGTCCACAAATACGGGTACCGCGTTCGATGCGACGACCGCCCCGGCCGTGGCCAGGAACGTCATTGCGGGTACCGCTACCTTGTCGCCGTAGCCGATCTCAAGCGCTTTCATCGCCACGTGCAGCGCAGCTGTGCACGAGGTAACACCGAGTGCATATCGAACGTCCATATAAGCGGCAAAGTCCTCTTCGAATCTTCTCACCTGATGCTGCATGTCTATCCCATAATATCGAAACGGAGAACGCGCCGTCGCGATCTTGACCAGCGATTCGGCTTCTTCCGCCCCCATAACTAGAGCTCCGGGATAATTGGCGTTAACCGGACTACTCATGACTGGAGTCCCGCCATGCAACGCGATTTTTCTCATTGATCCATTTTCCCCTTTCAGATTAAACAACGATTTAGAATGCGCTGATAATTGCCCCCGAATATCTTTTTCTTATTCTCAAGCGAGAGATTGGCATAGGCCAGCCATCCTACCTGAGGACGCGGGTCGCGCATCGGCGAATCGGTACCGAATAGAATCTTGTCCGCGCCTGCTTCGCGCACCAGATATTCGATGACGCCTAACGTGACGGAAGTATACGTAAGCTGAAGAGTGACGTTGTTGTGTTTCTTGGCCACTTGCGCATACAATTCCGCAACTTCGAACGTACGGCCGGCATGATCCATGAAGAAATTGACATCAGGATAGGTCGTGGCTAGTTCATCGATCTGCTCGACATAGTCACTGTCGTTAATCAGTCCCGGATCGACCAGTGAGAATAATCGAAGCTCGTTGCCAGTTCGCCACCATGGCGCGTATACCGGGTCCGTATATCGCCTACGCGACAAGTAATAATACGGCTTAATGCCCTTGAATTTCTTCTCTTGATGCCATATTCGGGCTTCCTTCTCTACATTTTCCGTATAATTGGGATCAATCAACGCGAATGCCTCCACCATGTCGGGATATTGACGGATGGTCTTCTCTGAGATGGCGTTCGCGCTCTCCGAGTCGCCGCCGTTGATGCCGACCCAAGGGGCGATGCACATCTTCTGGATACCGATGGAACGGTACAAATCGACCATATCTTCGATACCGCCGTACAGCATCGGGAACCCGCTGCCTGTCCCTCCTCCTTCCTCAATCAGATGGGTATGGGAATCCAGTACCGGTATCGTAATCGGCAGACCGCGGGAAGCTCGCCGCGTGACCTCGTCCTGATCGGGCATCGGCGCCGGCGGAGGCAGTACACCGCCAAGCAGCCGTATCAGATTGCCCCCTGCGATCTTCCGCTTGGCATCGTCGGGGATGCGAGCATAGTCTATGAAGGCCCGAGCTGCTCCAGGACTCTTCATGGGCATGCCGCTTCCGAAGAACAGGCGATCCGCCCCAAACCGCTCATAGGCCATTTCGACAATTCTGTTGCTCTGCAGGTTGGAGAATTCAATGCACAAGTTCGTACATTCATCCATAAGCGGGAACAGCTTTCGCTCCATACTCCAGCTTTGTCCTTGCAGCAGTACGGTCAAATCACTGTGCCGTTGAAGGATCCCCTCAAGCATCGGCAACGTGACTTCCGAAGCATTGACCAGCAGAGGAATGGAGGCCGATGCCAAAGCGGAGAACACATGATCCATCGTGCGGGCATCAGGTGTGAAGTAGTGGGATTCGGGAAAAATCTTCACGGCACGAATATCCTTTTCGCGCATGATGTCGATCCATTCCTCCGGCGGCGGAAAATCATTCATGTGGTCGGGCAATATCGTCCAGCAGCCAAACAATCGCGGGCTTTTGGCCAATTCGTCATCCAGCAGCCGATTGCCATATTGCGGGGAATGAGTCTTGGCCAGACCATGCGTGATAAGCGCTCCGGCAATCCCGCAACGGTCCATTTCCTCGAGAATATGTTCGGTGCTCCATTTATGCTCTCGGTGCTTGTAGCCGAACTTGCCCACTTGAACAAAGCTATCAAAATACAGAAGATTCTCCATCGTTGCTCACATCCCTATTCGATTTAACCTTTAATTGAACCTAATAGAAACCCGCGCATAAAGTGCTTTTGCAAAAACGGATATAACACGATGATCGGAAAGATGGTAACCACTACTGTTGCCATCTTTACCGTTTCTGGCGGTAGTCGTTGCACCTGGAACTGATTGGTTAATTGCAGTTCCGAACCTACATTCGGCGATACGATCATGCTTCTTAAAACAACTTGAATCGGCTGCAATTCCTTGTCCGTGATAAACATAATGGCATGGAAATACGTGTTCCAGTGATTAATGGCGTAAAACAGACCTAGTGTAGCCAAAATCGGCATCGACAATGGAATGATAATCTTGAACAATGTCCGAAGCTCTCCGCATCCGTCCATACGGGCGGCTTCTTCAACCTCCTCAGGCAATCCTTCGAAATATGATTTCATAATCAGCATGTTGAATGCCGAGACCAAGCCAGGTATAACGAGTGCAAATAACGTATTGTTTAATCCTAAGGCATTCACAATTAAATATAATGGGATTAAGCCTCCAGAGAACAACATCGTGAATACGATCATAAAAAGGACAGCGTTTCTACCCGGAATCATCTTTTTGGAGAGTGGATAAGCTAATAGCATCGTTACAAGTAAATTAAGTAAGGTGCCGCCAATAGCCAGAATGACGGTCACGCCTAACGCGCGTGGAATTCGTGCACTGCTCATAATTTGCTTATAGGCGTCAAAGGTTACATTTTGGGGCCATAAAACAAATCCGCCATTTTCAATGACCTCAATGAACGGAGTTATCGACATGACCACTACGTAATAAAGGGGAAACAATGTTGCCAAACCGAACAGACTTAAAAGGATAATAAGTACGGTGTCAATCATTCGATCTTTTTTGGTTGGTTGCACGACGAGTGACATATGTTAATTCCTCCTACCATATCGATGATTGCCCAAGTTTTTTAGCTAGCTTGTTCGCACCAATGACAAGGATCAATCCGATAAACCCTTTAAAGAAACCAACTGCCGTAGCCACTCCGAAATCGAATTGCTCCAATCCTCTTCTAAAGACCCATGTGTCGATAATATCGGCAACCTCATAAACTCTGGAATTATAGAAAATATACACTTGTTCAAATCCCGCATCCAATATATGGCCGATACGCAATATTAATAATAGTACGAATACGTTGGCCACCCCGGGCAGAGTAACATGCCATAGCTGCCTCCAACGTCCAGCTCCATCCACCACAGCAGCTTCATATAGCTTCGGGTCAATAGCAGCTAATGAGGCCAGATAGATAATGGCTCCAAATCCAGTGTTTTTCCAAATATCTGTAGCTATCAAAATGCTTCTAAAATACTCTTTGGAAGTCAAGAAATCTATTGAGGTTCCTCCAAAATCACGAATCGTTTGACTTAGCAGTCCTGAATCCGGCGCTAAAAAGGAAAATGTCAATCCGTAGACAACTACCCACGATAAAAAATGTGGCCCGTAGGAAATCGTTTGAATTGTCCTCTTGAACCATTGCACGCGAATCTCATTCAATAGCAACGCCAGCAATAAATCTGGAAGCATATTGAATACAATTCTGTACAAGCTAATCACTAATGTATTACGCAATGTTCGTACAATGTCAGGAGATTCAAATATGGTTTTAAAATTTTGGAATCCTGCCCAATCGCTCCCCCACACTCCCTTGACCAAATTGTAATCCTTAAACGCAATAAACAGACCCACCATTGGACCATAATGAAAGATGATGAAATAGAGCACACCTGGCAGCATCATTAGGTAATACCACTTATATCGCAATATTGTTAATGTCATATGATTTTCCACTCCATATTGTATAGAAAGGGAACAATATTCATTGTCCCCCTTCGTAAACAATTGATTTCTTAATTGCCAGTAGGAGATACCCAGTCGTTCACATCAACGCCGCTTGCCTGTGTCTGCTCCACGTATGCATTGTACAGATCATTGGCTCCATAATTCGTCAGAAAATCATGCAACAGCGGAATCCACTCGGGATGCTTCTCTTTCTCAAATAAGTATTGCACCTGAATCTCTGCCCGTTTCGTTGCGAATGATCCAAAATCAAATCCTTCAGGCGGAATATACCCTGTGGCCGTTTGCAATAAAGCATAATCGTTAACAACGTTGATCACCTCTCGATCACGTTCGGTCATGGTTGGATCAATGACCTCCAGACCAAGCGGCTCAATATAACGTTCTGGTGTCAAGGCATGCCATGCAACGAGGAAGTTTCCTTTGTTGATGACATCTTCTTCGTATTTCTCCGGAATCAAAGTAATCTTGTTGCCACTACGCGTGTAATGTTTGTCTTCGATTCCGTAATGTGTCATCAAGTAACCTTCCTCGCTAAACAACCAGTCCACAATTTGAATAATCCGATCTATTTTTTGCGGTGATTTATCCACTGTTCTTTGTGAAATAGACCAGCTGTAACCCGGTTCGATTTTAATATTGACCGGATGATCCGGGAAGGGATTAAACGGTCTTACATCTGCGTCCGGATACAATTGTTTCAACTGATTCAAATAGCTGTTGGGATCGGAATCAAGAGGGACGAGATCCCATATCATTCCGATTCTTCCTTCCACAAATTTTTGAGCTACTTTTTCGCTACTGCTCAAAAACCAATCGGGATCCACATAACCTTCATCTATCCATGCTCTTATATCATCCAGCACATCACCTACTTTGGGATCCGTATATACCGTTCTAAAGTCTTTCGTCTTCGGATCAACAAACATCACATTGTACAAGCCGTGATAGCTGAATTGCGGGAAGTATGGATAGACCGCCTTGCCGTTGCCAGGTGCGCTAAACCCATAAGTATCGTTCTTGTTATTTCCATCAGGATCATCCTGAGTGAATGCGCGTACAACTTCAGTCAGCTCTTCATAATTGGTGGGATAGTCCAAATCCAATGCGTCGAGCCAATCTTTACGAATCAAGAGCGATGTCATGGGCTTAGGGTTGACAGGAATATAGCCGCGCGCAGTAGAATTTTTTTCGATCTGATAGTTGGCGAACACTTCCGGTGTTACCCACTTGAAAAAATTAGGCATCACATTCGGATTTACCCGATCACTGCCCATCTCACCCATCACGCCATCAGCGAACAATTGGACAGTGGATGTGCCCGAAATCGCCATTAAATCCGGCGCATCTCCTGAAGAGATTTTCAGATTCAATCTGGTGTTGAATTCATCGCCAAAGGGCAAGGTATCAAATGCTATGGATACATTAAATTTATCTTCCAGATAGGCTTTAACAAAATCATCATCTCCTCTCGGCATGACGGTGTCAGCGCTTCCGGGAAAATAAAAGGATAGATCCATATGCTCCAGCTCATCGACTTCTGCTGCATTACCTCCCCCCTGTGCAGTACTGCTGTTGGCATTATTCTTTTCAGAACTGCTACTACAGGCTGTTACAATACCCAAACCAACAATGAGCCATACAATTGAAAGTGCTTTTAATAGTTTCATGTGCGCTCCCCTTTCTTATCCTTTTGATTACACTCTTCATATTAACGAGAACGGCAAATCAAGTGAATGAACGTATTATCGGCGTTCATTCACTTTTTTCAGCCCTTTATATTCTGATTGTTCCCAATCCTCAGATCATATTCATTTTTTTCTCTTAAACTCGGATATGGTCATGCCTGTTATCTTTTTAAACACTTTAATAAAATAGTTCGGATTGGAGTAACCTACCTGATTAGCAATTTCATCTGTGGAATGCTGATCTAACAATAATAGGGCCTTGGCTTTTTCGATACGGTATCTCATCAAATAATTCGTGAAGGAATATCCTGTCTCCTGATGAAATCGTTGACTGAAGTAATTTTCACTAAAATTCACTTGGCGAGCAGCGTCTTCAAGACGTATGGATTGTTCAAAATTCGCCTCAATGTACTCATAAGTTTTAATAATCCAATTTTTTCTCTCTTTCAACTCGTGTACAACCTCTTCTCCTGCATGCAACACTTCAATCAGAATCTGTAATACCTCCTCACACGTAGAAGCAAGTTGCAATTGTGAGAATTGATCATATAACGAAGGAACATCCTTTATTTGACGCATAAATTCCATTTGGTAGCGTTCAAGCAAATAATCTGTCAGACGCTGAACGACCATTTGAACAAATCTCATTGTCTCTTCCGTATTCAATACTGGCAAAACCGTTTCGAACTGATTTTGAATCCAGAGATACAATTCATCAAATTGTTCATTCCAAATCAATTGCTTCGCTTGGTGATATAGCCTAATCCATTCCGCCTCGGAGAAACACCTTGTGACAGGCCATTCATCATGCCAATATACGCCTATTCCCTGATAAAAAAAGTGCTCCAATGCTTTCTCGGCCTCTATTTTAGCGCCAGGCAGGCTATCATATTGAGAGAAACATGAGCTGATTCCGCAGTAAAGTGCGATGTTTAAAACTTTTTTTGTAGAGTGAAATATTTCATTAATGAATTCGTCGACTTGCTCTTTGGCTGACGCCAAGGGCAGATCACTTGAGCAAATATATCCAGCATATGTACCCGCTTCATTGGCCATAAAATGAGCATCGAACCGATGGAATAACTCTTCCAGTAGAGCTTCTATCGCTCTATATTCATGCTCCAGATCGCTAGATTTCCTGGAAACTAGCCGAAAGGACAACCAGAAGCAATTCTGCCGCGCCTTTCTCTTGAATGGTTCGGCTAGCAACGGATATTCGGTAAACAGCAATGATTCATTTTGCCAAATTTCATGTTCAGGTTGTTTAATCAATTGCATTAGCTTTTGTTTCTCCAGTGCAAGAATAGAACTTGGCTCTACTTCATCAGTCTCAGTCAAAAACTCTAAGCTACTTAATACTCGTAAAAGATCATCCGGTTCAAGTTCATGCTTTAACAGGTAGTCTTTCACATTCAATTGTATCGCTTTCCGTGTATATTCATAATCCTCATGACTGCTTAGGATGATGACATTGACATGCGGATAATTCTGTTTCAATAAACTAATCAAGGTTATCCCATCCATTTTAGGCATACGGATATCTGATAATACGATATCTGGACTCCGTATTTGAATGGCATCCCAAGCTTCTTCACCATTTTTGTAAACGCCTATCACTTCATAGCCATTTTTCTCCCAATCTATGACGGACTGCAAACCGAGTCTGACAAGCTTTTCATCATCTACAATCATGATCGTTCTCATCATAGTGTGCTCCCTGTTTGTTTTATTATCGGCAATCTTAATTCTACTCTTGTTCCCTCATCTTCCACGCTATCGATTTGCAACCCGAAATTCTTGCCGTAATGCAATTGGATTCTTTCATGGATGTTTTTCAACCCCAAATGATTGACGTCTTTCCCGCCATATACGATCTCACGAACCTGCTTCAATCGTTCTGCGCTCATCCCGCAGCCGTTATCTGATATAATCAGGTGCAATTGATTCTGTTCTTTAGAAGCAGATAACCTGATTTCTCCGGCTCGACTGATTTCTGAAATACCATACAGCACAGCATTTTCAATAATGGGTTGCAATAAAAACTTCAGTATTTTCAACTCGTAGCATGATTCAGGTATATCTTCTGTCAATTTGAAATTTTCATATCTTACATTCTGTATATTAATATAGTCATAAAGAATAGCCAGTTCATCCCGAATAGTCACTAATTGTCCCGGATCCCGGATCGAGTAGAAAAGTAGACCTGTTAAGGACTCTGCCATTTCCTTAATATTATCCTGCTTTTGAATGATCGCCATCCAACGGATCGAGTTTAATGTATTGTATAAAAAATGAGGAGTGAGTTGATTTTGCAATATCCTCATATCTGCTTCCTGCTTTTTCCTCTGCGTTGCCATCACTTCATCATTGAGTTGATGAATTTCGTACATGACGGATATAAAGGTATCATTCAATTCAATTACTTCGCGAGCGCCACGAAATCTTTTTAACTGCGGCGGTTTTACTCCCTTCACACCTTGTTTCATATTCAACATTAATTTCTTGATTGGTATAAGCATATCCATGACGATTAATTGTGTAGCGCCTAAACCAAGCAATACACATAATATTGTTGTCACAATGGAAACTTGAATCGTTCGATCGATTTGATCATTCAGTTGTTGCAGAGGTATGACTGTTTTCAATTTCCAGCCCAATCGTTGACTTTTCACTACAGTAATCAACTGTTTATGCTCGTCTATTGTCTGCTTCTTGCCTGCGCTCAAGATCAGATTCTCCTCTGGAGAATATAATTCGAACACCGCATTTTCACTGATCTTGGTCTCTTCCAGCGTATGCATCAATAGATCTGGATCAATGACAAATACAATTTGTGCAATTTTCGTAAAGCGCTCCATATGATTGATATTCCGGCCAAGCAACAGGAGTCGCTTCCCGGTCTCATTCGTCGCATCCAACTCCCAAGCCACACTCCCGGCACCCTCTTCAATGTTTCTATAGAATTCATCATAATCTCGGCGCAATAAGTCAGGATCTTGGCGCCCAAAAACGTATTGATTGTTATCCCATGTCAAAATCGCACTTGTAATATAAGGCTTGTAAGCGCTTAATAAAATGTGAAGCCGCTTATCCAGATCTCTTTTAATTCTCACTCTCTGCAAATAGGTTTCAGCATTTTCATGCAACAGACTGCTTAATTCAACATCCACAAAAAACTGTAAGCTAAGATCCTCAATAGCCAGCAATTCTTGATCCAGCTTTTCTACTACGAGATCCAATAAGTCTTCTGTATTTTTCTTCATCATATCCCGGCTTGTGTGGTTAAAGTTGGACGTCACAAAGTACATCCCCAGTACAACAGGTACAACAATCAAAGGCATATAGAACAATATTAATTTTTGAGTTAGTGGCCATTGTCTCCATCTGAGCTTCTGTAGCGTGCTTCGAATCATCCCTCACCCTTTCGGCATTCTGCGAACACCTATAAATTTACATGCATTATATCATGAACGAAAGAAGATTTTATTTCGAACTCGATGCCAACTTACTTCCTATCAAATTTCATCGCACGATGAAAAGGAACTCCGTACACCCGCTTACAGCGAAATGTACGAAGTTCCTTTCATATTCATTTATTAAGCCGTTTAGTTATTGAACAAGCCTAGTAGATTATAAATCGCTTGTGCTCCCTCAGCACGATTGGTAATTCCCTGCGGAACGAACAGGTTATCCGCTCTGCCGCTAATTAATCCAAGTGCTGCGGCTTTATCGAGAGAGGCTCTTGCCCAATCGCTGGTTTGCTCGCGATCCGTAAAACCGGACACTTGTGCAGATGGGCTGTTAACCACCGTATTGTACGCACGTACCAGCATCACAACCATTTCCTCGCGAGTGATGGAACGATTCGGCGCAAAGATCCCTTCCTCCATTCCGTTAACTATTCCCGCTTTCGCCGCTGCTGCAATCGCACTTGCATACCAATCCGTTGTACTCACATCAGCGAAATGTACATCAGATAGTTCCGCCTCTAGTCCAAGCAACCGCACTAGCATCGCAGCAAATTCCGCTCGTGTTACTGCACGCAATGGCTCATACGTGCTTTCACTTGTTCCTTCAATTAAGTGGAGAGCAGCCATACGCTTCAGCATGCCATGTGCCCAATATGCTGGGTCAACGTCATCAAATGACTTGTCATACGATAACACGACGACTTTACCCGCATAAGGAATGGATACTTCTACCTCATCTCTGCTAAACTGACCGCCCAAGTAAAGCAATGCTCCGTCTTCACCGATAAAATAAACACCTAGCAAGGACTGATCTGCTTGTGGGTCAATCTTTGTTCTAACGGTAAGTGGCGAATCCAATGTCACACTGCCATTCGCATGAGATAGTTGAATGTCATAAATCGCACTGATCGTCCCAAGATCAGCATGCGCTTTATCGCTCGCCTTTGCCAATAACTCATTGTCTACTTCGTTCTCACGTATCGAAACAAGCAATGGTTCTTTCTTGCTTGCACCCGTTTCAGCTGATGCCATCTGTTGTAAAAGCTGTTGGATAGCCTCTTTTGAGAACATCAGCACCATTTCACCCTGTACGATAGTAATCTGCGTCGCTTGTTGCAACAGCTCTTGCTCAAGAGCAACGCTCGTTTCAGTGCCATTCAGCGTTATGTGCACATGCCCGTTCTCATCCGGCTGGGGATGCGCATCGTCGTTCAGAACTGAAGGAATAACATTGCTTGCAGCAGCCTCTACCTCTAAATGGATTTTTTGTTCCAATTGACCATATGCTACACTAATCTCTGTTGTTCCTTGTTCGTTAAACGTAATAAGACCGCTTTCATCCACATCAGCTACATACGGATTATTGCTAATAAAGCTTGAAAGATCAGTAACATCCATCGTTGTATCATCTTCATAAACTGCCGCAACATTAATTTGAGCATGATTGCCCACTTTCGGTGTTGCGGGAATACCAACAATTTCCAACCGGACAGCATCCCTTTCAGTTGTCTGATAATCCTTTTCTTTCGACAAAGGAATTATGAATTCGGCTCCCTCGGTAATGTCGTAGACATATCCTAAATCAAAGTCATTTGCATCAACAAATGAACGGATAAGCGTAGTGTCCCCAAGATCCAGTCGATAACCTCTAGTTAATGGCATAACACCTTTAATCTCATAAACTGCGTTACGAATGCCATCATTAGCGATGTAAATCCATTTTCCAACAAGATCGTCGATCGACACCCCCATTAAATCCATGTCGATATCGATAAAGTTTTGCAATGAAAGATCTCGGGTGAAATCGATTACGTTACCTTCGATTCTAGGAAGAGCTATTTGATCCGAACTCTCGATTGGGGCGAATACCGTACCATCAACAATATATTGATACACTACCTCGTCATTTACTTCCGAGTATACCCCAAAGAAACCTTTAAATCTAAATGTATCGGCGACTATATATTCCGTGGATGTATCCAACGAATATACAATATAATCCGTTCGTCCACTATCCAAAATGACTTTTATCGCTTGCACATTATTGGGATCAGCATGAACACCATCTTGTTTGACCGTCACTTTTTCGATACTGCTAACAAACCTGCTATTCTTATAAGGCTCAATAACCGACGCGAATAGACTCTCTAAATTTTCACCTTTGCGATGACCGATAAAATATTTAATTTTTTCTGGGTTGCCAGGTTTGTTATCAGGCGGTACGCCATTTGCTAAGGCCACATCATCAAATTCAGTCAACATGGTCATGCGTAAGTGTACATCCGTTTCTGCCCCGAGTCCATTACCATATATATTCCACGTATCCTTAACATTCCAATCTACGCTGAATGATTGTGGTACATTCTCCGATCGCTCTACATCCTTTAACCAATGGAACCCGCTACCCATATACCCAGTACCATCCACACTGTCTGCACGTTTACCGAATGGTACGTCTACTCCAGCATATGAGCCAATATATTGCCCATCACTGTCTGTTTGACTTACCAATTCCACCCCTTCTATCGTTACATCAGCATCCATACTATGAAAACTGAAATGATGATCATTTCCACCACTTACACGGAAGAAATCAACTACATAGGAATTTGCCTCATCTACCTGAATCATGGCAGATGTTCTCCGATATTGGGATGTATCGGGGTATACATTCGGTGCCTCAACATCTATCAGTTTCACCTTGCCTTCACCTTCGTAATGTCGTGGAATCCCGACAACATGTGAGGTTTGCTTCCCTTTATCTACAACAACTGTATTATGACTTACCGTATTGTTCACCCACTCAAACCTATTTACATCGAAACTGTCTCCAAATCTTGGATAACCCAAATCCGGAGCGAGATCCAAACCAAAAGCATGCAGACCCAAATTAAGAGTGTCGCGATGCCCGTGACCACTGTTTAATCCGTAGTACATCCATAATCCTCGCATAGTATCAACGGAACCTGCCATGTCTTCCTCTTCCTGAACAATATTCAATTGTAATTCTGTCACAGCTAGTTTATAATTTCCCGATTCTTCTCTTTTGCCGCTGTTAACAAATTTAATACTATGTTCACCTTCACTTAACTCCATGACCGTTAGCAAATCTAATTCATTCGAAAATCCATAAAAGTCAAATTCTTTTACAAACTGATCGTCAATATATACATTGTATATTCCATATGATTGCGCGCGAATGGGGCGCAACGCAACTTCATATTCACCAGCAGTATCGACCGAGAAAGAAAATGCGATAGAATGCCCCTCTTCATTTGCTTCCAATTGAACTGCTGAAACATTATCGTATACTTTAGTTTGAACGGACTGTTCTGCAATATTGAGGTTCGGAAATAAGTAGCTATATCCAACTTGTCCTTGCGTCGTCCTTATTCCATCACGTAAAGCTGTAAAGCCGTAACCAGTCAAGTTGCTGCTATTCAGTTGAAGCGGGCCATACTCGTCAATGACAGCTTGCACCTCATCCCCTAATAATTCCGGATTATTAGAAAATATACCGCCATACAGATCCGTTGAACGGTTGTGATTGAGAAAATAGGAAATTTGCGCAAATAATGGATCTCGATATTTGTCAAAGGCCTGTATCATTTGCGTCTTATTCAAATTCAAGCCTGGATTACCTGCGTACCCCGAATCCCCAATTGACGGCGTATACCGATCAAGCATCATTAACGGATATTGTGCTGTAAACATTTTACGAAACTTTACATTACTGAAGAGGTCGACTTCAGGATAAAAATCATAGCCGTCTAAGATTTCCGCAACATTCATGTAGTCATTCAACCAAAGTCCATTATACTGAGGTGCAGCCTCATTGCCAGCCCCATCGCGATCCACATCGTTAACCATGGATACCAATATATTACCGCCGGTTACTCGCCACGGGTTTCGTGCTAAACCTCCAGCTTGGAAAGTAAAATCAAGCCATTCCTTCGTTTCAGGAAAATGATCAAGCACCACCGCAGCCATAGCTAGTGTGCTCTGATGCATACCATTATTCCCACGAATTCTTGCGCTTTGAACAGCTGGATATATTTCTCGAAGTATTCCATCTTCAATATTACGTCGAATACCTGTTCCAGAACTTTTCAATACGCCAAGATCATACTGCTCTGCCTTCCCGCTTAAAAAAGCAATAACTTCTGTGTCATCTATTTCGTTAAAAAAGGCATCATAAGCACTAATAAAGTTTCTTGCCAAACTTGTCTCCCATATACTCCCGATCACTTTTCCCATCCCTGTGCCACCATGGCTATTCAAAAAGCCATCATCCCACGCAAACTGACTGGAATCCATCTCAGGGTATACATCTGCTATTCGGTCTAGTAATATAATGCCTGCATGCGCATACTTCTGATCTCCTGTAAAAAGATAGGCATCCCTAAATGCGTTTAATGATTCCTCAACAATACCTTTCCATATATACCAGTGTGCATAATAAGCAATAAATGTATAGCGGTTCCCTTGATCATCTATCCAACCGTAACCATCGTCTACTCCCCATGTTGGCCCCTTCTCGGGGTATAATTCGTTAACGAGGAACTCACTATTGGCAAGCTCTCTGCGGAAAATGCCTTGTTCGTCTAAACCACTCTCGTAGTACTTGCCAAAATCGTTAGTTGGGTATACATAGTTATTACCCTGGGCATCTTTGGCACTAGGATCGATTAATTTCCATGGCATGTTGGGATCTGCTTTGTATGGATAGTTCCCATAGCCATTAATCTCATTTCCACTAATCGGACTTCCTTTGTTTTCATTCACTGCGTAGCTTCGCGGGATATCTTGCGTTGTAACCATTTCCCAAAGGTAATCAAGGCCAAGCGCCAAATATTTTTCCGCCCCAACAACTGCTCCATCTCGCATTGCACCGGCCCATGAATACGCATTAACATTATGTCTGGCAGCGCTTATCTTCGCAGGAGTATAATAGGTTTGTCTTGTCTTGCTGTTACTAACCACTTGTGCAGTAATTGGAATTTCCGCTGTCTTTACCACATCATCTAAAGTTAAAGTCACATGAATTGTCGCACTGCCTGGTTGTTGAACGATTACCTTTCCATCCTGCACATCGGCAATAGTAGGATTACTGCTACTATATTCAATTGTGCATTGTTCAAGATCTATCGGACTGCCGTCAGTCATCACACCTTCAATATAAATACGTCGATGATCACCAACGAATAACTTCGTCTCCGCCAACTTTGCAGTGAAGAATTCTAAAATAGCACCTGTGACTGTTATCTCCACAAATCCTTGTACAGTCACCGGACCTAAGGTCGCCTCTACATTTATCCTTGTCTCCCCTGTATTCACAGCTGTGACCACACCCACACTAGATACTGTTGCCACATTGGGATCGAGACTCTCATAGCGTATAGTTGCACCTTCCATATGAATAACCGTACCGTCCTCCAATTTGCCTTCTACAAGGATATTCGTAGTTTCCTTTATAGTAAGTGAAGATTGTGCAGCGGAAACAGCAATCAAGTGCAATGTTTGATCTGTCACAGTAATGTCCGCACTAGCTGTTTTCGTCACACCCCCCCAATCTACCGTAACTGCTATCGTCGTCTGGCCTACCTGCTTAGCCGTGACAACCCCGTTATTATCGACACTTGCTACCGCTTCATTTGAACTTGTGAATGTTATTATCGCGTCATTAAAAGCATTCAAATCATATTCGATATAAGCAGAATCAATAGAGGTACCTCGTAATTTCATAGCTGTGCGCTGTCCAATAATGAATTCGTGGTTTTCCGCTTTCATCGTTATTTCTTCTAATATCGGCTGTTTCACTAACTCTAATTCCGCCGGATACATATTCAGCGACCCACCAAGGGGAATCTCTGTGGCCTCTATCTTAAACTGATGAATACCACGACTTAACTCGATGACTCCATATGTTTCCTGACCCTTTTCATTCATTTCTACATCCGAAAAAAAGTTATATGATCCTACATTGAACTCATCAATGTATAATGACCCTATTCCTCCCCCGCCATATCCAGCTCCGTTAAATTTCACTGTGTAGAGACTATCTTCCGGAACGTTAATGTCAATTATAACGTACTGACCAATCTTTCCTGATTGAATTTGCAAGCCGTAACTTTGATTTCTAACCCTGCCTGGCAACATCAAATCCGGATGCATATCCGCTATTTCCCAACCTAATTCATTTATGCCGGAATTCATATCCTGTCTGAAATCATATTTAATCGATTCCAAAACGGTTACCGTTTCCATCGGGGTTAACTTCAGCGAAGCTGGATACATATTCAATGACCCGCCTAAGGGAATCTCTGCGGCCTCTAATGTAAGCTGGTGAACACCACTGCTTAATTGAATGATTCCATATGTCTCATAACCTTTGTCATCCCTATCGTCTGCTGAAAAAAAGTTGTACGTTCCTATATTGACCCCGTCAATATGTATAGCTCCTATCCCCCCTAATCCATATCCTGCTCCGTTAAATTCAATCCTGTATGAAGTGCTTTTCGGAACAATTATATTAAACACAATATATTGCCCAATCTCTCCTGATTGAATTTGCAAGCCGTAATTCTGGTTTCTAACCCTATTCGGCAACATCAAAGTTGGATGCATATCAGCTATTTCCCAACCTGTATTCTCTATGCCCGCGTTCATATCCTGTTTAAAATCATAGACGATTGATCCATTCGAAGCGGCAGATAAAACTTCCTGTTTACCTAGTGGAATTGACGTAAAAACTAACAATAAAACCAATACCCTAGCGAACCAGGAGCGATATGATTGCTGATGCAAGTAATTCACCCTAGTAACCATATTCATAATAGACTTCACTCCCATTATAAATTAGTTTTTATAACGTAGATAATGTAGGATTGCTTTCAGGAGTCATGGAAGAAGTAACGCAAGCGGTTATAGCAATCATAAAAACTAAAAGCGCAAATAATTAAAGCGCTTTCATTCTTTTCAAAGAAGCTCGATCCATTTCGACCGTCAAGGTTAAGAGACTTCACATAAAGTCCAATGGAATAGATTCATCCCCCCTCTTCTTCAATGTTCTGCTATTCTAATCTTAGATGGTGATAGCAAAATAGTGAATGAACGTTCTTCAGCTATTCATTCACTATTTATCCCATGCGTGAATTCATTCATTCCATATTCTATGAAAATATTCACAATTTTCTTTTAAACACCGAAATGTCAGACTTGTCACTCGCTTAAACAGCTGTATAGGATTCTCAAAATAAAGAGGAAGCGGCGTTCACAGCGCTGTTTCGCTCATTCGCATATTCAGGGCATCAAGTGGCAAAGTCATCAACAACGGCATTCATCGCGAAATATTTCCGGAAGCTTATCAGCAAGCATGGTTTGATTCCGAGGCGGAGAAGGTACCCACCTATGACGAGAAGCATTTGAATAAGTTGAACCATTGAATGACCCATGCTAACCGTGCAGACAACGGACGACCTAAACGTGGGGGATAACTGGAAAAACTACAGTTCATTGCGCTAGATTCGCATGTTTTCCAGCTATAAATGGAAAAGCGACAGTTGTTTTTGTCATTTCGGCTAGAAAACTCTGAGAGACTGAATTCCACCTGTACTTTATCCACTTCGTTCTTATCTTGCTCCCTATTTTCGAACATCTAACTGTACATTTTCCAGTCAGTCGTCCCCCGGTGTATCACGTCAAGATAGCCATTCAATCGTCATTCTATATAGTTCAAATATTTTACGTTCTGACAAGAAGCAGGATGGACTAGTCCATTCTCAGTGTCGGCTACTCCCGATAAACACGAGTTTTTTCTTAAAAAAAGGGGCAATTCCCTTCTACTTGCTGCGATTACAAACCGAAGGCTTCTGCATGGTGGAAGTCGGAGATAAGCCGTTCATGATTCGTCCCGGCAATTTGCTGCTCTGTTCGCCTGACGACAGCTACCAACGGAACTTCGCGCATTACACACATTTCAACCGCTTGTTTCGTTCACGCTTCCAACTCTCACCGAGCGAATACAAGAAGCTAGCGGCGGTGAATAGCTGATTCACTCCCTGCGCGCGAGCGATTTTATAGGGTTTACTCATGAACGATGCTCGACAAATCGCTACAATTTCATATGGCTGCTATGTCCCGGCGATAGCTTCGCCGTCGGGTCGATGTAGACCTTCGCATTGTTAATCGCAGTTGGTGCCTCGCCGAAACCGACGGCGATCAGCTTCAGCTTGCCCGGGTAGGTCGTAATGTCGCCCGCCGCGAATATGCCCGGCACACTCGTCTCCATTCGAGAATCGACCGCAATCGAATTCCCCTCTAGCTTAAGCCCCCACTCTTCAATCGGGCCAAGCGCTGACATAAAGCCAAAATTGACGATGACCGCATCCACCCGCAATTTCGTTTCTTCCTTCGACTTCACATGCCGCAATGTTACGCTCTCTATTCGTTCCGTGCCATGCAACTTCGCAATTTCATAGGGCGTCATTACGTTGACGTTCGAATTCATTAACTGCTCTACGCTGTGTTCATGAGCGCGGAATTTGTCACGCCGGTGAATTAGCGTGACGCTGGCCGCGAACGATTCAAGCATAAGCGACCAGTCAACGGCGGAGTCTCCCCCTCCGCTGATTAGAACATGCTGGCCCTTGAATGGCCGCAAGTCATTGACGAAATAATGCAAATTGCTGCGTTCAAATTGCGGGGCCTCCGGCAACTCCAATCTGCGTGGGGCGAAAGCGCCGACACCAGCCGTAACAATAACCGATTTGGCGTAGTGCGTGGTTTTGTCAGTCGAAATGGAGAAGTACCGCTCGTCTATTTTCATCACCTGAACGACTTTCTCTTCCAGACAGAGGACAGGATCAAAGTGATTCATTTGTTCCTTCAGACGATCAACCAGCTCTTGAGCCGTCACTTTGGGAAAACCGGCAACATCGTAAATATATTTCTCAGGATACAATGCGGCCAACTGACCGCCGAGCTGGGGCATACTTTCAATTATTTTAACAGAAGCCTGACGCATTCCTCCATAAAACGCCGCGAACATTCCCGCCGGCCCCCCGCCGATAATGGCGATATCTACCACACTCTCCGATACTGTTGTATTGGACACGAGCGCACCTCCAGATCAATGTGTCATTGCAACTCTCATACAATCTTCATTAGTATAGTCCCAGGCCAAACCACAGACCATATATAAAACTATGTCTTTCTGAAAGATTCTACTCTACCGAAAAAAAGGTAGACAAACGCTTGGTTATTGTCGCCATAACACAACAACTTCAAAGAAACAATTACGTTCCATACATTGTAGATCCCATATGGTAAAATATAGTCACGAATAAAAACAGGATCGAGGTGGTGGGAATGTTGGACAATAAAACCGATGTTATTGTCGTTGGCGGAACGCCCAGCGGAATTGCCTGCGCCGTAAGATGCGCCAAAGAAGGCTTGAATGTCTTGCTGGTTAGTTTCCATAACCATCTGGGCGGCATGATGAGCTCCGGGCTGGGCGTTACGGATCATGTCTACAGCGGATTTCGCGCTCCGATCTATGAAACCTTCATTCAACGCATAAGGGAGCATTACAGGGCAACGTACGGAGAACATTCCCGACAGGATAAGGAATGCTTCGTGAATGGGAAGCTGCATTACGAACCGCATGTTGCCGAGCGAGTGTTTGCGGGAATGGTCGAGGAAGAGCAACGGATTTCGGTGCTGTACCGCTATTATCCCGTGTCAGTGGAACGGTTGGAAAGAGAACTGACCGCTTTGACGCTTCAGAGCTTCGATGGCAAGCCTTCAGTCCGAATTCAGGCGAATGCGTTCGTCGATGCCAGTTATGAGGGGGATCTCGCTGCCGCGGCGGGAGCACCCATGCGCACAGGCCGTGAAGGACGCCGCGAATACCAAGAACCTCATGCCGGCAAAATATTTCTCTTTCCAGGAAGGGAGCCGGTTTCTCCGGAATCGACGGCTGGTTTATTGGAAGTCCAGTTAGGATCGGACTCCAGCATAAAACTATATGCCGATCCTTCTGGCGAAGGCGACGATGCCTTCCAAGCCTACAACTTTCGAGTATGCCTGACATGTGATCCCAATAACCGCGTATATCCGGCGAAACCGGAGACGTATGACCGATCGCTCTACCTCGGCTTAGTTGAAAGGCCGGAAGAGAATAACGGAGCCACGTTCGTTCTCCGCAGCCAATTGATGCTCAGCGATGGCGGCTGGTCATTGAAAAGCCATATCCCCAACGACAAATTGACATGGAATGACCCACTCCTGCTTGGCGCCCAGCTCCAATATCCATCGGCGGATTGGCCACACCGGGAAGATATCGTTCGCCAGCATCAGGAGTTTGCGCTTGGCATGCTGTATTTCCTGCAGCATGACGAGGCGGTGCGTCCGGATGTGCGGGAGGAAGCGCTTCGCTGGGGATTGCCGAGAGACGAATTTCGCGAGAATGGACACTTCCCGTACGAATTGCTGATTCGCGAAGGCAGAAGGCTGGTTGGACGTTACGTCTTTACCGAGCATGACAATTTGCTCGCACCTGGATTGGACAGATCTCCGATCCATGGGGATGCGGCAGGCATCGCTGATTGGCCGATCACCTCGCATGATTGCACAGCGGACAGGCGTCCCGGCAGCTTGAATGACGGAGCGCTCGATCTTGCGAATATATCGCATACGGCTCAAATACCGTATCGTGTCATGCTTCCTTTCGATATGGACAACTTGCTTGTGACTGTATGCTTGTCATGCTCCCACATGGGCTGGAGCACGCTTCGGCTGGAGCCCGTATTTATCCAAATGGGGGAATCCGCCGCTCATGCCGTCGTTCTGGCTGCCGAACAGTCCATATCTCCAGGACAGCTGGAAGGGGATGCATTAGTTCGCAGATTGGCGGAGTCCCGTGTCATGATCAGCATGTTTCATGATGTGGATACGCGGACACCGCAGGAGTGGGTTCCGGCTGTAATGTACTTTGGAACGAAAGGCTTCTTCGATACATACGAAGCCAGAGCGGAAGCTTTATTGGATGAACATACCGCGAGGATCTGGACGGAAGCCTTCGGCGACCTGCTGTCTGGCTATTCGAATCCGATGGAGACCGCCCGTAAGCTGGCAGCGGTACGGAGCTCGGCAGCGAACGCTGCGCCGGTCAGCTTGGAATGGTGCCAAGAGCTTATCGCACAGGAATTGAGTATCCGTGACTTACAAGAAGCTTATCGCCTCCAGCAAGAAGCACACCGTCCCTCTTGTACGGTGCGGAACGGAAGTATGCGCCGTGGTGAAGCTTGTCTCCTGTTTTACCGCATGTTAAATAAATGATTATGAATACACAAGCGACCCGCAGGGAGGACACTTTCCAAGTGCCCTTCCTTGCGGGTCTCCGTTCAACTACTGGCCTGTAAGGCTTACCACCTATTCCTATTTCTGAGTGTACCACTCGTTCATGGCATCGATCGCTTCCTTGCCGCCCTTGGCGTTGAACTCCTTTACGAATTGATCGAATTCGCCCAGATCCCGTTTATTCATAATAAACTTCATCGCATTCTCCTCCGCGTAGTTGCGAAGCTCGGTGAAATTCGTGTCCCACGCTTCGATAGAAGGAGCGTACGCGGTTTCCTCGCGGTTTTGCTCGAACCCGGTCAACGGCTCATAATAAGGCAAGAAGCCTTTGGCTTCCAGACGGGCGAAGAAGCTTGGATCGGTATCCGACAAGAAATACAACGTACGCCAAGGAATCGCGTTGCTTTGCTCCGGCGTCTGCACGACCTGATCGTTCTCCACCGTATAGTCCTCTCCCTCAATGCCGAAAGTTGTTAATTTGTCAGCTTTCTCGCTGAATATAAAGTTGAAATACTTGGCGGCGCCCTCCTTGTTGTTGGCCTGTATCGGAATGACTTGGTACAAGGAAGTCAACCCTGTCTCGGGATAGCCGGAATGCCCGTTATCACCGACTGGAGGCGCGATATAGCGAATAACTCCGCCATTATTCTTATCGGCGATGGAGCGATCGATCATCTGCGCGTCGTACCAAGGAATCGATCCGATCGCGGCCGTACCGTTAATCATCCGATCCTTCACATCCTTGTTGATGGCGAATTCCTGATCGATCAACCCTTCGTCATACCATTGCTTCAACATGGTGAGGAATGATTTGTATTCTGCTTGCAGCCATGAGAACTCCAGCTTGCCGTCCTTCTCAATCGTCGTAGTGCCGACGCCGAACGCCCCCGCGAATGGAGCAAACGCGCCGGTAAATCCGCCGGGATTGGAAGCCGCCGCCGTCAGCGGAGCCATATTCTTTCGATCTTTAATAACTTTCATGGCTTCATGCAGCTCATCAAGCGTTGTCGGCTCTTTCAAGCCTACCTCTTCGAATATATCCCATCTTGTAAGAACGCCGTGATCCACCTTCGACGCTGTTCTGTGCGGAATGGCATATAGCTTGCCTTCATATCTAGCGGCATCAAGCTCTTCCTTTGTAAAGATTTTCTCCAAATTAGGAATATAGGTCTCGATCAGTTCGTCCAGCGGCTCGAATGCGCCTTGCTGGGCCAGCTTGAAATAATCCGCCTTGCCGGGAATCCACAATATGTCGGGGACATCCCCGGAGGCAAGAACGACGGACAGCTTCTGCGAGACATTGTCCTTCGGAAGCGTCTCATACTCGACATCGTAGCCCGACCATTCCCGCAGCAGTTTCACCAGCTTGTTGTCATTAATATTGTCGGAGCCTTGGAACTGCTCCAGCGAGGCATGGTAAGTCCTCATAATACTCAGCGGGGCCGCTGTTCCATCGTTCTTGCCGGAGCCTCCCGCATCATTTCCGCCGCTGCAGCCTGCAAGCAAACCCATCATTAGAATAGAGATCATGCCTAAAACAACTGTTTTCATATTCTTCACCGTTGAATACCCCCCTTAAAATTTCATTCCGATATCCAGACTGGCAAGCCGCTTCAGCCTTTTACCGCGCCGAGCATTACCCCTTTGACAAAGTACTTCTGAATGAAAGGATAGACGCACAGAATCGGCACGACCGCGCATAGAATGGCAGCGGCCCGGATCGTTTCGGGCGTTACCTCATGGAATACGTCGCTTACGACCATATCCGCCGTTTTCTCGTCGGTGATGAGCTGCAGCAGGAACATCTGCAGCGGCATCCAGCGCCTTTCCGTAATGTACATCATCGCTTGGAAGAAGCTGTTCCAGTAACCGACCGCGTAGAACATGGAAACGGTTGCAATGGCCGGTATCGATAGAGGCACATAGATCGAGCTAAGAATTCGCCAATTGCTCGCGCCGTCCATGCGCGCCGATTCCTCCAATGCATCGGGGATAGCACTGAAGAAGTTGCGAATCAGAATCAAATTGAATGGCGATAGCGCAACGGGCAATATCAGGGACCATAATGAATTGAGCAACGAGGCTTCCTTCACGACGAGATAGGTAGGGATGATTCCGCCGCTGAAGAACATCGTAATGACAAACAACAGCATCAGCGTTCGTCTATACGGCAAGTTTTTGCGAGACAGCGGATAGGCGGCCAGCAGAGTGATCGCCATGCTGATCGCTGTTCCCACGACCGCAAGGAACACGGAATTGCTGAATGAATAATAAAACTGCTTATTTCCCAAGACATACTGATAGGAGGCCAAGTGAAAGCCTTTCGGCCACAATACTATGTCTTTGGCCAGAACATACGCTTCACCGCTCAGCGACTTCGCCGCGATGTGGATGAAGGGCAGCAGCATCGACAACGACACGATGGAAAGGATCAGGACGTTGACATATTGGAACAGCACTTCCCCTCTTGTTCGAATCAATCTCATCTCCGCCTTTCCAATACTAGTATATGCCCTCTTCGCCCATTCGGCGGGCGAACCAGTTGGCTACGATCAATAAGATGCAGCCAATTAAGGATTTGAACAGACCGGCCGCCGTCGTCAGTCCAAACTGCATTTGGCCGAGACCGACGCGAAACACATAGGTGTCGATAATGTCCGCCACATCGTACACCGTCGCATTATACATCACCAGCACTTGCTCGAAGCCGGCGTCAAAGATGTGGCCGATCCGCAGCAGAAGCAAGATCACGATCGTAGACCGTATGCAAGGCAATGAAATATGCCAGATTTGGCGCAGGCGGCTCGCGCCATCAACCTTGGCGGCCTGAAACAGTTCCTCATTAATGCCCAGCAATGCGGCCAAATAAATGATTGCTCCCCAACCAGCTTCCTTCCAAGTGTCGGTGAACACGAGAATCCATCGGAACAGCTTCTCATCCGACATGAAGAAAATCGGGTCAAATCCAAATGCCTCGATCAGCTTGTTGACAATGCCGCTACTCGGAGACAGGATGTCGATGAATATGCCGCCTACAACTACCCAGGAAATAAAGTGCGGCACATACGTAATCGTTTGTACGACTCGTTTGAACCGGACCAGCAGAAGTTCATTGAGCAATAAGGCTAGCAGGATCGGCGCCGGGAATCCAAATACCAGCTTCATCAGGCTTATAATGAGCGTATTGCGCACGACCCTTGGGAACTCGGCGAACATGAACAGCTCTTCAAAATGCTTGAGTCCTACCCAAGGGCTGTTCAGCATGCCTTTAATGACATTGAAATCCTGAAAGGCAATGATGACTCCGTACATCGGCGTATATTTGAAGATGAGCAGAAACAGCAAAGCCGGAGCCAGCATGACATACAAATCCCAATGCTTCAACAACCGTCGCTCTTTCTTGCCAGCAAGCCCAATCGCCGGGCCATCCCTTCGTGTAATCGTTCTCATTTCTCCCTCCTCGTCAAATGGATGAAATTCTTGACTTAACTATATCGCTGGAGGGATCATTTTCGTATCCCGGTCTTTTGACTTTCCATGCAACTTTTTTTACTTATTGGGCATATGTGGCTTGTATACTTCGCTTGGCTTAATGCCCCAATATTTCGCGAACGCCTTGGAGAAATAATTGACGTGCCGGTAACCGACTCGCTCCGCTGTCAGGGATACTCTTCCCCCTTGGGCAAGCAGTTCCTTCGCCTTCTCCATGCGTAAGCGAAGCACATAATCGGAGAAGGATTCGCCGGTCACTTTCTTGAACATTCGGCTTAGATAGGAATAGTTGACATACAGCTTATCGGCGACAAGGTAGAGGCTCAATTGATCGTCATGCAGCCGCTCTTGAATGAAACGCATCATCTCGCCCACTGCAATCTGGGTGCAGGATTGCCTGCGGCTTATAATCGCGCTGCTGATGCGCAAGGTCATCCGCTGCAGCCAGGCGTGGATCTGCTCCCGCGTCAACAGCTGGTTGAACTGTTCGAAGTCTTCATACTCTTCGCCCAAGGTTTCACGCAGCGCCCAGCCGTGCGAGTGTACAATGCGCGCCAGCAAGCACATGATTCTAAGTAGCGTTTCCTTTGCATCCTCGACCGGCATGCCTTCGGCGAATCCGGCCTCCATCATGCGTTCAACCTTTTCCTTTATCGCTTCTTCATCTCCCGTTTCAATCGACATTTCCAGTTCTTTCTCCAAGTCGCTCAAGAACGACCATGTGTCTTTCATAACCGCATCGTCCCGGTAGTGAATAATCATCTCATGACCAAGCACCACCCTCTCCTGCAGCGCCATCCGGCTTTGCTTGTATGCATGCGGCAGATGGAGCTTGTCCGCGACCGGAGAACCGATGCCCGCGCTCGCAGTCAGTTTCAGGCAATCCTTAATCGTGCTGAGCAGAACGTTGATTTGATGAAGAACATGCGCTTGATAGGCCTCCTCCGGTTCCTGAGGGGGCATAAGGAATATAAGTGCCGTCATCCCGTCGTCGTCCTGAATGATGACACAATCCCTGCTTGCGAATAGATCTCGTGCAACCGTAAACAATGCGAACTGAACGAGCGGCCGATCCCCTACCCTGAATCGTTCGCTTTCTTCCGGAATGGGGTCCATATCGACGACAATTGGCCACGGACTCTTTCCATCTATTGGCAAGTGCAAGGCCTGGCTCCATTTATTGAGCTCCCACAAAGAATAGCGGCCATTTATCCAGTTTTTGTAAAATACATCATGCAAATGCGGAAGATGGTCCTGCCATCGCTGTTCCAGCATCCAGAGCTTGTGCTTTTCGCGCAGCTCATCCTCTCTCACCGCCTTCGCTCCCTGAACAACCTCCCATAGCTGTTCATTCGCGACCGGCTTCACCAAAAATTTGAATACACCATGCTCAATGCCTTCCCTCGCGTATTCGAAGTCGTCATAACCGGTCAGAATGATCACCTTGATATGCGGGTACGCTTCCCTTACCCTACCGGCCAATTCCAATCCGTTCATATCCGGCATTTGAATATCTGTAATGATGATATCAACATGATCATTCTGCAGAATTGCGACCGCTTCCTTGCCATTGCTCACCGCGTCTACAAGATCAATTTGTCCCGCAGCCCAATCGATTCCCTCCGCTAGCCGTTCCCGTACATAGATTTCGTCCTCTACAATGAGCAGCTTCATCCTTTATCATCCTCTCGCTGTTGTAAAATCAATGTTACCTTCGTGCCTTCCCCTTCCCTGCTTTCTATCCTTAGATCCGCTTGATCCCCGTAATATAATTTGAGACGCGCTTTCACATTCTTCAGGCCAAAATAATGACGGAATGGCCGATCATCAGCCACACGGTAGGACTGGCATGTAATCTGATCCAGCTCCTCCCGAATCGACGCCAGCTCTTGCTCCGGTATGCCAATCCCCGTATCTTGGATCTCGACATGCAACCGGGCCTCGATCAGCCTTGCTCGAATGCTGAGTTCCCCGCCCAAAGCGCTCTTGCCGAGTCCATGAACTATCGCGTTCTCTACAATCGGCTGCAGCAGCAATTTCAGCACGTGCAGTCGCTTCGTCTTCTCTTCCAGCTCGATGTCAACTGTGAAATGCTCGGTGCGAATTTGTTGCACACGAATGTAGAACATGAGATGCTCTATCGTTTCTTCAAGGGTAAACGAAGATCTTCCTTTGCCCAGACTGACCCGGAAGAACTGCGCAAGATTCATGACCATGTCACTGATCTCGGAGATGCGGTTTTTCATCGCTACCGAATAGATCGAATCTAGCGTATTGTATAAGAAATGCGGGTTGATCTGCGATTGAAGCAAGCTGAATTCCGCGCGAGCCAACCGCAGCTCCTTCTCATAATCTTCTTCGATCATCGTGCGCTGCGCTTCGGCCATCAAATTGAACGAATTCATCAGATAACCGAATTCGTCCTTTCGCCGATGATCGATTTGGGCGGAGAGGTCCCCTCCGCTGAATCTCTTGATCGTGCGCGACATTAGCCGCAGAGGCTTGGAGATGCTGATATAGACTAACCAAGCGATATATACGGCGAGCAGAATGCTTATACCGATGATCAGATAAGTGAACGATTGTAATCTTCGAGGCTGCAGGAACAACTCGTCCTCCGGCTGCTGCAGCAGCATGGACCAGGTACCGTTATCTACCTCGATGGAGAACATGCGGTTGTTCGCGGCGCGTATCGGATTGCTCTCCAGCGTGAGATTGCCGTTGTAGAACAACGAGATTCCGATATTCGGCGAGGTTTGCATATGATTGATGATTTTGGCCAGCGAAGATTTGTCGATCACCAATACCATTACATTCGGCTCACGATTGTTCCTGAATACATCCAACAGTCTAGCATAGTAAATATACTCATTGGACAAATAGGCCGAATACGTATTGTCGCTCGGAGACGGCGCATGCACGACAAGCCCTCCTCCCGCTTCCACCGTGCGCCGAAACCAAAGCTCATCTCTAACATTCGGCCACTTAATCCCGCCTTGCAGCGTAGATACGCCGTTGCCGCTGGCCCCGTGAACGATAAAGGCTTCCATGACCGCGCCGTTGACATTCGTAAGGGCGGTCAATTGCTGCTGTACGGTATGCACCTCATACAAGTTATCCCGATTAAGCGGATCCCGTCCCCCGCGCCACACATCCACTAGGTTCGGGTTCGAACCGATCAGCAGCGTTTGCTGATCCATATTTTTAGTCAGTTCATCAACATAATCCAGCGTAGTGAGCATGGTCCCCCGGGTTCGTTCCGTTATTTGATCATATAGCATTCGGTGAGAATAGCTATTCGAGAACATGCTGACGGCGACCAATGGTATTAAAATGATTAAGAACGAAATCGTCAGTTTGAATTGGATAGAGTGCCAACGAATGGAATGCCAATACTTTCTGTATCTCATATACGTCCTCCTCGTATTGAGCGTGCTTATAATCCTCTTATCTTGCTTTGGATGAAGGAAGGTGGATAACCCATTATTTTTTTGAACACACGATTAAAGTGGGCTTGATCGCTGTATCCCAAATATTCGGAGACTTGACCGATTGTCATTTTGGAGTTAAGAATCAAATCACATGCTGCGTAAACGCGGACCTGATGCAAATAGGTAATCGGCGTCATTCCTGTCACGGCTTTAAAAGTCTGTGTAATGTAATTGGGAGCACGATCAATGTGATGGGACAAATCTTCAATGCGAATTGGCTCGCGATAGTGCGTGCGTATGTAGTCCTGTACCTCTTGCATGAGCCGCAATTTGACAGAGGCAAAACGTTCCTCGACCAATTCCCTGGAAAAATAACCGAGTAGCTCAAGCGCAATGCCGGAGCAGATTAATCCGTCATGCGGATTGCGCCCGAACCAGTGCTGCTGCAAGGACGCGAACCGCATCTTCATATAATCGAGATGACGAGTTTGCACTTTACGGAAGGAGCATGAAACGTCAAACGGGAACTGCTCTTTCCTCTCCGCAAAGAAATGAACAGAATACTTCTGATGCAATCCTTCAGGCGCATTCATACCGGCCCTTCTCACACCTTGGGAGATAAACAGCAAATCTCCCTTGTTCAATTCGATAGTTTCACCATTCAGAACATAAATCGCTTTCCCGTGAATAACCAAAATCAGCATGTCCGTCAACGTCTCTTTCTCCTCAATCTTCCACTGGGAATCCATATCGTCCAAACATACAGAAACAAGATTAATCATTTTGTGGACACCTCTTCTTTCAGTCTTATCTTAGAATTATACAAAATACAGTTGATTTTTCAATCGCAATTGTAACGTTTACATTCTAAAATAAGAAACAAGAAGCGGGAAAGGAGCTGAATGGAATGCCTATCTATCCGGTTGCTACAACAGAAGAATTGCCGGCCGGAACGTATAAAATCATACAAATCAATGGAAGCTCTATAGGCTTATATAACGTAAAAGGGGAGTACTTCGCGGTAAGCAATTACTGTCCGCATCAAGGCGCAGAATTATGCAAAGGGATCGTCTGCGGAACAACGCTCGATTCAGAGGTATACGAGTTTATTTACGGACGTGATCAAGAAATATTGCGATGTCCTTGGCATGGCTGGGAATTCGATCTCAAAACTGGTAAATCACTGTTCAGCGATAAGGTCCGGGTACGAAGCTACCCCGTCTCGGTGGAAAACGGCCAGATAAGCATATCGGTAGGCAAATAAGGAGGAATGTTGCGATGAAAACAGATGACAAACGGTTACCGGTTATCGATTGTGATGTACACAACCAGTTCCGCAGCGGACGCGATCTGATCCCTTACCTTGAGGAGCCGTGGCGCAGCCATGCCGACCGTTTCGGCGTTCCAGGCCCTGGCCTGCCTTACTCTTCTCCTATTGGGAATAAACGGAAGGATGCCGATCCGCCAAGCGGGTTGCCGGTCGGCTCGGATCCATCTTATGTGTTGGAGCACTACGCCGATCCGTTCAACGTCGAATACGCTCTGCTCTGCTCGGACGGAATAATAGCCGTCTCCGGAATTGCCGATCCCGACTACGCCGCCGCCATCTGCCGCGCCTATAACGACTACGTCATTGCGGAATGGTTCCCGGTAAGTCCCAAGTTCAAAGGATATATGTGCATCGCCATGCAAGATCCGGCTCAAGCCGTTCGTGAGATCGACCGGATCGGCCCGCACCCGGAAATCGTTGCTGTCAGCGTTATTGGCGGCTCGCGCACGCCTTACGGGGATCGATATTTCCACCCGATCTACGAAGCCTGTCAGCGTCACAATCTGCCGTTATTGCTCCATCCCGGAGCCGAGGGGGCCGGCATATTCAATCCGCCGACAGCCGTCGGCTATGTCACGAACTACTTGCAATGGCACACTTGTCTGCCTCAGACATACATGGCGCACCTGGTCAGCTTCGTATGCGAAGGCGTGTTCGAGAAATTTCCGAATTTCAAGGTTGTTCTCTGCGAAGGAGGCGTAACATGGCTGCCTCCGCTTCTATGGCGGCTCGATAAAAACTTCAAGGCGCTTCGCTCTTCCGCTCCGTGGTTGAAACGGATGCCCAGCGAATATGTCCGCGACCATTGCTTCATGACGACCCAGCCGATCGAGGAGCCGGATAATCCGAAGCATCTGGAAGCGATGTTCGACATGTTCGACGCAGAGAACATGCTGCTCTTCTCCAGCGATTATCCACATTGGGACTTCGATGATCCGACGCAAGTTCTCCGGCGATTGCCAGAAGAGAAGAAACGCAAAATTTTAAGCGAAAATGCCAGAAAGCTGTTTCATTTATAAGCAGTAGTAGGCTGGCAGGCGCTCCAGTGTAGGATTAGCAAGGAAAGAAAAGCCCAAGCTTTACTATTCGCTTGGGCTTTGTCAGGCAATATCATGCACTAAAGATTCTACGATGTGATTTTATAAAAACATACGCTTGTTTGTTTTACCAGATTCATATATCGCCGCCACCATCTTTTGTGTTTTTAATGCCTCGCGACCATCAATCCATGGTGCTTCACCAGCAGCTAGAGATGTGTAGAAAGCATTAATCTGCTTGGAGTGGCTAACTCCCCAATATTGCTTTGCACCTGCACCAAAATCAACTTCTTCGCCTGGGACATGCTCCCAAACCTCTTCCTTCCCGTTATTGTAACGAATTGTCGCACGATCCCCGACCATTTTTGCAATGCCGTTCTCACAATGCAGCTCAATTTCCACTGGCGCATCATAACTGTAATAGTTCATCGTCCAGAAGCCCGTAACACAGCCATTCTTATACTTGATCACACCTTCAGCTGTATCCTCCACCTCGATTTTGGCATGCGCACGATTACCGATTTGAGCATCGACATACTCAATTTCATCATCAACAAACCAGCGAAGTAAATCTAGCGTATGAATCGCTTGGTCGATAATGACGCCGCCACCTTCTTTATCCCATGTCCCCTTCCAGTCACTTCGGCTATAATACTCATCGCTGCGATCCCAAGTAACAAAGCACTTGCCGCCTTTGATCTTACCAAGCGCACCGCTTTCCAGTGCCTGTTTGATAAGCTGAGAGCCCGGATTGTAGCGATTTTGGAAAATTACACCCAGTGTAACTCCCGCATCATCACATGCTTTAATCATCGCTTCAGCATCTTCAACCGTAATACTCATCGGTTTTTCCGTTAATACTTGCTTCCCCTTCTGGGCGGCATAAATAACCATCTCTGCATGCAAATAATGCGGTGTTACAACATGTACAACATCAAGATCAGCTTCATCTATCATTTGTTTATAATCAGTATAAGCCACACAGCCATATCTTTCGGCACCTGCCTGAGCACGCTCTGGCTTATTGTCGCAAACAGCGACTAATTCCCCCTGCTCACAATTCATAATCGAAACACAATGCATAGGAGATACATTCCCGATACCAATAACGCCAACCTTAAACTTTTTCATGAAAAAATCATCCTTCCTCATCTTCATTCTCAATTAAAAACAGAAAAAGGTCGCGTACACTTTTAAGAGAATGTGTGCGCGACCTGCTTTCTTTTTTATTTGTCACATCATACAGATGTGTTATTCCTGTCTTGCCCTACGAATTCATTGCCCTTCCTGGTCCACGGTGTTCCCAGCAGCGGCAATGCGAAGCGGTCCAGACCGTACCAGCCCGCATTTTTCCAAGCCAGAACGAGCCATGTGGCAAGAATGAACAGCAGCGGATTCGTGCTTAAAGTACCTGCGAACAAGAAGCTTACATTCATGATAGCTCCAAAAAAAGCGGCAATCCCTGTCAGCAAGCCGACAATTAAGCCAATTCCGACAAGCAACTCGCCGAAAGCGACCATAAACGCGAATGCTTTCGCATTGGGCAATACCATATTTTCGAGAAAGGTGGCGTACCAGCCCGTTACATCCTTTCCTTCCTCTGCCTTGGCCAACGCTCCGGTCACAAAACCTTTGACTGCGGCTCCACCGTTTTCGCCCACCCATGCATCCGAATTCACTTTCTTCCAGCCTGCAGTGATCCATGCATAACCTAGATACAATCTAACGAAAAGCCATATCCAACCAGCCTTCGTGCTGCTAAATAGAAATTTGGAGACCGGATTCTCTGGAATATTGATTTCTTTCGCCATAATCTTTGCACCTCCAAATTCATATTATTTAATGGTTATAGGGCTATTATATGGATAGACGCTCATTGATGCTGTGACATTTGTCACTATGTACTAACCATTGTCTTCTTTCGTAGGGATACTGCTGTAACAGTATCTCAAGAGTCGTCTGCTCCTAATACATGGTTATTGTATCAAAGTATACGCTTAATGAAAAGGATAAAAATGCCGTCGAAAGACCCCCTCGTATGAAAAATACGAAAGCTGATGATGGGATAAGAGACAATGAATCGTCCCTTACAGCTAATGTCCTGCGTCCACCGCTCTTTCCGCCTCGTCACCGGGACTCATAAATACGTTCGGAATTCGAACCGTGAATACCGAGCCTCGCCCCAGTTCGCTGACCGCATACACTTCGCCGTTGTGAGCCTCTACCAATGCTTTCACGATGCTTAAGCCAAGTCCCACGCCCGAATTGAACCGTGACCTGGACTTGTCCGAACGATACAATCGGTTGAATACATAGGGAAGATCTTCGTCATTGATCCCAATCCCGGTATCCTCACATTGGATATCCGTGTACTCCGCATGGCAGATGACGCGCAGGCACACTGTACCTCCCGGTTGGTTATACTTGATGGCGTTGAACAATAGGTTCGAGATGACTTGCACGAACTTGTCGCGGTCAATTTCGCAAAAACAGGGCACATGAGTACTCTCGAACGTCAGCTTGATGTCTTTGCTGCGAGCCAAGCTCTGGAAATTTTCAAATACTCGTCTGGCTAGACGCATCATATCCGTTCGTCTAATGTGGAGGGAGAACTTGGCGCTTTCAGCTTCCGATAATCGCTCTAGATCATTGATGAGACGGGATAGTCGCTCAAGCTCTTCATAGATCTCCTGCATCCTTGTCCCATCCGCTTCATATACCCCGTCCTGGATGGCTTCCAGCTGAGTAAGCATTGAAGTGAGCGGCGTACGAAGCTCATGGGTGAGATCCTCCATCAGATGCTGTCTCCAGTCTTCCTGCTTCTTCAGCTCTTTGACCATCTCTTCAAGAGTTACCGCCAACCGTCGTACTTCCTCTGGTCCTCTTACCGGGATGACGAGATCGCGCCGGCCCATACGGATCAGATTGGTCTGATCGGTCAATTGGACCAAGTGCTTCGATAGCGCCTTGGCGATCCACAGACTGAACAACAGCGAGACGATGATGATCGATGCGTACATAATCCTCGAGCGAAAGGCCAGCTGCTCCTGATACTCGATCGTGGCCGGATTTAACTTGTTCCGCGAAACCAGATTCGCAGTCCTTAACACCCCCACTGTCTCCCCACTTATCACATAAGCATATTCGCGCACTTCCTCCAAGTAACCGCTATCAAAATTACCAATTGTATCCAGCCACAACACATCGCCTTCAACCGAGGTGTATTGAATCAGGATGCCATATAGATTGGCCCTACGCTTGATCCATGCCTGATCAGCTTCATCGGGCTCGCCGCGCCCGATCCCGGCCGCTCGCATGTCATCAATCAGCCGATAGCTGCTGCTGTCCAGCAAGCTTTCCTGGTACGTATCGAACAGGGAGTCCCAATGAAAATTATAAACTGTTGATAACAGAAGGATGAACACAAGAGAGAATAGGAAGAACGTCATAAAAAGCAAAACATTCATCCGTCGAAAAAAACGCAGCACCGCCTTCAACTCACTCTCCTTTCTCGTGAATGGCGGTGAATTGATAGCCGCTGCCGATGCGCGTCACGATGTATTTGGGATCCTGGCTGTCCTGCTCGATTTTCTTGCGAAGGTTTTTGACGTGGGCGTCGATCGCTCGGCTGTCACCTTGAAAGCGGTAACCTTGCACGATATAAGACAGTTCGCTGCGGCTATAGATCTTTTGGGGATTATCACTGAGTACGGTGAGCAGTTTGAACTCAGTAGCGGTCAGATTGACCGGTTTGCCATCGACTAGAACACTCCGATTTTCCGTCATGATCACGAGATTCCCTTTGTCGTACACCATGGCCGACTTCCTTGCCGCACTTTCATTACTTTCGGGATGAAGCCGTCTTTGCAAGGCTTTGATCCTGGCTACGACCTCTTTTACCCTGAACGGCTTGGCGATGTAGTCATCTGCCCCCAGATTCAATCCGCGTATTGTATCGTTTTCCCGGTTCTTAGAGGTGATCATGATAATGGGCACATTGGATTTCTCCCTGATCCTCTCGCACACCTCCTCGCCGCTCAAGCCCACAAGCTTCAGATCGAGCAAGATCAAGTCATGCTGGGACAGGTCGAATTTTTGCACAGCTTCATGACCGTCCGAAGTATAATCGACGCTCCACCCTTCCATTTTCATATAGGCTTGCAAGACATCTCTAATCTTAGGTTCGTCTTCGACAATCAAGATGTGCACGAGATGAATTCCTCCCCCTTTTCTTCGATTATAACGCAAGTCTCCCCAACTGGACAGTCAGACTAACAAGCGTCGCCGACCAGTTGGGAAAGGACTGCTACTTAACCGCCTCGCTCCAGCCGCACACTTGCTCAGAACGGCTCGTTGCAGCGAGTAAGCGCCCAAAAGACTATTCTACCAGTCCGGTACGTTCTACTCCTTCTACGAAGTAGCGCTGGGTGAACATGTACAGGATCAATGGAGGCAGTATCATAAGGAATGAAGTCGCCATCTTGATCGGCTCGTCAAAGATGCTAGGCCCCTCTTCAGCCGCACGAGCAGCTAATTCTGCCGAAATCTTGGACATCCCAAGTGATAAGGGTACATCTTGGGCGCTAATCAGATACATGCCCGGGTAATAGAAATCGTTCCAATTCCAAACAAAGGAGAACAGGAAGACAACGATAATCGCTGGTTTCGCCAGCGGAAGCATCACCTTGTAAAATAACATGAAGACATTAGCCCCGTCGATCCGGGCGGCCTCTTCGAGATCCTTGGGCTGCGTGCTGAAAAACTGCCGATAGATGATGATGAACAACGATCCCTTCAAACCGAGACCGAACAGCGCCGGCAAAATAAGCGGATACACCTGGTTCATCCAGTTCAGTTCGTTCGCCACGAGCAGCATCGGAAGAATCGTCAGCTGCGGAGGGACGATGAACGTAAGTATCAGACAAAACAACCAGAACTTCTTGAACGGAAATTCTAGACGGGCAAAGGCATAGCCCGCTACCCCGCACATGACGGTTTGCGCGACAGCGATCGTCAGCGTCAGCCCTGCGCTCATGAAGAACGACTTTACATAATCAAGCATCTCCCACGCATCCTGCAGCGTTCCCAAGTAGATGACACGAGGCACCCAAGTCACCGCAGGATCCAGCAGATCGGCGGCATCCTTGATCATTGTTGTGACCATGAAGAACAGCGGATTCAGGTAGATATAGGCGGTGTCGATCAGGATCACATAGATGAACAGCTTGAACAGCAATCCCTTGTCCACTTCCTTGCCGAGAAGCAGATAGCGGAGCTTGCGCCACACTGACATATCCCTTTTCATGTTCCAGCGGCTGGCCAGCTTCTCAGACATGGTCGTTAGCAGTTTCGCCAAAGTCTATCCCCCCTTTTTATTCGTGATTAATAGTCCGGTAAGCCCGGGTCACTCGATTAAAGATCAATAGGATCATGATCAGGAAAACGAGAATGATAGCGAAATAGATCCAGGCAAGGGCACTCGACAACCCGTAATTATCCGTGCTTACTCGATTGATGATCGGGTTGGTCGGGAATGTGAACAAGTCGACGACCGTATAAATGATATTCAGAAAGATGAACGGGATCATGCCCGGCAGGGTAATCTTCCAGAACGTCTCCCACGGGGTAGCTCCATCTATGCGTGAGGCTTCATAGATCGTGCTAGAAATCGTCTGACGACCGGCGAGGAAGATCAGGATCTGCACGCCGGAGTACCACAGAATCAGGATGAAGGACTCCATGATCGCGATGATCGCGTTCGCCCAGATCTCCGGCAAATTACTGATCAGAATCGCATTCACGTTATACCTCGCCAGAATGTCCAGCCCTCCCTCGCCTTGAGCGATGAATTCCAGGATGACCCTCCCGGTAGTGAAGATGACCGGGAGGAAGAATATCGTCCGAAAAACGAGTCTGCCAGGAAACTGCTGATTCAGCATGATAGCGATCAGTAAGGAGAAGATAATGATGATCGGGATCATGAGGGCCGCTTCGTTCAAGAACGGAATCAGATCGTTGAACAAGACGCTTCCGTTCTCTAACAGGATCGTTCGGTACCAATTCAGCCCCACATAGCTCGTCTCGATCCCGGTAGCCAAAATGCGGACGCGATGAACGCTCATATAGAACGAATACCCGATCGGAAAAGCCATGAAGACTAGAAATCCGATTATCCATGGAGCGATGAACAGCGAGCCTTCCAACTGACGGATCGTCTTGGCACTAAGTCTGCGTTTGACTTTCATCGTTCACCCTCCTTTACCACTGTGTAGCCTTTGCCTTCCACTTGCAGCGATCCGTTAACGTATGTCGTATTGTTATAGTTTACGACGACCTTGCGGCCATTTTCGTATGTCGTTTCATAGACGTTATCGGCCAGTTCGCGATGATCCACGATGAACTGATCCATTACGCCGCCTTGCACTTCGTTGTAAATTTGATATTGTTCGACAGCCTTCTCCGACCATTCTTCATATTGCGAGCTAAACAGTCGGATGTTGCGCGAATTGTTCAGCTCCTGCGTTGGTTCGTGAGTGAGTATCATGGATGGCAATGCGCCGTACTCCAGATCGCGAAGCAGCTGTTGCCGGTACTGCTCCCGTTCATTGACATATCCCGTCGTGTAAGTGATCAGTCCGTGAAGCGCCATCTGCATAAACGGCACTGAACGATCAGTGAACAAGTCATAAGAATAGTCGTTGAACATATTATACACATGGCTGACGTTGCGATTGACGTACTGCCCTGTGACGGTTCCATTAACCAGCTTGAACTTCTCGCTTGCCCGGCGGAAATAGTCCGCTTGCTGCTCCAGCGCTTGCGTGCGGCTACTGCCGTACCGATCGTTGTAATCGCTGATCAGCCATTGGCCCAGTCCCCCTCCGTACCAGTAGCCATTGCCGAACGTGACGCCATCGAAGCCCATAGAATCGATAGTTTCCAGATCGTCATCGAAATACTCGTCAATATAGCGCAGGCTCGCCATTGGCAGTTCATTGCCGTACCAATCCTCGTACTTCATGATCGTACCAGACAAATCACGCATTGCATGGTATCGGGTGGAGAATCCTTGAGCTCCGGTATTGTTCAACATGTAGTTAACCCCATAGGTTACCGGGAACTCCAGAGAATGGGCGAAATCCACAAAGCTGCGTATACCGTCATCGCCGCCCAATCGGCCGTCAATCGGCAGCACATCGCCGAACTCGCTGTACCCGCCTTCCTGCCATCCCATTAGGTTGATATTCATGTCCTCAACTCCGAGTCCGTAGAGCGACTGCACGACCTCCATCGCTTGACTCGCGGTCGTCATCGGCACATAGGAGTCCATGAACACGCTCTTCTTGCTATCTCCGCCGAGCAGCGTGAGATGCAGCGGTACCGTCTCCTTGTCTGACTCGATACGGGCATAGCCTTCGTCATCCATCAGGTACTGGCGATAACGGTTAGCCATGCCGGCATAAGTGCTTTGCTCCCCGTCAAGAAGATAGTACCGCACGACCCGATCGTTACGGAATCGCTCTTCCTCGTCATAGGTGATGAACGAACGCTCACGGTGGCGGTTCGTGATCTGCTCGAACGGCGAACGGTAACGCATTTCTGTACCGATCCAGTTATACATGCTGTAGACGCCGGAAGGCGAAGCCAAGATGTCGGTGTATTCGGCCCCCGTCCCCACGATGGACAGGAAACCGGCGTCGCCGAATTTCAATCCGAATACCGGCATCTTCATCTGCAGACGCGAAGAGCCTTCGCCGCGATACGAGAAGTCCTGTCCGTAGATCGGCTCTTTGTACACTTTGGTCTTATTTCGGCTCGAGTCATTAAAGCTCACGATCGCGCCCGAACCGTCCGGGATGAGAAAGTAACCTTCCTGGTCTGTCGTGTGCTGGGCGCCAAAAAACGGGAAGAGGCGCACCCACAGGATTCCGAACTTGCCCTCGATGATCCCCTCATCGACGATTCGAGTCTCTACGTAGTCATCTTCGATCCGGATCTCTACAGGGATAGAGACGCCGATATCCGTCAGGACATAGGTCAGGCTGACGCCGTTGTCGATCGGGGTCATATCTTCGATCGTTCCGTTGGCATTAATCCAGTTCGATATTTGTGGACGGGCGCTTTGGGTCTCGAAGTCGAGTGTCTGGATCATGACCGGCGCGCGAAGATGGTTTTTCCAGATACCGCCGATCGTCTCTTGCTCCCAGTGCTCAGGGTTCGGGTAAGAGTGCCACACCTTACCCGATCGTTTGTCGGTCACGGTGAAGTGTCCTGATACTTCGTCGAAGGACAGAAGCAGCACGTCCGTCTCGCCGATCGGCTCGAAGCTTGCAGCTGCCGGCATGTTCTCGTGCTCCGCCATCGGGTTCGCCTTCTCCGACGCAAGCGGCGCCTCCGCCAATGTCGAACCGTCCGAACGCAGGTGGACCTCCTTCGTAGCCGCGACATAGATCAAGACGATCAACAGCAGCAACACCCCGACAGTCTGGGGGATATGGTTACGGATCAGTTCCAGTGATCGATTCATCGGAGCGTCACCTCCTGATAGACTTCATAGATGAACATGCGCAGCTCATTGGTCAGACCAACGATGATAAATGCCAGAACGGCCATCACGAGCATCGCGAACAGCGACAGCAGGATGTTGACCACTGTCTCGCCGACTCCATAATTCTGGAGCGCCTGAACTTGCCAGAAGAACATGGCGCCGACCCAGACAATCAAGCCGTAGAACAAATATTGATAGATGGCTTGCTCCGACAGCGTCATCCCATTGGAGATGATGGTCAGAGGAATCGCGAACAATACGAACGGAATCAAGGAATACGCACTACCGATGAATACATCGCGAAAGCGCCCTTCGCCGCGGTAGATGGAGCTGATCAAGTAATTGCACACGACCCAGACAATCCAGATCACAGCAAACTGGATAAATATCGTCACAGCGCTGATTGCGTTTTCTTCGATCTTGTTGAAGACGAAGCTCGTGTAGATACGGTAGACCAACAAGGAGACATACATGCCGAGCAGGATTACGATCGCCCCCACGTAGCCACCCTTGTTTTCGAATCGTAGCGCCGTGAAGCCATCGATCGGATGTTTAAGCATATAGAGCGCATGACTCAGCTGTTCTACCACTTTGTTCCGGGACTTCTTGTCACGCTTCCGTTTGGCAGACCAAGGCAATCGGTTGAGATAGCGGCTGCCGATCAGGTAGAAGCAGCACAGGACCAGGAACAACGTGGCGAACAGGGAGAACCTTTCTTGGAACCACTGCAGCCGCAGCTGCCAGAAGGCGTCCGAGAATCCCACTTGATTACCGCCTCTGCGGAACAGCTCTTTGGCCGTCTCGTAATCTCCGCGCTGATATGCGGCCTTGGCAAGTCCATGAATTGCGGGTCCAAATTGGGCGTTCAAATCAAGCACCTGCTTCCAGTATGGCTCGCTCTCGGCGTAGAAGCCCTGGTTAGTCAGCTCGTTGGCTTGATACACCAGCTTGCCGAATTCCGACAATTCGAACACCTGGAGTACATTTTCCTGATCATCCAGGACGAACAGCTCGTTACGCGAGTTCACGTCGATCGCCACCGGATTTTTGATCAGACCGAGCTGGGTTGAAGTCGGAGACGAACGGCCGCCCCAGAAAAACAAGAGATTGCCGTAGGCGTCGTATTGATTGACATAATTGTATTGGCGGTCGATGACCGAGATATTGCCGTATGGGTCGACGGTCAGATCGACGATCTGTGTCTGGACCTTCTCTCCTTCTGCGGAGTAGGCGCTTATGAGGCTTTCTCCGAATGTCAGGCTTCCTCCACTCTTGCCGCTGGTGCTCTCCTCGGAGTTGACCAGCAGGTTGCGGCCTTCATAATTGAGTCGCTTGACCTGGCTATGGCTCACATCCCCTCCGGATGTCGCGGTATATATGAAGCCGTCCGGTCCGACAGCGACGTTGCTGATCGCACCCGGCAGCTTGCTGATCTCGTTTTCGTACATTTCGCGGGTATAAAGCGCCCGTTTCATGGCGTCGAGCACGGAAAATGGTGTCTTGTTGGCGCCGAAGAAACTCTGAAAGCCTCCCTCCGGATCAAGCTGAAGCAAGCCCCTGTAGCCGCCTAGAGTGACCACGTACAGGAATCCGCGGCGATCTGCTACCAGCTTGATCGGATCATATTTGAAGTCCTTCGGGATGAACCGCGACTCTGGGCGGCCAATCTCTCGGATCGGGTATCCTTCGGGATCAAGAATGACGACACGGCGATTACCCGTGTCCGCTACATAGATGTAGCCTTGCTCATCCACGAATACGCCTTCTGGACTACTGAAAGGTGACTCCTGCGGTTGAATATAGCGGACAAAATCATAGTTTTCGTCGTAGTGAACGATCCGGCTGTTGCCGGTATCCGCGATGTAGATATGATCGCGACTATCCACAAATACGTCCTTCGGACCTTGCAGCGGCGACGAGACTATGAGGTCGGACTGTTCCGGGTCCGGCATGGTCAAGTCGTTGCCCAGCATGCGTAGAGGTGTGTAGGCCGGTTGTGTAAAGATCACGTTGTCGAAGTTGTCCCGGGTATAGGTTGGATACATCACGTCGGCCCGGGCTACCGAAGCGACCATGGCGGTCCATAGACAAGCGATTGCCGTGATGGACAACAAGACCTTTCTCCAATATATCACTGACTTCCCTCCCCCCTCTCTTACTTTATTTGATACCAGAATGGGCCATCGTGGCGATAACCTTCCGTTGGAACACCAGGAAGACGATTAGCGTCGGCACGATCATCACCAGGGAAGCGGCTGCGGCAGCTCCTTGCCGAGCTACTGAGTTGGCCAGGTTCTGGGTTAAGGTTTGCAGGAAATAAGGGAACGTCTTCATCGCATCGTCCGTCATGAACAGAATTGATGTCTCGTTATTGCCCCATATGTTTTGGAACTGCAGGATCGCTACTGTGGCAACGGCCGGCATACACACTGGCATGACGATGCGCAGGAAGATCGTGAATTCGCGGGCACCGTCTATTCTAGCAGCTTCTAGCAATTCATTAGGCACCTGATCCATGAATTGCTTCATCAGGAACACACTGACCGGCGCCGCGACGTGCGGCAGCACATGGGCCCAGTAGGTGTTCATGATGCCAAGTGAAGACACAACCACATAGCGCGGAATCTGCATCGTCTCGGGCACGAACATCAAGGAAACGATGATTACGAAGAATAAGGCCCTCGCTCCGGGAAATTTGTGTTTCGCCAAGGGATAGGCGCACAGCGCACTGACGACGGTTACCGCTACAGTGGCTAAGACCGCGATCAGGATGCTGTTGAACAAGTAACGCGAGGCCGGGATCGTCGAGTCTCTCGTAACGACGAAGAGCTCGGTGAAATTGGACAGCGTCGGATTCATGACGAAGATATTCGGCGGGAAGATGAATAGCTCCGAGTATGGCTTCAAAGCATGATTGAATATATAGATTAATGGCAGCAGCATAATGAGTCCTAGGCCGAACAATAGGATCGCAATCAAGATCTGTGATCGATCCCATCCGAACAATCGCGAGTCACTGCGCCTCAGCGATGCTATATTGCGCACTTTCAAAACGAGACTTCTCATCACTCATCACCCTTCGTTCCAAACAATCTCCAGCTCAGTCGGTTGGCCAGGAATATGATGATCAACAGCACAACGGACACGGCGGAGGCGTATCCCATCTCGAAGCGGATCAAGCCGTAATCCTCCACGTGGTTTACGAGCAGGTTGCCTGCATACTGCGGGGTAGGGTTCTGACCTGAGAGCTCTACTCCGATATAACCTGCCTTGAATGCTCCCACGATTGCCATGACCGCCGCGAACAGCATCTGCGGCTTCATAGACGGGATTGTGATCAGCCATACCTCTTGCAAGCGGCTGCGGATTCCATCGATGCGGCCAGCTTCATGAAGAGTCTTGTCCACATTCAGGATTCCCGCCAGCATGGCGAGGAAACCGACTCCCATCGATGACCACAAGGTTACCGCGATCATCGAGTTCATCAAGTATTTCTGGTCGAGCACCCATAGTCGCGGCTCCGCGATGAACCCGAAGTTGAGCAGGAAGCTGTTCAAGTACCCGATTCGATCCCCCGACAGGAGGGGGATCCAGATGATCGACATCGCTACGCCGGCGGCCAGGGACGGCGCGTAGAAGGCAATTACATACCAGATCCTTGTATTGTCCGGGATCTGGGCGATCAACCAGGCCAAGATGAAAGAAGCGATGTAGCCCCCTGGACCAACAATGACCGCGAACTTAATCGTGTTCGGCAACGCATACTGCAGGAAGAGGGAATCCTGCGAGAACAAATACTCGTAATGCTTCCATCCGACCCACCGAGGCATCTCCATCCCGTTGAAATAGGTAAAGCTGAGTCCCATCGCAGCCAGTACCGGGATCAGGATGAAGATTGCGAAGGAAATAACGAATGGCGCGATGAAAAAATACGACAGCCGGTGTCGCCAGATCTCCTGAGCCATCATGGTCAAACGGTTGTTGTTGACCAATGAATGAACTTTACGATCCGTTGTTGACATAGCGTTCCACTCCTTCCCATGGCCTGTCGACCTTCGGCAGGTCGAACGTATCGATGATCTTGCCGGACGCGTCCCTGAAGCCGAACTCCGCTTGTTTGCGGATTAGTTCACGGTTGATGTTCAGCACGGCCTTCTCCAGCGAGCTGCGATAGTTCATCCCGTCAATGACCGTCCGGTTCCAGGCATTGTTCAGCTCCCGTGGGATGAAGTAAGAGCCCGGGACGTTGACCATCGACTTGTACCAACGCCACTGCTCTAACAGCGGGTCCAGCTCTTCCGGTGTCCACGGCAGCCGCGCGAATGCGTCGATGTTGGCCGTATTCCAACGAAATGCGGGGCCGTAGAAGCCTTCCAGTTCCGAGCCGAACTGCTCCTGGATCTGGGATGACATCCACCACTGGATGAACTTCCAGCCCCACTCGGGATTGGGCGACTTCTTCATGATCATCGCCGAGCTTTGTCCCCCCGTGCCGGACGCCAGACCGGCTCCGCCGAAGCCGCCTAAGCCCTGGGACAGCATCCCGATGTTGCCGCCGGACCAGCGCTCGATCTCGCCGTTCTCGCCCGGTATGCCGGGAATCGGAGCCATGCCCCACCATCCCGTCAGCTCAGGAGCAGCGACGAGCAGCTGAAGGTACGTATTCAGATCGGCGATGCCGATCGGCATGTCACCATCTCGGAAGTGTTGATAGAAGCTCGGGATCTGACGTTCGATTCCGTATAGGCTGAATAGCTCAGACACTTGCTTGAACGACGCGAAGCCTTCCGGCGAGTCCAACCCGGTGCTCATGCCGTCCTCGGCGTAGAAGTCCGCTCCGTTCTGGTAGACGAAGGTCAGGAATTCGCCTGTAGGGATGAAGAAGTTATACCCATCCTGCTGAAGCGTCGGTAACATCTCGTAGACGTCATCCCACGTCTTCGGCACTTCCAATTCGAGATGGTCTAGTATATCCTTGCGGTAAAACATCATCTTCAGTTGCACTGTCTCGGGCACAGCATAGTACCCGCCGTCATAGTAGTAAGACAACATTGAGCCCGGAGCGAAATTCTCCATAAGCTGGTCGAACCCCTCGAATGTCGACAGATCCACTGCCGAGTTCCGGAAGGCGAACTCTGACGGCCTCCCTTCGTTGATCCCGAGCGCTACATCCGGTGCCTCACCCGTTGCATTGGCCAATACGAGCAGCTCCTCCCGCGGCAGCAGATCGATCTTAACCGGGATGCCTGTCTGCGGCGTAAAGTACTGATCGGCCAGCTCCTGCAACAGGTTGACATAGTCACGGCCATACGCCATCCATACATTCAGCACGTCGTCCTCATTATCAGAGAGCGTGTTGTCCTCGGTGAAGGAACGCCCGAAATTCATGATCCCGCTACGCGTCTTTTCCCAGAAGTTAGCTGTCATCCGCGGAAACTTATCCTTATGCGGCACCAGCATAATCTGATCCAGCGACATCGGCATCTTGGTCAATGAATTCGTTATGGACGCTACCTTGGATTGCACCATTGACAGCGTATCCTTTTTGCTCGGAATGTTGTTCGGGTATTTGACCAGATCGTCGAGATCCGAGATAGACGTCAGCAGCGACTGATAGTTGTTGTCCTTTTCGCCATTGCCCTCCAGCCAGAGGTCGGCCATCGTAGTTAGTGTGGATTGGATGCGAACAAGCGCTTCCGGAATTTCAGGGAAATTCATTTCGATGTCCCAGGTGCGGTTCGGGTCGTCGTCTCCCTTGGTCAGCACTTGCAAGTCTCGAGAGACCATACCCAGCTCCTGGATGACTTGCTCCAGCAACACCTGCAATTCTTTGTGCGGCGAGTAGGTTACGCTCATCGACAACGTATGCTTGCCGGCTTCCAGGTAGAAGGCATAAGGTTCTTGCTTTTCATCTTCGATGACTACTTTCTGCCAACTGCCGCTATAGGGGATACCGTAAGCCAGCATCTCGCGGAACGGTACTTCTCCATCGATCATGATCTTGCGGAAGGAGGTGACGTTGGACTGTAGGTTATTCAGCGCCCTCAGCGCAATGTTGTACCATCCGTCCCGCTCGACGGCAAATTCCCAAGTGATCGTCTCGCCGCTGTCGTTCCAGCGATTGCCCCCTACGCCATTGAAGATCGCGTCACCGTCTGCTTGCGGTGTCATGAAGGCGTCCTGGTCGCTTAATATCTGGATCGACACCTCGTTTTTCTCGGCCATATGCTCAGCCTCGATCACGATGGGTTCGGCTTCGAAAGACTCATAGGCCGGATACTGCGCTAATGCTTGCTTATAGTCTGGCACACTGCCGGGCGGCCTGAACTGAATCGTATCCAGAACGAGCGGGGAGAAGCCTCGGAAGCGCAAGACATGCTTACCCTCGGTCAGGTTCCACAGCAGCGGCCCCGTATACGAATCCTCGCGATCAGTGACGGCGACTTCCGCCCAGCGATTGATCTCGATCGGCTTCGGTCGGACGTGATCGCCGAACCGGTCGAGCTTAAGGGGCATCTCGTCCCGGAAAAATCTCGGAAAGCTGATCGAGCGGGCTTCCCGGAACGGAAACTTGCCATCCCATGAGACGGCCAGCGTAGCGGGACGATACGATGGGCTCTCGTTATCGTCGCTATAGCTGTGGTAGCGCACGACCATCTCGTACAGACCGGTCTCGGGCACCTCCACCTCGTACTCGACCCAGTTGTCCCGCGTATTGCGCCACACCAACGCTTGCTCGGTGCCGTTGTACATCTGCACACTTAGTTCTGTTTCACTCGATGCCGCTGTATAATCCTTGGCCTGGATACTGAAGCTTTGTCCGCCATCAGGGATGCCGGCTTCCCGCCACTCCTGGCTAACGACGTGGTACATCGAGCCGAATTGCTCCTCGATGAAGGCGTACAGATCGTTCAACGCGCTGTACTCATCACCGGCTGCTTCTCCTACATCGTCCGCCTCTGCCGGTCCCGGCCCCAACAATGCGTTCATGGCTAGCAGCGTTAGCGAGAGCGTGATCGCCATCAGGAACATCGTTATCCTGCCCTTACCGGAGCTCCGGTTTTGATTGCCCACAATCATGGTTCTCACCCTTTCCTCAATCCGTAATGCGTTCGTTGCTGTCGCGATCGAAGAAGATCGCCTTGTGCATGTCCATCGCCAGATGCACCTTCTCCTCGTCGCCGAATTGATGACGCGGATTGACGCGAACGATCATATCCTGCTCCGTGCCGACGTCGATATAGAGAAAACGGTCGGCGCCCATCAGTTCATTCGACTTGTGGACGCCGTGGAACGTGGCGTTCGGATGCTCCTCATGAACGTTCGCTTCGTTGCTGATATTTTCAGGACGTACACCGAGGATCACGCTGCGGTCGACCAGATTGCGTTCGCGGAGCGCCCGCGCCTTCCCTTCCGGAATCCCGAGTGTGAAGCGGCGCGTATGGAACTCCAGCTCCCCCCCGTGTTCCTTGATCTTCCCGGTGATGAAATTCATTGGAGGCGATCCGATGAAGCTTGCCACGAACATATTGTTCGGCAAGTTGTAGATACCTTCCGGTGTATCCACCTGCTGGATGACACCGTCCTTCATGACGACAATGCGGTTACCCATCGTCATCGCTTCCGTCTGGTCGTGCGTTACGTAGATGGTGGTGACGCCGATCTGTTTGTGCAAGCGGATGATCTCAGTCCGCATCTGCACACGCAATTTGGCGTCCAGATTAGATAATGGTTCGTCCATCAGGAACACCTGCGGATTGCGCACAATTGCCCGACCGAGCGCCACACGCTGGCGTTGACCGCCGGAGAGCTGCTTCGGCTTACGCAGCAGGAACTGCTCGATCTCCAAAACTCGGGCCGCCCGCCTCACGTTAAGATCGATCTCGTGCTTCGGCATCTTGCGCAGCCGCAGACCGAAGGCGATATTCTCGTATACGCTCATATTGGGATACAGCGCATAATTCTGGAACACCATCGCGATGTCTCTGTCCTTCGGAGGTAGATCGTTGATCTTCTCGTCATTGATGAACATTTCGCCTTCGCTGATATCCTCGAGACCGGCTACCATGCGCAGTGTGGTGGATTTGCCGCAGCCCGATGGTCCGACGAAGACGACGAACTCCTTGTCATGGATCTCCAGATTGAAGTCCTTAACCGCATAGGTGTTGTCCTTCCCATACTTCTTATACACATGATTGAACAAAATTCGCGCCACTCCGCAGCACCTCATTTCCCCGTAATGCACCCAAGCAACAACCTGCATCACTTGAAAGCGTTTCCTATATATCCAACATTGTAAATGACCGTGTGTGAATTTGGTGTAAAGATAAGCTTCGCGCCTTCCCAACTGTCACAACATGAATAGAGAAGCAAAAGGATGAGCAGAGGTAGTATCTCGCTCATCCTTCTCTTGCTCATTCAGCGCCAGGCTGCTCATGACTTGGAGTCAGGCATCCGCCCTCCGCGCTCGTACCAGTAGCCTGTTATGCCCCGCTCAAGGCGAAGCAAAGCTTCCAAATAAAAATAATCGCCCCAGATCATGTAGTCATCAGGCCCCAGATCGCCTCGAACATGATAGGAGCCATGGCGGAGCAACCCTTCGGCATCCTCTTCGCCTTGCGTAGCATAGTGCTCCACAAGCGAGGTCATGGATGAAGCCACGGCGTCCATTAATAGCTGACGCTCGGGGTCCTCCTCCTTCAGATGCGAGACAATCTCCAGCATCCCGCAAGCAGCGATAGCAGAAGCCGAGCTGTCCCTCGGCGTATCACCGTCGATAGGTGCGTCGAAATCCCAGTAAGCCACCTTATCCTCAGGCAGATGGTCTAGGAAATAACGCGCTGCCCGCTGTGCGGATTCCAGATAGCGCTCATCGCCGGTGTATCGGTGCGACAGCGCGAAGCCGTAGATCGCCCAAGCCTGACCTCTCGCCCAGGTAGATCCGTCATGATAGCCTTGATGCGTCCCGCCGCCGAGCGGAGCGCCGCTAGCTTGATCGAAGTAGAAGGTGTGGTACGAGGAATCATCTCCTCGCATCAGGTAACGACGGCTCTTGTCGGCATGGATTAATGCAGCTTGCTTATAGCGTTCATCGCCAGTTTGCTCGGTGGCCCAATACAGAAGCGGGATGTTCATCATGCAGTCGATAATGATACGTCCCCCGTTCACCTCATCTCCTGCCGGCCCCCAGGCCTGCAAGTAATGACCACTCTCACGCCATCTCGTCATCAGATGGTCGGCAGCGTCCAAAGAGAGCCGTCTGCCCTCTTCATCTCCCGTCACTATCCAAGCAGCTAAAGCCGATGGAAGATACAAGAAGCCGATATCATGATGATCGATAGCTCGCTTCATCTCGAGGCGCTCTCTAAAACTGTCTACTTGCTCCATTGCCGCATCTTTGAAGAAAGCATCCTGTGAATATTCATAGCAAAGCCATACCATCCCGGTATAAAACCCTTCGATCCAGTCTCCATTTTCACCCCAATTATATCTTTTCTCCGATGTTATATGCGGATAGAGCCCGCTGTGACGCATAAGGTTCGCCCGCGTCTTGGCTAATGCGTCATCGATTGCAGATTGCCATAACATAATCTCTGCTCACTCCTTCCTAATTGTCATTGGATGCGGTATAGGTGTATCCGCCATACTGCTTTGCAATCGATACAAAGCAGGACCACGAGCAAAGTAAATACTTCCGTTCCCGTCAAGGGCAAACAAATGAGCGTCGTCTCCAAGGATCGTGACTTCCGCTGAGATCGGATCAAGTCGGATCAGTTGATTAAGGATATTGCCATATATGAAACCATCCGTGTGCCTGGCCAAAAACCCGCTTCTCCAGCAATGAGAAGTGCTGCCCCACTGATAAGGGGCTACATCGATACAAGACGTTACTGTCAACGATCTCGTATCGAAGCGGAATAGCTTCCCTGCGGTCGCCCCCCATAATACACCGCTCTCATCGAAACATAAAGCCGTTACCGCTCTTTCTCCAACAATCGGCACACCTTCCCATACGACCTTCTTCTCTTCCATGTCCCATACAAATAACTTACCGTCTCCGCCGGCTGGCGTGCTGCCCAAGCCTCCCCATACCGAAGTTCCTCCATACAGATATCCGTCGTTATAAGCCAATGCGATCACACTATGCTCTTCTACAACGTTTCGGAATATCTCCCACTCTTTGGTTAACGGATCAAGGAGAGTTAGCGCTCCCCCTCGTTTGCCATAAGAGGGTACTGTCCCGATAGCAATCAAGGTGCCCGCTGACACTATGGCAAATGGACGATCCTGCGACATGTCGGACAGGCTGAATAGGTACTCTGGATTGTGTTTAGCCTCCCATGTCTCCTCAGGATCATAGCCATACAATATTCCATGCGGGTACACTCCCATGTAGAGCTTCCCTTGATGAAAAGTCATATGCTCTATTTGACCTATACCGCTGAAAGTACTCATCTTCTCCAGCTTTGAATCCCAGACCGCTAAGCCACCAGAGAAGTATCCGCCTATACCTACATACCTTGCGTTTCCTGTAGAGAATGATTGCAATTTTGTAGGAGGGCCAGTGAGACTTGGCGTTTTGACCACATGCTGATGGGTATAAGGATTGTATATCCAGTAGGTACCGTCTTCTTCTATGCTAAGGAGACTTTCACCCGGGAATCCCGGTTGATCCCAGTGCAACCAGCCGAAACCTCTCGACCTCTTCGAGGATAGGGCTATTGGCGTCTTAGTTCGAAGCTCCGGTACATAGCGCATTAACTTATTATTTGCGATAAGATATACAGATCCTTCACCATTCGCAGGCGATATATTAAGACCATCTCCTCCATCAAGCTCATCTACCCATTGCTCTTGCTGCAGATTGTATATCGATACCGTGTTAGACGGAGTAGAGCGAGCATATAAATAAGGAAATGAAACATCAAGATCATATACAAAGGTATCTTCTTGCAGCTTCGCAGGCATAGATAATAGAGAGCGACCTCCGGTGTCAAGATTCAGTACTACGATATCCGCTTTCTCCGAGCCTAATCCGGCGTAGAGGGTCTGATCATACACTGCAAGACTGCGAACGTATGCCTGACCGTCCGCCATAGAACCATAATCCGTAAACTGTTCGGTGACTGTGTCAAATTTATATACACGTCCCGTAGGGTAGGTACCTCCGTAGATGTTCCTGCTTCCATCGCCAATCAACCGCCATAAGTAGGTTTCTCCTTCGATCGGCACCCCCAGATCCTCCACTTCGCCTCCCGGAATATAGCGAAAGAGCTTGGTGCTTGCCGCTATGTACAGCGCGCCGCTCTGCCATTGCACGCCCCAACATGTATGACTGTCCGGGATTTCAGCACGATGAATACACAGGCCTTCCTTCACATCTATGACATGCAGAATACAAGGCTGTCCTGAAGAAACCGCAAAAATGACGGCTCCAAATGGCGATTGGGAAGTGTATACGGCTGCACAGATGTGTACCGAGTGAATAGGTACCCCTAGCTGTTTTTCAAAGTTCATCTTCCTAATCCCCCCGGAACCCGATAGATCCTTCCTTCCCCGGCAGGAACAGTCAGTAGGATCCCTTCACTCGCTTCTGATTGAATGAGCGAATGATCTGTAAGATCCTGCAGCTCTGTCTTATCCGGTATATTGACTTGTACTGCTTCCATTCCGAAATTAGCAATCACCATATATCGCTGACCGTCTGCTCCAAGAAGCTCCACTCCCCTGAGATCCGGATGGTTAAAGTCTGGGATAACGAGCTTTCCCGCATCTCGACAGTATTCACCTGTATAGTCACCATCACGATTCGATTGAAGAATATAGCCAGCGTCCCAGATCTCCTGATTGGCATCGAACGATTGCAATCCAATCTCGCATATGCCGCAGATCTCATCTGCGTATAAGCTCCCCTCTTCTCTGTCGTGTTTTAGTCCAATCTGACGTTTACCCGGTCGGTAGATCGTGAGTTCCTCAGCGCCATACGCAGCGATAATTCCCAGATGGTTATCTATATTGATCCATTGCGAACCTGTAAGCATGGCTTCCTCCATGCTTCCCATCCCCTGTACATCTATAGAACCGCCTTCGAACGTATACTTTCGGTAATTATCATTAAAAATATCATTAGGAACAACCAGATGAAGTCCCTTCACACTCTGAACAAAGCACCTGCGACTCAGCGTCTTTGCCTGTTGCAGAACTACCATATGTGTGTTGTCAGGGAGAACGGCGCAAACGATTTTATTGCGGGCAATATCCTCTTCTTGCTTGCCTTCAGCCAATAATCCTCTCGTGTTAATAACCGTGCTTCCCCATGTAATGAATCCATCGTCGAATGTATCTCCGCCATAGCAATCTATTTTTTGCTCCGTTACTTGTCCTAGTCCTTTTAGCTCGCCTGCCAAGTTTTCCCGCCATTCCGCCATATGGCTGGCATCCGAAGGAACGCATAAACCTTGAGGTTTCTCAGCCGCTCTCCATACCCAGGAAGCAATCCTATCTTCACTTCGTTGCAAGTAAGCGCCGTGATAGGAATCATGCCATTTATAGTGAACGGGTTGGTGCTCTTCCACCACTGATGGCACGGATCCTATCAATGACTCCCAAGCCAGCCCCATAGACAGGGCGGCTGCTCGATCAGATTCTAACCGGGTGAAATATAACGGAGAGCGTCGGGCCAATGACGTGCAACGAGCTGAGAAGAAGGTTCCATCTCCGCTTGCATCCATCTCTCTGACGATCTGCTTCAACCAACCGGTCTCCAAATCGCTGCATGCGTGGTCCTCATATAGATCCCTCGCCAGCAGCCACACCGGTATAACGTAGTCTTGACAGTAAGAATATCGAATGCGCGTGTCCCCGCCAATTCGCAATAGACGACCATCTGGAAAAGTAAAGGCCTTGACAACCTCCCACAGCTCTTGAAGGTGGTGAGTTAATGCTTCAGGCACAGCCCATCCCATGGATCGGCACTTAAAATGAAGCATCGCCGCATTAGACAGACAAATGACCATATAGCCCACATTCAAGTACCCATGATGATTCAAGGCATAGGAGTCAAAAAAATTGGCGTCGATATGCAGATCTGATACTTTCCTGTGATTATATAGCGTATCGCTAAGAGCATCAGAGGAAACCGATATCGCATTGACTAGAAAACGGTCCGCTTTATCTTTATACTCTGCAGCGCGAGGAGCATCCGGATACATTAGAGCTGTACGATATAGAAGCGACCCGTTCCACAAGTTGCTCTCCGGCTTATTTCTGTGTTCTTCATGATACATCCCCGCTATAATCGTGTAACGATCCAGCAACCAATCGCATTCAGAAATCAATACTTTCCTAAGCAGCAATCGATCCTTATCCATTAAATAGCCATCTATCGCATCGACGCCATGCATCATGCGCTCAATTCCCAGCGCACTGATCCATGTATGGCCCCAGGAGGAGCCATCCGTACAGTGATAGCTCCCTTCCAGGTGGCTCTCTAAAGAAAATCTTAGTAACTTTACAGCCAATTTGGTAAGCTCTTCTTTGGACATTCCGGCATGAACGATAAGATTGTCTCCCTCGACAGCAAGCATAGCTACAGCTGCAAATGCCTTCTGATTCGTCTGGACTCCCCAATCCCCTTCTCCTGTGCCATAACAACATAAGTCGGGCCGATCTGGACAATGATACAAGTATGGCTTCATCCCTCGTACCCATCGTTCCAGCAATCCTGCATACGATGCCTTATTTCCAGTGATCTTCAACATTTCCACTCCTATATAAACATACTCTATCTTTTAAGAATAAGCTGACCTATTGCTTAAGCTCTTCGATTAGCTTGTTAGCCGCCTCTTCGGCAACTCTAAATTCAGTATTAAGATCTGTCTCGCCAAGCGCGAGGGGCAAGATATTTTTTCTGAACAGCGCCTCGACCTTGGTATCATAGGCTGATTTCGGGGAGATCGCTGCCGGGTTATCATAAAAAGCGGATCGTATATTTTTATCTGTGAAGTTCGTATCCTGCCCGTAGGATTCGATAACCGCATCACTTGTGACTACAGGCAACGCACCGCTTTTAGCCACCTCAGTTTGGTATTCATCCGAAACCAGATACTTTATAATCTCCATGGATTGTGCTTTGCTAGTGGAAACAGTCGACACTCCCCAGTAGGTCGGATATAGCTGTGGACCCACTCCCGGCGCAGCGCTAAACTCTGGCAGCCCTATTAGATCCCAATTAAAGTGAGACATGTCAAAATTCAAATGAGTATTCGCCACTGCAGCGATCATAGCTACATCTTGATCCTTCACGAAGTTGGCAACACCAGGGAAATTATTCTTCTCGCGCAAATAGTCCTGATAACCCGGAGCCTGAGCTGTTCTGATAATAAATGTGTCATAAAGCGTTCTCCAGAATTCATAGTCATTAAGCGTTACCTTATCGGTTTCAGCATCAACGTAAGGCAGTGAGAATGGATTCATCCGGAGAAGATGTCCAAACACAAAGCCGAGTCCCGCATACTGCTTGTCATCAACTACACGGGTCAATTGTCGATTCAATTTAAGTATATCGTCCCATGACATCCCATCAGTTGGGTAATCCACACCGAATCTGTCAAATAAATCTTTATTGTAATACAACGACATCGTATTATTCAGTACCGGAAGCGCATACATACCTCCGTTAGAGATAGACTTCATGGCCTCCATCATAGTGGGTTCAATTTTACTAGTATCTACCTTATGCTGACTGATCAGATCGGTCATGTCATATTGCATTTCGACTTGCAATGCATTTGAAAATTGAGCTACAGATTCCCAGTAAATATCAATTTCCGTTCCGCCTGCAATCAAGGAATTGTAATTTACACCGTTACCATGTTGAATATAAGTAATGTTATGTTGGGGAAACTTCTCACGTATCTTGTCTCCGTACCGAGCGTTGAATGCTTCTTCCGTCCAACCGCTGCTGGAGTGAATCACAATTTCTGCAGGCTCTAACCCTAGCGCCGGCTCCTCTTCTTTCGGGCTATTCTCATCCGACGTCGGTGTTTCCGTTTGACTACTCACCGGCTTCTCCGCGTTGGTGTTCGCGTTTCCGTTGTTCGAATTAGAACTGCAAGCACCTGTCACTACTGCAATCATCAACAATACCATTAATCCGGTAAAAAACGACGATTTCAATTTTTTATTCATGCCTGTTTCCCCCTATGAATTCATATTTAACTGCTGACTTCAATCCAAGTATAAATTATTGTATTTTTTAATAACATGTCTATAATAAGTGATAATCATATCCTTTTTTGCACGGAGGAGAATACGCTATGAACACTTATATACTATCTCTTGATACAAAATTGCACATTTACTTGTATTCTGGATTATTAGAAAGGTTTCGCTATCCGTACAGAACCTATAAGGAGTGGGGACTGTTAACCGCAGAGAAGGGATCCTTTCGTTATACCATAGGAGAAGAAACAGGCGAAGTTAAAGTGGGCGAGGCCGTACTCTGTCCTCCCAACGTCACACTGCATAGGGCCACCGACTCCCCCATTGCTTTTCACTTTATTCGTTTTCATGTTAAAGCAACCGACTTGCATGGCAATCAGATCGACTTTCCGTACCATGGAAAACTTTTATTCCGAAATTCATCTCGTTTTCTATCTTCCTTAGTCTCCATGCGGCATTCGCTGGAATCTAATTCTTATCATTATATCAACCATCTCTTAAATGACATCTTATATCAGTACATCGAAGAAAATACCTATCATAAAAGAAATGAAATGCCGAAGGATCCTTCAATTATCGAAGCTTTACGGTACATCAATGAAAATGCATCAACAAGTATCAGCATGAATTTTGTTAGTTCTCATGTTGGATTAAGCCAATCCCAGTTCACACGCAAATTCCAGAAGGAAGTGGGAGTAAACCCGATTAAATACTTGACTACCCTGCGAATACAAAAAGCAAAAAGCCTGTTAGTGGAAACGGAGGACTCTCTTGAGGACATTGCTTTGCAATGCGGCTACCAGAGCGCTTTTTATTTAAGTCGTGTTTTCCTCAGAGAAACGAGTATTAATCCATCCGAATATCGAAAAGCATACAGAGTGTAAGAGTTAACAATTCAACTTTGTCGGCCATGTATCCATCTAATGTTGTTGTCGCGTGAATAAGACATTTGTCATAATCATAACTCCTTCAATTAAATATCGTTATCTCCTGTCTTCTCGCTTTCAGCGTAAGCCTTCACAACTTTTTTAGGAGATACAAGTCTCCATGCCAGCATAAGCAAATCTCGAAACTCATCGGGCTTCACACGATCTATACGAACGATCATGAAAGTCAGGTTATTGAAACTATCGGGCATACGAAAGACCTCGGGCGCCATTGCTGTATAAGCCAGTCGGTCGTCTATTGTAGTTTTGATTACCAGAGATACCTCGTCCGGTTGAATGACCGCAAAAATTTTGTTCCGTACGCGAAAGGAAGGCTTTCCCCAATGCTCGAATTCTTCCGTTTCTGGAAAGGATAACGCCAAGCTTCGAACTTCATCAATAGTTACCACGAACCTCACCTCCGACGAAAATCGTTAAATTCCAATGGTTTCCGAAAGGAACCTCCACTCCTCCACTGCGCAGAGTCCAGAGTCGCCACTTCCTTTTTCGATATCATACACCTTGCACATCTCAGACACCAAGCGCTTTTTCGCCAGAATCAAAAGAAGCTGTTAATTACAGGAACGCAAATAAGAAAAAAGCGGCATCTCTGCCGTTTCTGTCTACCGCTAAAAGTCCTCATCGACTAAGCTTCGTCAGCATTTGAAGCAGGCCTACGATGACTACTCTCTTCATTCCTTGCGCGCGGACTGAACCCCGGAGTTGGCCCCCTTGCGGGGCCCCATACAAAAAACGCCATCATAAATTGTGATGGCGTTCTTGTTAGTATGGAGCCTAGGGGGATCGAACCCCTGATCTCATCGCTGCCAAGGTTTATCCGTTGTTATCGCAGGACCAGGTAATGTGACTCTGAATGATTCCCATCCGAGCACGAATAGCCTTACATAAGACAAAACACAAGCAAGCGGTCGCAACCGATAACCTGTGTCATTTTCAAATTGATAATTAACCTTATTATATCTGGCTCATATGCTTAAAATATTCGATATAGCATACGTTCATATCCTCTGAAAAGGAATAATACACAACAAATTTATCAACAATAATTTTATAACTGCCCTGCCAATGTGACTTGTTTACTGGCATTGGTTTGCATTAAAGCAATCTTACCTTCTATCCGATCAAGAAGTCTAAGCTTAATTCAACAATTTCTTGTTCTGAAAAATGACGGCTCCAGATACTATTAAAAGCCTCTCGTGACGTGTCCAACCAAATATACTTCACTTTATAAATCGCCTCTGCGAATCATTTCACGCATCTCATCGGATGTGTAGTAATTCCCCGATTGAATATCTCTTTTCGCTTGCATCAGTATTTCCATTAGTTCAGGGTCACTTTCCACATCTTCTTTAACAGTCGTATTCCGCATATCCTTCTCGGAAATAGTCGAGATTTCATACCTTACGCCTTTTATTTCAAATATGGTTTCTCCATCATTCATAATTCCCTCTATCACATCCGCTTGATGTCCTTCGAGCTTTTTCAATTGAACACCACCTCACAACTAGTCATTTTCACTGGCTCATCTTTCCTGATACTGTGGCGTGAGCTTGCCATTTTTATCAACAATACCGGCTTTATTTAAAAAACCCAAAGATTCTTCGGGCGATTCTTCTTTTATCTTCCTAATGTACTCATCCATTTGTCCAATGTATTTTTTATGTTCAGCAATTGTCATTGTGACATCACCTCACCAAATTCTACTCAAATTATACCACAGAGTAACCCTTACTCCTATAGTTGTGTAATCGCTCTTTGCAAATGTGAGAAGTGCCGCGTTATATTCAGCTTCACTTCAACCTGAATTACGAAAGTGCATAAGTACAAGCTTCTCCTAAAAGCGAGGTAGGAAATATCATCCAGTTATGGTGGTGATTTTTCAACAAGTTTAGAGTCTTTGTAGAAATTGCAGACAACTTCCCCCTCCCCACATGAAGGGGCAACGGAGTTTCCAATACTTATTTTGGGATTATCAATCATTCCAATAATATACTTTTTCGTTCCATTCGAAGCCACACCCAGCGGTTTTGGAACGACTCAGCCAGCTTCAAGGTAAACTGACGACCGCTTCGAACTACCCAAATGATTGAGAAATTTTATGCCCATCTCTCTAATTCCAGTCGATTATCTGAGCGCTCAATTCAGGATATCCATAAAATAATAAAAAGCTCGTTCAAAACGGCAGTAAAGAGAAAGTATCTTTCCTCTAGTCCAGCAGAGGAGGCTCAGGCTCCAAAAGTTCCCAGCAAAGAAATGATGGTGTGGGACTTAAATGAAACAACTCGATTTCTTAAAGCATCCGAAAAGCATGAACTATATATCGCTTTTGAACTGGCTCTAACGACTGGAATGCGTCAATCCGAAATATTAGGACTAAGATGGAAAGACATAGACTTCGACGAAGGTGTCCTGCATGTTCGCCAAACCTTGAGCCACGATGGTAAAAAAATTTATCAGGATACAAAAACAAAAAGCAGCAAACGAACCATCAGCTTAGTTGATCGGACGTTAGATATTTTAAAAGATCAACGCAAGAAATACAAAAAGCTAAAACTTGCAGCTGGATCGGACTTTCAAGATCATGATCTTGTCATTTCCACCAAAAGAGGCACCCCTATTAATCCACGAAATCTACTCCGTTCCTTCTACTCACTTATGAAGAAGGCTGAAGTTCCAAACCGCAATATCAATCCAAAGGTAGTCAAGGAATTATTAGGACATTCTGACATTCGTGTAACTCTAGACACGTACAGCCATGTCTTACCTTCCGTTCACAAAGAAACCGCTAAAAAATTCGGCAGTATGCTTTTTGGTTGACCCTCGACACCACCTTCAAAATCAGTCTGAAAGCATGGTATAATAAGAAGAAATGGAATTGATTGTCAAATGCCGGAACTGCTTGATCCCCGGAATGATTTCGTCTTCAAACGTATTTTTGGCAGTGAAGAAAATAAGGATGTACTTCTCGCTTTCCTGAATCGTACATTTGCGGAATCCGGCGAAGCTCCTTTAACGGAAATCGTTCTACTCAATCCATATACGGATAAAGACGCTCCGCTCGACAAACAGTCCATCTTTGATATTTGGGCGAAGACGGTGGAAGGCAAGCTGCTTAACATCGAGATGCAGCTTTTCAATAAATACGATATCGAGAAACGGACGCTTTATTACTGGAGTAAACGCTACTCCAGCCAGTTGCAAGAAGGGCAGACCTACAAGGAACTAAAGAAATGCGTCACCATCAATATCTTGAACTACTCCTTTATTCCAAACGATCGTTATCATAATGTGTTTCATTTAAGGGAAGATCATACGGGCCTTGAATTATCTGACGATATCGAGGTGCATTTCATGGAACTGACCAAGTTAAACGATCAGGCTATTCCTCTGGAGGGCGGATTGATTAATTGGCTGCTGTTCCTAAAAGGAGCTGACAAATCAAGTTGGGAGGTGCTGAAGATGAACGAACCCACATTGAAGAAAGCGATGGACACGCTGGAGTTTCTAAGCCAGGATCAGGAGGCTCGCCGCTTATATGAGGAGCGGCAAAAGTATTTGCATGACGAGGCGTCCATGATTGAGTGGGCGACGGAAAAAGGTATGGCTAAAGGAGAGCGCAAAAAAGCCATCGAGATTGCCAAGAACATGCTTTCATTGGGACTTGATGTTGAGATCATCACAAAAGCCAGCGGACTCTCTACAACAGAAGTTGAATCGCTCAAATCGATTCAATAATAACACTTCAATTAACTAACCGCCTTTTACTGAGGTGTTGAACCAAAGCATATAATCGCCTTGCCCTTATTCAAAAGGACAAGGCGATTGCTTTTTTTATGCAGAAACACGATGTTCTCATATACGCTCAAGCGCTCAAAGTTCTCGATTTTTCTCCAAAAAAATCGGTACTGTGACCATCAGTCCCATTTCAAGCATAGAAAAAACCGCCAAACACTCGGAATCCCTTGTGTTTAGCGGCTTTATTGGGTATGGAGCCTAGGGGGATCGAACCCCTGACCTCATCGCTGCCAGCGATGCGCTCTCCCAGCTGAGCTAAGGCCCCGTGATATAATTGCAATTTCGCCTTAACTTAAGCTTTTCTTCCAGGTACACTAGAAGAAATGCCCGAATCAGCGACAAGATTGATAATATCATACGAGCGTAATGATTGTCAATACATCTTTTCATGCATTATTTTGCGTATCTTAGTCGCCACTGAATTGACGCACCATTAAACAAATCACACCTAACTGCTGTCGATAGCATGGATAATATACCCATACTCCACGGAGAGAGGAAGCCCACTTCGAGGGCACCTCCCTATATCCGATCATTGTAATGCAGAGCCGGCGAACAACAGTCCGCTTCAACTCGGGGGCAGTATCCATCATCAGCTCATCGAGCTGCCGCAGGTCATGGCGCCTGAGCGTGGGACTTCTCCATCAAATCATCAATGAAATCCGCCCATTTCCTTCCTATGATGGCCCCCTCATCAATCATTAACCGTTCTGATCGCTGTCGTTCATCGGATGCTTCGACAGCAGACTGCTCAGCTCCTTCATGAACATGTCGATATCTTTGAATTGGCGATATACGGATGCGAAGCGCACGTATGCTACTTCATCGACGGGATAGAGCAGATTCATGACGATTGTGCCGATCTCGCTGCTGTCGATCTCAGCGTGTGCTGTCGTCCGCAGCTCCTTCTCGACTTCCGATACGATTACTTCCAGCCGTTCTACCGGAACTGGCCGCTTCTCGCATGCCCGAATCAGACCTCGCAATATTTTGTCCCTGCTGAACTCTTCCCGGCTTCCATCCTTTTTAATAACGATGAGCGGCGTCTCTTCAATCATCTCGAACGTTGTGAATCTGTTCTTGCACTGCTCGCACTCACGACGTCTGCGAATCGACTTGTTCTCGTTCGCCGGTCTGGAGTCCAGCACTTTCGTGCCTGCGTAGTCGCAGTATGGACACTTCATCCCTCTTCCTCCTTTCAAATGTCAATTTAAAAAATAAACTTTCACTTCCAACCGTTTCCTGTTATGAAACTTAGAATAACGCACATAATACAGTTACCAACCGCAAGGAGGTGACAATCAATGAGTGCAAACCGCAGCAGCAACCAACTGGTCGTGCCACAAGCGACAGCAGCCCTGGATCAAATGAAGTACGAGGTCGCTCAAGAACTGGGTATCGCAATTCCGCAGGACGGCTACTATGGGAACATGGCAACAAGAGACGCAGGCTCCCTCGGTGGTTACATTACCCGTCGCCTAGTACAAATTGCCGAGCAATCCCTTGCCGGCCAAAAATAGTGATTCATTAAAGCTTGTATGAATAACAACAGCCTTGAGAGCGGCTTGTCCATGAACCGGCAAGCCCTCCAAGGCTTCGTTCACGTTCCATGTCACGATTGCTCTTCATTTCATTAGCATGCCCCGTTAGAAGCTGGGATACAAGTCCTTGTATTTATTATAATAATAAAATACTCGCTGTACATAATGCCTGGTCTCCCCGAATGGAACGGACTTCACACTCTTCATCTGGCCGTCCCAGGTACCGGCATCAAGCCACTTCCGCACATGTCCAGGTCCAGCATTATAGGCGGCGACCGCCGCAATCGCATTGCCGTCGAATTGATCATGCAGTGACTTTAAATACCATGTTCCTACTTCTATGCTGACATCCGCCCGATGTAGTAGCATCTCTTCGTCAACAGCCTGGAAGCCTGCGCGTTCCACCACCCAGTTCGCCGTGTTCGGCATGAGCTGCATAAGCCCTAGAGCTCCCTTACTTGACTGTCTGCCCGTCGAATAATTGGATTCCGCCCGAATGATAGCGGCGACCAGATGGGGCTCCACTCCGTAGTTGGAAGCACTTGCCCGGATATCAGCTTGATAATGGATGGGGTACATCCACTTCGCAAGCCAGTCCGCCTTCAGGAATAGCAAGCCGACTACTGCAATGATAGCCAAGAGCAAATATCGCTTCTTCATACGTATTCTCATGATGTCCTGTCCTTATTGGTCCAAAATGAAATAATCTGAGCCTCTGTCTGCTCCTGCGAACCGCTGTTGTCGATGACCCAGTCAGCGCGTCTACGCTTCTCTTCAATGTCCATCTGAAGCGACACTCTACGCTCCGCTTCCTCACGCGGCATATCGTTCCGCTTCATAAGCCGTTCAATCTGCATGGAAGCTGGCACGTAGACAACCATAACCCCTTCATAGCGGTCCTCCGCGTTCGTCTCATAGAGCAGCGGCACATCCGCGACGATCAACCGCTCGGGGTCTTCCTTCTTATACTGCTCAATGCGCTCGCTCATCGCCCTGCGAACGGCCGGATGCGTAATAGCTTCAAGCCGCTTCAACAGTTCCTTGTCGCGGAATACGATGGCGCCCAGCGCCTGGCGGTTCAACGTTCCGTCTTCATGCAGGATAGCTTGTCCGAATGTGGAGGCGATCGCCTCCAGCGCAGGCTCGCCGGGCAACACGACCTCTCTTGCGGCCTCATCGGCATCCACCAATGCTGCTCCACGGTCCGTTAGCATGCGGGCAACTGTGCTCTTGCCGCTAGCGATCCCGCCGGTCAATCCTATGATCATCCCATCACCCACCTTCTTACAACAACTTCATAATTCCAATTAGAATTAGTAAAATCCCTGGCACCACACTTAATGCCTGCATACCTCTTCTGGCCGCGAACCGTATACCAACCCAAGTGCCAGCGATCAGGAATAGCGCACAAGAACAGGCTATAACAATTGCCGTCGTCAGCGACGGCAGCCCCAGCAATGCCGCACCTAGTCCGGCGCCCAGAGCATCCAATGACAAGGCGACGCCCAGCATGACAGCTTCAGATGGCGATATGATGCCGGAGCGGTCGACGTCAGCCGCTTGCGGAGAGCGCAAAATCTGGATGACAAGACCGAGCCGCTTCAACTCCACGGACAATACAGTTGCCGCGGGCCGTCTAATGCCCTCTATGCCGTTCTCCGAAGCAAGCGACCGAGCATCCACCGAACTTCCGTCATCGTTATCCTCCCCGTGCAAGCCTCTGCTGCGTCTCAATTGAATAAGCGCCCAGCAGCCGATACCGATCAAGATCGCTGCGCCGATAGCCTTGGCCACGATCTCAGACACGTAGCCCCGAAGCCATTCCCCGGCTCCCATCGACAGCCATATAATAAAGCCCGAACAGCATGCGATTATCAGAACGGATACGATCGGAATCCGAATTCGTCTAAGTCCATAGGTGACGCCGACGCCGAATCCGTCCAGACTAACAGCAAGCGCAAGCACAAACACTGACAACAAGTGAGCCATCCAATCCAAAGCTCTGTTCCCTCCCCGCTAGACGAAGCCTCAAGGTGATAACTTCATCATATGCGGGAGATGGGCTGAAGTGAATCTCATCCCTTCATGGGCTGACAACGCGAGCATATATGTGTTCCCCTGCCGCCGACGACAAACTTCACGATCGGTTTGCCGCAAGCGGCGCATGCTTCATCCTTTCGTCCATATACAAGCAGCTGCTGCTGGAACATCCCCATCTCGCCTTGTCCGTTCACATACGACTTGATGGACGAACCGCCCGCCTCTACCGCCGACGCCAACGTAGTACGAATCGCTTCGTGCAACCTCTTCCACTCTGCTGGCTTCAATGTATCAGGGGTTCTCTCCGGATGAATACGCGCCTGGAATAGCGCTTCATCGACATAAATATTGCCCAGCCCGACGATCAGTTCCTGGTTCAGCAGCAGCGGCTTGATGCGTGAAGTGCGCTTGCCGACCCGATCGCGCAACGCCTGCAGCGTGAAGTCGGGACCGAGCGGCTCAATGCCCAGCTTCGCGAGCGGCGGCAGACGGAACTCCTCCTCGGGGAGGAACAGATGCATCGTGCCGAATTGCCTAACATCCTTGTAGCGCAGATCCGTCCCGTCGTCCAGATGGAACAAGACATGCGTATGAAGCTCCGGGGGCTCCTCAGAGGAATACACCCCGTACCGCCCTTCCATGCGCAGATGCGAGACGAGCACCAACTCGTCCAACAAGATGCGCAAGAACTTGCCTCTTCGCTCAACCTGCTGTATCGTTCGTCCCGCCAGCGCGTCCTGGAATTGTTCAGGCTCTGCGGGACGCTGTATAATGCGCGGAAGCTTGACCGTGACCGAGCGGATCGTCCGGCCGGATACAAGCTCGTTCAATGTTCTTCTTACTGTCTCTACCTCTGGCAGTTCCGGCATATCTCCTCACCTCTTGCATCATTATACTGCAAAAGGAGCTGTGAAGCTTGTGACAAGTTTATTTCGCCTCATACCAATTATCTCCGAAACTGACATCCGCCTTAAGCGGTACATCCAGCTTGGCCGCTCCGGACATCACTTCAGGCAGAAGCTGCTTCATCGTCTCCAGCTCGTCCGGCGGAACCTCGAATACCAATTCATCATGCACTTGCAGCAGCATTCGGCTGCGCAGCCCCCGCTCCCTGAGAGCCTTGTCCATGTGCACCATCGCCAGCTTGATAATGTCCGCCGCGCTTCCTTGTATCGGCGTATTCATCGCCGTACGCTCCGCGAAGGAGCGCAGATTGAAGTTCGACGACTTGATCTCCGGCAGATAACGTCTCCGCTCCAGCAGCGTCGTCACGTAGCCGTCCTGCTTCGCTTGGGCAACGATATCGTCCATGAACTTGCGCACACCTTGGAAGACGGAGAAATACTGCTCGATGAACTTGCCCGCTTCCGTAGGTGTGATGTCCAGATTCCGGGACAAGCCGAAGGCGCTGATGCCGTAGACGATACCGAAGTTGACTGCCTTCGCAGAGCGACGCATATTGGCGTCCACCTCGCCCGCCTCTACGCCGAATACGTCCATCGCGGTCTTCGTATGGATGTCCATATCGTGCAGGAACGCTTCCTTCAGCCCCTCGTCGCCGGATATATGCGCCAGCACGCGAAGCTCAATCTGCGAATAGTCTGCAGCAAGGATGCTCCAGCCTGGCTCCGACGGCAGGAACGCCTTGCGAATCTTCCGTCCTTCCTCCAGCCGGATCGGAATATTCTGCAGGTTCGGGAACTGGCTGCTGAGTCTTCCCGTAGCCGCGATCGTCTGTCGGTAGTACGTATGGATCTTGCCCGTCTCCTCCCGAACTTCCTTCAACAGTCCCTCGACGTAAGTCGACTGCAGCTTGGACAGCTGGCGGTAATGAAGGATGTGAGGGATAATCTCATGCTCCTTCGCCAGTCCTTCCAGCACTTCCGCATCTGTGGAGTATCCGGTCTTCGTCTTTTTCGTCGCTTTCAAGCCCAGCCGTTCGAACAGCACTTCGCCCAGCTGCTTCGGCGAATTGATCTTGAATTCCGTGCCGGCCAGCTGATAGATCTCGCTTATCGTCGTGGTCAGCGTATCCTCCAGTTCAGCACCGAGACGCTCCAGTTCTCCCTTCTCCACTTGAATGCCCTGCAGCTCCATCCCGGCAAGAATGCGGGATAGCGGCTGCTCCAGATCGACATACAGTTCCTTCATGTTCGTCCGCTCCAGCTCTTCTGTCAACACGGGCTCAAGCCTGCGCACGGCATCTGCCTTCAAGGCCAGATGACGGCGCAGCGTCTCTTCGTCAGGCACCTTGAACTTGGCTCCCTTGCCGTATACCGACTCATCGGACGAAGGACCGGCTACGCCTTGTCGCTCGCATATGCCGGAGAGCAGCTGCGAGCCTTCGGTAGGATCCAGCAGGTAAGCGACCAGCTGTACATCGAACGCTGCGCCCCCCAGCTTCAAGCCGGCCCAGTGCAGCGCCAGCTCCGCCTTGTGCATGTCGAAGCCGGACTTCCTTGCCGATTCGTCCGCCAGCCACTCCCGGAACGCCGCTGCCGATTCGTCCTTCACAGCTTCCATGGACAAGACATACACAGCGTCTTCCAGCGCGACGGCCATGCCCAGCAGCTCGACATGATGGGGATTGTCCCCGATCGCCTCAATATATAGGCCGTGCCTCGCACCGGAGCGTAGCCGCTCCAGCAGCTCCGCCATCTCCTTGTCGTCGCCGCCTGCTTCGATAGCCTTCAGCGACAGCTCGTCTGCCGCGGCCTTCGCTTCCGATGCCGACGCGCCGCCTTCGGCTTGCAGATCCAGCCGCTCGCTGAGCGACTTGAACTCCAGTCTGCGGAACGCTTCGCCCAGCGCTGCGGCGTCATACCCGCCGTAGCGAATATCCTCCGCGCTTCGCTCCAGCGGCACTTCGCGGTAGATCGTCGCCAGCTTCTTGCTCAGCTCGGCGTCGCCGGCATGTGTCTCCAGCCGCTCCTTCAGCTTGCCCTTGAGCCGATCCAGATTAGCGAGCACATTCTCCACAGAGCCATGCTCGTGAAGCAGCTTCAGCGCCGTCTTCTCTCCCACTCCGGGCACGCCGGGAATGTTGTCCGACGTATCGCCCATCAATCCCTTCAGATCGATAATCTGTAGCGGCTTCAATCCGTACTTCTCATCGATCGCTGCCGGTGTGTACAGGTCCACATCGCTTACGCCCTTGCGCGTGACGGCGACCGTCACGCGATCCGAGGCCAGCTGCAGCAAGTCCTTGTCTCCCGTCACGACGACGGCTTCGGCACCTTGTTCATCCGCCTGCTTCGTAAGCGTACCGATAATATCGTCCGCCTCGTAGCCGTTCAACTCATACTGCTGAATGCCGAACGCCGAGATCAGCTCCTTCAGCACGGGGAATTGCTCGGACAGCTCCGGCGGGGTCTTCTGACGTCCGCCCTTGTATTCGCTGTAGCTTTCGTGCCGGAACGTTACCTTGCCCGCATCGAACGCAACCAGCACATGCGTCGGCTTGTGCTCCTCCAGCAGCTTAAGCAGCATAGTCGTAAATCCGAATATGGCATTTGTATGTAATCCTGCTGAATTCGTAAGCGGCGGCATTGCGAAGAAAGCCCGGTAGGCAATGCTATTGCCGTCGATCAACATCCATTTATCCATCAGCTTGTACAGCCCCTTCCTCACCAGACCTATGCTATCTATCATAACACAAAACAGGCTCTTCCCCAGCATCGTCGCCCGAGAAAAGCCTAGTTTAAAAAAGGCCGCGGCCTTCCTAGCAAGTACCCCTGTGCATATGCAACGCCAACTTCTCTCAGCAGCTCCAGCTCCGCTTCCTGCTCGATGCCTTCGGCAATAATGGAGACTCCCATCTTGCTTGCAATATCCTGCAGTGTATAAAGAACATGACGCTTCATCTCGTCTGCGTTCACATTGTGTATAATAGAACGGTCCACCTTCAAATAATCCGGTCTCAATTCCACGATGGATTGGAGTGAGGAATATCCGGCCCCCACGTCGTCGATCGCAATCTGGTAGCCTTGATTGCGGTAATGGTCCATTGCGCGTTTGAAGGCGTTGAAGTCCGTTATAGCGCTTCGCTCCGTAATTTCGAATACGACATGCTTCGGATCAAGCTGCTGCTCTTCCAGCAAGCTCTTCGTCTGTCCAGGTAGAAATTCCGGTGACTCCATAATGTGCGCATTGACATTAATGAACAATTTCTGCTTATGTGCGAGACCGAAGCAACCGCTTATTGCCCGCTCCCGCGCAATTCGTTCCAATGCGTAGAGCTGTCCTTCCGTATCCGCAAATTGGAACAAGGGCAACGGGCCATCGAACCATTTTGAATCTTTAAGCCGCGTCAACGCCTCGTACCCGAATATGAGTCCGCCTGACAAAGAGACGATGGGCTGATAGACGGAGTAAAGGTCTCCCTGCTGATTCAACAGCCGTAGGAGCGCATTCCTCTTCAAGCTGCGTTCCATCGATCCCGATGATTGTCCGTGCAGAATAGCCGCTTTTGAAGCCTTGTACCATATGTTTTCCTTCCCCTTCGACTCCTCCTTGGGGACGACGGATATGCCTACGAGCAGCTTGCCTTTATGTATCGTATTCGTCATGCTCGCCGCATAGTGAAGGAACTCGCTCTCCCAATTGTTCATCAAGCGATACGTATGCTCAAGCATCCATTCCTCCAGCCTTCCCTTGTTGCCAGGGGGAAGCTCGATCGGCACGAACAGATCGTCGTTCATCCATTGGGATTCTGCCGTCAGCACAGACATGTCCCTTACCTGCGCGATTTTCTCCTTCGCATATGCGCGCCATAGCTTACCGAGCACGCGAACATCGGAAGTAGGGGCGCCTTCTTGCTCGAGCCAAGACCATGATAGATACATCATTCCGTAGTATTGCACTCTCTCGCATTCCATCTTGAGGTCTTCTTTATATATACTTTGCCCTTTCATGGTGTCCCTCTTCCCTCTCTCTATACATGTCCCATCCGGGATAATGGCTCCGATACGCATACACTTCCCTTTACGAGCTTCGCACGCTTCTTCAGCCTTGCAGCGTACATGGCAATGTCCTCCAGGGACAGAGAGAATTCATTGGTGCAATACAACACAGACAAGGACAGGGTAACACCTTCCTGACTTACCGTATTGCCATACCTGTCCTCAACTTCAGCGACTTGAACGCCGCCATAGAACATCTTTACTCCTCTATCGAAGCGTTCAATCAGATCCGCGCATATGATATCCACTGAATCGGGAGAAAGCATCACAATGAAGTCATCTCCGCCAATATGGCCGATGAAGCTGCTATCTTCTTCTTCGTATCGGGACAGCACATCTTCCAGCAGACTTGCCAAATATCGAATCAGCTCATCCCCTAAGCCGAATCCGAAACAATCGTTGAACCACTTGAAATAATCCAGGTCCGCATAGATGATAGCGAACGGACGCTTGTCCGCCATTCTTCCCATCAGCTCCGCATGAATGCTGGCATTGCCGGGCAGTCCGGTAAGCGGATTGGCCGTTCGCGCCTCTTCTGTTCTCAGCGCCGTAATGCTCTCCAGAATCGCTCTGATGGATGCCGCCCCGACGAACCGCTCCTCCCTTGTGATGAACACAATGTCGTATAGATTAGAATATTCGCGAGACATTGCCAACTGAGACACCTCTTCCACAGGCATCCCTTCATCTACTACTAACGGCTGGCTCTCCATAATCTTCTCAACCGGTCTGTTGTAATAGAGCGGCAAGCCGAACTGTCCCGCTAGCAACTGATGAAGCTTCTCCTTCATGATCAGCCCGACCGGCTTGCCATCGCTGACAACGGCCACTCCTTGCTCGCGCGGGCGCGTATGGAACAGTTGGGCGACATCCGATACACGGGCATGGGGCTGGAATTCAGGAATGGAAGAAGCAAGACGGCCGATCGTGAAGCTTCTCTCCAGCATAACGCTGCTAGAAGCCCCCTTCCGCTCGTCTGTATCAGGTCTGGCCCCAGCTTGCGCGTGGACATCTATTATCATATGAAGAAGGACTCCCTCGATTGTCCATTCTGGAGAAGGAGCTGCCGCGCATACCGTTCCCAGTTGGAAGCAGCATTGGCTATCCTTGCCGCATATGGCGCCCAGTCCCCGAACAAGCCGGTTTGCCGCTTCTTTGGCGATCGCTTGCATGGAGCGTCCCTTGCCGACTTTTCCCAGAAAGTAGTACCGTTCATCTCCTATCCCCTGCTTCCAGAACAAGCTTTCCACTTCGGTCTCCCATTGTCGGATGACCTTGTCCGCATGCTCGCCAGGCAATCGCAATTGCAAATAGATGATCGCAACGCCACCGCTAATCCAATGCCGATCAGCGGCTTGCACGAGCTCCCTGTTCCACAATCCGCTCCCCACTGCTCCCATAACGAACTCCTCATTCGTAGTCATGTTACGATGTACCTTATCCAACATTACCCGAAATATGTTAAATGGATTACCAAAATGCGTTAACATACGGTAAATTCCGTTCATTACGACACAAAAAAGACCGCATCAGCTATCGTACTGCTTCTGCGGTCGCAGATCTACATATTCAGATCGGGACGGGTTCCTGTCACGAGGTATACGACGCTTTCGCCGATATTCGTCGCATGATCCCCGAACCGCTCCATGTAGCGTCCTACAAAGCTCAGAAGCGACGCTTGGGCGATATTGCGAGGATTCTCCATCATCAATAGCGACAGTTCACGCGTAATCTGCCCATATAGCATATCGACCTGATCGTCGTCCTTTGCCATCTTGTAAGCCAGATCCACATTCTCCTGCACGAAGGACTGGATCGATTCGTCGGTCATCGTGCCGATAATGTCCGCCATGCGGGGAAGATCGATCAACGGCTTAATTAATTCCTGACCGTCGAGTCGAAGCACGACCTTCGCAATATCGACGGACAGATCGCCCATACGCTCCAGATCGCTCGCTATTCGGAAGGCTGACAAGATGCGGCGCAGATCCTTGGCAACGGGCTGCTGAGTGGCGATTAGCTTGGAACCGAGCTCCATCACATCTTCTTCCATACTGTTCAGCTCGATATCCTTGTCAATGACCGTTTGAGCCGTCTTTACATCCACATTTTTCAAGGCCTCTACCGAATCGACCAAAGCCTTCTTCACGAATGCTCCCATATCTACCAGCAGATTGTGAAGCTGCTCCAGTCCAAGATCGAATTCTTTGCGTGCTGCCATCATACCCTTCATTCCTCCTATCGTGTATTAGCCGAAGCGGCCGCTAATATAATCTTCCGTCCGTTGATCGGAAGGATTGGAGAACAGCTTCTCCGTATCGGAATACTCCACGACTTCGCCGTTCAGGAAAAATACCGTCTGGTTCGATACGCGGGCTGCCTGATGCATGTTGTGAGTAACCATGACGATCGTATATTCCGACTTCAGCTCCTGCGCCAGCTCCTCGATCTTCAGCGTAGAGATGGGATCGAGCGCAGATGTCGCCTCATCCATCAGCAGGATGTCGGGATTAACCGCCAGCGCTCTAGCGATACAGAGCCTCTGCTGCTGACCGCCGGAGATCGACAGCGCGGAGCGCTTCAGATGATCCTTCACTTCATCCCACAGAGCCGCCTGACGCAGACTCTTCTCCACGATGTCATCCAGCTCCTTCTTGCTCGTGGTGCCGTGCAGACGCGGGCCGTAAGCGATATTGTCATAGATCGACTTGGGGAACGGGTTAGGCTGCTGGAACACCATGCCGACCTTCTTGCGCAGTGTCTCGACGTCCACTTCGTTGGAATAAATCTCCGTTCCGCCGATAGAGAGCCCGCCTTCGATACGCGTGCCGGGAATCATGTCGTTCATCCGGTTCAAGGTGCGAAGCAAGGTCGACTTGCCGCAGCCGGACGGTCCGATGAACGCCGTAATGGCTTTCTCAGGTATCGTAAGCGAGACATTCTTAAGCGCATGGAATTCACCATAGAATAAATTCAGTTTTTGTATATCGATTAATGTTCGCATTGCTTTCCCTCCACGAAAGTCGTGATTACACATTTTTCTGATACTTGTTGCGCAGCAGTATTGCTGAGAAGTTCATGAGCAAGAGTAGAGCCATCAGGACGATAATGCCGCTCGCGGCAAGCTCCTTGAACTCCGGCTGAGGCTTCGACAGCCAGTTATACACCTGGATAGGAATGACAGAGTAGGAATCCAGAATGCTCTCGGGCAGAAAGGCTACATACGTCAAGGCGCCGATCATGACCAGCGGCGCCGTCTCGCCGATCGCGCGGGACATCGCCAGAATGACGCCCGTCAATACGCCCGGCAGAGCAGACGGCATGACGGAGCGGGATACCGTCTGCCACTTCGTGGCGCCCAGCGCGAACGATGCGTCGCGTCTTGACTTCGGGACCGCACGAATTGCCTCTTGCGCGGAGACGATAATAATCGGCAGGACGAGCAGCGTCATCGTAAGCGCACCTGCCAGTAAGCTCTTATCCAGCGACAACAGTCTGACGAACAGCGCAAGTCCGAGTATGCCGTATACAATGGATGGAACGCCCGCCAGCGTACTGATGTTCAGCTGAATAAGGCGGGTGAGCCAGTTTTTCTTCGCGTATTCCTCCAGATAGATTGCAGCGCCTACGCCGAATATGAAGGAAATAGGGGCCATGATAAGCAGCATGTATATCGTGCCGACGATCGCCGACTTCATACCGGAATTGTCAGCCTTCCGGGAAGGGAACTCCGTGAACAGCTGTGGCTGAAGACGGGCCAGACCGTCGATGATGATATCGATCAGCAGCACGCATAACGCCATAACCCCTATAGATGTCGCGATGACGAATAAGATATGAAGCATGAAGTCGATCGTGCGCCTATTCGCGATCTGCTTGCGATTCGCATCTTGAAAGATAGACATATCAGTATTCCTCCCTGAATCGTCTTGCTACGTACTGGGCAAGAATATTAAGCAGGAAAGTAATGACGAACAAGGTCATACCTACTGCAAAGATGGAGCCGTATTCCACTGTGCCGTGCGGTGTATCCCCAAGGCTTACCTGAACAATGTAGGCTGTCATGGTCTGAATACTCTCCAGCGGGTTCAACGTCAGATTCGGCGTAGAGCCGGCAGCCAGCGTCACGATCATCGTCTCTCCGATTGCCCGCGAGAATGCCAGTACGGCAGAGGCGACAATACCCGAGAAGGCGGCCGGCACGACGATCTTAAGCGCCACTTCAAACCTTGTTGCGCCAAGCGCATACGCGCCGTCGCGCAGCGATCTCGGTACAGCGGACATCGCATCCTCACTCAATGAGCTGACCATCGGAATTATCATGATGCCGACGACGATGCCCGCACTCAGTGCGTTAAAGATGCCAGTTCCGCTAAAAATCTGTTGAATGATCGGCGTTACGATGCTGAGGGCAAAGTAACCATAGACGATCGTCGGTACGCCGGCAAGCACCTCAAGCACCGGCTTGACGACTTTGCGCACGCCCTTGGGCGCATATTCCGACAAATAGATCGCACTAGCCAGTCCCAGCGGAACAGCGACAAGACAAGCGATAACCGTAATGAGAAGCGTACCTCCCAGAAGCGGCAATATGCCGAAGCTCTTCGGAGGTATAAGCGGCGACCAGGTCGTCCCGAACAGGAAATCGAATATCGGAATTTTCTTGAAGAATTGGTAGGTTTCCGTCGCAAGGGTTACGACGATGCCTATCGTTGTCAGCACGGATACGATAGCGCATAGAAACAGCAGGATCGGCATTACCGCATTCATGATGCTCTTGCGGCTGTTCTTAAATGATGTTGCAGGTATGACTTGCGCCTTATCGCTCATTGATATTGCATTGCGCGGCATACAGCATCCTCCCTCTTACATTTACAATTCGTTAACATATCCGGCGAGAAAAATGTGATGTCCAACGAGACATCACATTTCTCACTCGGCTTTCTCGAAAAATGACTGCTTGAACTATTTCAGCTTTGCAGCTTGCTCGGCATATTGCTCGTCAGGAAGCGCTACGTAGCCAACTTCGCCTGCCATAGAACCGATGTTGTTGATATAGAAGTTGACGAACTCGCTCACTTCAGGACGCTCCATCTCCTTATTGCTCACATAGATGAACAATGGACGGGACAGCGGAGCATAAGAACCGTCTTTAATGGTCTCGTAAGTCGGCTCGACAGCGCCATTGCCGCCATCGATCGGCACAACCTTCAGCTTGTCTTGGTTCTCTTCGTAGTATGCGTAGCCGAAGTAGCCGATACCGTATTTGCTGCCGGAGATCCCGACAACCAGTGTGTTGTCATCTTCGCTGAAGGAGATGTTCTCGTTGCGGATGCCTTCTTTGTCCAGAATCGCTTCATTGAAGTAGTCGTAAGTGCCGGAATCGGCGCCTGGCGAGAACATGACGATATCTTCTGCTGGCCAACCCTCGCGAACATCGCTCCACTTCGTTACCGTGCTGCCTGTTTTGAAGATTTTGTTCAGTTCTTCAACCGTCAGGTGATCGATGAAGTCGTTCTCCTTGCTTACGACAACAGACAAGCCGTCGAATGCGACAGACAACTCAGTGAACGCGATGCCGGCTTCCTTACACTTGGCCGCTTCCTCATCCTTGATCGGACGGGACGCATCGGCAATCGCAATCTCACCTGCGCAGAACTGCTTGAAGCCGCCGCCTGTGCCGGATACGCCTACTGGTACGCGCACATCAGGTTGTACCGCTCTGAATTCTTCCGCAGCCGCCTCTGTAAGCGGGAATACTGTACTGGAACCGTCAACCTTGATTTCGCCGCTCAGCTTTTTGTCTGCTTGCTCAGCCGGTTTCTCTGTCGCTGGCGCGTTCGTCGCTGATCCATTGCCGTTGTTGCCTGTGGATGCCTCGTTGCCTCCATTGTTACCGCATGCCGCTGTGAATACCAGCATGGCCGCCATAGCCGTCATCATGATCCCCTTGATCGTTTTGTTCTTCGTCAACTCTACCACTCCTCATAGAATTATCTGTTTAGCTCGTTCTTACATTTTCTATACTACTAACCGATTGTTAATGCCGTATTCTTGTTTTGTAAATTCCATGTTAAAAAAATGCTATATGCGATCTTTTATTTGCAAGCCGTTCTGATAGGAACGGTACAGTCCCTCCATCTCCTCCGCGACATGGCGAGAATGCCGATGAGCGCAATCTGACAGCTCCCGGATTTCCTGCTGTCCGCTTCGATTGCCGGCTGCAGCCTTGAACAATCCGTTGAAAATATGCTCTGTATCCCGCACATGCGATTCGCTGCTCGCCGTTATCTCTCTGCCCTGCTCTACGATCAGAGCCGTTTCTTCAATCGCCTTTACAATCGATTCCGTGTTCGCTGTGATTTCCGTCGCCGACCGCTTCGTCTCGTTCGCCAGCTTCATCACCTCGCTTGCGACGACGGCGAAGCCCTTGCCGTGCTCGCCGGCGCGCGCTGCTTCTATAGAAGCGTTGATCGCCAGCAGATTGCTCTGCTCCGCCAGATCCTTGATCAACCGCGACACGCCGCTGATGGAGCCCACTTCATTCATCAATCCACGCATCTGCTTCTCTTGATGAACGGAGCTTGCCGTCATAAGACGGAATGCTTCCAGCATCTTATCCAATCCTTTCTTGCCCGCCAGGGTCAGGTCCACCATCTCCACGGACGCCTCCTCCCCTTGCACGCTGGAATGCTGCACACTGCGTATGCCCTCTTCAATCTCATGCATCCGGGTGACAACAGATGCAACGATACGCATCTGCTCCTCCATCGCCTCCTGCTGCAGCTCTCGCGACAGCTTGAGCATATGAGACATCGTAAGCGCTCCGCTCAGCCTCTCGCCATAGGTGACGATGACGCAATCATAGATGGTGTCTTCACTCCGGCCAAGCGCCAAATCGATGATGGCTTGAGGCGACATGGCTGCGTCCACGATGAGCGGCGAAGCATCCGCCAAGTGCATGACGGGCTTATCATAATAGAGATCTGCGCTGAACCGGTGCCCTAGCTTCAAGTAGAACTTATTTCTCATTACGATGCCTGCCGGTCTTCTTCGTTCGTCGACAATGACAATACATTCGCTTGTTCCATTCCGGCGAAATACTGCAATAGCTTCTCTGCAGGTCAGTTCGGCGGAGACGGCGGGCACCTCTTGCACATGCTCCCGCAGCCTCCCGTTCATGGATGTCGTCGATATTGTGTTGGTCGCAGCCACCAGCTCACACCCTTCCAATTCATTTTCCATTTCTGTCTAACTGTTACTATAGGACCTAAGAATCATCCCAGTGGCAACGCAATGTAAACGCAATGTTAAAATGTGAAGGAAGAGATTATGCTATAATGAAACCATCTTGTTTCAAAAAAACGGAATCCCATTGTGGTACGGAAGGGGCAATATCGTTGGATTTCAGAGCTTTTCCCACGCTGACGGAATTGGACGAACGCTTGCCCGTCTATCTGGTCAGCGTCGGCCACTGGGATCATCAAGAGCCCACCTATCGGGCGAACGGACATCCCGATTATCAATGGCTGCAGACGGTATCCGGACGGGGCAAGCTTCAGTCGGGCGACAGGGAATGGACAATATTACCTGGACAAGGGTTCTGCCTCTATCCGCACGAGCCTCATGCTTACTTCGCCTTAGAAGAGAATTGGGACGTCTATTGGATCAGCTTCCGGGGCAGTCTCGCTTCTCCGCTGCTGCAGCGGACAGGACTGGCGGGCACCGGCGTCTACCATGTGACGGAGCCGGAGCGGATCGCCTCGCTCATCGGGGAGATATACAAGACGACACAATCCAGTAAGGACTATGGCGGAATCGACTATTCTCAGCTTCTCTACACGCTGCTGCTGGAGCTGATGAAGACGACCGCACCCGGCTCTCAGGCGGCTGAATGGGGATATGCGAGGCTCAGGCCCGTCTTGCAATATATGGAACGTCACTATGACCGGCCGGTTACGATCAAGGAGCTGGCCGACTATATCGCCGTCACGCCGCAATACTTGTGTCAGCTGTTCAAGCGAGCGCTTCATATGCGGCCGATGGAATACATGAACCGGGAACGTATTAACCGCAGCAAGGAACTGATGTTCCAGGAGGGCGGCATTCGACTGTATGAGGTGGCGGAGCGTGTCGGCTTTGAGTCTGCCAGCTATTACAGCTCCGTTTTCAAGCGTCTGGAGGGGATGAGCCCGGATCAATTCAAGCGAATACATGGACTGAAATAATGTAGATGGAGGGAAGCAGGAATGGAAGCTTACAACGAGAAGGTGCGCTACGAGAATCCGCTATTGTCTCTGCGTACATTCCGCTCGAGACGCAATCAGTCCGATTATATTCATTGGCATTATCACAAGCAGTTGGAACTGCTGCTCGTGCTGCATGGCAAGCTGGAACTTTGTCTGATGGACGAAGTGTTCCTGCTGGAGCCGGGCGACATCATCATTATCGGGGCGCATGAATTGCATCGCGACCGCAGCTTTAACGAGCTGGATTATATCGTGCTACAGTTCGATCTGGAGCAGTTCTTCGATCATGGCTCCATTCCTTATATGCGGTACTTCTCAGAGACGCACACGCCTCTTAGCAAGGCGAATTATATTTACAGAGACAACCCGGAGGCCCGGCGGGAGACAGCGGAGTGCATGGAGCAGATTCTGAACGAGGCTACTTACAAGGAGAGGGGCTATGAGCTTGCGGTCAGCATTCTGATCAAGCAAATTCTTTTGCTTCTGCTCCGCAATGACCACCGCAAGGTGTTGATGGAGCAGGATAGCTTCGATACCGTTCGTTTAAAGCCCGTGTTGGATTATATCGAGAATCATTTGACTGACCGTATTCAGGTAGAGGAAGTCTGCCGTATCGCTAATATGAGCTATTATTATTTCGTCAAGTACTTCAAGAAAGCGATCGGCATGTCCTTCACCGAGTATGTCAACTACCGTAAGGTCAAGTGGGCTGAGCGCATACTGCTGACGAAGGATCTCAGCATCTCGCAAGTCGGCGAAGAGATCGGCATGCCCAATATGGCTCACTTCTACAAGATGTTCAAAAAATACAACGACTGCTCGCCCAAGCAGTTCCAACGGAAAATGCTGTCCTGGCAGCGCAAATAAAAGAAGCTCTCATGTCCGTCACTTCGGACTTGAGAGCTTCTTCGGCATCACGAGCTTATAACCCACGCCCCGGATGGATTCGATCTGAACGGACTGCTGGCCGAGCTCCAGCTTCTTGCGCAGCGAGCTGACATGCACATCAACCGTGCGCTGCCCCCCGATATAATCGAACCCCCATACGACATTCATCAGATCATCGCGGGTAATGACCATGCCGGGTCGCTGCACGAGATACAGCAGAACTTCGAATTCCTTCGGTCGCAACGGAATCGGTTCCCCGTGAACGATCACCTCGTACTTCTCCGGGTAGATAGACAGTTCTCCCGCCGTAATGACCTTCTCGTTCGTCACGACAGGCTCCGCTTCATCCTGCTGAGTACGACGAAGCACTGCCGATACGCGGGCCAGTAGCTCCGCCACACCGAACGGCTTCGTGATGTAATCGTCGGCGCCGTGCTTCAATCCCTGCACGACCTCCTCTTCCGCATTGCGAGCCGTCAGTATAATCACCGGTGTGCGCACCCCGTTCTGGCGCAGCCGGTTCAACACTTCGAATCCGTTCATGCCGGGCAGCATAATATCCAATACGATCAGATCGAAGCTGCGCTGCAGCGCAGCCTGCAGCCCTTCTCCGCCGTGATCGATGACGGTCGTCTCATAGCCTTCCTGACTAAGATTGTAGGATAGCAGTCTCGCTAATGTGGGCTCATCTTCAACGACTAAAATTTTATGCGACATGATGACCTCCAACTGATAAGAGGCAATTCGTACGAATAGCCCCTCACTGTATCAATAAAGTAAAGCCAACAATAGTTTACCACGGATTCTTGAACAATAGGTAAACCTTTTTACTGCCAGTTCCCAATGCCAAATGACGGGTAGAGATAACCGAATCGTTGTCTACTGAATAACAGGCAAATCGATTGTAAAGGTCGTTCCAACGCCTACTGTACTCTCCACGGCAATCGTTCCTTTGTGCAGCTCCACCAAATGCTTCACGATGGACAGGCCGAGCCCCGTCCCGCCGGAGCTTCGGGAGCGTGCCTTGTCCACCCGATAGAAGCGCTCGAAGATGCGCGGCAGATCCTTCTTCGGAATACCGATGCCTGTATCCGATATCTTCATCCGTATCAGGTCGTCGTTGAGCGCATGAATATCAATCGATACGCGTCCGCCCTCCGTTGCATAATTGATACCGTTGGACAACAGATTCATGATGATCTGCCTTAACCGATCTTCGTCTGCTTCCACGAACAGGCCGGACTCCACTTTTTGATGCAGCTGAATTCCTCTGCGGGTCGCTTCGGCTTCAAGCAGTGTCAATGTTTTGTCCACGAAGCCTTCCAGCTCCACAGGCGAGAACAGCAGTGGTACGCGGCGTGATTCAATCTTCGATAATTCCAGAATGTCTCCGATGAGACGATTCAGTCGCTCACTCTCATCATAGATGATCTTCAGGAAGGAGCTTGCCGTCTCCTCATCCTTCACCGCGCCGCCGAGCAGCGTCTCTGCAAAGCCCTTGACAGCGGCAATAGGCGTCTTGAGCTCATGGGATACGTTGGCAACGAATTCGCTTCTCATCCGCTCCAGTCTGCGAATCGCCGAGACGTCCTGAAGCACAAGCAGAATGCCGTTGAACTCCTGTCCAGCTTGACTGATTGGCACAAGATTCAACTCCAGCAGCCGTTCTTCAGGATAATAGAAGGTCACCTCTTCCTTCAGATGCTGTCTCGTCTGGAACGCTTCCTTAATAATCTGCGACAGCTCGTATTGTTGCTTCGCATCCGAGTAATGTCGGCCGACCAGCTCGCGCGCCGAGAAGCCCAGCACCTCCTCCGCTCTCCGGTTCATCAGCAATATTTTGCCGTTGGCATCAATCATGACGACACCGTTTATCATATTGGCAAGAACGCTTTGCAGTTGGTTTTCATTTTGCTTGATGCGTCCCATCTGCACTTGCAAGCTGTCCGCCATCGCATTGATCGCCGTGCCCAGTTCCCCGATCTCGTCTTGCTTCATCACTTTAACACGCGCCCGGTAATCCATATTTTTAATGCGCTTGGCTACCTTCGTAATTTGCTCAAGCGGCCTGGTCATGCTGAGAGCGATGCGATAGCTGATCAGAGCGGCCACGACGAACAGAATGAGCAAGCCGCCGACCAGCACCATCGTCACTTGCCCAACCGAGCGGTCCACCTCGTCCAAATGAATGGCGAGTCTGATAATGTAGGGCTTCTCCGTCGGAATTTGCTGAATGGGTACCGCCACGTACATCATGCTTTGATTAATGGTATCGCTCTTCCGGATGGAGCGCCCTACACCGTTCTTGATAGCTCCCTGCACTTCTTCCCTCTCGTAATGGTTGTCCATCATGCGGGCATCGAAGTCCGAATCCCCGATAACAACGCCGTCATTGCGAATGAACGTAACTCGTGCCGCTGTGAAATGCTTCAGCTCGGCAGCTTCTTGCGTATAGTAGTCGAGCACAGACTGGCTGTCGCCGGTACGCCACTCCATTTTCGCCGCAATGAACTGCATCTCGCGTACCATATTATCCTGCAGCGCATTAATATGATTCTCTTTGAACGTCTTCATCATGAATAAGCCCGAAGCGGTAACGGACAAGGCGATCATCGTAATAATAATGACTGTTAGTCTGGTACGAAAGCTGTTCAAGTGTATCACTCCTTATCCTGCAACAACGTCTATCGTACATTTCGGCTCACGCTTTGGCTAGCGTCTCTATTGTGAAGTTTTTGTAAAACATAATGATGCAATGTAGCAAGCGGTTGCTGAATAAGAATCGACAGCACGACGGGGACAGCGGCCAATGGGCTGAAGTAGCCGAGAGCGAGCACGGTTCCAAGTGAAATGTTGCGCATTCCTGTCGCGAACGATACGGTCACCAATTGCTCGCGATCAACCCGCAGCACTCTTGCCGAGAGATAGCCTAACGCATAACAGATGCCGACTAGTGCAACGACGAGCGGCACAAGCATTAGCATATCCTTCCTTAGCTGGTACATATACGGCGCAATAGCCGATGCGTTAAGTGTGACGACGGCAGTGAAGCATAGCTTGGACACGGGAGCCGTATAGGGCTTTACCTTGACCTGAATCTTCCCGCCAGACAGCTCGTAGAGCGAAATTCCGGCGATGGTGGGAAGAACGATCAGAATAGTCAAATCCAGCATAAGCGGTCCCGCTTCCACTTCAACCGCCGTATCGAACAGGAAGGCGATTCCCGCCGGCACGACCAACGGACTTAGCATGGAATCCAGAACGACCATCGCCAATATGAGGGGAACGCTGCCGCCCGACATGCCGACCCAGAGCACCGTCGATACACCCAGCGGAATGATAGTGAACAGCACAAGTCCAATTACATAAGGCGAGTCTGCACCGAACAGCAGGGCGCCTATCCAGTACGCGATAAGCGGAGATATAATATGCGCTATGAGAAATGTCAGCCCCATTACGCCTGGCTTCTTCATCACCTCTCTTAACTGCCCCAGCCCGCACCCTATGGCCATCGTCAATGTCACGTAAGCGAATAGGAACGGTATCCAATTGACGTATCTCTCAAGCGCCGGAGCTAACAGAAATCCCGCAATCAGCGAGCAAGGGATGATCAGGAACATCCATTTTTCGAACCAGTCATTGAACGCGAGCCCAAACCTTCTCATCATGATCCTCCAAGCCACAGTATACGTGTAGTCGTTCGTAACAATAAATAATATAATAGCATGAAGCATCATTTTGTTCATAACGTTTTTAAGATGGGGAGGACGGCCATATTGAATAATAGCAGATTTACTAGCGCCATTATCGGCATGCAATATGTATCGCGCTGGAATGAATATTGCCCACGCTACAAGGATAACGCGGCAAGCCATAGCTTTCGCTGTGCTTCCATTGCCATACTCATCGGAATCATTGAAGAGAACATGTGCAACAACGAGCTGGACAAGCTTGATCTGATCGGCCGCGCCTTGCTCCACGACCTTAACGAGACAGTGACCGGCTCCATCAAGCATATGACAAAAAAAGAAGTTACCTTAGTCGGACATATCCAAAGGCTGGAGAATGAGGTTAGCAGAGATATCGTATCCCGGCTATCACGATCGCTGCAGCCTCACTTCACGCAATTCATCGTTCATGCGGAAGATGACAGCTATATCGGCGGTCTGGTCAAAGCCATCGATTCATTCGACGCGATGTTGTTCTGCATGAGAGAACACCAGCTGGACGGCAATCCCTACTTCCGAACAAAATATGAAGCGCTCCGAACAGAGTTAGCCGAGTCGGCGTACGCCTCCATCAGGTGGCTGTTACAGGCGTCAGAGGATAATGAAGGCGTACGCCAGTTCCTTGATCATATTCTTAATCTTGATCTGATCGAGCGGTGGGGCGGCAGCTTCAATCTGATACCGGATAACGACGCGACCCATTCCTTCCGAGTAGCCGCCATGTCCCTGTTCAACGGCTTGCTGGAGAAGGAGCGCTTCGGGCGAGAATCGATCGATTTGTATCGGCTTGTTGGCAAAGCCATTCTGCATGATATTGTAGAAGGCGTAAGCGGCGATGTCGCTTCCCCGATCAAGAAGTCCTCGGCGATTGTGCAGGAAGCCTTCAAGCAATATGAGGAGCATGTGGCGCAGCAGATTGTGTCCGCTCTTCCGGACATGTTCCATCCTCAGCTGACGGATTTCATCGTTCATGCGAAGGACGATTCCTATGAAGGACAACTAGTGGATATCGCCGACAAAATCGATGCGCTCATCAAGAGCAACCTGGAAATGCGCAACAACCCGCACTATGCCGAGAAATACTACCAGCAGCTGCTTCATATTCAGCACCATTACGAGAACCCTTGTGTCGTCTTCTTTCTCGCTTATATCTTGCACGACCTTACCTTCGACAACTTTGTCCGGTGAATAAGCCGCAAAAAAGGATGCTAGATGGTGAGCTATTCTCTAGACTCACCATCTAGCATCCTTTGTTTTCAACTGTTCTCCCCTAGGCTCTAACGTATGCCACATACGCTCCTACAGCGCAAACCGACCTTTAAGCTACTTCAACGTATGCCACATACGCTCCTTAAGCATGCCTGCACTTACTCCGCACTCCAGCCGAACGGGTATGCCGGCGATAACTCCAACGGCAGCTTGCCTGTCGGCTTCAAGTCGCCAAGCAGCACCTTCGCAGCCGATGACAAAGCGAGCGGCCTGCACTCATAAACGGTCACATAAGCTTTCGCTTCGGGATAGAGCAGCAGATCGAGCGGATTGCGGACAGATACCGCAACAACGCGATCCCCCGCAAGCTTCACCGTCGCACGCGCCATCTCACGTTCCAGTTCATGCTTGGACGCATCGTACGTAACAACGACGATCTGCCCGAATTGCTCCGCATCAGCCAGCGCTCCCTCATCGCTCATGCTTCGCTCCACGACATTGGCGCCGTATTGCGCCAGGAAGCCTCCCAGCGTACCGTCTCCTGCTAGCATCTCGTCCGCCACGGATACCGGAACGATATCCGGCCACAATACCAGCGTGCGCTCCTCTCGCTTCAGTGGCAGCAGCGCCCCTTCGTTCTTCACCACTGTGACAGACGACTCGCTCCACTTGGCTGCGACAGCTCTGTGCTCCTTCGTGCCGATTGAAGCCTTCACCTCTTCCCATGGCGCTATCGGCTGATGCAACCGAAGCTTCTCCTTCAACCGCATAATACGGTGAAGCGCTTCATCGATTCGACCTTCAGATAATTCCCCGCTCTCCACAGCTGCGACGACCGCCTCCAGCGCGGCGCGCTGCTTTCCGATCGTATGGCTGACCAGCACCATATCCGCGCCAGCGGCAATAGCCTTCACCGCCCCTTGTCCGGGACCATAGTGCTCGTCAATCGCGCTCATCTCCAGACAGTCTGTTACCACGACGCCTTCGTAGCCCAATTGTTCCCGCAGCAGCCCCGTCAGCACCGGCTTCGACAAGGTGGCAGGCACGCCCGACAGGTCGATGGCCGGCAGGCACACATGCGCCGTCATGACAAGATCCGCTCCCGCCGCTGCGGCAGCGCGGAATGGAAGAAGCTCCACCGCTTCCAGCCGTTCCATGCTATGCGGCAGCACCGGCAGCGCATGATGCGAATCGACCGAGGTGTCGCCATGTCCGGGGAAGTGCTTCACCGTTGCCGCCACGCCTTCCGACTGATATCCCTTCACCGCCGCAGAGCCCAGTTCGGCTACGACGTCTGCCCGATCGCTGTACGAACGCACATTGATAACCGGATTATCCGGGTTGTTGTTCACATCGATACACGGCGCGTAATTCATCGTAATGCCGAGCTTGCGCAGTTCCTTGCCACATATTTTCGCCGTTTCGTAAGCCGCTTCCGCCGTACCCGTCGCGCCAAGCGCCATGTTGCCAGGCATTAATGTAACGCCGTCTACCAGACGCGCGACCATTCCGCCTTCCTGATCGATCGCGATGAAGAGTGGCGGCCTGCCTGCCTGATGCGCGAGCTGCTGCAATTTCATCGACAATTCATGCACTTGCCTGGCATCCTTCACATTACGCGTGAAGTAGATGGTTCCCCCGACACCGTATTCCGCTATCAGCTCCGCTATTGCGTTCTCAGGCTCATGACCATGGAAGCCGAACACGAACAATTGTCCTACCTTTTCCTTCAAGCTCCATTGCTCCAAATTACAATTTCCCATCCTCATGTCCCTCCCCTTTCCCATGCTGGTGCTTTGCGCGATAATCACTGGGATTGTCGCCTGTATATTTCATGAATACCTTCGTGAAGTACCGCCGTTCCGCATATCCGATCTCCTTGGCAATTGACGTGATGCTCATCTGCGTATTGGCAAGCAGCTCCTTCGCCTTCTCCATCCGGTTGCGGGTAATATATTCTATGAAAGTGACGCCATAGGTCTGCTTGAACAGCAAGCTGAAGTAAGACGTACTGAGCCCGACATGCATCGCCGTCTCGTCCAGACTAATATCCCGGTACATATTGCGATCGAGGTACGTCTTCGCTTCCAGCATCGTATTCTCCGACTGCTTCTTCTTGTCCAACGACTTGTCGGAGACAGCTGTCGTCACCCCCCGGATCAGCTCCATTAAGTCTTTGATGCTGAAACGCCGATCCATCTTGCGCCATAACGACTCCTCCTGCTCCTTCGTGAATACCGCCATCTCCTTCAACTCCCTCATCAAGTGCAGCAGGAAGAAGTGAAGTAACGGCTCCACCTTGGATATATGCTGATTATTCATACCTTGCAATTGCTTGGAGAGGCCGTCGCATTCCCGCTCGACCGATTCGTGATCGCCCCGCTTCACACTATCGATGATTCTCTCCAGCGCACCCCAGAACAACTGATCCGTCTGATTGCTCTGCCCGACGGCATCCGGATAGAAAGTGACGGGCGCATGCACAGGTGTTAACTGCATGCATAGCTGCAGTTTGCGATACGCTTTCGCGAGATGATCCACCTCGACGAATCCTCGGTAAATCCCCGCATTCAACGACAGTTTAATATGCTCCTTCACCGCGGAAAGCAGCGTAGCCGCCCACTCCTTTACCTTAGCGCAATCGAACTGAGATCTGTCCCCCGGCTCGATAAGTACGCACCATTCGCCGTCGCGCATGCCGATTACGGCATGCTGAAGCCCTTCCACCTGCAGCTTCTCGCGCAAAACATTGGAGACAGCGAAATTCCACAGCTTCCTTTCCTTGTCCGACCATTCTCGCCAATCCTTCGTATCCTCTGAGCTGACATCAAAGTCAAGCAGAATCATGCAAAATTGCTTCATTTGCATATGCGGCTCGTCATGAATGAACAACCAGTGTCCTTCTGAAAACGACGTGTAATCCATCATTAAATCGTACAGCAACTTTTCACTTGCCAGATCCATGATTTTTTCCAGCTTCTTATTTTCTTTGCTCTGCTGCTTCGCTTTCTCACGCTGAGCGGCCATTACTCGGGCAATAACACCCGTCAATTCATCGTACGGGATCGGCTTCAGAATATAATCCTTCACACCATACTGAATCGCTGCTCGTGTGTAAGCGAAGTCTTGATAACCAGACAGCATAATGATATCGCAAGGAATCTCCCGTTCCCTTACCTCTCTAACGAGTTCAAGTCCGTCCATGACAGGCATGCGGATGTCGCACAGCAACAGCTGAAAAGATTCCTGCTCCATCAACTGGAGGGCATCCACCCCGTTTTTTGCCGTAGCGGCAACCTCAAGCCCTAACATCTCCCATGGAATAACCTTCTCCAAATTTCTTGTGATGTGCGATTCATCATCTACCAAGAGCACTTTATCCCTCATTGTTCCTCACCTCTTCTTATGGGAATGACGAGCCGTATCGTAGTTCCCTCTTCAGCACAGCTGCAGATCATCATTCCATAACGCGGCCCGTAGTGAATCTTTAACCGATCCGCCACATTGCGCAAGCCGAGACCTCTTCGCTCGCCAAGCTGCGCTACGTCCTTCTCCGGTTCGTAAGAAGAAGCTTCCTTCGATAAAGAACGCAAAATATCTTCGTGAATGCCATGACCGTTGTCGCGAACGAATAGGATGATTTGTTCATTATCCGTTTTCACAGTAATCGTAATTTTCCCATCGCCGTCCCCATAGCCGTCGAAGCCATGCTGAATACTGTTTTCAACGAGCGGCTGAAGCGTCAGCTTCAGTATCGGCGATGGAAGAGCGTCATCGCTGACGGCAATGTCATACGAGAATAGCTCTTCGAAGCGGTACTTTTGAATGTCCAGATAGCTTCGAACATGCTCAATCTCTTGCTGAACGCTTATTTCCTCCGACTGATGCATGCTTGTCCGAAGCAGATTGCTCAGCCTTCTCACCATAAGCATAATTTTGTGCCCTTCATTTTGAGCGGCCAGCGCATTAATGGATTCCAGCGTATTGAACAGGAAGTGGGGTTTGATCTGCGCTTGCATCAGCATCATCTCGGCATGCTGCTTCCGTGCTTGCTCTTGCCTCACTTCGCGGAGCAAGCTGCCGATTCGCTCCACCATGCTATTGAAGCTTTTCGCCAGCAGCACCGTTTCATCCTTGCCGCGCATCGTTATGCGCGTCTCCAGCGCGCCTTGCTCGACCAGCCTCATTTTGCGCACCACTTTAATAATAGACCGGGCTACCCGATTGACGAAGAACACATTGAACAGCACAGCGGACAGCAGCCCCAGCACGGTAATCATGCTGATCCACTGGAAGAAGCGCGTATTCTCATTCGTCAATGCGTTCCATGGCTGCACGGACATCAGAATCCACCCGTTGCGGTCCAGCTGATAAGAGGAGACGAGCGAGTCCACCCCGTCGAATTTCATTCTTGTGCTATCATATTCCACCGAGAAGCGCGGTAATTCCTCCGTATAGAGGGACAGGAATTTCCCGTCTAATTCCTTGTTGCTGTCCAGCATCGCCAGACCGTTCTTATTCACAATGAAATAACGGGCTCCCGGCGCCACCGCATCGGGATGCTGGAACCCCTTCAGCATGCTTAGAATCTCATCTGATTTGTATTGGACGACCATGACTCCGATATCGTTCAACGACTCCAGATCCTTGACGACGCGCAGCATGGTGAACAAGGGCGGCACTACGCCGGTAAGATCCCTGTGCTCGTAAGGTCCGATCCAGATAGGCCGTCCTTGCATGGCTATGACATCGTCATATAGGGAATGGCGCTGCAGTTCCTCGAAGGTAAGCGGCCGGAATGTGGTAGGGTCGTTGCGATTGGCACGAAGCATTTTGCCGTCGGGACCGTACAGGACAACGTAGCTGACAGCCGGATGCTGGAACAGGATGCCGCTCATCGCCTTCTCCGCCTGGGCGAGACGGATCATCCAGCCGGGATCGTCCTTGCCTCTTCCTATAATTCTGAGCGTCTCTTGTATCTCTGAGCTAATGACATTGCCATTGGACAGACTGTCCAGCTCGCGGAAGAAGTAACGAATATTGCCGCCAACTGCCTTCAAAGATATTTCGGATTGCGCGCTGTACTTCCTTTCCAGTAATGATTCAGAGTTGACGAACGAGAAAATGCCGAGACCGATCATCGGGATAATAATGAGAATAATAAAGGCAAGCATAAGCTTCGGTCTCAAATTCATATCTATGCTCCCCCTATTCGATATTCGGCGACGGTCCGCTTTCCAATGTAAATTGATTCAGGGCGGCATTCGCCCTGTCCTGCACTTCCTGAATGTCCCGCGCCACCTTCTCGGGCGAGCTTACGCCCCCGATCAGTTCTTGCAGGCTTATGCCGATCTGAGCGCCCACCACAGGCTGCACGATAGCATCGTAAGCGGGCCAATTGCCGGACGCATTCGACATCTCGGTCAGAATCTCGTTCATAAGCGGCGTAACGCCGGACATATCCTCCAGCTTGAAGGAGGGAAGCAGCTTCCCTTCCTGCAGCGCCCGCTTCTGGATGTCCTCCGTAAAGTAATTGGCGATGAACAGCTTCACCGCTTCGATCTGATCCTCCGACAGCTGCGAGGAGAAGCCCACTCCGTTCGAGAATGAAGCGTTGATGGATTGCTGATCGCCCTCTCCCCCCGGAATGGAAGGGAACAGGAAGAAGCCGATGCCTTCTCTCGTCACATGGGAATGAGAGGTTGCGAAGTAATGTGCATCCCACGAGCCGGTGTAGACCATTGCCGCCTTGCCGTAGGCGAGCTGCGTTCCCTGATCCGCGTACGTCAGCGATAGCGCCTCCTTCGTGAAGGCCTCTCTCTCTATCAGCTCGGCGTAGGCTTGAAAGCCCCGAATGAAGGCCGGATCGGTCCACTTGGTCTCGCCCGTGACGAGCCCGTAGAACGCCTCGATGCCTACATGCCGCTCCATAATGACGTTCCAGATCATCCCCGCCACCCACGCATCCTTCGCCGCAAGACCGAATGGGGTATAACCGGCAGCCTTCAGCTTCTCCGCCGCATCCAGCAGTTCGTCCCACGTTCGCGGAATGTCCAGCCCCAGCTTATTGAAGATCAGCTTATTATAGAAGATGCCCTCGCTGTACCCGCCGTGAGGAATGCCATAGATGCGCCCGTCAATGATGAATTCTTCCAGACTTTCAAATTTATCGACAAGATCAAGCTCTTGCAATATATCGGTCAGATCAAGCATGCGTCCCGCTTTCACATAGAGCTGCAGATCGGCGCCGCCGAACACTTCGAATATGTCCGGGGGATTGCCTACGACCATCTCCTGCTTCAGCTTCGTATCCCGGTTGACGATTTCATCAATCCCCTCCAGCTTGAAGGTAATCCAGTCGTTTTCGGACTCCGTCTTGGCCAAGACGTCCTCCAATATCCGCAGCCGTATCCTGTTTGTTTCTTTAATCTGCGTATGACGCAGTGAGAGCGTCACCTTCTTGTAATTGTCCGTATCATTGTTAATTGCCCTGCCCGCGCCGCCGCAAGCGCTCAGAACAGATGCAAGAATGATTAGCTTCCAGCTTAACAGCAAGCTTCTTCGAAGCATATAACCGCCTCCTAGCGAGTGTGTACGCTTCCTGTTATCCCTATCAATCCTATTATAACCAGGAACACAAACGATGCAGTAGGTCAAAAAAATAACGGAAAAGGGGGACAATTCTCTTGTCCCCCTTTCTTGGCAGCCTGACAGGCATACTATTTCCCACCGCCCGGTCCGCCTTACTTCCTCATTTGAATTGTCTTTTGCCTTACAACCGCATAAAATTGCTTCCACTTCTCATTTCCCCCAGCGGGCGGTGCTTGGTCGCCGCCATCAGCAGCAACGGAATCGATGACCGTCGCATTCGCTTCATGGATGGCATCCTTCCTGTCGCCGCTGCCCGAGCTCCCGTCCCTGTCGTCACGGTCCAGCTCCTGGCCGACTCCGCCTCCGCTTTCCCGGTTCGCCGCTTCAGCATCCTTCATATGCGCCCTCCCTTATCCCTTCAACCATGACTCCCGCAGAGCGAACAGCTCTCTAAGCTCTTCCGTTCCCATCTCCGTAATCCAGCTCTCGGATTGTCCCACAATCTGATCGTTCAACGATTGCTTGCCTTCGATCATCTCGTCAATCTTCTCCTCCAGCGTGCCGAGCGTAATGAACTTATGCACCTGCACCCGTCTCGTCTGACCGATGCGGAAGGCCCGGTCTGTCGCCTGATTCTCTACGGCGGGGTTCCACCAGCGATCGAAGTGGATCACGTGATTGGCCGCAGTCAGATTAAGACCGATTCCTCCCGCCTTAAGTGATAAGACGAAGGCGCCAGGCTCCTCTTGCTTCTGGAAGGCCTCGATCATCTCGTCGCGCTTCCCCTTCGGCACGCCGCCATGCAGATAAGGCACATCCCTGTCGAACTGCCGCTCCAGATGATTACGCAGTTGCTCGCCCATCTCCACATATTGCGTGAAGATCAGACATCTCTCGCCTTCGGCGACGATCTCGTCGCACAGCTCCAGCAGCCGAGCGAGTTTGCCGGATCGCTTCGCCTCCCAGCTTCGCGCCCCCTTCTCCTGCAGCAGCAGAGCGGGATGTCCGCACACTTGCTTCAGCTTCGTCAAGGTTGCCAGAATGAGGCCCCGCCGCTGCATAGGCGGCAGCTCAGCCAGCTTCTCCATCAGATCCGATACTATATTCTCATACAGCGCTCCCTGCTCCGCCGTCAACGCAATATAGCTCTTGGACTCGATCTTGTCAGGCAACGCCAGCTGAATCGCGGGGTCTTTCTTCACCCGTCTGAGCATGAATGGCTGAACCCAGCGCTGCAGCCCTTTAATCAGCTTCTCATCCTTGGTCCGCTCAATCGGAGCTACCACCGCTCTGCGGAATTCATTCAGGCTGCCCAGATAACCTGGATTGGTGAAGTCATAGATCGACCATAACTCCGTCAGCCGATTTTCCATCGGCGTGCCGGTCATGGCGATCCGGTGACGGGCCGATAATCGCCGAATCGCGGCAGACTGCTTCGTATAGACGTTTTTAATATTCTGCGCCTCGTCCAGGCATAGCGTATTCCAGTCAATGCTGCGAATGTCCTCCTGATCCAGCAACGCCAGCGCATAAGAGGTGATGACCAGATCCGCATCCGAGACGGCGGCTCTAAGCTCGTTCCCTCTGCTCCGTTTGCCGCCGTAGTGCAGATGGACGCGAAGATGGGGAGTGAATCTCTCCAGTTCCTTCTCCCAGTTGCCGATGACCGAAGTGGGGCAGATAAGCAAGGACGGCCCGGCTCCTGCATCGCCTTCAACACCTTGCTCCTTCAGCTTGCTGAGATAGGCCATGAATTGGATCGTCTTGCCCAGGCCCATATCGTCGGCCAGTATGCCGCCTAACCCGTATCTGCGCAAGAAGAGCAGCCAGGACATGCCCTGCTGCTGATAAGGGCGCAGTTCGCCGCGGAACGATGCGGGAGGCTCCATCAGGGGGATGCCGGATATGTTCTGCAGCTGCGCGATCCAAGAGGCGAGATGCTCGTTCAGTTCTACCTCAGCCTTCAGCTCCGCTTCCAGATCCCCTTCCAGATCCAGCTCTCCTCCTCCTTGCAGGTGCATCTGCAGCACTTCCCTGAAGGACAGCCCTTGCCGCTTGCCGACCCGCTTCAGCCACTTCCGGATAAGCGCGACATCATGAGGGTCCAGATGCACCCATTGTCCGCCTACTCGTACAAGTCTGCGATTCTGACTCACGAGCTCCATGAACTCCGCTTCAGTCACGTCAATTCCGCCCAGCGCGAGCTTCCAATCGAACTGGACGATGCCATCCAGGCCGAACAGCGGCTGCGCCGTCGAACCTACGGATGACTTCATTCTCGCCTTCACCCGAAGCTTCCGGGAGCGGACCGCCTCCCACCATGCCGGCAGCAGGACAGGACAGCCGGACTCCAGCAACGTGACGCTGCCATGCTCCAGCAGCTGCCACGCTTGCTCGTCGTCCAGCCCCTGCTTCATGACACCCGGCGCCGCTTCGTCTTCCAGATAAGGCACAGCCGCCAGCCAGCGGCTCTGTTCCTTGTCCAGCTTCTCCGGGACATATGGCTTCCAGTCCTCCGGTATGACTTCGCCTTCAAGAGGATGCCCTTGCCCGTCGAGCGGAATCCACACTCCCCCCGCTCTGCTCTGAATGACGGGCTGTACCGGCCAGACGCCCTCCGACCCGCGCTCCGACAATTGCAGCGCGACCTTGAACGGAAGCGTATCCTGTTGATAGCCGATCGCAATCAACCAATCCTCCTCACTAGCCGCCTTGTGCCGGAGGACGCTATCTCCGGCTTCTTGCACGACTTCCCGCCATGCCCGTCCGCAATCTTCCTCCTTCTCGATCCATTCTTCCACGACATCGCCAAGCCACAGCTCGATATGCCGATCTCCCTGGCTGTCCGCCGCTTCCAGCAACGTCTCCCATTCCAGCCTGCGCTTCAGACTTGACTCGGGGTAATCCATCCTCCAGCAACGTCTCTCCTCGCTCCATCGCCTCCAGTCAGGCGCGAACCAGCCGTTCAATAACGACTCGCGAATGCTCCGAGCGATGCGCATCAGTACGAGCAGCCTCTCCGACCAGCGAATATGCATCAATGCGACAGGCGCAGGGGCGGATAAGTAATCCATCGCTTGCAACGGCGACAGGCGCAGAGCCGTTCGCTCACCAATCCGCACTTCCTCGATATCCGCCCCGTACCAGGAAGCGCGATGCCAGGCGAACAGAAGCGATCGCAGCTTGCCTTCGGGCTCCTTCCGTCCCGTAGACGACAGCAGCATCCCCCGCTGCTCTCCGTCTACGTTCCATACGCCGTCAATGTTCAGCTCCCGGATATCTGCGGTTCTTCTCATCTGTCCAACTTCTCCTTCCACAGCTCTTCCTGGAGCGCTCTTAACCGCTGATACTTGGTCAATATACCGGTACGATACCGCTCCCATCTCTGCTGCTGGCCCAGCATGCCGTACAGCCCCTCCAACTGCTTCATCCCCTTCACCGCACTCCGATAGCCTTGTCTGTTCCTGGAGGCGATCGCCGACTCCACCGATTGATGATAGAGCGGCAGCAGCACTTCAGGCTCCTTCTCCGCTAATTGACGTAATTCCGTCCTGCTTATTTCCTCCGTTCTCGTACCGACAAGCAGTTGAAGCTCCACCCATTCCCTGTAATTTTTCCGTTTCATCCAATGCTCCGACAGTTCCTGATAAGAGTAAGGAAGCAGTTCAAGCATATATTCTCTCCATTCGGGAAGCTCCGGCTTCCGCTCGTCAGCCTTGCGGCATAATGCGACGAAGGGTCCGATCATGCGAGGATTGCGCGAGGCTGCCACATGCTCATGAACATAAGCCATCCAGCTGCGGGCCTCCTCCCACCGGCCGTCATCCATACGTCTGGCGACAAGCGGATAGACCCACTTCTGAATTTTCTGGAACGGGTTGCGGCTGAATTGCTCCCTCGCCGCCCCATCGTCCCCATGAAGGAAGAAGAGATTCGCAAGCGCGCTGTGCAGGAAGTGCTCATTATGCTCCGGATGTAGATTATCCAGACCGGATTGGAGCTTGTTCATTTGCTGATCGTACCATTGCTCCCGTACATGAAGCTTCTCATTCACCGCCATATAGAGCGCTTCCCAGTCCATCATCTGCCGCTCGTACCGCAGCGCGCGCTCGAATAACAGAGCCGCGATGGCCTCCATCCATTCCAGCTCGCGCTCTCCCATCACGTTCGGCTGCAATTCATCCAGCAAGCCTTGCATATGAAGCATCCACGGCTCCGCCGTCCTCGCGAAGGACACTTCATGGTAATAGCGGCTATAGCTGTCTACCGTCGTAAGCGCGCGTTCCGCCTGATCCAGCACGAACCAATCGCACAGCATCCAGTGCAGTCGCTTCATGGACGGCTGCCAGTCCTTCGTCTCCGACTTCAAGCTGGTGAGGAGAGGACCGAGCAGATGAATTGAATGACGACACTTCTTCCACCATTCTCCATAGGCCGATTCCATCCATTGCCGCCAGTCATGACATGTCGCTTCACGTCCGGGCTGTCCGTCCTCTGCAGCTGCGGCCTCCGGCATCTTCTCGGACTTCTCGGTCGCTTCGCGGGCAGGGAACAAACCTAATAGATGAAAGTATATGCCTTCCACACTGCTATCGGACGCCCCTTCCAGTTCCCTGCAATATTGAAAGAATACAGCCGCCATATGCTTGCACGCTCCCCCGTATGGACAGCTGCAGCTGCTATAACGGTGCTGATCGGCATCCATAACGACGGCGTAACGTTCCGACCCCTTTACGATGCCCGTTAAGATATCCTCCACCGGCGTTTTGACGCTAATGACCCGGCTTTCCTTATAATACTGCCATCCCCGCTTCAAGATCGCGGTCGGCATATGATCCTGGAGCTGACGCTCTAAGCGTGCTTGCAGCTTGTCATTCAGATGCATATTCCCCATTGTTCCGCTTCCTTCCCGAGCGATTCCGTCCCTCTATAGCTACGATGGCGGCAGCCGCTCCCAATCCCGATAGCGTAAGCACGATGGTGCCGAGATTGAACATCTGCTTCCTAACCTGCTTCTGCAGATGAGTATAATCGGACACGACCGACAATACATAGCTGTCCATTGGCCCTCCGTTCTCATCGGTAATGTGAATGCCCTTCTCCTTCACATTCACCGGAACGAACAGCTTGTATACCGGACGTCCTTCCGCATGTCCGTTGAACCCCACCGTCTCTCCGGATTGATGGGCTTGCTGTACCGACCGCTCGTCACGCTCCGTCTTGTATGTATATCCTCCATATAATATCGGACGCTGCACCAGATTCTCCTTGGGCTCGCCCAGATCGTTCTCTGCGACGACGCCCTCCGGGAACGTGCCGGGGTTGATGACCGCCACCTCCAGCAACGACGGCGATGCTGCGATCAATTCGTCGATAAGCCGCTGGACACCGGTTATCTCGTTGTATTCATCCATTCTCTGGAATCCGATATAGGGGTCTACAATATAGTTCGTCATTCCATCGTGATAGTACCCCCATTTATATATTTTATCCAAATCGGTTGACGACACTTCATAAGGCCCGCTCCAAAAATTGTCGAGCGTCTGACCAAGCCAGTCTACAGTGGTCTGCTGGTTCCGGAACAGCTCCTTGAATATGTCGTGCCAAGGGTCCCATTGCTTCGTGCTTCTCCCCAGTTGGGTCGAATCGGATGAACGGTATAGCACGATATCGTCCTCCGTCTGCTTCAGCAAGGTGAGATGGGCGATGTCCAGCTTTTCACTCAATTCCGCCAGCTGTTCGTTCGTCACCTTCTCCACATCGGGATCCAGCGCATATTGGGCGGCAATGGCAGCAGTCCGCAGCTCCCTTCCCATCTGATCCTCGAACATGTCCGCGCCAAGACGGGACTGCTCCACAGCCACTTCCAATTGCTTGGCCCATGTGTGCAGCTCCTGGCGGTGCTGCTCTTCTAATGCTCTCTTGGATTGATAATAGTAAACACCGTTATTAATGACGATGAAAGCAAGCAGAATACTTGCGGCGTATCTTATTTTTTTGCGCTTCATGCGATCTCTCTTGCCCCTCTGCTGGTATAGATTCCAAGCGCCAAAAACGCGCATATTTCCATCATACCATAACAGCGGCCATTGATGGAGCAACAGAGGAAGAGAATGATGACGGAGGGACAACACAGCGATATGACCCATAAAGGAGATTGGATAAGGAGAGAAATGGGGGGGAACTGTCTTCCGGACAATGTCTTCAGCAACGAAGAGCAAGCGGGCTACAGAATGAGCGCAATGGACGATTTGGAGGAGAACTGGCCGGGAAGCGGCTGCTAGCCAGCCGCCTCCAGCTCTCCCTGTCTGCGCTTCCTGGCCGGTATCCTTACCTCCACGCAGGTGCCGACACCGAGTTGGCTGTAGATGGAGACGCCGTACCCGCTGCCGTAATGCAGTTGGATGCGCTGATGAATGTTGCGTATGCCGTAGCCCGACTCGTTCGTATCGGACGGATTGAGCAGTTCCTCCGCTCTGCCCTTCGGCATACCAAGACCGTCATCAATAATGTGGTATACGATATCGCCCTCCGTCAAGCGAACGGCTATGCGGACATGTATGCGATCGCCGCACCAGGCATGCTTCAGCACATTCTCGACGAAGGGCTGGATGATAAGCTTTAACGTCTCATAAGGCCATACGCCGGGATCGACGTCGAAGGTGACCTCCAATCTCTGTCCGTACTTTACCTTCTGAATGTCGACGTACGCTTCCGCCTGCTCCATCTCGGAGGCGACGGGAATAAGCGAGCGGCCGGAATTCAGCGTCAGCCTGTAGAACTTCGCGAGCGACATCACCATGCCGTGCAGCTTCTCGTTCTCACCGAACTTGGCCAGGCGGCTAATAGACGACAGCGTATTGTACAGGAAGTGGGGATTGATCTGCGTCTGCAGCATTTCAAGCTCCGCTTCCTTCTTCTGAAGCTGCGTCAGGTACACTTTGTTAATCAGTGATTCCACATCCTCACCCATCTCGTTAAGCGCATTGGAGATTTGTGAGAATTCATCGTTCCCTTTGTAATTCATGCGCTTCTTCAAATTCCCTTCACGGAACGCATGAAGCACCGACACGATCTTGGTAATCCGCTTGGAGAAGTAGCGGGAGATGAAGACGCCTGTGAAGGTGAACAGAATGAAGCACAGCACGCATATGACGATGATGAACGTCTGTATCCGCTTCGCCTCCTGTTCGATAATCGTCATCGGAACATGGGCGGTTATCGTCCAGCCTTCGCCGGGCATCTTCTCTTCCAATGTGACGAATGACTTCATATCGACCACCGAACTCGATTCGTGGGGCGCCTCGTTATAGCCGGAGTAGTATAGTAGCTGTCCATTGGAATCCCTGACCAGCAGTCTCGCCCCTTCCCCGATCTTCCCGACATCGACGCTTTGGAACAATTCCGCTAAGGATATGCTGAACCGCATAATCCCGATCTCTTTAATATCCAGCGGATTCTCCGAATCGATCAATCGCCGGATCATGGAGATGCGGGATTCCTCCTGGTCTTCTTCAATCTGCTTCCATTCCATTGTCTGCCCGTACTCTTCTTCCGGCATCATGTTGTACCAGTGCTTGCCCTCAATTCTCTTCAGATGATAGATGTTGAATTCATGCTCTTTCCTGTCATTCGACGAGCTGATATGGTACCTCTCGCTTATGGTCTCATTGTGGAAGTACACCGACAATCGGAAGGGAATGCCGACGGATTTCATCGCATCCTCTAATCTGGGAATAATTTCCTGTCTCATACGACGGTAATTTTCTCCCCGTTCCGCATTGGCGCGCAGAATCTGAGCCAGCATATAGTTATCGTATAACGTATCCGAGCTTCTCTTTATATCGTCAGTTTTGTAAGCGACGTTCTCGCGAATTTGAATCAGTGTACTGCTCAGATTCAGAGCGGTCTGCTTCCTCATGGATGCGTCGTACATCCGATGTGAGACATAGCCGTTGACAGTGACAAGCAACAGTACGAACAGCATATAGGAGAGCATCAGCTTGTAACCGATCGGCAAGAAGCGGCGTCTGACCTTTGAATCGTTCTTATCCTTCTGCGAACCTTTCATTGGCGCCCCCTTATTGCATTTCCCTCTTGCGGTACTCAAGTGGCGTTATTCCGAATTTATCCTTGAACTGTCTGCTGAAATAAGGCAGATAACGGTATCCTACTGCATCGGCCACTTCATATATTTTTTTCCCCGGCTGGCGCAGCAGCTCGCAAGCCCGCTCCATACGAAGCTGGACCAGCATCTCGCTGAACGTCTGACCGGACTTCTCCTTAATCAGAAACCCTAGATAACTGGGCGAGAAGGAGAAGTGCTGGGCGACGTCCTTCAGTGTAATATTATCGCTCAGCCGCTCCTCCATCCACTTGGCAATGCTTCGCACGAACTTGCCCTCCTTGCCGTTGCGCTTCAGATGAAGCCGCTCCGACAGCTGGAACAGATGATAGACCAGCCAGCCGCGAATATCGTCCACCGTCTCGAACGTCATCAGAATGTCCAGATCGCCCATCCCGATGTCGAGCAGCTGGAACAGATCCTCGTCCATCTTGCTCAAGTGCTGCTCCAGCTTCCAGATCATATAACTGGACACGTTATGTACCGTATATGTGGACCACAAGCTCTTCATGGAGCCCAGCGCATTGTCGATCTCGTCGTAGATACCGACCAGGTCATAGGTTGTAACCGCATTCAATAGCGCATTCATGCGAATATCCAGCGTGCGGAAGTCAAGCATCTCCGGCTCAGCCCGTACGTTCTCATACTGAATGACCGTTCCCTTGCCAAGGAACATCTTCCCTTGCACCGCTTCCACCGCCTGATCATAAGAGCGCGACAACTGATTGGCATGCATAACCGGTTCGCCCAGCCCGATTGTTACCGTAACGGGCAATTGCTGAATGCAGGCGCTGTAGATCCGTTCAACCTTGGTCATAGCATGAGCCGATGGCAGCAGGAATGCCATGCGCTGCGCAGATAATCGGCAAGACGGTACCCGCCCGACCTGCTGAAGCGCTTCATGCATGCACTTCAGGAATTGGGGCGTGATCGGCTGCTTCGGCGTTCCTTCCTTCTCCTGTCGCCATGGCAACCCGTCAAGCTCGGCGACCGCAACTCGCATCGGCCATTCCATCTCATCCAGCCGGCAGGACGTAGGCAGGTCTGCCAGCGTCTTCTCGTCCGCTTCGCCATCTCCCTCCAGCAACCGAATCATATAATCGTTCTGCACGAGCGGAATAAGCTGCTGATACGCCTCTTCGACTTGCTGCTGCTTCCGTTCCTCATCCAGATCCTTCTTCACCTTCAACAACGTCGCGATCAGCTCGCTGTCGTCCATCGGCTTCAGAACATAGTTGTACGCTTTCAAGGACAATGCCTGCTGCACATAACTGAATTCCTGATAGCCGCTGACGAAGATGATCCGTATCGCCGGCTTGCGCTCCATAGCGACCTTGGCCAGCTCCAGTCCTGACATATATGGCATATTGACGTCGCTAACCAATATGTCGATGGTCGAGTCGTTCAGCACCTCGCAAGCGGACAACGCGTTGTTGACGCAGCCCCTCACCTCCATGCCGAGCTGTGACCACGGGATGAACTGCCGCATGCCTTCCAGATCGAGCTCTTCATCGTCAACCAACAACACATTGTACATACGATCCCCTCCAACTCTCTATGCGTCACTTTGCTCCTTGCGGCTCCACCGTCTCTAACGCTTCCAGATTGGCATGCCACTTCTCCGTAATGTAATCCAGATACAGCTGAAAGCCGATATCCATCGACGATTCATGCGCATCATCCAGTATCGCCAGCACTTCTTCGTCCGATTGCGCGTACAGGGCGTACGCACGCGCATCCAGCCAGATGTCCTTCACCCTCTCCAGAATGACGCCTTCCGTCGAATTGGGCATCGGGAACAGATTAATGAACGGCGTGGCATCGCCTTGCGATTGCCAAGTCACTTCCTTCTGCCAATAGGTCGTCCAGTTGCGCTGGTTAGGAGGCAACGTCTCCTCGTAAGCCAGCTTGGTCTCATCTAGGAACTTCGTATTGCCGACCCAGATCATCTTCCCCGACAACGACTGGATGCGCGTCAACTCCTCGGTATCATAGCCGTACCGGCTGGTGAAGTTCGGAGTGAACCCGTCCTCCTGGAAGCCGTCCCAAAAGCCTGTCGGCCCCGGCGGACCCCAGAACTGTACAGCGGAGCCGAACGGGCCGGTCATCCAGTCCAACATCGCGAACAGCGCTTCGGGGTTTTCGGCTGCCGTCGTGATCGCCGTTACATTCCAGCCCAGCACGTTGTAAGTGCCAGGGTAGATCTTCTCCGGGTCCAATCCGTCCTTGTAGATGGGAGGTATGCAGATATAGCCGGCATCGGGATTGTTCCTCGACAACTCTGCGTTCGCAATGCTCGCCAAGCGGAGCGGATCGGCGCTCGCATGCACAGCCACTTCGCCGTTCCTCAGCTTCTCCAGCACCTGATCCTCCGTCTGAAGCATAGCATTGGTCGTCATGAGCCCTTCGCGCATCAGCTTGGCGACAAATAGCGCAGATTCCCGGAATCCTTCATCCTTGTAGATGGAGGTCATCTTGTCTCCATTCACGACAGCGTAATAGCGGGTAAAACTGAAGTTATTCTCCTTGAAGGCGGAGAACAGCTGATCGATGCCGTGACCTTCGCTGGCGATGCCCGTCTCGAACGGAATGACATCGGGGTAACGCCGCTTCACTTCCTTCAGATAGCTATACAGATCGTCCGTCGTCTCCAGCTTGGGTGAACCAAGCTTGCTGTAAATTTCCCTGTTCACGACATAACCGGCGTTACCGTACGGCTTATCCGTATAGTAATTGGGGAAATAATAAATGTTGCCGTCCTCGGCTTGCAGCATCTTCAGCACTTTGGGACTTGCCCACTGCTTCAGATTGGGATACTTCTCGATATACGCATTAAGCGGCACAAGCATGCCGGCCTCGCGCATGCGCTCCAGATCGGAGTCCCGCTCTCCCCAGATGAGATCCGGCAATTCGCCGCTTGCAATCATCTGCTGCAGCTTGTGATCGGCATTGCCTTCATGCCCGATCTGCGTAATATGAATGTTCAACTGATCTCGAATCCATCTGGAGGACGGATCGGCCCCCCACTTCGGCATCTCGTAATAGCTGTAATGCCCGTAGAAGGTCAGATGCAGCGGCTCCTGGCCGAGCAAATACAATCCGTTGCTGTCCCGTGGCGCCTCTGTATTCGTCATGACAGGCGTCGCCTCGGAATACCGTTCTACTTGCCCCGTCTCGCTGCAGGCTGCCAACATAATGGCTATAAGCATAATCGTGCCGATTTTATTCATCCTTCTTCTTCGCACAGAATCCCCCTCCATGCCGCTTCCATCATTTGGACAATACAACTCTATCATATCGAATATGCTCTCTCTAATCACTACCTATCTTGTGAAAACATGGAGATATCCCAAGGAGTCATACTCCTTGGGATAGAACTAACGTTCTTATTCTCTTTCTATTCGTTTCCGCTCAATGTTTTCAGGTTCTCCTGCCACTTCGCTGAGCGCCATTCCAGAAGCTTGTCGTATCCGGCATCTTTCAGCGCCTGGCTGCCCTTATCCAATATTTTATCTACTTCCTCATCGCTGCTTGCCGTAGCGGAGTTGGTATAATACTCCAGGAATATTTCATCCACCGACGTTTTAATAATGCCTTCATCGGAGTCCGGTGCCGGGTCAAGCCCGACGAATTCCGTTACATTCGCTTGCGACGGCAAAGTAATGGTTTGCATATATTTTGTTGTCCAATCCTGCTCGTCGAATGGCAAAGTCTTCATGTACTTGTATTTGGCAGGATTAATGTACGCCGTATTGCCGACCAGCATAATTTGAGAGTTTTCGGGATCAAACTTTGAAACTTCTTCTTGGTCGTAATTTTCCGTGAAATTCGGCAGTCCATTCTCGTCGAAGCCATCCCAATACAAGCCTTCCGGTCCAAAGAACTGTACGTTCATCCCTTCAGGACTTGTCATGAAATCAAGGAAAGCAAAGAGCGCTTCCGGATCTTCCGCGGCCGTCGTAATGTATGCGGCATTCCAGCCGAAGGAAGTGTATGTGCCCGCTTTGATCTTGTCCTGATCAAGACCCGGCTTATGAATAGGCTTGATCATGAAGTATCCGCTATCCGGATCGTCCTTAATCATCTCGTAATGAGCTGTTGAAGCGTATTGAGTCGGATTGGCGGCGGCATATACCGCGACGCGTCCAGCCATAACCTTCTCTTCCACCTGATCCCGCGTCTGATTGAAGGCTTCCTGCGAGATCAGCTTCTCGCGGTATAGCTTGGAAATATACTTCTGCGCTTCACGGAATATGGGATCATCCAGTATACTAGTCAGCTTGTCACCTTTCGGCACGGACAATATGCTCCGGTTCAAGTAAGAATATAAGGCTTCCTTGTCTTCTCCGAATGCCGTATACAGAACTCCAAGTCCGTTCGCGTCTTGAGCGCGGTCGGGCTCGAACGGGACTATGCTGTCACCGTACTCCTCTTTTACAGCCTTCAAATAGGCATATAGATCGTCTGTCGTCTGCAATGGCGGCTTGCCGAGTTCTTCATAAATTTTCTTGTTGACCACATAGCCTGCGCTGCCGTTAGGCTGAGACGTGTACCAATTCGGGAACTGATACAACTTGCCGTCTTCATGGCGAAGCATGTTCAGATCATCGCCCATCCATTCTTTCAGATTGGGATACTTATCCAAATACTCGTCGAAGGCAACCAGCTTGCCTGCTTCTCTCAAGCGATCCATCTCGGGATGGAAGCGGTCGGTCCAGATGAGATCCGGCAGCTCGCCCGTTGACATCATCGTCGCAAGCTTCGCCACATGCTGGCCGCCTGCTTTCACGACGTCTACCTCAACTTGCTTTTCTTCCTTCAGCCATTTGCCGAAGGGTGTCGTCTCCCAATCGGGAAAGTCGTTCGGATAATGAGCATAAGCGGAAAATTTGAACGGCTTCTCGCCAAGCACCCATTTGTCGCCCGCGGGATCTTCTTTCTTATCGCCGTTGCCTGACGTCTTATCCTCCTGCGGCTCCTTCGTCGGTGTCGGCTCTGATTCATTGCCGTTATTGCCGCTGCAGCCGACAAGTACGGTTGCCATCATCAATATCACTGCGACGGCGAGCATGAACGGCTTCTTCAATTTCTTCATACTGGTTTAATCCCCTCTCCACAAAGTAATAGTATATGTTCAGCGCGATAAAACGCCTGAAACCGTTATGTTATTGGAGCAACGCCTGCTCTTATTCCTTCAACGATCCGATCATGACGCCCTTGACGAAGTACTTCTGCAGGAACGGATATACCGCAATGATCGGCAGCGTCACGACCATCATCATCGCCATCGTCAGCGATTTGGAAGTATACTGCTGGCTCCGCTGCATATTGGTCACTGAAGCCGTATCCATTACGCCGACCATATCCGTGACAATATTGGCGTTCAGCGTTTCCCGCAAAATAGTCTGTATCGGAATCAGCTCCCGATCCGTAATGTAGATGCTTGGAAGGAACCAGTCATTCCAATGCGCCACTGCTGTGAACAAGGACAACGTCGCAATGACCGGGCCGGATAAGGGCACGATGATGCGAATATATATCCCCCATATGCTGCAGCCGTCAATCTGGGCGGATTCCTCCAGTCCGACCGGGAGGCTCTTGAAGAATGTCCGGAAGATGATCATATTCCACACGCTGATCAAGGCAGGGATAATGAATACGGCGAACGTATTCATCATGCCGAGTGCGCGTATCAGCAGGAAGGTCGGAATCAATCCTCCTCCGAAATACATCGTAAATACGAAGAAAATCATATAAAACTTGCGACCCATCAAATGGCTTTTCGACATCCCGTAGGCGAGCATGGAGGTCATAATAATGGCGGAAATGGTGCCAACGACTGTACGCGCAATCGAGACGACAAACCCGTTGAGCAATTTGTCATCGCCCAGAATGATTTTATAATTTTCCAGCGTAAATTCCCTCGGCCAGAACACGACTCCGCCTTTCGAAGTATCGATCCCGACATTTAATGAGACGACTAGTGAATTCCAAAACGGATATAATGCGCTGAATGAAAGCAAGATTAATGCCATATAGATCATGCCGATCATGACACGGTCACTGAAGCCAATTCGTTTCAACCGATATCTCCTCCTCAATTCCTGTACGTACTACCACAAGCTGTTCCCCGATCTTCGCGCCAAGTAATTCGCTATCGTCAGCAGGATAATGCCGACTACCGCCCTGAACAAGCCGATAGCAACTCCGTACGAATAACGGTGGGAGCCAAGTCCGACCCGATACACATACACATCGATGACATCCGATACCGGTCTGAGTCCCGGATTCGTCGCCAGAATCAGAATATCTTCAAAGCCTGCATTGAGAAGGTTTCCAATCGCCAGAATCATGAAAATAATGACTACCGGCATAATTGACGGCAAAGTAATCAGGTAGATCTGCTTGAACTTACTCGCCCCGTCGATGTCGGCCGCTTCATACAGATGCTGGTCAACTCCCGCAATTGCCGCCAGGAAGACGATAGAGTTGAAGCCGATGTCCTTCCATACATTCGTCGTGACCAGAATGGACCAGAAGTATTTCTGTTCGCCCAGATAATTGATCGGTTCGTCAATAAACCCTAATCCTTGCAGCAGCATATTGACACTGCCGTTCTCCGTAGACAGCATCGCCATGACCATCCCGCCGACAATCGCCCAGGACAGGAAGTATGGCAGATACGTGATCGTCTGTACGACGCGTTTGAAGATCAGATGACGTATTTCATTCAACAGAAGGGCCAAAATAATCGGTGCCGGAAATCCCACAATAAATTTCAGTAAACTGATGATAATCGTATTCCGAATAAGCCGTTCGAACTCCGGAGCGTTAAAGAAACGCTCAAAATGCTTGAACCCTACCCAATCGTTCTCGAAAATCCGCGCTCCGGTGAATAGATCGTAGTCCATGAAAGCGGTAATGACGCCGTACATCGGAATATAAGAGAAAATAAAAACGAGAATTATGCCGGGAAATACCATTAACTGCACGTCCCATTGCTTGATAAACCGTTTGAATGCGTTCTCTTTCCGTTTCTTCAGCAGCGGCTGGTAAGACTGGTCAATATTCGCTTGCTGCATACTCATCCTCCCGTTGTCTCATTTGTCTCTATTGTAGAGCTTGCAGCCATGCCAAACGATATAATAGCGAATCGTTTTTTTACACATATGCATGTTGTTGCAACGGGAAATGATACTAAATCACGATTTCACAAGAAAAAGACAGCATATCGCTATGCCGCCTCCCAAATGAATCATATATTAACATGTAGAAAGGGCTAATGCCCTGACAAACGAGAATGGAGAGACCCAACTTACTAAATTTGCAACTCCCCAAGCTTAATCAGCTCGACAACCGCTTGCGAACGACCTTTAACGTTCAGCTTTTGCATGACATTCGAGATGTGGTTTGAAACACGCCTAAATTTATCGCTTATGTTGAAATTTCCGTAATGTTAATCAGTTCTTTAATCTCTTCAATCGTGAAAAACGGGTACCTACTGTGAATCATACTGTGACAATTATCTTCAAACTCAAGATATTACTTAGAAAGCTTTGACTAAAATTATCTGGATACCGTACAATTAGGAAATTTTTAAATGAGGACAGGTTCGATATAACGGAATCTATTAAATTTGGTGCATAATCATTATCGAATAGAACTTCAATATATTCCTCAACATCTTTCAGAACAAACAAAAATATTAATTCATTTTTATTATCCCTTGATCATCCAAGCTCTGTCTATACAACTCCAATGACCAAAAAACTCTTTCTCGTTAAGTATTGATTGGTAGATAGGCTTAAGAAAATCAACAAGATAAGTCATAGTATCCTGAAATACAAACTGCTCCTCAATCCCTAAACGACGTACAAAAGCCACCCATTGTTTTGTCCGACTCTCATCCTCAGCAAAGTCTGCAATAAACAAAGGATGCTCTTTTTCCAATACTGTACCTCGTCGCTGAAATGTTTCAAACACTGCCTCGTAAAGAATGCGACCATCAAAATCATTAGTCGTTAGCAGGATATAGCTATCATAAAAATCCTTCATCCTACTGTTCATTACCGACAATGTAATCATCGCTTCTAATTTTTCTGAAATGACGGATTCCTTCGAGTAGGCTTGCACCTGTGGAGTTGCCATATCAAGCAAAACAGGGTAGTCGATAAGTTGTGGCTTCGGAACTACGACATCACCAAATCCGATATCAAATTGCAAGCTCTTTCTCATTCGCCCTAGGAGAGCTGTTACTTTGACCCTTACTCCCTCATAGTCAGCATCCTCTTTAATTCTCTCCGTTGTCATTTCGTCCACTTGAAACATAATGCCATCTGAAGGAACGTCTATTGAGCAAATCGTAACAAACGACTCCCTTAATATTGCTAGCTCATTAGCAATCTGTCTGGCCAGAAAGTCAACATCTTTGGTTGGGCGAGCTTTGAATTGAGTTTGTGAGAACAGAAACAAGCCGCCTTTCAAAATAAACTTATCTCTGTAATCTGAGATGGACAAACGATATAAAAAACGCTCTTGAAAATAAAGGAGCAGCAACGTATCAAATGATTTTCCTGATTTTTTCGCTATATTTTTCAAGCGTTCTGAAACAGAGGCGGGGATATTCTTAATCTCACTCATCAAATCAGCACCTCCAGATACTTTTGCAAAACGGTTCGAATCCGCAGCTTATCAGCATAAGAGACAAGCCTTGTTATATTTTTATGACGGGATTGAAGGTAATTCCTCAATCCTTCTTTCATCAAGTCAATTCCAATCTTCTCACGATAGCGCACCATGTCACAGATTGTTTTCTCACGGTCATAAATTTTAACTGCCGAGCCATCAATACTAATCTCATCAATACCTATGTTGAACTGAGCATCTGCCAAATAAATTATTTTAATGGGCGGGTAGTCTGGAAGCTTTGGTTTTTTACCGAAGCGATGAATAGCAACATGATATTCCCAAGGATTATAGGTTGTCAGTTCATAGTAGGAGAGGGCAGAGAGAAGACAGATAACCCCTTTAGGAACTAGTTTGGATACTTCAACCATTTCATTGGGCAGTTCGTTAATTTGACCAGCCTGTCGATAAACTCCTTGCTTAACCCGTTCAATTTCGCCAATGGACTCCAGCTTTTTTATGTAATAAGGAGATATACCAGCCGTAATAAAATCTTTCGTCCGAGCAAAGCCATGATGTTCTTCCAGTACTTGCATTGCTGTAGTTATAATTTGCTTATTCATGCACTCACCACCATTCACAGATCGATAAAGAATTATCTCATCATAAAATATATTCGAGATTGCTTTATGATTTCCTTTTATTATTCACAAAAACTTCTGCACTTAGACGTAAGAGCAGAAAAATACCCTATATCCGCTGATGGGTATAGGGTAAGCACATTTGCTCAGATTGTATTTTTCCATTACCATACAGGTAGGATTAACTACTTCTTAAATCCTTGTATGATTCTTTTGCAATTTCCTCCATCACAGAAGTGTAAAACTTTTTATTCTCGAATAACTTCGAGAAAGAAGGAGCCGGCATCTGTCTCCCTCCGATCGAAGCCAGGGTAACTCCCGACATTGTATCACACAATGATAATCCGCTCCATTAACCGGATTCGCTGGTTGGATGACAAGGCGGCTAGTTGACCTGCTTGCAAGCAATGTGCCCATTTTCTTGTGCGACAGCACCATCCCCGCCTCCCCTTCATATGATAATTTGACTGTATCCCTTAACCTTGTTAAACCATAAAAACCCGGGCAAGGAGGGGTGACAAACTTTGAAGGGTAGCGACCACAAGAGCAAGTTTATACTGACACATCGTGAACGAGAGGTATTCGAGCTGCTGGTACAAGACAAAACTACAAGGGATATTGCACAACAATTGTTCATCAGCGAGAAAACCGTTCGCAACCATATTTCGAATGTCATGCAAAAGCTGAACGTTAAAGGTCGTTCGCAAGCGGTTGTCGAGCTGATTAAGCTTGGGGAGTTGCAAATTTAGCACGTTGGGTCTCTCCATTCTCGTTTGTCAGGGCGTTAGCCCTTTCTACATGCTAATATATGATTCATTTCGGAGGCGGCATAGCGATATGCTGTCTTTTTCTTGTCTCGTGATCAACCGTAAAGACAGCAGAGAGCTTATCACTAACTGAATGCAAACTGATGCTAACGGACGTCGTTGCCGCTATTTCGCCAATTGAGGCACAATTTGTTTTCTCGCGTACGCCAAAGAGCTTATTTCAAGGAAACAGGCGCAAATCATGCCAATTCCCTCCAAATAAGCTCCAATATATCCGTTAAAGTAGCAGGTGAGCAAAAACAAGGATATAGTGTCAATAGCGTCCGTTAGAAGTATTCATACTTATACTTATAGCACGCGCCATTGGCGACCTGTCTATAGATGTACTTGTACCGTAACAACTGTTCGCCGTTGCCTCGGATGGAAGTGAACCATCAAGGTGGCTAATTGGCAACTACTGTTAGACATACTACCTAGCCGCTCATCTCCGCGTGAACGATGAGGCGATGTGTCGGGTCAACGACGGGGTCGCAGGTGATCAGCGTCAGCTTCTTGTCCCGGTTGTTGTAGTTCAGTACCGACACATCGGTCGGTTCCACAAGCGATGTGCCCGTAACGGTATACGTGTACGTTCCCTGCTTTGTCTCGATCGTCACTATGTCCCCCTTCTTCACCTCGTTCAATCGATTGAACAGCTTGCCCTTGGCACGCATGCGATGCGCGGCGACGGCTGCGTTACCCACCTCTCCGAAGCCGGCCGTTTCCTTCAGATGCGCCGCGGCGGCTCTCAGGTTTTTCTCCGTCGCCCCCTCCAATACAGGCAGATTCAACTTAATGCTAGGAATTTTTATCCGGGCAATGACGTTCTGCTGGCTTTTCTTGCTCGTATTGGGAGTTGTCGAAGGGGATGGCGTATGACTCTGAGCATCTCCCGAGGTGGCTATCGGCTCGACCGATGCCACAGCGGAAGCTTCAGGCACCAAGGACGCAGATGCAGCCGCCTCCGGCTCGTCGCTCGCTTCTCCTCCAGCTGCTTCTTCGCCTTCCCCCGTATCCGCGAACAATTCCGTCAAGCCGTCGTATTGCGATTGCGCGGTGCCGCCCGCTTCCAGCTCCTCCTCCCATTCCGCCATCAATTGATCGCCTTGCCGGTCATAATACCACTGGCTTGCCTTCGGATAGAGGATAATAAGTACACCCGCGACAATTAATAGATAGGCCGCGAACCTTCTCATCGGCTTCCCCCCTTCATGCCGCTTTCACGGTTTCTTTTTCACTCCGAAAAACCCAACGCTTGCTGCCATAAAAGTTAATAGCCACTATGATGACCGTTACGACTGTTTTGCTCCACAGCTGAGGCCATCCCGCGACATCCGTTGCGACGGCAATCAAGCCTACCGACGAACTCAGCATCAACATGTTCCATACAGCGAATCTCAGCTTCCTGAACAATCTCTCTCTTCGGGAATCAGCTGAACGGGCTTCCGCGCGGGAACGGAATGTGAATGCACTGTTCATCATATAACTACACACCATTCCCGTTAAGTATGCCATGGCTTGAGCAGCCGCATAATGAACAGACAACCACACCAGTATGAAAAAAACGATAAAATCGACAGCCGTATTCAGCAGCCCTATCGCACAGAATAAGATGAACTGCTTGATCCCTCCCTTACGGGGCATGATGCTTCAATCGCTCCGCTTCGATCGGCGATGACTCCTCAGCTTCGGCTTCCGAAGAACTTGCAGGATATCCATGGCGATCGCGAATGATATAGAGCGGTCTTCCTTTCGATTCGTCATAGATGCGGCCGATGTATTCCCCCATTACACCGAGCAGGATCAGGATGATCCCATTGAACAACAGACTGAGCGCCATCAAGGAAGCCCATCCCGCCTCTGTTGTGTCGGTGAAAAGACGCTGGAAAACAATAACCAGCAAGTAAATGAAGCTGCCCAGCGACAGCATGAATCCCAGATAAGCCGCTATTCGCAACGGTTTGTAAGAAAATGACGTAATGCCGTCCATGGCGAAGCGGAGCATTTTGCGCAGCGGATATTTCGTCTCGCCCGCGAACCGTTCTTCACGCACATACTCCACGCTTGTCTGCCTGAAGCCGATCCAGCTGATCAAGCCGCGCACGAAGCGGTTCTTCTCCTTCAGACCGCGTAGGACATCGCATACTTTCCGGTCGATCAGGCGGAAGTCGCCGGTATCGATCGGAATATCCACTGTCGTCATGCTTCGGAGCAGCCGGTAGAACGCCATCGCCGTCAGCTTCTTGAATACGGTCTCGCCTTTCCGCTTCAACCGCTGTCCATATACGACTTCATAGCCTTCCTTCCACTTGGCGATCATATCCAGGATGACTTCCGGCGGGTCCTGCAGATCCGCATCGATGATAACGATGGCCTCGCCATGGGCATGATCCATGCCGGCCGTAATGGCAATCTGGTGGCCGAAGTTGCGTGAGAAATCGATCAGGCGCACATGCGGATCGAATTCGCATATCATTCTGACCAGATCCACTGTTCGATCCTTGCTTCCATCGTTCACGAAGAGCAGCTCGTAGCTCTCCCCCGTACGGCCCATCACCTCCTTCAGCCTCTCGTACGTATGCTCGATCACCTCTTCCTCATTATACATAGGCACGATAATACTATAAGTAGTCGTTGGTAAGCTCATCTTATCCCTCCTTGCCTGCTACAGCATTAGAATACCCAGCTAGGGAACCAGCGCAATATGTCGTTCACATACGATGCCGGCACCGTCATGCCGGATAACGCCGGATAGAACAGCAGGAACAGCACGGCAGCGGCGATCACGTACACTACTCTTACATATCCGACCGGCCGCCATTTTTCTTCCGCTACTTTAACAATATAGACCACGCTCAAGATGAAGAACGGAACCATTGCAAAATAATGATACAGAAACGTCTCCCGCGGCACGAGCATCCATGGCACGTATTGGGCCAGAAAGGCGATCCACACCATATACATCGCCTTGTCCTTGCGCTTCAGACTAAGCGGAATCGTCGCCAGAATAGCCGCAATGCCGGTCCACCAGATGAGCGGGTTGCCCATTGCCACGATCGTCGACTTCATGCCTTCGGCCAATCCCGCACCGGAATAATACCAGACCGGGCGCTTCATGAACGGCCACTCCCACCAGTAGGAGGAGTAAGGATGGGAAGACACAAGTCCGCTATGATAGTTGAACATGTTCACCTGATAATCCACAAGAGCCTTCAGCGTATAGCCATCCTTCATAACCGTCAGAATCGGAATATAGGACAAGGCGTAGATGCCGAGCGGGATCACGATATAGAAGACAAGACATACCGCAAGCGTCGCCGCCGTATACAGCGGGAACACTTTCACTAGCCGCTGCAGCGCGGCAGACTCGTCTACGCCGCCATCGCGACGCTTCAGTGTCCGCTTCGCCGCGGCATATTCCTTGTACCGGTCAGCTAGCGAGAGAGCCAGCATGATCGCCAAGCCGGCTCCGCCGTAGAGCACGATCCACTTCGAGGCGACGCCCAGCCCGAAGAACAGGCCGGCCAGTCCCAGCGGCAGCAGTGTGGCAATGAAGCGGTCGCGGAAGAAATTAAGCGACTTGTACTTGCTCAAGAAATAGAACATCAGCATAATGAAGAACACGCCATAAACGTCTATAGTTGCAATTCGTGTCTGTGTGAAATGCATAAAATCAAACGCAAGCAGCGCGGTGGCGGTGGCCGCCCATACCGTTCTTCGGAACAGATGCAGCGCCGTCACATAGATGACGGGAAGCATCAGGACACCAATCATTGTGCCGGCTATCCGCCAGCCGAACGGGCTGAACCCGAACAGCTTGATGCCCAGCGCAATGATGAGCTTGCCCAGCGGCGGATGCGTGCTTTCGTAAGCTACGATGCCTTCCAGATTCTCATAGGCGGTGCGGGCATGGTAGATTTCATCGAAATAACTGCCGTACTTGTAAGAATGCTGACGAACCATCAGCTCCTGCTCATCGAACAGGGCTTCCACCGATCCCCGCTTGGCGGAGCCCGCTTCCTCGCTATGGATTCCCACAATGGGCAGAGGCTGCTCAGCACCCCTCTCGTAGATGCCGATCTCATGAATCGAGAAGCCTGAGGTTACCGCGGTCAGCTTCACATAACGCGCCTCTAGATCGACGCCTTGCTTGTTCCAGGCGAACACGGCGACATGCGTGCTCTCCACTTCCAAGGGATCGCTCCACTGCCCGGGCATGTTCGCGAATTCATAGCGGAACTTCCCTATGCCCACTCCCCCGAAGCTGACGATCCGCTCCAGTTGCTTCGGCTCGCCCAGATCCACGTAGAAGCTGCTGCCGGACTGCGCCGGCTCCCATACAGTCGCAGGTGCTTTCGCAGAGCCAAGACCATACAGCGCCACGAAGAGATAGATTAGCGTAATGCCGCCCATCCACAGCCAGTCTCTCCGGGTTAGCTTCTCCGTCACGGATCGTCCGCTGCTTGCTCCCTCCGTCAACTCGGCAAGCAGTTCTTCATCCGCTTCCGTCCGCATAGCAGGTGTGATCGGCTCTATACGGCTAGTATTCCCACGTCCGTATCTATCATAACCGACATAGAGCATGTACAAGAGAAGAGCGATGTTCGCGATTGCGCAGACGAGCGCAACTCCGTCCTCGGGCACGTCCGTCGTGAAGGAGCTGTAGGCAAGCACATAGCTCATATTGATGAAATTGGTAATAGAGAAGCCAACGAACAGATGCAGCATGCGTCGGTCCCGGGATTGCAGGAATGCGAATAAGCTGAGCAGCATAATCGGGAACATATACCGTTCATGCATTTTGGTCACCAGAATGAATACAACTGCAATAAGCACCATCGCCAGGAAGAAGGTACGATCTTCCGCGAGCTTCCGCCGGTTGACGAAGGCGTAATAGACGGCAAGAGCGACAGCAGCCGCGATAAAAACGGCCCCCCACTGCGAATATGTCAGCAGCAGCCACTTCTCCTCAATCGACGTCCAGTTGGCGCCAAGCAGCGAATACAGATTAAAGGCGTTAACAGTCGCATAGGGATACGATGACAGCGTGCCCCTATACAGATCGAACAGCCCTACCAGCCCTCCGTTGCTCCAGAAGAAGGGCAACGCCAGCAGAAGGAATGTCCCGAAACCGTAATATGCGCTGATAAGAACCGTCCGCCACCGCTTGTTGAACCATAACGCCAATAAGATGACCGGCATGAAAATAAACGCCTGAGGCTTGATAAGCGCCGCGACGGCGTACCAGATCGAGCCGCTGCGGAAGCGCTGCTGGGAGAAGTCCGACAGTGCCGCCACAAGTGCCAATGCGAATATAGCGTCCACTTGCCCCCATGCCGCCGAATCCAGCACAATGGCCGGATTGAAGCAATAGACGATAGCCAGGAACAACCCCGTACGTTCGTCCACCCTCCTGCTGGCCGCTCGGTAGAGCAGCAGCGCAGCGGCAAGATCTGCCGCGATGGCAGGCAATTTATACAGCAGAATGACAGCCGCAGAGCCGTCCGCAAGCCCAAGCATATCCTTCACAAGGCCGAGCATATAAAGCACATAAATATAACCCGGCGGGTAATCGACGAAAATATTGGGATGATAGAAACCGGATATTCCATGCTGCACAGCCATATCCGACCAATACATAAACAGCGCCATATCGTTGGCATAGCCTTCGCCTTGCATGGCAATCGCTACTCGCATGATGAATGCAGCCGCAAGGGTACCATACAGCAGGTATCGGATAAGACTGCGACGTCCAGCCAGCCTATCTCCACCACTCAACAGCTTGCCGTGCAGCGCCGCATACAGCAAGGCGAACAGCGAGCTGTACACCATCGCTGACAGAATCGACACCTTGCCGTTCTCCTGCTCTCCTCCATCGCCGCTGTCCTGCACATTCAGCGTGAATGCAGTCGCGCCTTCCGGCACTGCATTCACCTCTTCGACGGACAGTGCGTCGAACGCCGCCAAGCCGGCGTTCAGCTGACTGTAGCCGCCCAGACTTGCGCCGACCGTCATCTCCTTAAGACCTGCACCCGTCTTAACGTAATATTCCATATATACCCACTCGCCGCCTGTGTCATGCATCTGCGGATAATTCAGGGCGAAGCCGTCCACGTACAGATGTGCCCCAGCCGCATGACTCTGCAGACCTTGCGTGCGAATATACCCGGATAAGCGATATGTCGCATGTTCTTTTACAGTTAGTTGCTGAATCCAGCGGGAGTGATTTTCTTCCTTATTATGTATTTCCAGGAATGCAGACCCGGAGAGCGCTCCATCCTGCTTTACTATAAATTCCGTTGAACTCTCATCTTTCACCCAGGCATCCGTCATCCATCCGACAGGAACTCCATCCTCCAACGTCTCGAAATCGCCATTGAGCAGCAGATTCCCTGAAGCGCCAACCATGGCTGCCGGAAGAAAAAGAACGAACAACAGAACAAGGGGGAATAGGGAGGACACTCTTGTTATCTTCACAAAATCAAGCTCCTTTGCTTTGCCACCACCAACCATGTATATCAATTATCGTATACATGGAACAATTTACTGGTTTGCTCACACATAATACCACTTTAGCGAATGCCCTTTCGTCGGTCAATGAAAATTATAGCGGGAGCATGGACAGCCTCCCGCTTCAGGCCTTTTCACAAATCATAAAACTATAGATGCTGATAAACTTGTATCAGCTTATTAGCCACCTTGTCCGGATTATGGTGTTGCTCTACATATTTCCTGCCACAAACCCCTAAATGGTGCCAATCCGATGGTCTATGCAACAGATCTCTTAGCACTTCATAGATGGTGTCCGGATTCGCGCTGACGATTGGTAATTCAGCCGGGAATGTGCTGCGCAGATCATCACGGATATAACATATAACGGGCTTCCCCATTGCCATCGCTTCCATGCTCAAATTCGCGTAAGTTCCCACTGTAAGCTGATCGATTACAATTGTTGCTCGCTGATAAATTTGCATGGCTTGCGTGTGCGGTGTATTTTCGATTAATTGGAACCGAAATCTCACCCCTTCTTTCTGTAACTGTTCAACGGCCTTCACAATATACTCTGTTCCTTTCACATTGCGATGGGAAGAAGCGTGTACAACTAAGGGTGCAACGTCAGGCTGAGGATAGTGGTGCGTTATAGCTTGGGCATTAATCGCATAGGGAACGATATGAACTTTTTTGTAATAAGGTTCCACATAAGGCAATAACTCATGATCATTAATGATGACTTGGTCGATATATGGCGTAAGAAGCTTGAGATTGTGCTGAATTCGCTCATCTGGCCACGCTTCCCTTCTCTGCGCGTACGGATTGTTGAATCCTCTGGCTACCTGAAGCATGCGCACTTCATCGCCGCAATGATGAACGATCAGCTTTTTTCCCTGATCGGCCAGAATTTTCAAGTCTCTCTTATCCGGGGTAAATGTAGCTCCGAATCGAAAGTGAAACGTATCGTATATCGTGCATGCTTCTTCAAAATAAGCGTCCCGAATTTTTTGCCGAATTTCCATACGATGCTGATTCAAATTTAAACAAATATCGGATAAATAAGAATAGGCGTCGTTATAAAAGCTGCAAGAGGTGGCATAAACTCCCCCAGCGCGCAAGGCTTGAGCCAGTGAGGCAATGCCGATACCGTGAGGGGCAATCAAAACTTTGCTAGCGAGAGAAAGCTTAGTCGGATATTCGATAGGTTTTGAATGAACATACTTGTTAATAATCGCCCTTCTGGAATTAGAATGCAAACATACATCCCTCCATTCTATCTCAAAGCTGATGGTAGATTTGTATTAACTTTTCCCCTACATGTTTGTAACTATGGTTCCGCTCAACGTATTTCCTGCCGTCTATGCCCCGTTTTCTCCAATCACCAGGACGATGCAATAAATCTTTTAATACATTGTAAATAGAATTCGGATTCGCACTGACGATCGGCAAGTCGGGCGGAAACGTGCTGCGCAGATCATCACGAATGTAGCAAATGACCGGTTTTCCCATGGCCATTGCCTCCATACTCAGATTGGCATAAGTCCCAATACGAAGCTGATCAATGATGATCGTTGATTGTGTATACATCTCCATCACTTGGCTACGCGGCATATTTTCGAGCAATTGGAATTGAAACTTGACTCCCTCATTCCACAAGCGCTGAACAGCCGCCACAATGAATGCCGTCCCCTTGATCTCCCTGTGAGAGGGGGCGTGCACGACCAGAGGGAGTGAATGGGGCGTTGGATAAAAAGGCTGGACTTGCAATACATCTATCGCGTACGGCAAGACATGAATTTTTTTGTAATAAGGTTGAATATAGGGCAACAGCTCGTAATCATTAATGATCGCGTGGTCAATATAAGCGGAAAGCTGTTTCAAATTTTCATGAACCCTAGATTCCGGCCAAGTGTCCTTGACGACGACATAAGGATTGGAATAGCTTCTGGCAACAGACAGCATTCGAGCGTCAGATCCGTTATGATGGACAATCATTTTTTTTCCTGCTTTTTTGAGAACACTTAAATCTCTTTTATCAGGGAAGAAGGTTTCCCCGAAATGAAAATGGAAAATATCATACTTCTCCACAGCTTCTTCGAAGAAAGATTGGCGAATTTCCTCTCTTCTCTTATAAGGATATTCATTCAGATGCAAGCACAGATCGGACATATAAGCGTAGACATCATTGCTGAAACTACAGGCTGTAGCATGAACGCCAAGCCTCCGCAACGCTTGGGCTAACGAGCTTATTCCGATTCCATGGGGGGAGAGCAGCACATTCAAGTTTGCACCTTCTTCCATTGATTCGTCATAGTCATCATTAACCTTGCATTTTACTCTGATAATATTGGGCTGTTCGCTGGATCCCCTCTTCAAGTCCAATTTTCGCTTCGAATCCCAGTATTTTTTTCGCCTTCTCCACATTGGGTATTCTCAGTTCAATATCCGCCGAGTCTTCTTCAAGGAATGCAATGGTTGATTTCGATCGAATGACGCGTATGATTGTGCTCGCCAGTCCGTAGATAGTTGTAACTGTCTGCTGGTTGCCAATGTTGAAAGACTCGCCAATCGCCTCATCCTTCACCATCGTGTGCAGAATGCCGTCTACCATATCGTCGATGTAACACCAGGCGCGGATTTGAACCCCGTCCCCATGGATATGAAGCGGCTTGTTTTCTAACGCTTGTAATATAAATGCACGAAGTGCTCCTTCTCCTACTTGCCCTGGTCCGTATACGTTGAATGGTCTGACCGTCACGGCGGGAAGTCTTCTTTCTTTAAAGTAGGCGTAAGCAAGATGCTCAACCGTCAATTTGCTGACTGCATAAGTCCATCGCGCTTCACCGACCGCTCCCATAACGGCTGGACTGGTTTCATCAGAGCGAAAGGCGATTTGGCCAAACACCTCGCTAGTGCTGAAGCATACGATCCTTTTACAATTGGCAAGTGTGGCGGCGGCCTCCAGCACATGATAAGACCCCACCATATTCACCCTCATTGTAGCTACGGGACTTCTTATGACCGATTCTATCCCCGCCACAGCTGCCGCATGGATAATATAGGTGGCACCTTGCATAGAACGCCTCAAATAGTCAAAATCCAGAATATCGCCTTGAATAATCGTTAAATTGGGATGGTTGAAGTAATCTTTATCTTTGAGCGCATTTCTGGAGAAATTATCATACACGGTTACTTTATTATGATGAATTAATTTACCGATAAGTGTTGATCCGATAAAGCCTGCGCCGCCTGTCACAAAAACATGTTCCCCTTGTATGGGTACCATCGCTTATCAATGCTCCTTTCAACAAAAACAGAACTACTTGTTTCGGTTAAATTTCTTGTTATGATAGTGCTGAATGCCGCCTTTTCCGTCTGCGATACCTATAATCTTCGTAGGAGCATGGATCTGATCCACAACAATATCTCCTATTCCGCCGATATATCCTCCCGCGACATATGTCCCGTCATCTGCTGTAATTGTCCCGGCGATCTTCTCTATGAAATGCTCTGTAGAGAGAATGCTGTCCATGACATAGGGAAAAGCTATCCTGATATCCAGGCGGAGGATCGTCAAGCCTAATTGCTTGGCACAGGCAATGGCTCCTTCCGTTATCGTGCCTACACCGCCGTCTATGATTAGAGCATGGTTGGACAACGAAGCCGTTATCTGCTCATCAATAACCGGATAACCTTGCGTGAATCCTATTAACACATCGGCTTTATCAGCGCATTTCGATGCATTTTTTTCACTGTATACCCTTCCTATGGAATACCTGTTTTTTATCGTATTCATTGCCTCAGCAATCAACTCTCCCCTGTCGTCTCGACGGGTTATGAACACGTTCGCCCCTCTCTCCACTGATTTAAGAGCCATTTTGGAACCGATATTTCCAGCGCCAATAATGGATACTTTCTTGCCTCTCAAGTCTCCGATCATCTCGCTTACGAGGAGATCGCATGCAAGAGCGGTAATATCGTTCCCTTTAAAAGTTTTCATTTTGCTTCGTTTAATACATGAGCCAGCTTCGGCTACCAAATCAAAAGTAGCATCGATCTTGGCTTCCGCATCAATAAAAAAATAGTCCGCTTTGCCGTCAGCATATTGGCAAATCGCTTTAAAATCATTGTAGTTCCTTATAATAAAACTACTGCCTACACATTTATCAGATTCTTTATTAGGGGCAATAACAAAGGAACAACTATCCATTCTTGCGGTAGTTCCGATTATTACGGCGGAGAATTTACCGCTGTCTTTCGCTTTTTGAATACACTCGTCAATAACTTCTCTCATCAGCATCACTCCAACCATCTCTCGAATACCGGCTTCGACTCTAGCACTCTAGATAATATATGAATGCGATGAGAAAGCGGCATAGACGGTCAACCACACGACCAAATAATTAGTCTTAGCACACGCAATTAATGAAATAGGATAAACCAACCACACCTCAAGCCATAGAGATGAATAAACTATTATCAATATGAAACTATGAATTGGCTGGAGCGATTCTTGTTAGAAGGAGTGTGTGTGAATGGTAGATTGCTTCCCGTTTAAAACAGCGTTGGTGACAGGCGGAGCCGGATTTATAGGCAGTCATCTTGTGGAACAATTACTGAAATTAAATGTAACCGTGACGTGCCTTGATAATTTCTCTGGAGGAAAAACAGATAATCTGGAAGGGGTTTTTAAACACCCCCTTCTGACTGTAGTAAAAGCAGACATCACGAATTATGATGAAATCGTTCATTGGTTTAAGGGAGTTGACATCGTATTTCATCAAGCTGTATCCAAAAATAGCGTATGTATGATTAATCCCAGGCTGGACTTAAAAACGAATGCGGAAGGCACGTTTAATGTACTTGAGGCATCACGGGTTCACCAGGTAAAAAAGGTCATACATGCTTCAACCGGCTCGGTATACGGAGAACCGAAGTATGTCCCTGAAGATGAGCACCATCCCACTGATCCTGTCTCGTATTACGGAGCAAGCAAGCTGACAGCCGAAAAGTATTGCCAGGTATTCCGACATTTGCACGGGATGGATATATCGATTCTAAGATACTTCCATGTCTACGGTCCAAGACAAGAGGATAACGATTATGGCGGTGTCGTGTCCATATTCATAAGGAGAGTGCTGAACAACCAGCCCCCTGTCATATATGGCGATGGCAGTCAGATCAGATCTTTCACGTATGTGAGAGATGTAGTGAAAGCTAATCTGTTAGTCGCGAAAAATTCGACGACGAAAGGAGAAATATATAATTGCGCTTCCGGGTTGAAAATATCGATTAAACAATTAGCTGAGCTTATTCTTAAAAATATGGACAGAAGGGATCTCCATATCGCTTATTCGAGCTGGAAACCCGGCGACATCAAGTCCTTCGATATCAGCAATGCCAAAATCAAAAACATTGGAATGCGATTCCAGTGGGAATTCGAGCAAGGGGTAATGGAAACCATTAAGTGGCTTACCTATAAATATCGAGGGGACGCAGAATGAAAGTACTGCATCTTCCCTATGGCATCGGAATGAGTGCTTTAAGCCTTGCGCTAAGAGGACAGGGAATTGACGCCACATCCTGCAGTTTGAAAGAGCATCACTACGACTATATGGCGGATATACGCATCCGGTTTGATCGAGCCTCTGCCTATAAAAACGATCAAACACGTCAAGCGTTTTTTATGGCGTGTTTAGATCAATACGACATTTTCCATTTTCATTTCGGAGAAACCTTCCTACCGGATAAGAGCGATTTGAACATTCTTAAACAACACGGCAAAAAAATGGTGATGCACCATCGCGGTTCCGAAGTTCGCTTGCTGACGAAAGCCCAATCCTTCAACAACCCTTATGTTCGGGTCAAGCCGTCATGGCCCGAACATAAAATCAAAAAAAACCTCAAGCTTTTATCCACATACATCGACCATGCCATTGTAGCAGACCACGAGCTCCTGCCCTACGTTGAACCCTACTATAAGCATGTTCATGTCGTTCCGTACGCCATAGACGCTGGTCAATATAAACTGAACTATCCGTCAGCCGACTCCATACCGCTCATAGTCCATGCCCCCTCCAACCAAGATATAAAAGGAACGAGGCATGTTATCCAAGCCGTCGAACGTCTCAGAGGAGAACATGTTCCCTTCATCTTTAAACTCATTCACAAAATACCGCATACTGAAGCCATCCAACTATATGAGCAAGCCACCATCATCGTCGACCAATTGCTGATCGGCACATATGCGAATTTAAGTATGGAAGCTATGTCCATGGGGAAACCTGTCATTTGTTATGTTCGGGAGGACTTGCGATCGAAGTTCCCCCCATCGCTTCCTATTGTGAGCGCAACACCCGACACGATTTATGCTGTGCTCAAAGATCTGATCGCAACCCCCAATCGTTGGGCCCCTCTTGGCATACAAGGCCGGCAATATGTCGAACAGCAGCATAGCATGGAGAAAGTCGCTAAATCGCTCATTCAAATTTATCGACGGCTATAGTCCAGCAAAGGGGAGTCTCGTGGAACTTTGTTCCCGAGACTCCCCTTTTGCATCAATTGCTGCCAATAAACTGTTCAATCATTGCAATAAATTGTTTCGCCCGCACTGCATTGCTGTGATGCCGATGTACGAGAGAATAACCCTTATCCGTCAGCATCCTCCTCTCTTCTTCATGCTCATTGTAATACAATGCCCGCTCCCGCACATTATGGCTCGTGCAAGCTGCGTAGTGCTCACCATCCTTGAACCCTAGCTCTTCCACATCAGCGTTCGGCTCCGCCAGCAGCAAGGATCGGCAACCTGGAATTTCAAAAAACTTGGCAACGGGGATTTGCCCCACACTGCCGCAAGTGAACGATAGTTTCGATCGATTCAACGCAGTTGCATACTTATCATTAATGAACATGCCGGGCTCGTACGGAGTCTTATGTCCGGGATGATTGAACTGTTGAAAGCCGTCGATCCCGCTCATCTCGCGCTTTACAGCCTCCCGGAACGGATAGCGCTCATTGACCATTCCAGTTAATGAATAAGCCATATTCTTCGGCAGACCATAATCTCGAATAATAGTGGGGTTTATGCTGAAAGGCATCCACTGAAATCTGGATAGGCATTCCGGATAGGCTCGCAGAAACGGGTACTTGCTCGCTGAAAAAATAAGATCTGGCTTCGCACGCTTATTGAAATATTCACGCCGCTGCAGCGGATGGAAGTGAATATCCAATACATAACAGCCTTTGGCGATATTCACCTTATCCAGACCTGTTATTATCGGAGCAAAAGCGTTGCGCCATTCAATATCGTAATGAAAAATAAAATCAGGCTGAAGCGGCAAGCGCGCCAATATATCGCGAATATGGCCGTCCGTATGCCAGTACATGACGTTCGCTTCCTTCTCAATCGCCGTCAGCATGTCGTATTTATGCTGATGCTTAGGCATCCGTTCTGCAAATTTTTTCACCAACACCAACAAGTTCAAGCGTCGTACCCTCACTCCTGTTCCTCAACTGCAGGCCGCACCAACCATTGCTCTTGCGGCACCTCTCTCAAAAACCGGGCCGGAACGCCTGCAACGAAAGTCTTCCTTTCGATATCACGTGTTACGACACTGCCTGCTGCAGCCGCTCCCTCCTCATGAATGACCTTGCCAGGCAGAATTACCGCTCCTGCACCTACTCTGCCACCGCGCTTTACCCATGCGCCTTTCAATGAACGGAACCTGTCCTTGCCGCGCGCCAGCGAATTGTCATTCGTCGTTACGACATAAGGCGCAATGAAAACATCATGCTCCAGTGTGGAATAGGCGCACAAATAGCTTCCGGTCTCCAGCTTACAACGCTCGCCGATTGAGCAATTGTTCTCTACGGAAACGCCGCGTCCAATTATCGTCTCCTCGCCGATTGCTACATTCTCGCGAATTGTCGCCAGATCGGCAACGAATACGTCGCGCATCAGCTCTGCACCCCGGTAGATAATCGAAGCGGTACCAATGATACAGCCTTCGCCTATTACGGACGGGGGCAAATCAGGGTCAATGGAGGTTGTCATCGACCGTTTTGCTTTCATCGGCAGCTTGCCGATAACGGCATGATCATGGATGTACACATCGTCGCCAATGATTGTACCGTCATGGATAACGACATGATGACCAATGACAACGTTGCTTCCCAGACTCACGCCTTCCCCGATGACGACGCCCAATCCTCGTTTCTCCATTATGCCTCTCCTCTCATTACGTCAAGCAGCTTCTCCATCACGTAATTTTGCATATGCTTCGTTAGATGGGGAGAGACAGGGAGCGCCAGAGATTCTCTGCATGCTTGTTCCGTTACAGGGAATTCCCCTTCGCGATAGCCGAGTCCTCGAAGCGCTTGCTGCAAGTGAAGCGGACAAGGATAATAGTGGCCTGTCGATATGCCCAATCTCTCTAGTCCATGAGCTACGCTAGCACGATCATTGCATTGTGTGACATACAGATGATACACGTGATCTCCTTGTGAGGCTTTATACGGCGGGTGAATGCTTGTTCCCTGCAGCGTATGATTATAATAAGCGGCTACTTCTTTGCGCCGTTCATTCCACTCCATTAGCTTGCTGTGCTTTACTCGCAGCACGGCTGCTTGCAGGGGGTCCAGCCTGCTATTGCAGCCGACTATCTCATGAAAGTACTTCTTCCTGCTGCCATGATGACTCAGGAGACGTACCTTATCTGCCAACTGCTCGTCATTCGTCACGACGATGCCGCCATCTCCGTAGCCGCCCAAGTTTTTGGTTGGAAAGAAGGAGATGCAGCCCAGATCGCCAATGCCGCCAACGGGCCGTCCTTTGTATGCAGCTCCCAGCGCCTGACAAGCATCCTCGATCAGGAGCAGGCCGTGCCGACTTGCTAGACGGCGGAAAGCATCCATATCCGCCGGTTGTCCAAAAATATGAACGGGTAAAATCGCCTTCGTGCGCGGAGTAATGCATGCCGCCGCAGCCTCAGGCGAAAGATTGTGCGTCTTCTCATCAATATCAGCAAATACCGGAACAGCTCCGCATCTTATAATGGATTCTGCCGTAGCGAAGAAGGTGAACGGGGTCGTAATCACTTCATCGCCAGCTCCAATACCGGCCGCCTCCATCGCCAGCAGCAGCGCATCTGTGCCGTTGCCGACAGATACAGCATATTTTGTACCGGTTGTTGTCGCAATTTCCCGCTCCAGATTCTCCACCTCAGGACCGCCGATATAGACTCCGCTGTTCATTACCCGGTTCATTGCGTGATCAATCTCCGTTTTCAATTCCAGGTACTGCGCTCGCAGATCAATCAATGGAATTTTCATTGTTGTCACCCCATCCATGCCATCTCTTGCATCGTAAAATCTTTCAGCGGCAGCTCGATCCGCTTGCCTGTAGCCATTGATTGATAGATCGCCAGCACGAGTTCGGTCGCTGCCAGCGATGTATCAGCGGAGGTAAGCGGCCGCTTGTCGGTTCGGATCGCTTGCACTAGATCACGATATAGCGGGATATGTGAGATACTGTCAGCAGTCCGCGGAATACGTGTACCCGAATTTTCATCATGAAATACCCACCTTTTCACCTCATTCAGACGATCACCCTCTATACATGCGGAGCCTTTGTCACCGAATAAGGCGATAGACGTTCCGATCGAATAAGGGTAAATGCCATTGGAAGCCTCTATAATGCCGATAGCCCCGTTATGAAAACGTACGATGGCCGCACCCATGTTTTCCACCCCGATCGCTTGGCCGAATACACCGCCTTGCGCATACACGGTAGCGGCCGGTCCCATTAGCCACAACAGAAGATCAATATAATGAATGCATTGATTCATGAACAATCCTCCGCCCTTCAGCCAATCCTCTCGCCACGGGGCTTCTTTGTAATAAGCGATGGACCGCTGCCAGCGCATCGAAATGTTGCCGTGTGTCAGCGTCCCGAATTTGTTAGCTTGCACCGCTTCCTTCATCGCCAGCATCTGCGGCAAATACCGTGCTTGAAACGAGACGGCCAGCACTACATTCCGCACTTGGGCTTCCGCTGTGACAGACTGCGCTTCTTCCATCGTTAATGCTAATGGCTTCTCGACCAACACATGCTTGCCCGCTCGTATCGCCTGGCGCGCTAACGCAGCATGCGATCCGCTGCTCGTCGCAATGACGACGAGATCTGCTGTGTCGGAAGAAAGCAGTTGTGCGAACGTTGTATAAAGCTGCACTTCGGGATACATTGCCTTGCATACACCGCTTGCGAACTGCTCCAGCCGTTCGGCGTCAATATCGCATATTGCAGCAAGCTTCGCCTCCTCCTTCAGTTCTGTTATTGCACGGACATGCTTCTCCGCGATACTCCCGCAGCCGACAATCGCTATGCGTAATCTATCCATAGATGACCTCTCTCCTTCCCGCACAGCTGCGCTCTTCTCCTTGCATGCTATTATATGAATCTAGTGTAGATTTGATATAGACGAACGGAATCGAGACAGAAAATGGGGGGATTTCATATGATATGAAATGCTTGCCTCCTTCAGGCATATATTAGTAATACGCAAGGGTAACTGGGAAAGGGGACATGAGATGAAGATCGCTTCCATCGTAGGAGCAAGACCCCAATTTATTAAAGCGGCATGCCTCAGTAAAGCGCTTCGCGCAGCTGGTGAGGAAGTTCTCATTCATACAGGACAGCATTATGACCGCGCCTTATCCTCTGTGATTTTCCAACAGCTGGACATACCGGAACCGGACTATCGACTGGGAGCCGGCTCCGATACACACGCTCGCCAAACGGCCCGCATGCTGGAAGGCATAGAAGCCGTTCTCATAAAAGAGCGCCCCCAGCTTGCAGTTGTCTTCGGAGACACTAATTCCACATTGGCTGCAAGTCTTGCAGCCGCCAAGCTTCGCATTCCGGTCGCCCATGTCGAAGCAGGACTAAGAAGCTACAACAAACAAATGCCAGAGGAAATCAACCGAATCGTGACCGATCATTTATCCGCCTTGCTTTTCTGTCCAAGCGATAACGCTGTCAACCATTTGGCACGGGAAGGAATAGTGGATGGTGTATATCAGGTTGGCGACTTGATGTATGATTGTGTACTCGCATTTCGCTCGACTGCGTTGGCCCAATCCAGGGTTTTGCAAGAGCTGGAAGTACAGCCACGCCAATATGCTCTTGCTACCGTCCACCGCGCAGAAAATACCGATAACCGAGAGAAGCTCCTGGCTATATTAAGCGCACTGGCAAACCTGGGAACAACCGTCGTCCTGCCTCTCCATCCGCGAACGTTAAGCTATATCAAAAAATGGCGATTGCAGCATTATCTCGCTTCTCCTGCTCTGCAAGTATGCTCTCCGCTACCCTACTTGGATATGCTCTGTCTTCTGCACCATGCGGAAGCTGTGTTGACAGACTCCGGAGGACTGCAAAAAGAAGCCTATATGATGCAAGTGCCATGTGTAACGTTGCGCGGAGAAACTGAATGGGGGGAGACCGTCCTTACAGGCTGGAACAAGCTGGCCCCGCCGCACTCTATTCCGTCCATCGTCTCCGCTTTCGAGTCTATCGAAATCCCTGACAGCTGTCCGCCCCTATTCGGAGACGGACAAACTGCACATGCCATCGTCCGCCATATCAAGGAATATTTATTAGGGACACGGGCTTAAGCGTGTATCCTTATAACGATTCGTATACCGCTTTCAGACGCTGCTCCATCACATTCCAGCTGTACGTTGTTCGTATCGCTTCACGCGCATTTTCACCAAGAGTATGCAGCAGCTTCCGATCGTGAATAAGGCGGACGAATTGCTCCGCATAGTCGCTTGCGGATGGGCTTTCCTTCGGAATGACGATACCGCATTGATGACGGTGAATAAGCGTTCCCATCGCTTTAGCCGCATTCACAACAATCGGGATTCCGTTGTTCATTAAGCTGAACAGCTTATTCGGAAGCGCGTGAATGCGATTGGCCGACTTCAGATCATAGAATATATATCCGGCATCGACTTGGCGCCAATGGTTGTTCAACTGCTCATAATCTGCCCATCCCCAATCTATAAGAGAGTGATTGCGCAGCTGCTTCTCCACATTAATTTTCCCCATGCCATAAGGGAGCGCAACCTGACCTAGTATTTTAAAGCGAACGTTTAGTCCCGCTGCGACCAGCTTCTCAATGATGGACATTATGCGGAACGGATCACCTTTTTCCAACGACAGATTCCCTTCATATCCTATCGTAAAAGGCTTATCAAGCGATGTTGAATCACCTGTTGTTTGCTGATCGGCATAGAAGGGAGAATTATAAATAACCGAAACGGGGACTTCAGGATAGCGCATCTTATATATCTCTCGTATACTTTCTGATACCGTTATTAGATGATCCGTCACGCTCATCAGCTTTTTTAATAATGGAGTATCTTCTTCAAGCTCATGCGCATCATAGATCACTTTAACCTGCTTGCCCTGCTGCCGCAGCAGTTGCTTCGCCACTACCGCTTCATATAAAGTAGCAGGCTCATGAGCATGATAAACATCACCGTCTGCAGCTAGCGATGCCGTAAGCAGTCCGTCCCAATGAATGGGGGGAGGCTCTTCAACGCTATCAAGCGTCAACAGCATTTTTCTATTATTTTTTTCCCATACTTGTTTTGCGATTTTTTTGGCATGGTAGGGAATGAACGTCACGCCCTCATCCTGAAACAAATGACCGGAATACGCTGCTTTCGAAGTCGGTTTTCGGTTGATGTCGAGCAGCATTCCGCTATAAAGCGGGGCCAGCACTGTGACCGGATAGCCCATGGCCGACAAGCTGCGGGCCTCTCTTTGAACGACTCGAACATCCAGGAAGGAATGTTTCCGAATTAATTTCACAATTTTCTTCACATGCACTTCTCCTTCTTCCATACTATACCATTATCCTTATCATGGAGCGTGAAGCAAATGGCAGATCCTACGCCAATTCCCCCATCGGAATCATTCAAGCAATACGATGTTATCATCGCATCTGACTTCACCTTGCCAGGCGGCACTACCGCCTCCAACGTCGAGGAGGTGAAGGCGCAGCTTGGAGCGGGCCTGACAACCGGACTTGTTCCTCTTTACTTCAATCCCCGCGCAAAGGACGTCATGCATCCCGCCATTCTGTCTCTAATCGACGGAAGACGCGTCGCACTGCTTCGCCCTGGCGATCAGGCCAGCTGTGAAGCGATGATTATACGGCATCCCCGCATCCTTCAAGTGAAGCAGGAAGTGCCCTTCATTACAGCCGGCCGCATTCATCTGATCGTCAATCAGACGCCGAAGCGAAGTTACGGCAAGGGTGGAGAGACGGTCTACGAGATCGGCTCCTGCGACCGGCGAGTGCAAGATTACTTCCATCAGAAGCCGCTCTGGCATCCCATCGGTCCTGGAATTCGAGACACGCTATTAAAAAATCATGCAAATGCATTGACGAACATACAGCTGTCGCCGAGCGATTGGCTCAATATTATTGACACCTCGCAGTGGCGACGCTCAGGCAGACCGGCTCCGCATAACAAAATTCGCATCGGCAGACATGCCAGGGACCGCTTCGAGAAGTGGCCGGCGAACAAGCGGGAACTGTTGACCGTCTATCCCGATTCGCCGGAATACGAGATTCGGATATTGGGCGGCGCTGATATTCCGAGGCATATGTTGGGCCGTCTGCCGGCCAATTGGATCGTGACTCCTTATGGCGCACAATCGCCGCGCGCCTTCCTTCAAGAGCTCGACGTCTTCGTCTATTACATTCATCCCCATTGCGTAGAAGGGTTCGGCCGAGTCATCTTCGAAGCGATGGCTAGCGGTGTGCCTGTCGTCGTGCCAGACGACTACCAGTCCCTGTTCGGCGAGGCTGCAATCTACGCGAAGCCCGATGAAGTGAGAGAGGCGGTTCACAGGCTGATGGAGGACGACGTCTATTATAAGAGGCAAGTAGACACAGCGCTGGCGTACGTGGAGCGGAAGTTCGGCTACAGCGCCCATGTGGAGCGTCTAGCTATGACGAAGGAGAGAGCGTAAGCGACGCTTCCTCCCGGCCGTCAAGTAGAATCGGCGACATGCCGTCTCCATCCAGCTCCCAGACGAATGAGGCCCTTGCCTGCAGCCATGCCTTTTGTTACATTGCGGGTATCATACAGCAGCGCCGCATGCTTCGTCAGCAGCTCCAATGGAATGCTGCTGTGATCCGTCGCGATGACAACAGCATCCATCGCATGCACGCATTCTTCGGTTAGCTCGATGCTGTGAAGCGTCGTCGAACTGACCGATAACTCCGGCACGAACGGATCGTGATAATAGACATTCGCTCCTTCCAGACGAAGCAGCGCGATCAGATCAATAGCGGCGGACTCGCGGTAATCGGCAATGTCCTTCTTGTACGACACGCCATATATCATAATGTTAGCGTTGGAGTAGCTCTTCGGCGACAAGGCTTGCTTCAGCTGCTGCACAATATAATGAGGCATCCGATGATTGACCGCATTGGACAACTGAATGAATTCGGAATTCAGCTCATGCTGCTTTACTTTCCAGAGCAAGTAAGAAGGGTCTACAGGGATACAGTGGCCGCCGATCCCGGGACCGGGAAAGAACTTCTGGAAGCCGAACGGCTTCGTGCCTGCCGCCTCGATCACTTCCCATATGTCGAGATCAAGCCGGTCGCATAGCATCGCCATTTCGTTAATGAACGAGATGTTGACAAGGCGGTACGTATTTTCCAGTATTTTCGCCATTTCCGCTGTATCTGTGCTGGACACGGGATGGACCCTAGAGAAGACGCTGCCGTATAGCTCCGATATTTTTTCCAAGCACTGCGCTGTGGCGCCACTGACAATCTTAGGTATTTTTTCCAACGGAAATTGCTTGTTGCCAGGATCTACCCGTTCGGGCGAGTAAGCGGCATAATAATCAATTCCTACCCTCAGCCCCCGTCTGCTCATTATCGGCAGCAGCACCTCTCTCGTCGTCCCGGGATAAGTAGAGCTCTCCAGTATGACCAGCTGTCCTGCCTTCATCTCCGGCACAAGCATGCTTATTGCGCCTGTCAAATAGCTAAGATCCGGTGTCCCATAAGGAGTAAGAGGCGTTGGTACGCATACAATGACGGCTTCAGCAGCCTCAATCGCGCTATATTGGGCAGTGGGGAGGAATCGATGGCTGTTCATCGCTTCTTTCACCGTCGCGTCCTCAATTTCGTGAATGTAGCTGCTACCTTTATACAGCTTGTCGATCTTGTCCGTATCGGGGTCTATGCCCAACACGCGAAAGCCCGACTTCACGAACAGAAGGGCAAGCGGCAATCCAACATAGCCGAGTCCTAATATCGCAACCGTCCGCATATCATTTTCTTTTCTTTCTTGCTGAATATTCATCGTCTCTCTACCTCGCCTTCCAGCCAATAATGTTGCCAATTGCTAGAATACTATATGACGAGACAAGTTCATTGGAGTGGACGATTATGTAGGTGAAAGATGCATGGTCATGGAAAAAGCTCCTAGAACGACATTTCGCCGCTTCAGGAGCTCCGATTCCTTCTCTTCTAATCCAGTAGTCTGCCGCTGCTCTTCGTCTTGTCACTCGTCATCTCGTCATCGATCGCAACCGGGAACACTCGCTCGGCCATGGCATTGAACTCGGCGATGTACTTCTGAACCGGCTGACCCAGCTGGGCATCATTGAAGTAAGCCGTCATTCGTCCCACGAATTCAGGATTGGCGGATACATATACATGCTCTACGGCTGGTCTGTTCTCTTTCACCACCGATTTGATTTTTTGCGTCAATTCCGGCGTAAGCATTTCTTCAGCCGTCGACAAACTCCCTATTCGACGGTTTTCATCGATGCGATTTCGATCCAGCTTGCCCATCTCAGAGCGGCTCAGTCGATTCCATTCCCCGGGCCGTTCCGCCAACGACAATGCGATATAAGCATTGTTGTCGGCCAGCATAACGTAAGCCGATTTCACTTCCACGATTTCCGTTATTTTGTCTCCAATAGACTGGCTCATTTCCAAGCGATAATTTTTATGAGATCCCACCAGATTGTTGTTCAACTGCATGCGACCATTAATCCGATTCATCTCATTCATACCGTCGTTAGCGAATCGCTTGTCCCTAATTATGTTGCCGTTGGCATCCAGCTTGACCTGATTGGCGCGAATATTTTTATTGCCCAGATGGCCCTGATTGACGCTGCACCCTCCAAGCAGCATACTAAGAACGACTCCAGCGGACAATACTACCCATGTATTTCGCATTCGCATGTCAGAACCTCCATTTCCTGATGCTCATTGATAACCCATTATTATCGTGCACATCAATGACAAGCGCTATTCTTACTATTGACAATTGCCAGTTGTTTTTCTTATAGTATTGGTATCAACTAATAGTATCTGGTACTAATTTTAGACGAAAGGACGTGCATTTTTTGAAACCTACACCTAAACCTACACCTTCACACTGCGTACAATCGCAAGCGACGATAACTGCGATCGGGAGTTATGTGCCTGATCGTATTTTGTCCAATGAAGATTTGGAGAAAATGGTGGATACGTCTCATGAGTGGATCGTTCAGCGCACGGGCATTCACGAACGAAGAATTTCTGGGGAAAACGAATATACAAGCGACCTCATCTTTCGCGCTATCGACGATATGGCCCGCCGCTACGACAAGCAGCTTCACGATACCGATTATGTCATCGTCGCCACCTCTACTCCCGATACGATATTCCCCAGCATGGCCGCCAGAGTATGCGGTTATATCGGCGCAAGGGAATGCGGCAGTGTAGATGTTCAAGCGGCTTGTGCAGGATTCACCGCAGGTATACAGCTGGGGAATGCGCTGCTGCTGACCGGTCAATACCGGAAAGTGCTCGTGATCGGAGCTGACGCCATCTCCCGCATTACTGACTATACCGACAGAACCACCTGCATTCTATTCGGAGATGGCGCGGGGGCGGTATTGCTGGAGCATAGCGGGAACAAAGAAGGACATATATTGTCTGCTTATTCAAGCACAGACAGTGGCGGCGGCCATCATGTCTATTTAAGCAACGAGGCGTCCCATATCGGGGAGCATGAAATTATACCCAGTGGCAAGCTGGTACAGAACGGAAGAGAAGTGTATCGCTGGGCTGTTAGCCATGTATCTGCAGGCGTTAATAGACTATTGGAAGGAAGCGGTCTTTCGCCCCAAGAGATCACCTGGTTCGCTCCGCACAATGCCAATGCACGTATTATTGAAGCTTTGGCGGAACGGATCGGTTTCACGAATGAACAGATCTTGTCCAGCATCGCAAGGTATGGCAATACGTCGGCCGCTTCCATCCCCTTAGCCGTTGACGATGCCGTACGATCCGGGAAGCTGAAGCAAGAAGATATCGTGCTGATGCACGGCTTCGGGGGCGGATTGACACAAGCCGGTATCATCGTAAGATGGACGTTATGACTACTTTAGTGGAATCGAAGAGATGATCTGTGTGCCGATGCCGAAGTCGATGGCCACCTTGCCGATCCGCTTCGCAATCTGATGCGACAGCACCACTGCGTTAACTCCGCAAGAACATAATACAACATCGTACGTATCCTTGCGCTCCTCCAATTGGGCGAGCGTCTCTTCCATCATCTCGAACCGTTCGAATGGCAATGTGCATGTAACGTTCAGATGGTAAGGCGGGCTGATCAACCGCTGCTTCATGCCGCCTGCCCAGCGGGACACAAGTGCGAGACGCGCGCCTTCCTCATGAAGCATAGCCCAGAACGAGCTGTAGTGGATGAATTCACGGTTGACAATCGCATTGCACAGAATTTCCGGCTTCAGCTTGAAGTGATTGAATATCTGATTCGTCAGTACCCGCTTATGATTGGGATGAGCTCTAATCGTACGGTCTCCATGCGCTAGCACGCCGACAATATCCGCTTCCTTAATTGCCTTCACCATCCGGTCGCGTATGTCTATATTGGGAAGCTGGACCCCTTTCCTTCCCTTGTTCGCTTCCTTCACCCACAACTGATGCAGCACCTGATCCATCGTATATACGGTATCTTGCGATAGAATGAAGTTCTCTCCGTCCCCGATCCGGACAAGAGCGAACGGCCGCTTATCCGCAATTGCCGCCCTAATACGGGCAATGACTTCATCTTTGTCCAAGAGCTCTTCATCCTTAATAGTTGCAATCATGCTGTCCCCTCCTGCGTAGTGAATGTCTACAGGTATTATCATCCCAATATATGTGATGACAACGAAGGATGGTTCGGACAGCTGTCACGATGTATGAACCGCTGTTGCAGTTCCTTCTAGAGCTGAATACGCTTTTGGAATAACCCCGCCTGCCTGGCAGCAGTATAAATAATGACGACCAGCGGGCCGAGAAATACGCCGATGACCCCCACCAGCTTAAAGCCGACATACAAGCTGATCAGAGCGGGCAATGCCCCGATGCCCACCGCATCGCCCAATATTTTAGGCTCGATAATACGGCGGAAGACGGTTATGACGAGGAACAACACGATCAATCCGAAGCCGGTGAACAAGTCGCCCGTGATGATGAGATAGCTTCCCCATGGCACCAGAACAGATCCCGTTCCCAGTATGGGGAGAATATCCACAATAATAATTAGGAAAGCGATAGCCATCGGATATTTGATATCCAGAATAAGCAAGCCAGCGAATGAGATGATGTACGTTAAGGCGCTTAAAATAAATTGCGAGCGAAGAAAGCCGAAAATCGACTTACGCAGGTTAACTAACACCTGATCAACCTGCGGCCTGGAACTCTCCACAAACAGGGACAGAACAGAAGCCTTCAACGTATTGAGACTGTAGCTGAACATGAATACTGCGACGAGGAATACGATAAAGAAAATGAACATATTCGGCAGACCTGTCGCAAAGGCAAGAAGCGTCTTGGACAACGTGCCGATGAGCTGCTGGATATATTGGGTCAAGCTGACCAGGAAGTCTTCAATTGTCGCAACCGCGTCCGGCGGCAGCGATTGATACAAGCTTCTTCCGTCCACCATCAGCTTGTCTACGAAATCATTGCCGTCGGCAAAATATTTCGGAACGCGGTCCAGGAAAGCAATAAGCTCCGCAACAATTTTGATCCCAATCAGCACAATCAGACCAAGAAAGCCCAGTGTAAACAGGGAACTGGAAATCGTTGAGGCAGCTAACCGGTTCATTTTGAATCTGTTCATGAGCAGCCCATTGAGCGGCTCCAAAAAGATGGCGATAATTAAGGCCAGCAGGAACGGCAAACCCACAGTAAACATTAAATACAACATCAGCAACCCAAGCCCGATAAATAGTACAGAACGTATGGACACTCCAGTTCCCTCCTCTAGTCCAAGTGTATGTCAGGACTACTCTAATATTGCCTTTCTCTTCAGAAAATCAACATCCTTATAATACATGTCCTTCACTAGCAGATTGGGACCGCAGCAAGAAACGGCGGGACAATGACAATTGACGCTCTTGGCCAGCGGATGAGACAGCCATCGCTTGAACAGATCGTCCAGCTTCATCTGCTTCATATTGCCGAAGGAAGGGACATCGGAGAAGTCCGTTACGAACACCTCTCCTGTGAACAAATTAACGTTAAGGCGGTTACGCCCGTCAGGATCGTTCCTTACCGTAACGTTGGGCTCCGCTGCAAGCCGCTTCAGCAGTGCGCGCTCCGTCTCATTCTCGCTGCAATGATAGAACGGTAACGTGCCGAACAACATCCATACCGATTGGTTGCGATGCTTCAGCAGCAGTTCAATTGCGTTCAGCATGTCATCCCTGGTAATCATCGGTAGATCCCTCGCGAACGAACTGGGATACATGGGATGCACCTCATGCCTGGTGCAGCCCATCTCGACAATCAATTGATGAATTTCGTGCATCTTCCGGTGAGTACGGTAATTGATCATAGATTCTGCCGATACGAGTACGCCGGCTTCGCTAAGCCTTCGCGCGTTGTCGATCATCGTCTCGTACAATTTGGCCGCAGCCTTCAGAGGCACCTCATGACCTGACTTCGCGAAGCCGATCGCATGGAATTCCTCTGCAGATGTGTAGTTGAATGAGATATGCATAACGTCCAGATAGGGCGCTAATCGCTCATACCGACTGTAGGGCAAGGTGACATTGGAATTTATTTGCGAGCGAATGCCCCGATTGCGGGCATATTGGAGCAGAGGCACCATATAATCTCTCACCGTCTTGTCGGAGAAGGACGGCTCTCCGCCCGTAATGCTGATCGTCTCCAACGCTTCGACTTCATCCAGGCGTTGCAGCATGAGCTGCAGCGGCACCTTCTCAGGTTCCTTAAGCACGAGTGTATCCCCGACTGCGCAATGCTCGCAGCGCATATTGCACAGATTGGATACCGTCATCTCCACGCTTGTCAGCCGATGCCCGCCGTATTGCGGAAGCGATCGGATAGGGTCCCATGGATCATAAGCCGACGTCAGCGGCATAATTGCATCGTTATTTATTTGTTGCTTTTGTAGTACATTCATGTATTCAGCACCTTACTTCATGTTCTTCTTGCGCTTTAGCGCATCTTTTATTGTAATGTCATCGAGCGATATAAGCAAACAAAAGCCTCCAATGCCGCATCTAGGCGACTATCGGAGACTTCCAGTCCATGATCTTATTGGTTGCAACTGCGTGCCTATCATATGCCCGACACAAGCTGAACGCTGCCTCCTTCGTCGTTCACCCCGACGATCATAATCGTCAGCTGCTTGGACAAGTCAATCTCATAAGGAACGGATAGCTCCTCTCCCGCTTCATTCTTAAGGATCCGGATGATCGGTCGATGGGGATAGCTATGATTGAAATCAACCACAACGCCGCTCTCTCCCGTATCCAGCCGAACCGATATGCCGATCGGATAGATGGCCACCTTATCGCGGAACAACTGCAGCATATGCTGCTCGAATAATATACCGGAGCCGGCATACAATCGCTCCATCGCCTCGTGGGGCAGCATAGGCGCGCGATAGACGCGGCTTGTCGTCATCGCATCATAGGAATCCACAATGCCGATCCATTTCGCATATTCATGGATTTCGATTCCTTTCAAGCCACGAGGGTACCCGCTCCCGTCCAGCCTTTCGTGATGCTGTAAGGCACAGTGAGCCGCAAGCAACGGCATATTGGGCTCATCCTTCAGCAACTCGAAGCCGATCATGGCATGCTGCTTCATCTTCTCATACTCTTCATTGGTGAGAGAGTCCGGCTTCTTGAGCACATTCATGGAGATTTGAGTTTTGCCGATATCATGGAGGAGCGCTCCCATTCCCAGCGTCATCGTCTCTTCGCGGGAATAACCGTGCGCCATGCCAAGCAATGTAGAGTAGACGCATACGTTCAAGGAATGCTGATACAGATAATGGTCGACCGTCCCCATATTGATCAGCATAATCATGGCGTCCTTGTTGCCAGCCAAATCTTCGATTATCCGATTCATCATGCCTTTGAACGACTGAGCAATGTAAGGGAAAGCGACGCCGCTCTTACGCTTGGGGCGATCCATCATCTCCCGGAATCTTGTCTTGATCTCCTTTACCGAATCACGGAACGTCTCTTCCGAGATAAGCGAGGGCGGAACGATGCCTTCCGTACGAGCGTCTTCTATGTATACATACTGCACACCGCATTGCTCAAGACGTGTAATGAGCCTCGCTGTAAGCTCCATCTGATCCCCCAGAAGGACGACGCCATCCTCGGAGAATATTTTTTTGGCCAGCCTCATTCCTGGAACGCATTGAAAGATCGGTAGCAATCGCATTTTCTCTGCCCTTCCTTGCCCTAAGTTCTCATACAATGTATATCGGAAAAACCTGCTTGTATAGTTAATTTACGTGAAAATGCGCAAAACCGCAACCATTAAACTTATTCTATTCGACAAAGTCCGTCATTTTCTTCGTTTTCTCCATCATTGTCATTCGATACAGGCTTCCAACGCACCGCATGGCAATCCGCAATCGCCTCCTCCCGAAGAAGCTCATGCTCCAGCACGTCTCGTAGAAATTCCGGCAAGTAAAACCGGAAGCTCTCCGCTTCGGCGAGTGTCTCATAACCGATTCGGAAGCTGAACATATCGATCGTACCGACAGTATACACCCGTTCGTCGGCGAGCTGTTCCCCGTTCACCTCGATGCGAATCAGCTTCTGCATATTGGGCTTACTGCTGTCTAAGGTAACCGCAATGCCGTCTACCGCAAGCGCGCCAAGCACCTCTCCCCGAAATCCGAAGCCCTTAATGCGCTTATCCACATATTCTGGCAGAACTGATTGCTCCAGTGCTGTGCGCAAATGCTTCCCCTTTATTATCATGCGGCAAGGATTGATGGGCGATGGGCACAGCGCATGGAGCTCGCTCGCCGTCACATCTCCCAAGGCAAGACCTCCCAGCAGTTGACCTGCATTCACGAGACCGATCTCCGAATTCGTCCACTTCCGCAGTCCCGCTGCGAGCAGATTAACGAGTGGGGACTCAACATTCACTGACAACGGCAGAGGGTGGGACAACGAAGTGATGACACGACTCATCCTCCTCTCGGCGACAGCTTTGTATTGACTGATGATTGAAGCCGCCTCATGCTGCTCCATATAAGCAGCGGTTGGAATGACTGAGGCATTGATCTTGGGACGTTCTTCGCCGTATCCCCATACGAATTCGACCCGTCCTGCATATTCCCCGAACTTCCCCGCAGCGCATAAAGCCGTATTCCCGATGTATAATGCCTCATGCAGCAAGTGATGGGTATGCGCGCCCACAATAAGATCAATGCCGTCAATCGTTGTCGCCATCTCCTTGTCTCGTGGCAAGCCCAGATGAGACAGGACGATTACCAGGTCCGCTTCTTCCCTCAGTATAGCTACTTGTTCCTGTATTGCAGCCATCGGGTCGGTAACATCCCAGCCCAGCAATTCATAGAATGCGGAGAAATCAGCTGTAGCTCCCACTATTCCTATTCGCTTTCCCTGCTTGACTATCACTGTTCTCGGGAGCAGCCAGTCCGGCCGCTGGCCGTCCCTGGTCTTCAGCATATTGGCACATATGACGCGAAAACCGGGATTCCTGCCATAAAGCTCCTTCAATATGTCCATTCGATAAGTAAGCCCTTCATTATTCCCCAGCGTAATCAGATCATATCGCGAAGCTTGCAGCAGCTTCAGATTCACAAGTCCGTCGCTGCCTTCCGTCTCAAGCCGCGCACGGTCCATATGGTCGCCGCAATCCACCACAAGAACAGCAGCGTCGCCGAGTCGCTGCCGTTCTTCTTCTATAATGGAAGCGATCCGTGCAGCATTCTCCAGACGGCTATGAATGTCATTGGTGTGCAGCAGCACAAGAGTTGCTTCAGACTTCATCATTAAGCGCTCGCCTCCTTTCGCTACTCAATAGCTAACCGCCAGCCGATCTGTCCCGGTGATGCCCAAGTAATGTTGTTCACGCCCGAATGGATTCCATAGCTCTGCATGCCAGGCGCTTTTTTCACGCTCTATTTTGATGGTGATTTTTCTTGTTTACTATACAAAGCATCATAACATTTTTTCAGTCTTTATGGTAATGTAGAGAGATACCTGTAAGCGATTAGAGGGTGTTGGTATTACTTTCATTTGCAAGATCGATTTTTTCTAATTTACTAGGTATTTAGAACTAATTATGACTTCCTCATATTGCCATCATAATATATGGTTGTTACTATGGAAAGTGTATATAAATAGATATATATGAATTTTGTTCACCAATAACCAAATTTGAGGTGTCCCTATTGAGGATTCATGTAACAGAAATTATAGAAGGCGATCAATTAATCAATGACATCTTTAACAATTACGGCTTGCATGTGTTATCCAATGGTACAAGACTATACAAAAAAGAAGTCTCGCGATTGCTGCAGCATCAAATCGACTTCGTTGAAATATTGGATCGGGAAGCAACAGACAAACCGGAAAAACGCACATTGGAATCCACTGTAACGCCGAAATGGCTTCCGACGGTAGGACCCGTTTACGAAAGCGCTGTCAACTGCTTTCAACAACTATTCGAACAAGCGTTGGAAAGCGGAACAATTGATACCAAGCAGGTACAATCTGTTACGGAACCACTCCTGAACAACTTGCAGTTGGAACGGGATGTTGTATCTATGCTGCTGCTTCTCAATTCCCACAGCAGCTATACTTATCAGCATTCCGTACAAGTGTCTATGCTCTCGTATTATCTGGCCACGTGGCTGGGCTATTCACTGGAGGAGGCGACGTTAATAGGCCAAGCCGGCTTCCTGCATGATATCGGAAAATGCCGTATCCCGGAATCAATCCTCAATAAACCTGCAAAGCTGACGGAACATGAATTCGCAGAAGTGAAGCTTCATACCGTCTACGGTCATGAGATCATCTTGGGTTCATTCCAGGAGGAACTGTTAGCGATAGCGGCGCTTCAGCATCATGAGAGAATAGACGGCAGCGGCTACCCGAATGGACTGAAGGGCGATGAGATTCACCCTATTGCCATGATTATCGCCGTGGTGGACATATACAGTGCAATGATTTCCACTCGCGTGTATCAGCAGGAACGGGATTTGCTCTACGTGCTAAGAGAACTTTATCGCCTCAGCTTTGATCAACTGGACCCCAACACGACGCATACGTTCATCAAGCATATGATTCCGAACTTTATCGGCAAGAAGGTGCGAATGAATAACGATCAATACGGCATTATCGTTATGACACATCCTACAGACTTCTTCCGCCCTCTTATTCAGATCGGCGATACGTTTATTGATTTGACACAAGAGAGAGGATATGAGATCGTCCATGTCTATATGTGAATTTACAAGCAAGCATCAAAAAAAGAGCTGCAGCGACAAGTCATTGGAATTGACTATCGCATGCAGCTCTCTTTCATACCTATAACCTAACCGATGTTAACCAATACTGCCTTCCATTTCGAACTTGATCAGACGGTTCATCTCTACCGCATATTCCATCGGCAATTCCTTCGTGAACGGCTCGATGAAGCCCATGACGATCATCTGCGTCGCTTCATCTTCCGTCAAGCCGCGGCTCATTAGATAGAACAGCTGCTCCTCTGACACTTTGGATACAGTCGCTTCATGCTCCAGAGTAATGTTGTCGTTGAAGATCTCATTGTATGGAATCGTATCAGAAGTCGATTCATTATCCAGAATTAACGTATCGCACTTGATGTTCGACTTCGCTCCGTCGGAATTGCGGCCGAACGAAGCCAACCCGCGATACGATACTTTGCCGCCATGCTTGCTAATCGACTTGGATACAATCGTGGAGCTTGTATCCGGCGCCAGATGCGTCATCTTCGCGCCCGCATCCTGATGCTGGCCTTTGCCCGCTACGGCGATGGACAATACGTTGCCCTTCGCTCCGCGTCCGCGCAGGACGACAGCAGGATACTTCATCGTTAGCTTGGAGCCAATATTGCCGTCTACCCAATCCATCGAGGCGTTCTCGTCCGCAACTGCGCGCTTCGTCACCAGGTTATAAATGTTAGGCGCCCAGTTCTGAATTGTCGTATAGCGAACCTTGGAATCCTTCCGGCATATAATCTCTACGACCGCGCTATGCAAGGAATTCGTGCTATAGACCGGAGCCGTACAACCCTCCACATAATGGACGGAGCTGCCTTCGTCGGCAATGATCAGCGTCCGCTCGAACTGACCCATGTTCTCGGAGTTGATGCGGAAGTACGCTTGAAGCGGAATGTCGCATTGCACGCCTTTCGGCACATAGATGAAGCTGCCGCCGGACCATACGGCGCTGTTCAATGCCGCGAATTTGTTGTCGTTCGGAGGAATAACCGTTCCGAAGTATTCCTTCATAATCTCAGGATGCTCGCGAAGCGCAGTATCCGTATCTGTGAAGATAACGCCTTGCTTCTCCAGATCCTCCTGCATGCTGTGATAGACAACCTCGGATTCATATTGCGCCGATACGCCGGCGAGGAATTTTTGCTCCGCTTCCGGAATGCCCAGCTTATCGAACGTTTCTTTGATTTCCTGCGGAACCTCTTCCCAAGTCTTGCCTTGCTTCTCTGAAGGCTTGACATAATACTGAATGTCATTGAAGTCAAGCTCGCTCAGATCGCCGCCCCAGGTAGGCATCGGCATTTTGTTGAATTGCTCAAGTGACTTCAGTCGAAAGTCCAGCATCCATTCCGGCTCGTCTTTCATCTTGGAGATCGTGCGGACGACCTCTTCCGTCAAGCCTTTGCCCGATTGGAATATCGCCTTGTGCTCGTCGCGAAATCCGTATTTGTACTCTTCCATTTCCGGCATTTTCTTTGCCATCGGGATTCACTCTCCTTCTTGTATTGTTATTGCTTTCCGTCTTGCGACTCGATGCCCTTGCGCAGAGCATTCCAAGCGAGCGTGGCGCACTTGATGCGAGCCGGGAACTTGTTCACGCCGGACAGCGCTTCAATATCCTCAAGTTCCTCGAATTCCACATCTTCTCCCTTCATCAGGCTGGAGAACTTCTCCGCCATCTGAAGCGCCTTCTCGAATTCCATTCCTTTGACAGCTTCCGTCATCATGGAGGCGGAGCTCATGCTGATGGAGCAGCCCTCGCCAGTGAACTTGGCATCCAGCACCTTGCCGGCTTCTACTTGAAGCTGGAGCGATATACGGTCGCCGCAAGTAGGATTATTCAAGCTTATCGTCACCGCACCTTCTTCCATATCGCCACGGTTACGGGGATTTTTGTAATGGTCCATTATAACTCTGCGATACAAATCATCCAATTGCATGACCGAAGAACTCCTTTGTTTGTAGTAATGCATCAGCCAACAGATCAATCTCATCTTCGGTATTGTATATATAAAAGCTTGCTCTAGCTGTAGCCGATACATTCAGCAGACGCATAAGAGGCTGGCAGCAATGATGGCCTGCACGAATCGCAATGCCCTTGGAATCCAGTACCGTCGCCACATCGTGCGGATGGACATCCTCCAGATTGAATGTGATCAATCCCGCTCGATCGCGGCCTGGACCGTAAATCCGGAGTCCTTCCAGCACCGACAGCTTATCATATGCATATGCGGACAGTTGCTTCACATGACGATCGATATTGTCCATACCGATATCCTGCAGGAAGTCGACAGCCGCTCCAAGACCAACCGCCCCGGCGATCATCGGAGTGCCGCCTTCGAATCGGTAAGGCGCTTCCTTCCAAGTCGCATCGTGCAGATCGACGAAGTCGATCATCTCGCCGCCGAACTCGATCGGCTCCATGCCGTTCAGAAGCGACTTCTTGCCGTACAACGCGCCGATGCCGGTAGGTCCGCACATCTTATGACCGGAGAATGTGTAGAAGTCGGCATCGATATCCTGAACGTCTACCCTCATGTGTGGAACGCTCTGCGCACCGTCCACGACCATAACCGCGCCATTGCGATGAGCGATGGCGGCAATCTCCTTGACGGGATTCACGACACCGAGCACATTGGATACGTGTGTGATCGACACCACCTTCGTATTCGACGTAATCGTCCGTTCTGCATCCTCCACCGTGATTCTTCCATCTTCTCCCATCGGGAAGAATTTCAAGGTAGCACCGGTCGCTTTCGCGACCTGCTGCCATGGAATAAGGTTGGCGTGATGCTCCATCTTGGAGATGACAATTTCGTCCCCTTCGCCGCATACGCTCCGCGCATAGCTGGAAGCGACCAGATTGAGCGCGGTCGTCGTACCGCGGGTGAACACAATTTCTTCCGGTGTGAACGCGTTGAGAAACTTTGCGACTTTCTCCCGAGCTCCTTCATAAGCGTCGGTCGCTCTGGAGCCCAGCGTGTGAACGCCGCGATGAACGTTGGCGTGATCAAGCTCATAGTACCGTTTTACCGCATCAATGACGGAACGCGGCTTCTGAGAAGATGCCGCGCTATCCAGGTAAACGAGCGGATGCCCGTTCACCTCTTGATGCAATATCGGGAATTGCTCCCGTATCGCATGTATATTCATCCCTGGAGCTTCCTTTCCAGCAGACGCTGCAGTTGCTCACGCACTGCTTCCACCGGAATTTCCGACACCACCGGGGCTAGGAAGCCGTAGATAATGAGCCGTTCAGCATCTTGCTTCGTAATGCCGCGGGCCATCAGATAGTAGACCTGTTCCGGATTCACTTGGCCTACGCTTGCCGCATGGCCTGCGGTTACATCGTCCTCGTCGATCAACAGAATAGGGTTGGCGTCTCCGCGCGCCTTCGGGCTTAGCATCAGCACTTTCTCCGCTTGAACGCCATTCGCTTTCGTTGCGCCATGCTCGATTTTGGTGACGCCGTTAATAATCGCCGATGCGGAATCCTTCATGACAGCGCGAGTGACCATATTGCTGTCGGAATTCTTCCCGAAGTGCTGTGCAGCAGTCGTCAAGCTCATATTCTGCGACTTCTGGCCGACGCTGATCACTTTCGTGTCGGAAGTAGAGCCTTGCCCGTTCAGCACGGACTTCGTCTCCGACATCGTGTTGCCGTCGTTCAGATCACCGATGATCCATTCGATGCGTCCGTCGTTCTCCACGACTGCGCGGCGAACGCTCAGGTCTGCGCCTGTCTCGCCGAGTGCATGAATGGTTCCGAAGCTGACTTGCGCGCCGCCCTTCACGAACACTTCCACGATGGAAGGATGCGTGAACCCGGCAGTAATCGCGCTCTTATCCGTAACGACCGTATCCACATAAGTGACACGGCTGTTGCTCTCCGCTACGATCAGTATATGCGGCGCGAATGTCGCTTCCTGGTTGTCGTTGAACAGGACGGCTTGCAAAGGCACTTCCACATCCACGTTCTTCGGCACATACAAGAAGATGCCGCCGTTCCACAGAGCGGCATGAAGAGCAGTAAGCTTATCCTCATCCTTCTTCACCGCTTGGAACAAGTATTGCTGTACAAGCTCGCCGTGCTCGCGGCATGCCGTCTCCAGATCGGTGAAGATAACGCCCTTCGCGGCCAAGTCCGCCGACAGACCGCTCCAGATGACACCGGAATTGCGCTGCACGACCAGATTCTCTGTTCCCTCCGCAATCAGTTCACCGGCAATGGCAGGTAGCTCAGAGATGGATTCCACCTTGACCGGAGCTTCGTATTGGCCCACTGCTGTCAAGTTCCAACGCTCGATCCGCATCTTCTCCGGCTTCGGCCATGGCAGCGTGCCTGCAAGCTCCGCCGCCTCTCCGCGAAGCTCAACGAGCCAATTCGGTTCCCCCTTGCTCCGAGCGAGCGATATAGCCGATTCGCGGTCGGTCGGAGTCGTTAGTTGTATGCTCATGAATATATGCCTCCTTCTCCGATTAAGCCTGGCCGACCGTTTCGTCTTCGATGCCCAGCTCTTCTTTTACCCAATCATAGCCTTCATTCTCAAGCCGCTCTGCCAGCTCCGGTCCGCCCGACTTCACAATGCGGCCTTGCATCATGACATGGACATGGTCTGGCGTAATATAGTTCAGCAAGCGCTGGTAGTGCGTAATGATGAGGAAGCTGCGCTCCTCGGAACGCATGGCGTTGACGCCGTCCGCTACGATGCGAAGCGCGTCGATGTCCAGTCCGGAGTCGATCTCGTCCAGCACGACGACCTTCGGATCAAGCAGCATCATTTGCAGAATTTCGTTCCGCTTCTTCTCGCCGCCGGAGAACCCTTCGTTCAGATAGCGATGCGCGAATTCCGGATTCATCTCCAGTTCCTTCATTTTGCCTTCCATCTGACGGATGAATTTGATCAGCGAGATTTCGTTGCCCTCTTCACGGCGAGCGTTAATCGCGCTTCGCAGGAAGTCGGAATTGGTCACGCCGGGAATTTCACTAGGATATTGCATGGCCAGGAACAAGCCGGCCCGTGCGCGCTCGTCTACTTCCATCTCCATCAGATCTTCGCCGTCCAACGTAACCGTTCCTGATGTCACTTCATATTTGGGATGACCCATCAGTGCAGATGCCAGCGTACTTTTGCCCGTTCCGTTCGGTCCCATGATGGCATGGATTTCGCCGCCGTTCATTTTCAGGTCGATGCCTTTCAGAATTTCTTTCCCTTCGATTTCGGCTTTCAAGCCCTCGATGACAAATTGTGTTGCCATTATATACTGATCCCTCCAAGGTCATTATGCTTCATTGAGTATTGCTTTCTCGATGAGCTATTGATTCTCACTGATTCTCAATAATCATTTTAATATAACTGTAGTTATAAATCAATCAACGGCGCGAAACATTGTCCAATCCAATCGTCACCAGTTCCTAAAATCGGGGACATACCGACGAGCTAAGACAGCAAAGCTATCATTTTCTCCCGCATGCGGTTAAATTGTTCATCCGTCAGTACCGGCGTCATTTCCCGAAAGGGAGCGCCATCCTCCAATCTTACCCATGATTTGCAACCGTTATAAGCGGACCTCATCGGGATCTCAATCTCATCCTGAAGACGAAATACCCTTAAAATCAACAAATGGAGGGGGTTCTTCCGCTTCCATCTAAGCCGCTCCTCGGCGAAGGTATCCTCCCATATATGGCATTCCCGCAGCTTGTCTAGCCTATCGCTGTCGTATATTTCGATATCGTCAACGACCTCAGCGTAACCCTGCAAGCGAATTGTCTCCATATTCGGCGTCCAATCTGCCAAAGTTTCGGCCAGCTTGTGTCGGTATTGCGGCTTTAATAAATGCTCCTTTTGGTGCTCGTAAGCAGGCATGAGGTAAAACCGATTGTCCATTAATTGGAAATCTTTCGTTTCCTCCTCGATTCCTCCTTTGCGCATAATCATGATCAAGTCACCCTCCATCAACGCCTGGAGGGATACCGCCCATTCTTTTAGAGCGATTTGCTCAACCTGTTTTCCCATTACGATACTCTCCCCCTTACTTGCCATTGATCTCCTCCTATTGTGAAAAAAACATGGAATGAAGTCAATGATTGCGATAAAAGGTATTCCAAGGCGTTTTCATTTCTATTATACTAGTAGGAATAATGTCCTTAAACGACTTCACATTTCCGGAGGGGAACAACAATAATGAATGCATATCATCCTTTAAATGAAGGAGAAGCCATCGTTATCGCAAGTGATCTTGATGGATTTTTCCCGTCGGGCGCTTCACTGCGCTGTCGGGAGATCGGCGATGGCAATCTGAATCTCGTCTTTCATATTATAGATGACGCAAGCGGCAAGAGCCTGATTATGAAGCAAGCGCTGCCTTATGCGAAGGTCGTCGGTGAATCCTGGCCGCTCTCGCTCGACAGAGCACGGATCGAAAGCCAGAAGCTGATGCTTGACGGCAAGCTCGTACCGGAATTGGTACCGATTGTCCACCGTTACGACGCGGATCTCGCGCTTACCATTATGGAGGATCTGAGCGACCATGTCATTATGCGGCAAGGCTTAATGAACGGAGCCCGCTACCCGCACTTCGCGGACCATATCTCCACGTATATGGCTCGCACCCTGTTTTTCACTTCCGACCTGGGCTGCAACCAGCAGGAGAAGAAGCTTGCGGTGGGAGATTACATCAATCCCGATCTGTGTAAAATAACAGAGGATCTCATCTTCGACGATCCTTACACCGTATCTTCCAACAATAATATAGAAGCAGCTATCGAGGATGCAGCCGCTCTGCTGCGATCGGACGGCGAGTTGCAAATGGAAGTCGCCATTCTGCGCGACAAGTTCTTGACGAAAGGCGAAGCGTTGTTGCACGGCGACCTTCATACAGGGAGCATCTTCGTCACTCCGGATTCAACGAAAGTGATCGACCCTGAGTTCGCCTATTACGGACCGATAGGGTTCGATATCGGTGCAATCATCGCCAATCTGCTGCTCAATTATGTCGGACAGGAGCATTGGTCATCCGAAGAATCGGTACGGGCAGAATACCGTGGTTATCTTCTGAATACCGTACGCGACATCTGGAACGGATTCCAAGACAAATTCACAGCACTGTGGGATGAACACGGCGTAGACCGTCTGGCCTCGACCGCCCCTGGCTATCGCGATTATTATATGACAACTCTGCTGCGGGATGCGGCCGGCTTCGCGGGCTGCAAGATGGTGCGTCGGATTGTCGGTCTCGCCCATGTCGCAGATATCGACGGGATCTCGGATGATGTGACCAGGGAACGCTGTCAGCGTCAAGCTCTAGCCATCGGCACGGCGCTTATACGCGGACATCGGAACATCTCGTCTATCGAGCAACTGATTGATAGTGTAACAGCTCCTGTCGCGTAGATGTATAGAACCCGACAACTCAATCTGACACCATACAGAATGACCAATAGAGAGGAAGTAGCAACATGAGTGGAATGGACAACAGCTTGCAATCCCTAATATGGAAAGGCGACCGCTTGGATCTCCTGGATCAACGGCTTCTGCCGGAAGAGATACTCTATCTTCCATTAACGACTCCTGAGGAAGTGTGGGAAGCGATCTCACACCTGAAGGTGCGCGGGGCTCCGGCGATCGGTATTGCCGCAGCATATGGCGTCGTGCTGGGCAGTCGCGATGCCGCCACCAAGGAAGCATGGCTTGCAGCTGTAACCAAGCAAGCGGAATATCTTGCCACCTCCCGTCCCACTGCGGTGAATCTGTTCTGGGCATTGGATCGTATGAAAGCCGCCGCATCTACGATAGCAGGCAATGAATCAGACCTGGAACGTTGCAAGTCCGCACTGGAGACGGAAGCCGTCACAATTCAGAGCGAGGACGAAGCGACGAACAAGACAATCGGTGAGCATGCACTGACGCTGTTCAAGGATGGCATGGGCGTATTGACGCATTGTAACGCCGGCGGACTCGCCACTGCGAAGTACGGAACTGCTCTCGCACCCTTCTACTTGGCTCAGGAACAGGGCATGAAGCTGAAAGTATTCGCCGATGAGACGAGGCCGGTATTGCAAGGCGCGCGGTTGACGGCCTTCGAGCTCCAGCAAGCTGGAGTCGACGTCACCCTCATCTGCGACAACATGGCTGGACACGTCATGTCCAAGGGTATGGTGGATGCCGTTATCGTGGGTACCGATCGCGTAGCCGCCAATGGTGACGTCGCCAACAAGATCGGCACGTACAGTGTTGCGGTATTGGCCAAGGCACACGGCATTCCGTTCTACGTTGCTTGTCCGTTGTCGACGATCGATCTTGAGACGCCGACAGGTGAGCAGATTCCGATTGAGGAGCGCGTTGCGGAGGAAATAACGGAAGGCTTCGGGAAGCGCACAGCGCCTCGTGACATCAAAGTGTACAACCCGGCTTTCGATGTAACGCCTCACGAATATGTAACAGCTATTATTACGGAGAAGGGCATTGTACATGCTCCTTACGAGGAGAATTTGCGCAAACTGTTCCACGAATAACGCAATATCCGGTAATTATTGTGTACCCTGCCTCCTTGAGCGGAGGCAGGGATTTTTTCTCCCCTTCTGATTGTCAGTCGTTTGACCTGAGCCGATGGGAGAGGAAAGCCTTCGAACCACTTGTACAATGCATTAAAGCATTATCCGCAGCGCATCCTTTCCTTTCATCCCCGCTGTAATGCCTAGTGCTTCCGCTTTTATCGTGACTGACTCCAGCGGCGCTTCGAACAGTTCCTCCAATGTACGCACGCCAACCGCACGGCCGGCAATAATCTCACGATCGCGCAGCCGCTCATTCAGAAGCGCGATATCCAATGCACCGCACATAATGTATCCTCGATCTGTCGAGATCGACAGCAAATTTGTCTTCGGTAATTTCACTTCAGCGCCTATTACGGTTTCTCCGCTTTCCAGCTTAAAGGGAATCATCCGCATCATACGCATCCACCTCCCTGAGCTTCCTAATTTATAGCGCAATATATCACTTCAACATCATTATATGCACTTCTGTTGCATCAGTGTGGTTAGTCGCATAGGAGGAGAATGCTTCCTTGCCACTTCATCAATTTCCATAAATGAACATATATATTAACAATTAGTCCTATATCGTTTTTGTGATTAGTGGTATATTTAGACTATATCATTTGCATTTTAAAGGGCGGGGATTGACAAGCATGAGCAGACATTCAAATAAAGAACAGAAGAATACATATGTGTTTCAACTTGAAGCTATGATAGAAGACGATAACCACGCAGCCGCTTTAGAGCAGCTCATTCAACGTATGAATAGAGTCGGATTGCTTGATTACCAGATAACGTCCGGCATTCAGCTTGGACAACTGATTAAAGAAAGAAAGGCCAATGCCGTATCGACGATACCCGTCCCGATCGAGCAGCATTCCGGCGAGACCCGACAACAGACCGCTCTGCCTCAAACATCAGCTGAGTCAGCCGTTCATGACGCCTTTCACAGCTTCCGGAAAGTGATGAGCAACAACACATTAATTCGTCTTATCGTGAACAGAGGTCTTGGCATCAAGATGAGCATTCCTTGCCGGATCATTAATATAAATGAAAACGAGCAGCTGCTGACGATATATCATGTGGACGAAAAGCAAGTGTACACCTTCCGCATGAACGAGATCGAGGACTATCAGGAGTAAGCACAATCAGAGCCCGGGGCATGCTCATGCCCCGGGCTCTGATTGCGCTAAGGATGTGGATGGAAGAGGAATTCTCAAGGTAATCCGTGTACCGGCGCCTGATCGGCTTTCAATGGCAAAACCGTAATGATTGCCCCAGCACAGCTGAATGCGCTTGCGAACATTCACGAGCCCGTATCCGCTATAACCGCCTTTATCCGGCACTGCATTATTAATACAGCTCAATTGCTCTTCACCTACTCCAATACCGTCATCCTCAATAAGGAATTGAATGGCGTTGTCGGCCTTCCTTCCATGTACCTTGACGTGTCCCCGTCCCTTTTTAGGCCGCAATCCGTGAACGACCGCATTTTCAACAAATGGCTGCAGCAGCAGATGAGGAATTTTGCATGCCAGTAATTCCTCTTCTATTTGAATATCTTCATGGAAATCGAAATGATAAGTAAAGCGGAGGATTTTCGTATATTCCTTAATCATCGTCAATTCGCTGCCAATGGTCGTCATATTTTCTCCGCGATTCAAAAAGTGCTTGAAAAACCGGATCAACGCCTCCGTGACGCCGCTAATTTCCTCCGCTCCAGCTCTCTTCGCTTTCCATCGGATTGTAGCCAACGTATTGTAAAGCAGATGGGGATTAATTTGCGCCTGCAGCAATTCAACCTGGAGCAGTGATTTCTGCAGCTGCAGCTGAATCCGTTCCTCGCTCATCGTCTTCAACGATTCCACCAGCTTATTCAAAGCGCTGTCCAACTGGCCAATGTCATCATGACCGGGGATAAGCGGAAGCGGCTCATTCCAGTTGGATTGGATACGGTTCATCTTTCGAGTCATGCGATGCAGCCTTCGTGTGGACAAATGAGCGATAAAGAGGATCGTAACAAAGCACAGCACAAGGCTCAGCGTTAAAATAATCGTGACAACAAGTCCGATCGGTTTAAGCTGATCCGTAATCATGGCGTAAGGCATCATAGCTGCGACGTCCCACCCCGTTACTCCAGACTTTACCGAGGCAATGAAATACGGCGTACCGTCTATCCATGTCTTCTTCACAGGATGCCCAAGCTGGTTCTCATTTCTCAGCCGCTCCACCACGTTGCCGGACCATGCTTTACTTGATTCTGAACCCCCTCTAAGCATATCGTCCGTATCGCCTGCCAGCACAAGCTCTGCTCTTGTATCCTCATTGCTGGTCTGCAATATTTTCTGAAATACTTCTTCCGGTATGTTGATAGTCAGAACGCCTAGTTCCTTCAGATCGCTGAACGATATTAGAAGATGATCGATCGAGATGTAGCGTCTTCCGCTTTCTTCGTAAAGCCAGCGCCACTGATGCTTATCGGGAGAGAGGCGAAGCTCGCGAAGCCACTGTTGCCCTTCAACTTCCCCGATATTGCGCAGCAGCCCGCTATCCTTCGCCAAAGTCTCATTATGCACATACATCGTGACATTCAGCATTTCGTTCCCTGCGGTGGATTCGGAGGATGACGAATACGTCATCTCGGACAATACCGGCTCCAGCACGCCCATGACGTTCATATAGGCATTATACAGGCTATAGAAATCGCCATGCTGTTCTTTAAGCAGAGCCTGCAGAGAAGGATTGGCAAAGATGATTTTGGATTTCAGTAGATAGGAATCGAGCTTGTAATCGATCAGGGAAGCCGTCTGAACCAAATTTTGCTGCAGCAGCTGCTCGCTCATGCTTTCAAGGCGGTTCTTGGCGATTTGATAAATGACCAGTCCCGAACCAAGCACAACCATGCTGATGAGAGGCGTAAAGGCTATGATCAATTTTTGCTTAAGGCTTAAGTTTTGAAACCAGTTCATCAGCCTAATGAGCATGGATATGGCCTCTATTCTGCGAACCGCCCATCTTCTCGCGATACTCCTTCGGGGTCATTCCCGTATACTGCCTGAACACATTGCGGAAATACGTCTCATGATGATAGCCGACTGCGAGCGTAATATCATGAATTTTGCGATCTGTCTCCAGCAGAAGCCTCTTCGCTTGCTCCATTCTGAAGCGGGTTAAGTACTCCAGAATCGTCTCTCCCGTCTCCCCTTTGAACACATTGTTCACGTAATTCGGGCTGTAGTGCAGCTCCTCGGAAATTTCCTTCACCGTTACAGTTCCTGCGTAGCGTTCGCTAATCAATGATTTCACCTTGTTGGCAATAATAACGGTCTGCGCTACGCTTCGCTGCTGAATGAAGGAACGGGCGTCCAGCAAATATTGAATGAGCCAATCCTTCGCCTCAGCCAAGCTCTCGAATCGCAACATCTTGTCCCAAGGGAGCTTACTTGCGCTAAATTGTGACGACAAATCCTCATTCCATTCGCTTATCAGCTGCTGTCCGTAAAGTGCGGCGGCATAGCATAGATTGCAAGCCGCCGCTTGCGACAATATCCGATTAGCGGGAAACCAGTTCTCCAGGTAACTGGCCACATCGGGGGAATCATCGGCAAACAGCAGCTTCTGCATATCCCTACGGATGACGGACAACAGGCCTGCATCGTCTTCCCATAAAGCATCCGTCTCTTCCACTTCCGATGCGCTTATCATCACTCCACGGCCAACATGAAATTTATGCCTCAGCGCCCTCTTCGCTTGCTCGTACTTCCTATCTACCTCCGCCAGCAGGGCGATAGGCTCGCTAATCCCGATCGATACGCTTAGATTCTCCCTTTCGAACCGCACCATTATATCTTCGGCTGTCTTGTAGCTCTCCTCCAGCGCTTGATCCGATTCCACTTCGGGGTTGAAGGACAGCAGCACCGCCCATTGCCCTTCGCTTGTCTCGCACCAAAGGAAAGAAGCAGAGCCAAGCAGCTCTGCGAGCCAATCTTCCCATCTCAGCTTGAACAACTCACGCTGTTCAATCGACATGTCGGACAAGCATGTCTCCAATCCATTCATCTCCACTGCCAATACGACATACATGCCTCGCTGCAGCCGGAAGCGGTAATATTGCACACAATCCCACAGCCACTGCTCGTCCTGCGCCTTATGCAAGCCCATGAACAGTTCCTTCGTCCACTTGGTTGCCATTAGTGGCAAGCTCTCCGCCAACAGCTGCTTCAGCCGGTACTCCTCCGCCTCACTCTCCTTCTGCCGCCTGCGAAGCTGAATGATGCGGTCCAGCTCGATGAGGAAATCCTCCTCCACGATCGGCTTCATAATGAAGGAAGCCGCGCCTAGCTGTACGGCTTGCTTCGCATACTCGAACTTATGATAGAATATGAAGAAAATAATATGAATCGACGGATAGAGCCGATTAATATGCTCGGCCAGCTGCAATCCGTTCATATAAGGCATCTCAATGTCCGTCAAGACGAAGTCGGGCTGTACTTGCCGAATAAATGCAAGCGCATCCGCCCCGTTGCTTGTCTCACCGATAATGGCCACATCCAGCGAAGATTGCTCGACAATGTCCTTCACACACTCTCTCTCCACGAAAAAATCGTCCACGATCAACAGCTTGTACGGCTCCATAAACGTCCTCCTGTCACATGTGTGTTAGCAATTGGAACAGTATCGTCTCGAATTGGGCCATGTGGATAGAGAACGAGGCGCACCTCCTTCCATCCATCATGTATTCGCCCGTCATCGCGTCACGTACGATTCGGGGAGCGGGCAATGTAATCATCTTTACGCCTGCCGATGCCGCATGCACGCACAAGAAATGTGCATTGGCATAGACGACATCCTCCGTATCCGTGTAAAGATGAACTCTCGCTCTCGCAGCGACGGTGCGCAGCACTGATGAAGGGAGGTCCGGAGCAACGGAATAATAGGATAAGCTCTTGCCGATGCGTTTCATCGCCAGCCCGCAATAGTCCGTTCCGGCCAGCTTGCCAAGCGCTGTCGCAGACTCATCGCTTATCGCCAGAATAGGAGACACATACTCCTCAACACCGTAGGAAACGCTTTCACCATCAACTTCCACGACTAACTTCAGCTTCTCCGATTGGAGCTTGATTGCCTTAAAACCAGTTAACTTCCTAATTGTCGAAATGTCAAGTGTGGTGCCTGATACAATACCTGGCGCATACGTCCAGCAAATGGAGCCGCCTCTCTCGCGTATTCCCTCTGCCAACCGATCAAGCTCCGACGAATAGACGGCAACATTAAGCATCATATACAGCTTATAAGGCCGATTTTGCAGTTGTGACAAATTCGATACGTCGTATATATGATAAGGAGCTCCCATCGAGCCGAGCCCCAGCCTTTGCCGATAAGTCCAGGCGTACGTTACGGCCGACTCGGGCCTCATCCAGGCAAAAGAACGCTCATCCACAATGACGGCAACCTCCGCCGTCGAGGCGCGGCTGTCTAACGTTAACGCCCCATTGCCTACGGATGAGAATCGTGTCATGAGCTGCATGATTTCCGGATGGTCGTACCAGCCGCCCCACATGTCGAACCACCACATGCCGGAGCCCTCCGCCAGACATTTTCCGAAGTTTTTCAGCAGCAGGCTCTTCGTCACCGCCATGGACTCAGGCCCCTTCCATACGCCGCCTTCATACTTACCTGGAGGGCAGATGTCAGGACGTGCCTCCTTCAGCGGCTTGGTCAGACACGTCCTCGTGTCGCACTCCGTCCAGAGCATCTTCCCGTGCAGCCAGATAGAGTGCGCTGCGGACATATAAGGCCAGTCCATGCCGGGCTGTCTGACGCCTAGATAGCTGTTGGGACTGCAGAAGAAGTCGATTGCCTCTTCATGCAATAACTTAGCCATATTGTGATGGCCTGCTCTCGCATCTGTTATCTCCAGTGCGTAGCCATAGAATACGCCTACCAGCAGCTCATTGTTGACCTGCCGCTTCACCAGACGGCTGAAGTGCACGATCGCATCGCCGGCCGCCTCGCTCAAAAATCGCCGGTAATGCATAAGCAGCTCCTCGCTTGAAGGATCAAGAAACACTTCTCCTTCGTTCCGTTCCGACCTTCTGGCCAGCTCCAGCACACCGTCGGGAAGCTCCATCGTTTCCGCAGCGCCTTGGCTTCTCATTCGCTCCCGGAAAGCCTGGCTGGCCGGCTGGCCGAAATCCGCATGAGGCCAGCCGTGATAAGCCCATTCCTCCGTGCCTCCTGCACAAATATGAATGCCGATCAGATGAGCCCCATACTTTTGCCGCAAGTAAGACACGGTCTCTTGCAAGGCCCAGCCCGCATCATTCAGCCACCGCAAGGATGAGAACGACTGACGCCTTGTATCCCCGTCCAGCAGCGCGTTCAGCTCTTCAGGGTACCGTTCATCCCACCAATGCGGCATATCCATATGAATGCGAGGGAACACATAAGCTTCCGGCACGGCCTTCAGCAGCCTCTCCATATCTTGATCCAGCGGTTCGAAGCACAGTCCTTCGGGATTGTCCCATAGCCCTTGACGGAATGGGCCGATGCCGGTATCCGAGTTAATGCCTCTTCCCGCGAAATAGACCGGGACTGAGAACAAATTGACCCCCGCATCCGAGAAGGCCCGATAACAGGCGCGCTCGTCGAAATAAGACATATAGGCATGGACATCCCGGGGGATTCCATTGATGAACATAGTAGGAACCCCGCCGAATGGCTTAATCTCCGCTATCAACCGATTGTCTTGATCATTGTTGTCCAAATTGTTCATAATCCTCACCTTGTCACGATTACAGGGTCGCCGATGAGAAAGGAATCAAAGGCCGTCGTTGCATCATCCCCCAACATCTCCTTGCCCCATCCGACCTTGAACGTAAGTTGAATGCTCTTGCCTGCATACGCCGACAAGTCAATTTTTACCTTCTCCTTCCAACCCGCTTCGCCGGTTATCCACTGTACATCCAATTCATTGCCGTCCACTACGATTGCTGACGTAATGCCGTCGCTGGCGTTATTCACCTTTCCAGGATAATATTCCAGAGACAGCTTGTTCTTCTGCGGCAAATCCAATTGGACTGTCCCTTCTGCCCAGCCGGGCACATTCAACCAAGCGGGATGCACTTTGAAGCCCTTTCGCTCGATGCGATCTTTCTCTTCTGCCAGCTGTTCGAACATGGGAGACAAGGCATGTCTCGTTATTTCCTTGAACTCCGCGCCGTTCATCAGCCCTTCGGCCCGTTGCCCGTCTTCCAGCGTCGTCCAGTAGCTCCAGCCGTCACGTAATCCTTTAAAATCATCCACCCATGACTGGAATACATCGATTACAACCTTGTTATTTTTATTCTCGCGCTTCTCCTTATACGGCTTTCCCGTAAAGTATTGAGTCGGAATGACGATGACTGGCTTGCCTGCGGGCTGCTCCTTACGCTTCACCATCTCGCCGTCCATGAATTGATACAACTGCCGCTTCCCTTCAACCCGATAATAATATCCTTCGAGGAAACCGCTGCGCAAGCTGGCATATCCCTTCGTAATCTGCTCATACCAGTCCGGAGTCTCGTTCCCGTAAGCGTCTACCCAAGGCTCGGCAGTCTCGTTGCGAGGTGAGATGGCTTCGATGCCCGTCTCTTCGGCATGATCATTGAAGGAAGAGATGACGATCATCTCCGGATTGCGCTTGACGGCTTCCGTCCACATCCTGATATAGTAATCACCGTTCTCGCGGTCAATCGGGACAGTGCTGCGGCCTTGATGGGCCGTATCCCATCCCGGCATCACGCCGAACACCTCCGTACTTGGCACATATTGATCGAACACCCATCCCCACAGGCCCGTCTCCGGAGCGACATGCACCCCTTCGGACGCTGACCCCGTCGCCCAGCGGACGGTGAACCGATCGTCATCCCACTTGTAGAACCAATCCGTCGTCGTGTAGTCGATAAGCAGCGGCTTGCCTTTCCAATGATAGTAGGAAGGTCGGTGAGCATAATCCTCGTAGATCAGATTAACCTCTGCCATATGCGCCTCCAGGCTGCCCGCCGCATACTGGCCCGCTCCGATCGCGAAGCAGATCTGGGGCGCTGTTCCTTCCTCCATGCTTTCCACCACATCGAATATCGCTTCAATATTGTGCGCAATGTTCCCATTGTCTGCGAAGTGGCTGTTCGTATCATCCAATACGATATAATCGATTCCCGCAGATTTGATCCATTCCATATGCTTGCGTATAACGTCGGGATCGTCCGACGCATAGTCGCCGAGCACCGGCTTATACCGCGTCCATTCCTCCCAATGCTCGTCGTATGGCGCTTTATCGTCCCACCAGACGGTATACCATATCCCAATCTGAGGCTGGAACGCCCCATCCTCTTTCACTTCCGGAAATGCCGCTGCTTGCACAACATTCTCTCCTCTCCCGGTTCCATCGATGCAAAATGTGAATATGCAACAGCATAAAGCTATGACGAAAGACTTGACCATCGTAAATCCTCCCCGCTTCATCCGCTATCATTCAAAACATTATGGTGAAGATGTTAACCAGCTATTGATATACTGCACTGTCATATCCCAATACATATCCGCGTCCAATGCCCCTTGTGCATTCAGCCACTTCTCGCTTGGCGCGTCAAGCTGGCTCGTATCCGCCGGCTGTATCGCCGTCTCTTCCGCAAATTCGTTGAATGAATTGATCACGACAATGCCAGGGTCCTCCTGCAGAACGCGATCCCACCCCAACTGACTGTAAAATCCGCCTCTAACGCCGTTGTATGTTCTGGATATCGTATATCCGACATTGTTGTTCTGTCCCGGCATAACGACCATAACGTCGGAATTCGGAAGTGATCCTTGGGGATAGCTCCACCCCATATAGAGACCGTAGTCGCTTGCCTGAGGCGTGTTCTCATAAGCGGAGCCGGTTTCCCAAGGCACCTTGCCCTGTATCCATCTGACCGTGAACGCGTCCGAAGCGGACTTGTCGCCCGTCCATTGCTCCCACTGTACTCGGTCGGTGTATTCGGCGTAGGATACGATTAACGGCTTGCCGTTCAAATGGTAGTAATGATCGCCGCCATATACAGGATGATTGGCAAATTCATTCCATACGATCACGCTCTCCCCTTCCATCGTAGCCGGCTGATGCGATGTCTGCATTGCGCCGATGGCAATGGCATACCGTATTTTCCGGTTGGCGGGATCAGAATTCCAGACGGCTATCCGCTGGGCAAGGGCTACCGCTCTCTCCTTGATGTAACCGTTATCAACATTGATTCCATTGGTCTCATCCAGCAGCAGGAAGTCAATTCCCGCAGCTGCCAGCATGGCCAGATGCTCGTCAATCACCGCGGGATCGCCGCTATCGTAAGTGTTATAGCTGCCGCCTGTTCGAGGCAAATACTTGATCGGCCTGCTATTCGGCAGAAGCCCGCCTTCCCATGTATTCAGCAGGTTCGGCTTGAAATAGTAATCGTCCGCAGGCATCGCTTTCCACAACCCCGTCGCGCCATCGAACGCAACCGGCGCCTCCATGCCGCTTCCATAAATATCAGCCAGCCATTGCCGCGATGAACCGGCACCGTGGCGATACTTCCATACTGTGCCGGATAGCGTAAAGCTCCCCCCTGTCGATTCCGCCTTATACCAATTGCCGGCAGGACTGCTGTCCTCTTGATAGACAACGGCATCCGCTTTCCCATCGCCGTTCACATCTCCGGCGAAGACCGCTTCGGCGCCAGCTCCGAACCCGCTGGACCATTGCGTGTAAGCCGAGAAGCCGCTGCCGTTCGACAGGGCTGCCCACCATTCCCCCGTATCGCCGAAGTACACGATCGCATCGTCCTTCCCGTCTCCGTTCACATCCGCCAACAGACGGCTGTGCGAACCGCTGCCGTGTCCGGTTATCCAGCGGGACATGCCGCTGAAGCTGCTTCCGTTAGACAATGACACCCACCACTCTCCCGTCTGCTCGAAATAGACGACGGCATCGTCTTTCCCATCACCGTTCACATCCGCCATCAGTTGTTGTGATGAGCCTGCGCCATGTCCGACCGTCCACCGGGAATACGCGTTGAATCCGCTGCCGTTCGACAGCGCCGCCCACCAGCTGCCGTCTTGCTGGAAGTATACGATGGCATCATCCTTCCCGTCGCCGTTCACATCCGCAAGGAACTGGGCATGGGACCCCGTCCCATGTCCAGCGATCCATGCCGACGGTGAACCGAATCCGTCCCCGTCCGATAACGCGGCGTACCAGCCTCCGCTAGTGTTATCGAAGGTGACGGCATCCGACTTTCCGTCTCCGCTCACATCTCCCACGAGTTGATTGGAGGAGCCTGCTCCCAGCGATTGCGCCCAGAAGTAAGAACCTTCCTTCGCATACCAAGTGCTATACCAAATGCCGATTTGCGGTGCATTCGCCACGGCCGCGGCATCATTGACAGTCCCATTTCCGCTCCCAACCATAAGCAAGCCAGCCATTGCTGCTGATAACATCCACTTTGCATATTTGCCGATACGCGCAGACATCTCACCATCTCCAATCAACTCATTATTTCAGCGGGAAAAGCAGATCATCACGATCACTTGTCACAGCCTGCCTCACTTGCCAAGCGAAATTTTAAAGAATGGCTTCATCTCTTCGATCGCCGCCTCATAGCCGCCCTTCTCATTGAATTCCGTCAGAAGATCGTCCCACATCGTATTAAACTGCGTCTCATCTTTGGTCATAAGCAGCTGTGCGGTTTTGGTCGTGCGGAAGGTATTCCAGTAATATTGCGACGTCTTATTGGATTCGATGCCGCTGGAAGGCAATACCGTTCCATCCGGACTCAGCTTGCTCTTGCCGGCCTCGATTCGCAAGTCTCCCCACGCATCGAACTTTGGCGGCGACTTTCTGTACAGCTTGTTGTTATAGAACGTCGCAGGAGCCGTCAGGAATGCCTTGCTCGTGTTATTGATGCCATAATACTCCGCATTCCGTGTGCCGGGCTCCACGACTTCGCCGTTCAGGGAAGCCAGCAGCTCCTCATCCTTGAATATGCGCTTGCCGTCCTTCTCTTCATACAGCTCCGCACTGGCGGGTCCCCATGCCGTCAGCTCCATCGCTTCCTCTGTCTGGAACCAATCGAAGTATTTCAACAACCGTTCAATGTCCTTAAAGCCCTTTTTGATCAAAATGTTGGAGAAGCCTGCGGGATAAGCGGCGTCAATATAAGAAGGATTGCCTGTCTCCAGCTCATATTGCGACTTCGGCCAAGGAATCGGCCTCATCTCATAGTCTGGATTAATCGCTTTCATATTCCCCCTCGCCCCCGGCCAATCCGGTGTGAAGAAGGTAACGGCCACGCGTCCCGAAGCGGTCTTCTCCTGAAGCTGCTCCGGCTTCTGGATCAGATAGTCCTTGTCCAGGATGCCGTCCTTGAACCATTGGCGAAGCTTGGCATAATAATCCTTCATGTACGGATTATGAATCCATCCCGACACCTCTCCCGATTGAGGATTGGCATAGAAGCCTCCGGTCGGCGCATAGATCTGGCTTAGATGATAGGCTCCCCAGTCCGGCAGCTCCAGCGGAATGACCGACTTGCCGTTCTCCTTCAGATCAAGCGCTTTAATGTCGTACAGCAGCTTCTCGAATTTTTCCGGCGTGTCCACAGGAGGATCCAGCACCAGATCTTCATAGGTCAGCTGACGCGGATTTTCGTCCAGTTCCACCTGAAGCTCCTTCACCCCTTTAAACCGATAACCCAGCTTCTCCAATATATCCTCTCTTACGAACAAGTTCTGGGCGTACGGGGAACGGTAATGAATATCCCCTTCCATCAGCGCCTTCACTTCCGGATTGGACTGGTCGGGCATCGCATTCGTCGGAAGCGCAATCAGCTTGCCGTCTTGGGTCAGCATGTTCCATCCGGTATCGGACACGAACTTATCCATATTGACAAGCAGGTCCTTGTAAGGCGTCAGGTCCTCGAATGCGCCTGTCGCATACAGCACGGACAAGTTGGGGTTATCCGCCAATACGACATCGGGCAAGTTGCCCGCCGCGATGAGCATGTTGATGCGCTCGACCGGGCTCGTGCCGGCAGAGAAGATGACATCCTTCACTTTAATGTTGAATTTCTCTTCTACGACGGGCGTAACGACATCGTTGGGATTGTTGTAGCCGAACGGAGCGGTCGGATGCACTGTATCCAGGAACGTATATTCAAGCAGCGGCAGTTCCTTCTCTCCTTCTTCTTTATTGCCGTCGTCGCTTGCTTTCCCTTGATTATTGCCGGAAGAGGATTGGCTGTTTCCCGGCTCGTTACTGCTGTTCGAGCAAGCTGATACAACTGACACGACAAGCATGATCACGACAAGCAATAAGCTAACACTGCGCATTTTCATAGCAATATGACCTCCAATTGGTTGATTTATTCCATATATGACTAGCCTTTCACTGCTCCCAGCATCATGCCCTTCACGAAATAACGCTGCATGAACGGATAGATGAATAGAATAGGCAGCGTAGACACCATCAATGTTGTCATCTTGATCGATTCGGATGAGATCGTTGTCTGATGATCCGTCTGTGACATTCTCATAATCTGCTCCACCGTTGACGCTTGCGATTCCAATATAATCTTGTACAGCAGCGTCTGAACCGGCAGCAGATCCTGCTTCGTCACGAACAGGAGAGCATCGAACCAGGAATTCCATTGGGCAACCCCTGCGAAGATCGACAAGGTAGCCAATATCGGCAAGCTGGAGGGCAATATAATCTGGAAGAATATTCTTCCAGGTCCCGCCCCGTCAATGCTGGCCGATTCTTCCAGTGACTTGGGAATTTGATCGAAGAACACTTTCGCCAGGAGCATATTGAAGGTGGTGAACAATGCGGGCAGAATGTACACCCAGAAGCTGTTGGAAAGCCCCAGCTTAACAACGACTACATAGAAGGGGAGAAGTCCTCCGCTAAAAAACATAGGGATCATGAAAAAGACAAACAGCGTCTTTCTTGCGACCAGATAAGGCTTGGACAGCGCATAGGCGACCATGGTCGTTACGATGACATGCGCCAGAGTGCCGACGACCGTACGGGCTACGGAAATATAAAACGCATTCATAATGCCGCTGTTCGTCAGCACGACTTTATAATTGTAGAGTGTCGGCTTTACCGGGAAGAAGGTTAGCGTTCTTCCTGATGCCGCAACGCTGTCGCTTATCGAATAAAGAAAGACGTAGAAAAACGGATACATCATGACGACGCACAATATGACGAGCAGCAAATAATTGACGAAAGAAAACGCTCTCTCTCCCCGCGAGTAAGTCTCCATAGTTTCCTCCTAACCCAGCAAGCGCGTCTCGTTTATTTTGTTCGATATAATGTAACCAATAACGACCAATGTTGCCGTTATAATCGATCTTGCGAATCCAATAGCCGTAGCGTAGGAAAAATTGGCCATCTGTACACCGGTGCGATAAATGTACGTATCGATAACATCCGCCTTAGACTGTAAAAACCCGTTCATCAAATTGAAAACGGCTTCAAAATTAACGGTAAACAGCGAACCCAACGACAAGACGAACAATATGGCGATGGTCGGCATGATGCAAGGTAGCGTAATGGATATCATCCGCTGGAATCTGCTTGCTCCGTCAACCATGGCTGCGCTGTGAAGCTCGGGATCGATACTCGTAATTGCAGCCAGATAGATAATCGTATTCCATCCCACGCTTTGCCAGATGGATGTGACGACGAGAATGCCCCAGAAATAATCTGGATTTTGCATGAAATTTACTGCGGGCAAGCCGAGCTCCATGAGCAGCAAATTGACAATCCCACTCTCGGATTCCAGCAAGCGGTAGACCAGGCTGGATATGAACACCCATGTAATAAAATGCGGCAAATACGTGATGGACTGAATGAGCCGCTTCGCCTTTGTTGTCCTGACGGCGTCAATCATGAGCGCCAGCACGATCGGAGCCGGAAAGCCGAATAAAATCATCAATCCGCCCATCACAAGTGTATTGCGCAGCGCATTAAAAAACTCCGGGTCCGACAAAAAGGTGCGGAAATGCTCCAATCCTGCAAAATCGCCGCTTAGAAAACCGTCCGTTACTCGATAATCCTGAAAGGCAATGACTAGCCCGATCATTGGCGCATAAGCAAAAACCAGAACTGCAGCCGCACCTGGCAGCATAAACAAAAACAACACTCGCTGTCTCCAAAGTTTGCGCCATAACTTCAATCCCTTGTTCCCTCCTTCTTCTGACTTGATCAGCATGCTTACACATTTATTATAGGTTGGGAGCGCCAAGGGAAGACAGTCGGTATATCACCGATCAACAGTCACATTTCCACACAAAATGAAATACTAGGGAAAAATGCAAACAGGGCGCAGCGGAACCCTCTGGTTCCACTGCGCCCTGCCTCTGCACCTGTTAACCCGCTCGTAGCATAAGCTCCAAATTGTCGCTGGATACGGGTGGGCTCCGGTAATAGCCCTGCATCTCGTCGCATTGATGCGCCCTCAAAAACTCTACCTGCTCCAGCGTCTCTACGCCTTCGGCAATGACTTGAATATTCAGGTTGTGCGCCATTGCAATAATGGCCGCCACAATCTCCGCGTCGTTGGGATCCTGCTGAATATCCCGGACAAAGGAACGGTCAATCTTGAGCCGATCAATCGGGAAGTTCTTCAAGTAATGGAAGGAGCTGTATCCGGTGCCGAAGTCATCAACGCTAATACCGACGCCGAGATCAGTAATGGCAAGCAAGCACTTGGCGATCAAGTTCACATCGATCGTCATCGATTCCGTAATTTCAAGATCCAAATATTTCGGTTCCAGCCCCGTCGAGTTCAGGACGTCCTGAATATTGCTGGCCAAATCATGTTGCAGGAACTGTCGAATGGACAAATTCACCGAGATCGGAACCTTCGGCAGTCCCGCATCCTGCCAGGCCTTGTTCTGACGACAAGCCTCTAGCAGCACCCAATCGCCGATCTGTACAATCATTCCGCTCTCCTCCGCAAGAGGAATGAACGTCCCAGGTGACAGTTCTCCCCGTACGGGATGGTTCCATCTAACCAACGCCTCAATGCCAATGATGCGGCCCGAAGCCATATCGTATTGCGGCTGATAGTGCAAGATGAACTCCTGCCGCTGTATGGCGCGGTACATCTCATGCTGCAAGGTGAGACGTTCGAAGGACGAGTTGCTCCATGAATCCGAATATAGCAAACAATCGTTTTTTCCCGTTTCTTTCACTTTGACCAGTGCCATATCCGCCTTCTTGAACAGGGAATAACCATCGTCTTGATCGTCAAGATTCGTCACGGCTCCCATACTGGCTGTAATGTGCAGCGGGAAGCCCTTCAGCTCGTAAGGCTCCTCTATCGCCTTCAGAACGTCTCTGGCTCTCTTCAGCAATTGATCTTCCGACTCCACATCATACAAGATGATCGCGAATTCGTCACCCTCCATGCGCGCTACGAAATCTTGTTCGGACGATCCACGGTTCAACCTATCCGCCACCTGCATGAGCAGCATATCGCCGAATTCCCGTCCGAACGATGCGTTAACCAGCTTGAAGCGATCCAGATCCAGATAGCAGATGCCAAGCAGCTTCTCGTCTTCCTTGGCACGAGTCAGACTCTCCGTCAGTCTGGTCTGGAACAGCGTGCGGTTAGGCAGCCCCGTCATATCGTCGTAATAGGCCATATAGCGAATCCGTTCCACATTGCGTTTCCTGTCGCTTAGATCGTGGCATATTATCAACGCGCCGATTACTTCATCGTCCTGCACCATCGGCGCGCATACCACCTGAAGCTCCAGCGGGAAGCCCGTCCGGTGCATCATATGAATGTTGTTCTGAATCGTATCTCCCTCAAGGGCTTGCTCCATGCATTGCTGGAATACGAATCGACTTGCAGGATCAATCACGCGCGTGATAGGCGATCCTACCATGTCCATGCGATGATGGCCTAGCATACGGACGGATGCTTCATTCAGTTCGACAATGTTGCCTTCCCGGTCCAGCACAGCAATAGGCACCGCCTCCGAGCGAAGAATTGTCTCGACGATCGGCGTATGATATTTGTGGAAGCTTGCAAAGGAAATGCGTTTAAAATAAATGACGATAGCGCATGCCAGCAAGGAAGCGGCAATCGCCAAAGAAATCCAGCGGTACAAGGTGTTGGCAACGAGCAGAAACGAAACGACTACCCAGAGTATCGCCATGACGGTCATCATTGCGCTAATGAACCAGGGATCGTTCAGTGCCAGCCAGCGATTCCCTTCCATTTCCGATCCGGGAGAATTATCCTTATCTTTCGCCACACGCAAACTTCCTTCCTCTAATATCGAGTCAAGTGACAGCTAGTACCATTATAAACGATATTAAACTTTTGTCATAGAAATATTTGCTAATGCAGCTTGTTTTCCTGCAGGATAATGTCGAATAGTGTCGAATTACTTCGATTTTACCACGCCCATAATAACGAACGCCCAGCCAGCAAGCATCGCCACACCGCCAATTGGCGTAACCATCCCCAGCTTGGATATTCCGGTCACCGACAGGATGTACAGACTTCCGCTAAAGATGGCGATGCCCGCCAGCAGCAGTCTTCCCCCTATCCGAACATGCTTGCTGCCCCCAATCGTCTTGTCCAGTAACGCGATCAGCATCAGTCCTAGCGCGCCGTACATATGATAACGAACTCCTGTCTCGAACACATCCAGGTAATGCTGAGTGAGCTTTTCTTCGAGTCCGTGAGCGCCGAAGGCGCCCAGCGCAATAGCAATTGCGGCATTGACCGCACCAATGATAAAATAGTTTGGAAACATCTGTTTTCAACCCTTTCGCATGTTGTGTATAATTGAGCGTAGTCCATAAAGGAGCGAGATCATATGAACAATGACCAAAACCAATACGAAAACAAAACGCCGGACGGCGGCTTCTCCACCTTCGAGCCGGTGCCGCCCCCGCCCGGCATGCACGGCGCCCCCGAGACGCTGAAGCATTCAGGACTGGGGATCGCCTCCTTCATCATCGCGCTGCTCGCCATATTGGCTGCCATTATCACGCTTGTACTGACCGTCTCCTTCACTGCCGAATTTATCAATATGGGCACGTTGGACCCGGAATCACTGGAAGCCCAAATATTAGATGGGGACTCCGCTATAGTGAGTATTATGGCTGCCGGCCTGCTGTTCATCGTATCGATCGGCTTGTCGGTCATCGGCCTTATTCTGGGAATTGTAGGCGCGGTGATGAAGAACCGCAAGAAAGTGTTCAGCGTGCTTGGTATTGTATTGAACGCTCTCATAGCCGTCGGCGTAGTGGTGCTTGTTATCATCAGCATGGTGGCAGGTGCGGCGGGCGCCGTCTGAGGCAGCTTCCTTCTAGAGACGCCGGCTCCGGTACTTCCTTAATGGAAGCGCCGGAGTTTTTTTGTACCTGCCTGTTGCTATTGCCGCAGTACAATCGAGGTTCGGCTGAAGCCTTCTCTCGACTTGGTCACCTCCAGGCAAGCCGGGAAGGCTTCCTTCAAGTCTCCTACGTGAGAGATGACGCCGATCATACGTCCGGCTCGCTGTAGGTCGACAAGCGCGGCGATCGCCTTGTGCAGCGACTCCTCGTCCAGGGAGCCGAAGCCTTCGTCGATGAACATCATCTCGATGGAGACCCCGCCTTGATGAGATTGAATGACATCCGACATACCGAGCGCCAGGCAGAGCGACGCATTGAACTTCTCACCGCCGGACAGCGTCTTCACATCTCTGTTCTGTCCCGTATAAGCGTCATATACATCCAGCCCCAGTCCGCTCTGCTTGCCTCTCGCCTCCAGTCTGTCGCTGCGCACCAATTGATACTGCCCGCCAGAGAGCCCCTTCAGCCGCTCGTTAGCCATTGCCAATATTTGCTCCAGATATTCAATGAGAATATAGCGTTCAAATGACATCTTCAGCAAGTTGTCGCCCTTCAGCATCGCGTAGATGTCGAGCATACTCTCCAGCTTGCCCTCCAGCTCGGCGGCCATGACCGCTCTGGATCTGAGTCCGCTCTCCAGCCGGATGGCATCCTGTGCGTAGCGTAGCGCAGCCCCTTCACTGGCGATTGCCGCCTCGTGCTCCCGCTTATACGTCGCAATCTCCTCCTTTAGCGGTTCAGGATCGATTCTCGGCTTGTTTTGCAGCTCTTGCTGTAGCGTGGCGAGCGTGCTCTCCAGCGCACGTAACGCGGATCGATAACTCTCAATCCCCGACTGCAGCTCTGCCATCACTTCTTCGGACTTCACCGCCGATCGGTACTCATCCGGAGAGGTGAAGCCAGCTTGCATCAGCTTGGCGGCCAGAAGCTCCTTGTATTCCTCCGCTTCCTTCACCGCAGCCTCCTGCGATCGGCCGGACTGCTCGGAATAAGCCTTCAGCTCGGCGCCGCGGGTGGATGCCAGCTGCAAGCCTTCCTGCGCTTCCTTCCAAGCCTGCTCCATGGCGGACACCTCCGCTTGCCGCTTGCGAAGCTGGATACGCAGCTCCTCCGGCGACCGCAGCTCCTCCGGAATCCGATCCAGCTCCTTCGCCAGGGCGAATTCCGCGCTGGCGCGTTGCAGCATTAGCTGCTGCCCGTTCCCCTGCAGCGTCTCCCTCGCGTTCTCCAGTCGGACAAGCTCCGCTTCCAGTTGCAGCAAGCTCGCGCGCTGCTCTTCCAGTCTGGAAGCATCGCTTTGCATGGCATCGGACTCTGCCTTCCAAGTGCGCCACTCGGAGCGCAGCTCGGCTTGCTCCTCCTGCAGCCTTGCGATCAGCTCCGCAGCATGCTCGACAGACGCAGGCTCCATTCCGTTCGCCGCAAGCTCCGACAAGCCTTCCTGCTGCTGCTGGAGGGCGGCAGCAGCCTGAGCTTTCACACTGAGCAGCTCGCGCTCTACGGTAGACAGATATTCCTTCGCTTCCTGCAAGACATCCTTTGACGGCATATCTCTCTGCAGCTCCGCTTTCCCAGGATGCGATTCGCTGCCGCATACGGGGCAAGGCTTGCCATCATGCAGATGGGACGCCAGCAAGCCGGCTTGTCCTTCAATCCAGCGCCGCTCCAGCTCCGCATATTGCGAGCGAAGCTCCTCCAGCTGTCGCTCGCCCTTGCTCTCTAGCTCGCCGTATCGGACAAGCTCCTCGCCAAGCTGTATCTGACGCTTCACTTCCTTCCCTTGCTGCTCTACTTGCCGGAGCTGTTGGACCGCTGCCGGAAGCTTGGCAGCGCTTGTCTCCAATACGCGAATGCTCCCTTGTAGCGCCGCATGCTTCTCCTTGCCCGCCCGGTAAGCCGCCTCTGCCGCGGCAAGCTCGCCCGCCGTCTGCTTTTCCTCGCGTAGCAGCCGCTCCAGCTCCCGCCGCTGATCCGCCAGCGTATCGACGACCGGAAGCAGCTCCGACAGCCGGTGAGCTGCAAGTCTCGCCTCCTGCCGGCTCCCTTCACGCTCCGCTTCCTGCCGATGACGGGCAGACGCCGCTTCCAGCGCATGCTCCGCCTCCCGCCATTGCGTCAGACTTCGCGCATGCTCCGCTTGCTTCTGTCGAGCATTCTCATCCGCCCGGCGGGCTTGTTCCTCGTACGGCGCCAGACCGGCGGCTCTCCGAGCTTGCTCCAGCTCCTGCTCCTGCTGCTCCACGAGCGGCTTCCGCTCGATCAGCGTTCGCTGCTCGTCCAGCTTGGCTGCCAGCTCGTCATGGCGCCGATTCAGTTCCAGCGCTGATTGAAGCCGTTGCTGCCGCTCGTCCAATTGCTCGCTGAGCTCCGCCTTCCGCCTGCTTGCATCTGCCGCTTCCGTTCCGTAATGCTCCGCCTCCAGGCGCAGCCCTTCCGTTACCTGGGCCACATTGTAGGCGTCCTGCCGGAACGTCGCATGCAGACTGCTGTCCTCGCGCGCCGGAAGAGCTTCCTCCACCTGGCGCATCAGCGCATCGACTCCCGCTCGCTCTCCCTTCAATTTTTCCTGCAGACTTCGCACTTCACCGTGAAAGCGCCTCTCCAGCCTCTCGTACAGCTCCGTCCGGAATATGCGGCGTAAAATGTCCTCCTTGTTGTCCGTGTCGGAAGTGAGCAGCTTGCGGAATTCCCCTTGCGGCAGCATGACGATCTGGCTGAATTGCTCCTTCGTCAGACCGATGATGGCCTGTATACGGGCATTCACTTCAGTCGCCAGGAACCGGTCCACTGCGGGCACAGCCTTATCGCCGTGCAGCTCATACAGCTCCGTTCTCTCGCCAGTCTCGCTTCGATTGCCGCTCTTGCGATGCTTCATCTGCCGCAACACGCGGTAACGCTTATCCCTGATCATGAAGTCCAGTTCCACGGACGTATGCGTCTCTTCATTCGCGAAGTGGCTCCGCAGCATCCTCACATCGGCTCGGTCTTCTCCGCTTGCCGCGCCGTAGAGCGCGAAGCAGATCGCATCGAATATCGAGGTTTTGCCTGCGCCCGTGTTGCCGGATATGACGAATAGACGGCGGTGCTCCAGCCGGGTGAAGTCGATCGTCTCGCTGTCCCTGTACGGCCCGAACGCCGTCATCGTAAGTTTTAGCGGTCTCATCTTCTTTCACCCTCCTCCCGCAGCTGATCGTCATAGGCTCTGGCGAATAGCGTGCGCTTCTCTTCCGACAGCGTTGTGCCGTTCACTTCCTCATAGAACGCTGCGAACAGCTCCACGGGATTGCGCTCGCGTCTGCCAGGCGCCGCATTCGCGTCGCTGCCGGCCCGCTCCTCCTCGCCGCTTGTTCTGACCGGCATTCTTCTCTCCACATGCATCGCATTGGGATAGACGGATCTGACCTTCTCCATCGGGAACAGCACGGGATGCTCGTTCAGCAGCGTGACATATACATAATCCTCGTTCACCGAATGCTTCTCCAGATCCTCTACTCGTGCTTCCACTCTGCGCATGTCGCGGCGCGGCTGCAAGGAACGCTTCTCCAGGCCGACTTCGCCTGAAGCGTCAAGCTGGACAATGTAGAAGCCCTTGTCATGCCGCTCCTCGGAGATGGAGTATTTCAGCGGCGACCCCGCATAGCGAATGCGCTCATGCCGCACATAATGGGCTTGGTGCAGATGGCCGAGGGCTGTATAGTGGAAGCGCTCGAAGTGAGCCGCGCTCACATGCTCGGCGCCGCCGATCGCCAGCGGACGCTCGGATTCGCTCGTATTGGGCTCCTGCTCGCCGGATGGCGTGGCGAACAGATGGCCGATCAGCACATGGCGCGCCGATTCGTCCATCTGTTCATGAATCCGGCTTACCCACGCTCTCGCCGCATCGTTGTGGCTGCGTACGCTCTCGTCCCCCAGAGCGTGCCGCACGATGGAGGGATCGGCATATGGCATCAGATGAAAGTGCACTTCTCCATGTTCGTCGCGCAGCACGACCGGCTTGCGGCCGGGCCGGAGCTGCCCGGCCAGATACAATCCCCTGTCCTCCATCAAGCCAGTTCCGAAGCTGATTCTGTCCGGACTGTCATGGTTGCCCGCAATGGCGATGACAGGCGTATCCAGCTTCATCACGAGCTTCTCCAGCACCTCGTTAAGCAGCTCCACCGCTTCGGTAGGCGGCACTCCCCGATCGTACAGATCTCCCGCTATAATGACCGCATCCGGCCGCTCGCTCTCTACGGCGGCGATGAACTGCTCCAGTACATATCGCTGATCTTCCGTCATGTATACGCCTTGGACTAGCTTGCCCAGATGCCAATCCGCGGTATGGAATAGCTTCACTTGCGTCACGTCCCCTCTTCCAAAACACTATCTCTCTATTCTACCATCTGTCGCGCTGCAAGCCTATTCCCATGTGATGAACTTCATGCTTAGCTCGCGGATGAGCGACCGCGTTCAATTGTTTTTTATCGCCAATTAGAATTATGGTAAAGTGTAGGAAGCAGCTAGAAAGATAGATATGGACGAATTTCGTTCACATAACCTCTCCCCGCTTGAATATATTGATTAACAACGGTCCGTATAGTTGTCGCTACGCTACACAAACTAACGGGAATGAGGTGTAATGAATGAGTTCGCATCCGTTATTTATCGTTTCCCGAGAAAATTGGTCGCTGCATCGCAAAGGCTACACCGACCAGGCCAGACATCAGGAGAAGGTAAGAGAAGCAATCAAGCAGAATCTTCCCGATCTTGTCTCGGATGAGAGCATTATATTGTCGGACGGTCGCAAGACGGTAAGGGTACCGATCAAAAGTCTGGATGAATCCCACTTCGTGTACAACTACAACAAAAAGCAGCATGTAGGACAAGGAGACGGTGATTCTCAGGTAGGGGATGTGCTGGGGGTAGACCCTCAAGCGGCGAAAGGGCCGGGCAAAGGGAAAGAAGCAGGCGATCAGCCGGGCGACGACATTCTGGACAACGAGATTAGCATCGATCAACTCGAGGATATGCTGTTCGAGGAAATGGAGCTGCCTAATCTGGAGCAGAAGCAGAAGGAGCAGCTGCAGACGAGAGAGGTCGTATTCACCGACATTCGCAAGAAGGGAATCATGTCCAACATCGACAAGAAGCGGACGCTGCTGGAGAACTTGCGCCGCAACGCCAATGCAGGCAAGTCTGGCATCGGCGGCATATCGCCCGACGACCTCAGGTACAAGACATGGACAGAAATTGTGAAGCCGCAATCCAATGCGGTTATTCTTGCTCTTATGGATACTTCGGGCAGCATGGGCTCGTTCGAGAAGTATTGCGCACGCAGCTTCTTCTTCTGGATGACCCGCTTCCTGCGCCGCAAATACGAGCATGTCGATATCGTATTCATCGCCCACCATACAGAAGCCAAGGAAGTGACGGAGGAGGAGTTCTTCACCCGCGGCGAGAGCGGCGGCACGATCTGCTCGTCCGCTTACCAGAAGGCGCTCGATATTATTGCGAACCGCTATCCGACGGAATATTGGAACATTTACCCGTTCCACTTCTCCGACGGCGATAATCTAACGTCCGACAATGAGCGGTGCGTGAAGTTGATTAACCAATTGATGGATCGTTGCAATATGTTCGGCTATGGCGAAGTGAACCAATACAATCGAAGCAGCACGCTTATGGCTGCTTACAAGCATATTAACCACAAGAAGTTTATGTATTCCATCATTAAGGACCGGAGCGAGGTATACACAGCGTTGAAAACGTTTTTCGCCACTAGACCGAATGAAAGCAAGCTCTCCTGACAAACATACATTACATCAAAAGCCGCTTGCAAGCCCGCCTCCTGAATGAAGGGCTTGCAAGCGGCTCGTGTTCATGCTCCCTTCCTGGAAGCTCTAACTTCTCAATTGTCATGCTCAGATGCTCTGCGGTATGAGCATATTGATGCGATGTCTGTCTATTCCAGCGCCAGTTCATCCAAACTCTTAAATTCATAACCTTGACGCCGTGCCTCATCGATGATACTGCCCAATGCTTCGGCATTGTCTCTGGATACAGAATGCAACAGAATAATCGCCCCGGGATGAAGCTGCCTGACCACTTGCTCATAGGCATAGCGAGCCCCCCGTTGCGCATTCACATCCCAGTCCTTGTAAGCGATCGACCAAAAAACGCTAGTGTAGCCTGCGTGCCTGCTCGATGCCAGTACATGCTCATTGAAGATCCCTCTGGGCGGCCGCAAGTAATTCATCACATCTTGCCCTGTAATAGCTGTTACCTGCTCCTTCACCTTATGCAGCTCTGCCTTGATCGCCTCTGCAGACAACGTCGTCATATCGGGATGGCTCCAGGAGTGATTGCCGATAATATGTCCCTCCGCGGCCATTCGTTTCAGCAGCTCCGGCTGATCTTTTACGTAATGGCCTGTGACAAAGAAGGTCGCAGACACCCCCCTGTCCTTCAGCACATCCAGAATCTCCCCCGTCAGCCCGTTCTCATAGCCGTTATCGAATGTCAAGAAGAGCTCCTTCTTGCTCGTATCGCCAAGGAACATCGCGCCATGCTTCGTGATGATCGGCTTGAAGCCCTCTTCATCGATAGAGGGCAGCTTGCCTCCGATGCTCCTCTTGAAGCCGAAGTGGTAGGCGCCGGGAGCTGCCGACGTAATGACGCCGCCATAGCCGACAACCATGATTACTGCTACAAACAGCAGCAACCCAATCCTTCTTCTCATGTCATGGACCCCCTCTCATCCTGTCGTATACAGCCAGTCAAGAGTACTTTGCCCATGATGTACGGAATTATTCTTTCAATATCTCTTCCCTAATAACGAATCTACGAACCATTTATTTCTCGCAGCCGGAAGACTGTTCAAGTCTGGGCATCTAGATTAGGGTTTTTCATTCGAGCCTCATAAAAACAAAAAAACGTTTACCCGAGTAAACTAGCTTCAGGTAAACAGCTTCTATATGTAGTCGTTTTATCTTCTTTTAATGGTCGGGATGACACGATTTGAACATGCGACCCCCTGGTCCCAAACCAGGTGCTCTACCAAGCTGAGCTACATCCCGAAATCTGGAGCGGAAGACGGGAATCGAACCCGCGACCCTCGCCTTGGCAAGGCGATGCTCTACCGCTGAGCCACTTCCGCAGCAAGTGGTGCCGGCGAGAGGACTTGAACCCCCAACCTACTGATTACAAGTCAGTTGCTCTACCAATTGAGCTACACCGGCATAGGTCATGCTATCTTTTATTTCATATTTTTGGTTGCGGAGGCAGGATTTGAACCTGCGACCTTCGGGTTATGAGCCCGACGAGCTACCGAACTGCTCCACCCCGCGATAATAAGTTGGTGACCCGTAGGGGATTCGAACCCCTGTTACCTCCGTGAAAGGGAGGTGTCTTAACCCCTTGACCAACGGGCCATATGTAGATAAAAAGTTACTACGGAGAAGGAGGGATTCGAACCCTCGCACCACTTACGCAGTCTAACCCCTTAGCAGAGGGTCCCCTTGAGCCACTTGGGTACTTCTCCAGGAAATGGCTCCCCGAACAGGACTCGAACCTGTGACAACACGGTTAACAGCCGTGTGCTCTACCAACTGAGCTATCAGGGAATAACAGTTTTTCGCAGATTCGGCTTCTCGACTAGCATCAAAAAAGACTGAACCATGCAATTGATGTTCAAGGCTTGCGCCCTGAAAACTGGATACGAAAGTTGCTTACTTACTTTAGCTGGTTGCTCCCGATTAGTACCGGAAAGCAGATAGGATAAGCCCTCGACCGATTAGTATTCGTCAGCTCCACACATTGCTGTGCTTCCACCTCGAACCTATCAACCTCGTCGTCTTCAAGGGGTCT